>SYGP01000031.1 GCA_005799495.1 Planctomycetia bacterium
CCTGGTGCTGCCCGCGTTCGGCTTCTTGAACGAGATCGTGCCGGTCTTCAGTCGCAAGGTCGTCTTTGGCTACTCGTTGATGGTCGCAGCAACCGTAGCGATCGGATTCATTTCGCTGGGAGTCTGGGCGCATCACATGTTCGCGCTCGGGCTCTCACCCGAGCTGAATTCGTTCTTTGCGGCGTCGACATTCCTCATCGCAGTGCCGACGGGGATCAAGATCTTCACCTGGCTGGGAACGATGGTTGGCGGGCGCATCCACTTCGCGACCCCGATGCTGTTTGCCACGGGGTTCCTCGCCATGTTCACTTTTGGCGGACTCACGGGAGTCATGCTCGCCGTGGTGCCATTCGATTGGCAACTGTCCGACAGTTACTTCGTGGTGGCCCATTTCCACTATGTGCTCTTCGGCGGAACGGTGTTCGGCATCTTCGGCGCGATCTTCTATTGGTTCCCAAAGGCGACGGGACGGATGCTGAGCGAGCGGCTGGGACACTGGTTCTTCTGGGTCCTGTTCCTCGGTTTCAACCTGACATTCCTGCCGATGCATGTGTCTGGCATTCTCGGCATGCCGCGCCGCATCTACACCTTCCAGCCTGATCGTGGGCTCGACCTGTGGAACCTGCTCTCGTCTGCGGGGGTGGTGCTGCAGGCCGCCGCGATTGCGTTGTTCCTCTGGAATGTCGTGCACTCGTTGCTGCGCGGAAAGCCGGCGGGAAACAATCCTTGGAATGCGTGGACGCTGGAGTGGGCAACGAGCAGTCCGCCTCCCGACTGGAACTTTGACCGGATTCCGACGGTCGGGTCGGCGCGCCCACTGTGGGATGTTGCCAACCCGCAGGACCCAGACCCATCGCCGGAGGCGCGAGGATGACGCGCATCGCCGTGCCGTTGCCGCCGCTGCCGCATGTGTGGCGCCCCGACCGTGCGAAGGTCGGGATCATCTGCCTCATCCTGGTGGAGAGTTGCATCTTCCTGACCTTTGTCGTCGCGTACCTCTTCTTCATCGGCAAGAGTGCGAACGGTCCGCAGCCCCGGGAGGTGCTCGACCTCGCACCCGTCATCGTCAACTCCGTGGCGCTGCTGTCGAGCTCATGGACCGTGGTGATCGCCGTGCGTGCACTGGAGCGTGGGAGAACGGGCTCCTTCCTCGGATGGCTGCTCTGCACCGTGCTGCTCGGCGGATTCTTCGTCGCGGGAACTGCACGCGAATGGAGCGCGCTGATGTCGGAAGACCGCCTGTTCCTCTCGACCAATCTTTTCGGGACTTCCTTTTATTCGCTGGTCGGACTGCACTTGCTGCATGTTGTCGTCGGGCTGCTGATGCTGTCGGGCGTGTTCCTGCTTGGCATCACCGGTCGCGTTCGGCCCACCCATGCGCATGCGGTGGACATGGTGAGTTGGTACTGGCATTTCGTGGACGCCGTGTGGATCGTCGTCTTCGTGACCGTGTATGTGATTGGACGCTGAGACACACCATGGCAGAACACCCTTCCAAGTTCACGGCGAGTGCATTCAATCCGCAGGATGCGGACGAAGTGCCGTATGGGAGGGCGATCCCAGAGCCCACGTCGGGTCCGATGGTCACGGCGGCGGGGGTGACGCTGGTTGCCGCTGCGCTCGTGACGAACTTCTGGGTGCTGGTGTGTGGCGTCGTCATTCTGGTGGTTGGGCTCGTGGTGTGGTTTCGAAACGTGTTCCCGCAGGAGCGACTGGAGGCGATTCCCGCTCGCGCGTTGACCGCTGCGGAGGCGGACTTCCGTGTTCCCGTGCGCGAAGTGCGGGAGCGCCCCGCCTACCCAGCGGAAGTGCACGCGATGAGTGCTGGGATCGTGGGAGGACTGCTCGGCGGCGTTGCGATGGCGTTCGTGGCATGTGCATGGGGAGTGGTGACGCAGGGCAGCGTGTGGATGCCCATCAATCTGCTCGTCGGGGTGCTGATTCCCGGTGTGGAGGGAAGCGATGTCGAAACACTGCGGGCGTTCCACGCAGGCTGGTTCGCGGTTGCGATTGGTATCCATGTGCTGCTCTCGATCGCGGTGGGCGCGCTCTATTCGACGGCGCTTCCGATTGCGGCAAACCGTCCGCTGCTGGCAGGTGCCGTCGTGATTCCGATCATCATGAGCGGTGTGGTGTGGGCGACCATCGCCACGGTGAACCCGACGCTTCAGGAGTACATCTCGTGGCCTTGGTTCATCGCCAGCCAGGTGGCGTTCGGAGTCGTGTGTGGCGGATGGACGAGCACGCGCGCGCGTGTGCCCGCCATGCGTGGGAGATCGTTGGCGCAGCGACTCGGCATTGAACGCGGGGGTGAAGCATGAACGCGCTCCGTCTCCTGCGCGCGGCAAGCCTGCCATCTCTCTGTGGCGCGCTCCTGAGTAGTGCGGGCGCATGCGACCGATTGCCTGGACGACCTGAGAGCGCACAAGTCGCGCAGGAGGGTTCGCCCGAGTGGACGGCACATGTATTCAATACGAGTTGCCGCGGCTGTCACGCACAAGGATCGGAGGGCGCTGCGGTTCCGCTGATGGACAACGCCTACTGGCGCGCTGCCACGGATGAGCAGGTCACGCAAGCGGTGCTTCATGGTCAGGGCGTGCTCATGCCGGCCTTCGGTCCAACGGTGGGAGGTCCGTTCACCCCGTCGCAGGCGAGCGCGCTCACGCGTGGCATGCGAGCGTTGTGGGGTGGCGGTGCCGTGCGTTCGCCCGAGATGTCCGGGACGGTCGTGGCGGGCAACGCAACGAACGGAAAGGCCATCTTCGATGTGGCGTGTGCGGCGTGTCACGGAGCGAATGGATCATCGGGCAGTGTGACGGATCCGATGTACTTGCGGCTGGTGTCCGATCAGGGACTGTGGACTGCGGTGGTCGCCGGACGAAGGGCGCTCGGCAGTCCAGCGTGGAACGAGCCGATGCCGGGTCGTCCGAACGGACTGACCACGACGGAAGTTGCCGATGTCGTTGCCTATCTTTCCTCGGAGCGGCCACGCAGCATGTCGGAGATGCAACCATGAGCGACAGTCGTCCGCACGCACCTGGCGAACCACCCTCACACAGTGGCGCTTCGAAGCCTTGTGTCAACTGTGGATGCGCAGACAAGAGAGGCAGTCGCGACGCCCGGCGCGGGTTCATGTTCCGCTTCGGTGCAGCGTTGCTTGGGGTCGGTGGAGCGATCGCCGCGGTGCCGATCCTTGGAACGCTCCTGGCTCCTGCGCGGCGACAGGCAAGCGCGTGGGTGTCGCTTGGAAGTGCGGAGGCGTTTCCGCCCGGGCAGACACGCTTTGCGACTTTCCTCAATCCGATCCGGCAGCCCACGGATGGTGATGCGGCGAAGACCGCGTGCTGGGTTCGCTGCATCAGCCCAGGGAAGTACCAGGTCTTCGCGGTGAACTGTGCGCATCTCGGTTGTCCCGTCCGCTGGTTTGCGCAGTCGCGGCTCTTCATGTGTCCGTGCCATGGCGGCGCGTACTACGAGGATGGTTCGCGCGCCGCCGGACCGCCGCCGCGCGGGCTGTTCGAGTATCCGTGGAAGATCGATGGAGGCAATCTGCTGATCGAGGCGGGACATCTGCCTGGACTGGAGCAGTCCACATGAAAGCGCCGCGCATGTTCGGCGTGGCGATCGACTGGGTCGAGTCCCGCACCGGTGCCGTGGCGTTCATCGCGCCTCTGCTGACGCATCATGTGCCGCGCAACGCGAAGTGGTGGTATGTGTTCGGGAGTGCGACACTGATGTTCTTCACGATCCAGATCGTGACTGGTGTCTGCCTCGCAACGCTGTACGCGCCGAGCGCGGCGGAGGCGTGGGAGAGCCTGCGATACATCGATCAGCAAGTGCCCTTCGGGTGGATGCTGCGTGCGCTGCACGGATGGTCGAGCAACGCCATGGTCGTGATGATGGCGATTCACATGCTGCAGGTGTTCCTGCATGCGTCCTACAAGTTCCCGCGCGAACTGAACTGGGTGACAGGCGTCTTCCTGTTGTTCACCGTGCTCGCGCTCGCATTCACCGGGCAGGTGATGCGCTGGGATCAGGACGCCTATTGGGGGCTCGGCATCGGCGCGTCGATCGCCGATCGCGTTCCATTGATCGGCAATCAGGTGCGCGGCCTGCTGCTCGGTGGCCCGATCATCGGCGGTGAAACGCTTAGCCGATTCTTTGCGCTGCATGTGTTTGTGCTGCCCGGGGCCGCGATCGGTCTGGTGGGGCTGCACCTTGCGCTCATCATGAAGAACGGCATCAGCGAAATGCCGAAGCCGGGCGCAACGGTGGAGCCCGCAACCTACCGAGCGGAGTACGAACAGCGGATGGAGAAGGATGGCGTTCCCTTCTATCCCGACGCTGCGCAGCGAGACATGGTCTTCTGCGGCGCATGCTTGGTGCTGCTGGTGGTGCTTGCCGCGGTGTACGGACCCTTTGGTCCCGGCGGGCAACCTGATCCGACGCTGATCGATACGAACCCGCGACCCGACTATCCGTTCCTGTGGATCTTTGGTGCGGTCAGCCTGCTTCCGCCGGCATCGGAAACCGCCGTGATGCTGGTGGCGCCGCTCGTGGGTGTGCTCGTGCTGGTTGCCGTGCCGTTCCTTGCCAACGCGGGAGAGCGCGCACCGAGCCGACGCCCTGGCATGGTGTTGGTCGCCGCGCTCGCCGTGATGGCCGTCGCGGCGCTCACCTGGGAGGGCAAGACGAGTCCCTGGTCGCCTGTGATGGACGGCTGGTCTGCGCTGCCCACGCCAAGCCACTTCCTCACGGGGCGAACGCCGCTGGAAGTGCAGGGGGCAAATGTCTTCCAGTTTGCGCAGTGCCGCAACTGCCATTCGCTGAATGGGCTCGGTGGCGAGCGTGGACCCGCTCTCGACGCGATTGCCACGCGGATGACGGCCGACCAGTTGATGCGGCAGATTCAGCAGGGAGACGGGAACATGCCGGCGTTCGGGCGCAATCTCGATAGCGCACAGATGACCGCGCTCGTGTCGTTCCTGACCACCCTGCGTCCCGAGTTCGAAGCGCCCGCCGTGATTCCGGGCGCGCAGTTGCCGCTTCCCGTGCGGCAGATGCCGGGCGAGGTTGCAACGCCCGTGGCGGCTGGAACCCAGTGAACGCACTCGCTGGCGCCGCGCGCTGGAATGTCGATCCGTGGTTGCTGCTGCCGCTTGGTGCGGTGGTCCTTGCGTATGCGCGCGGCCTGCGTGGCTTGGTCGGTCGCCGAGGCTTCCCCATCTGGCGTCCCTGGTGCTTCTCAGCGGGCATGTGCGTCCTGCTCGCAGCCCTTGTCTCGCCGATCGATTTCCTCGGTCATCTCCTGCTGTCGTTCCACATGCTGCAGCACTGGCTGCTGATGATGGTCGCCGTTCCCCTCTTGCTGCTCGGATCCGCCGGGATGGTTGTTCTGCGCGGGCTGCCGAGCCGCGTTCGGCGCGGCGCACTCGGCCCGTTCCTCGCCAGTGCCGCGTGTCGCAGCGCGCTGCGGACGCTCGTTCATCCGATCACGGGTTGGACTGCGCTGCTGATCGTCACCGTGGCATGGCACGTGCCCGCGCTCTACCAGGCTGCGCTGGAGCAGGACTGGATACACAAGGTTGAACACGCGTCGTTCATCGTGGGCGCCGTGTTGTTCTGGTATCCGATTGTTGCGCCGTGGCCATCGCGGCGTGTGTGGCCGAGCGCGGCGTTCATTGCGTATGTGTTGGCAGCCGACCTCCAGAACACGGTGTTTGCATCGATCCTGACTTTCTCGGATCGGGTGCTGTATCCCGTGTACGAACCGACTGCAACAGCCCTCGGTTGGTCTGCGTTGCGCGATCAGCAACTCGCGGGTGCCATCATGTGGACTGGAACGCAACTCATCATGTTGCCCGTCGCGGTGCTGTTCGTGCGGCGCGCGCTGCTCGGCGACGCGAGGGAAGCTCCGGCTTCGCATCGGCGCCCACCCGTTCGAAGCCAGCCGTTCGATCTGCTGCGGATGCCGTTCATCGGTGCCGTCCTGCGCAGTCGCCGCGCGCGCGGCACGCTGCGTTGGGCGGCCCTCGTGAGTGCGGTGGCGGTGATGGTGGACGGGTGGCTTGGCCCTCAGGACGCGCCATCCAATCTGGCGGGAACGATCCCCTGGACGCACTGGCGCGGGATCGCCGTGCTTGCGCTGCTCGTGTGCGGCAATGTGCTGTGCATGACATGCCCTCTCGTGGCTGCGCGCAATCTCCTGCGCCGCGTGTGGACGCCGCGCCTGCGTTGGCCGCGCGCGCTTGGCGGCAAGTGGGTGGCGGCCGGGCTGGTGGTGGTGTGGCTCGTGGTGTACGAGGCGTTCGATCTGTGGGCAACGCCCGCGGGAACAGCGTGGGTGCTGCTGGGATTCTTCGTCGCGGCGCTGGTGGTGGATGGGCTCTTCAAGGGTGCTGCGTTCTGCAAGTCCGTCTGTCCGATTGGGCAGTTCCAAATGGTGCAGTCGACGCTCTCGCCGCTGGGCGTTTCCGTCCGCGATGAGAATGTCTGCCAAAGCTGCGAGACGCAAGAGTGCATTCGTGGTGCGCAACCACGCGGTGGACTGATCCCGCTTCGCGTGGCGGTGCGTGGATGCGAACTGGAATTGTTCCAACCTGCCAAGCGCGGCAATATCGACTGCACGTTCTGTCTCGACTGCGCCGATGCGTGCCCGCACGGCAATGTGGCGTTGCAACCGATTCGCGTCCGCGATTCGCTGGCGTCGCCCGTGTGGGGCTCGTCGATTGGACGCATCGATGGGCGAATCGACCTGGCCCTGCTGATGCTGGTGCTTGTCTTTGGCGCGTTCACCAATGCGGCAGCCATGACGGGTCCATGGCTCGATCTGGCGGACTCCCTGTCTGCGCGGTGGAACATGACATCGCCCACGCTGGTGGAGGGAGCGTTGGCGTTGACGGGCGTGTGCGTCCTTCCACTCTTCGCTGCGCTGATCGCTGCTGCCGCGAGCGCACGCCTCGGCGGCGGTGGATGGCTCGGCAACTTCAACCTCGGCGCGCATGCACTCGTCCCCATTGGCGCGATGATGTGGCTTGTGCACTGGACCTTTCATCTCGCGACGAGCAGTCAGACGGCGATTCCAGCAGCGCAGCGCGCGATGCTTGATCTGGGCATCGACTGGTTCGGTCAGCCGCAGTGGGCGCAGTCGTGTTGCGTTCCCACGCCGACATGGCTGCTGCCGATCGAGCTGCTGCTGCTGCAGGGCGGGCTGCTCTGCAGCGGTTGGATCGCCTGGCGTCAGCGCGTGGAGCGAAGCGAACGCCGTCCCATCCGCGCGAGTCTGCCCTGGTGGCTTCTGGCCATCGGCTTGTGGGCATGGGGAACATGGATCGTGATGCAGCCCATGCAGATGCGGGGGACTGCCCTGTGATTCTGCTGCGCCGAGTCCTGCTGATGTGCGCGTGCGCGTCGTTGCCGTCTGGCCTGGTGTGTGCCGATGGTGGTGCCATCCTGGACCGCGGCGAGTGGGCTGGAGGCCGCTTCGTCCTGTGGGTGAATCCTGCACCGCCCACCGTGGGGCCCACGGAGTGGACGCTGTTGCATGCGGTGGACCCTGCCGCGATGCCGCAGCGCATGGTCCTTCGCCTGGACGGCGCTGGCGGCGCTTGGCAGGAGGAAGTCTTCGTGCCGATGGATGCAGGCAGTGCGATGCACACCTGCATCACCTCGCTGCCCTTTGCCGGCGAGTGGAGGGTCACGCTTCGGCGCGAGGGTCCTGGATGGCAGCCGCACACGGTCGTACTTCTGGTGCAGCCTGCGCAGGCGCCGTGGCATGCGGCACTGCCTTGGATGCTGCTGTGGATTCCCGCTGGGATTCTTCTGGTCCTGCGGGAGTCGCTCGCGATCCGGCAGCGCCGTGCGCGTCGCTGACCGTTATCCTCGCTGCATGGGTCTTTCGGAAGCCGTTCCGCAGCGGAAGCCACCGAGCACACACGACGCCGCCGATGATCTGCGCCGACTGTTGTCCCTCGATGACATGGAGTCGGTTGCACGCACGCGACTGAGCGAGATGGCGCATGCCTACTTCGTGGGCGGAGCCGGTGACGAAAGAACGCTTGGGCAGAACAGGAGTGCGTGGGCGGAGATCGACATCTGGCATCGTGTGCTCGTGGATGTGTCGAAGCGTTCGACCGCTTGCACGCTCTTCGGTCGTCCAAGCAGCATGCCGATCCTGGCTGCGCCGACCGCGCTGCACAAGCTCGCGCACATCGAAGGAGAATGTGCCACGGCTCGCGGGTGTGAAGCCGCAGGCGTTCCCATGGTGATCAGTTCCCTTGCGTCAACCGCGATCGAGGAGATTGCCGCGGCAGCGCGGTGCCCGCTGCTGATGCAGGTGTATCTCGGGCAGGATCGTGCGCTCGGACGCGATCTGATCGCGCGAGCCGAAGCGGCGGGGTTTGTCGGTCTGCAGCTCACGGTGGATACGCCCGTCTGGGGTCTTCGTCACCGAGAGATCACGAGTGGATTCCACATTCCTGCAGGCATGGATGTCGTCAATCTGCGCGGGCAGGATGGGGGGAAGTCCGCGCAGGGCGTTGGCATCGCACAGGTGCTTGGCTGGACGATCTCGCCGTCGGTGACATGGAAGGACCTGGAATGGGCGTGCGGACTGACGAAGTTGCCCGTCTATGCGAAGGGCATCTGCCGCGCCGATGACGCGCGACGGGCGGTCGATGCTGGCGCGCGCGGCATCGTCGTCAGCAATCATGGTGGGCGGCAACTCGATGGCACACCTGCAACGGTGCGTGCGCTGCCCGGTGTGGTCCGTGCGGTGGACGGCCGTGTTCCAGTGCTCGTGGATGGGGGCATCCGGCGCGGAGTCGATGTGCTGCGCGCGATCGCGATCGGTGCAACGGCTGTGCAGGTAGGCCGACCTGTGCTGTGGGGGCTCGCGTGCGGCGGTTCTGCTGGCGTGGCGAGGTGCTTCGAGATTCTGCGCGAAGAACTCGACCGCGCGATGGCGCTCGCTGGTTGCGCCGATGTGGCAAGCATCCAAGCCGATCTGCTGCAGCAAGGCTGAAGAACGCGGCGGCATGGGTGGACTCGGTGGGGCAGTGGGGTCGCCCGTTGGCCTTGGCTTGACCAATCCGTCCCCGCCGATACCCTAACAAGTACCGAACACGTGGACCCGTATGGCTGGAATCCCCGACGAGATTCGTCAGCGCGCTGCACTCCTGGTGCGGTCGCCATCGGTCTTGCTTCGTTCCCCGAACCGCTCTGCCGCAGGCGCATCGCAGGACCTGTCGGCGAGCGGCGCGCACACGGACATGCCCACCGAACTCGGCGTGGTGCATGAGTGGATGTGGCGCGAAACGACGCGACATGCCGCATGGACAGTGCCGCATGGTGCGATGATCGCGCTCTGCTGGCGCATGATCGATTCGGTGCAGGATGGTCATGTGGCGTGGATCGGGCGTCAGGCGTGGCCCATTCCGCGTGCGTGCATTCGCCACGATGGATCGCGCCTGTTGCTCGAGCGTTCCCTCTTCATCGATCCAAGCGCGTCGCGTTCCAAGGATGAACACATCTGGGCAGTCCAGCAGTCGCTCGCATGCGACGGCATCTGTGCGGTGGTATTCGATGCGAGTGGGTGTTCGATGGTCGCCAGTCGTCGGCTGCAGTTGGCCGCTGCGCGCGGGGATGGTCGACCTGCCGTCCTTGCCCTCGCTGTGCGCCCATGGCATGAGCGCCACACGCCAAGCGCAGCGGCGACACGCTGGGCCGTTGCACCTTCGCCGCCGCCGCAGGTTGCAGGCGCGGTGGGCGCCAGCGAACTCGCCATCGATGCCGGTGAACGCGCCGAAGTCCCGGCGTGGACCGTGGAACTGCTGCGCGCGCGCGGGTCGCTGGCGCATGCGGTTGGACAGTGCGTGTATCGGATCGAAGCAACATGGTCCTGGAGTGGCGCAACGCCGCGTGCCGACGCGTCGGATTCGAACTTCGATCCGGAGCGGCGACGATGATCGCTTCAGACACGATGCAGCCGCTGCGGCGACGCATGTTGGCAGTGGCGTTTCCGCGCTGGTCGGCGGAATGTGCTCGGCGCAGCGCGCGCCGACAAGGTGTCGCCATCGGCAGCGAGACCGCGGTTCTGGTGATCACGGAGTCGCAGGGTGCGCGCATCGTGCACGACTGCTGCAGGTGTGCGGCAGCGATCGGCGTGCTCCGCGGCATGTCCCTTGTGCAGGCACGCGCCATCTGCAGCGGTGCGCGCGTGGAATTGCCGCATGTGCCTGAGCGTGACGCATCGATGCTCCGTGCGTGTGCAGTCTGGTGTCAGTGCTTCTCGCCCATCACGCTGATCGAGCCGAGCGCCGGGATGCCCGTGGTGCTGATCGACATCACGGGCTGTGAACGGATTCATCCATCCGAGCCCGCACTCGAACGGCACATACGCCATGCGTTGCATGCTCGAGGATTCACTGCACGGACAGCGTGTGCGACGACTGCTGCCGCAGCGGTTGCGCTCGCCACGACACGCCGAACACCACATGCAGTGCGGACGCTTGAGGCATGTCCTGTGCGCTCGCTGCGGCTCGAACGCACGGTCATTGCGCGGATGCATGAAGTCAACATCCGTCAGGTGGGCGATCTGCTGCGCTGCACACGCGCGAGTCTCGCTTCGCGCTTCGGAACACACACGCTGCTGCGGCTCGATCAGGCATTCGGGCGTGCCGAACAGCACATGGAGCCGATTCGTCCGCGTCCGCTCCCTGCCGCAGGGCGGAGCTTCGATGGTCCGGTTGCTGCACTCGATGTGCTGCAGATCACCATGCAGGAACTCCTCGACGCAGTGTGCGTTCAACTGCATGCGCTCGACCGCGGTGCTCGGGAGATCGAACTCGCGGCCGACTGTGCCGATGCGCCGCGCTGGACACGGCGTCTTGTGTTCGGCGCACCGAGCACGAACGCGCGGCACATGGCGGGCATGCTCGCGCCATCGCTCGAGGGTATGAAGGCAGGGCTTGGCGTCGAGCGAATGCGGATCGTCGTCGTTCGTATGGGACGCATGATGCGGCAGGCGGCGATCGGCGAATGGATCGACACGCTGTGTGCGCGCCTCGGCCGTGATGCCGTCCTGCGCTGCGGGCTTGTGGAGGACCATCGTCCGCGGCGCGCCGCGCGCTGGATTCCTGTCCTTCGCCATGGCTTCGATCGCCGCGTCACGGCGCAGGCGCTGCGTGCGCGTGTTGTGCAGGCGTGGCGACCATCGATGCTGCTGCCGCACGCCGAAGCAGCAACGGTGGTGGTGGGCACCGGTGGTTCGATTCACTGGCGCGGTGACTGTTGTGCGGTGCGTTCCTGGCATGGTCCAGAACGCATCGCGCCACCGTGGGCCACAACCGTTGCACTGGCCCCCGATGAAGGCGGCGACTTCTGGCGTGCGCAGTGCAACGATGGACGCTGGCTCTGGCTGCGCAGGACATGCGATGGCTGGAGCGTGCTGGGCCTGTGGAGCTGAATACATGTCGCGGACACATGCCGAGCTCGATGTCATGAGCAACTTCTCCTTCCTCGAAGGAGCCAGTCACCCAGAGGAATTGGTCGGCTGCGCTGCCGAACTGGGCTACGAGGCAATCGCGATTGCCGATCGCTGCACACTCGCGGGCGCGGTGCGTGCACATGTGGCTGCGCGTGCGCGCGGCATCGGACTCTGCATCGGTGCGCGTCTCGATCTGTGGACAGGTGCGCCGCCCGCCCATCGCTGCGAAGGTCGCGCCGCCGAGACGCACACGATCGAGATCGCCGCATTCGCCACGGACCGTTCGTCCTACGCCGGACTCTGCCGTGCCATCACGGCAGGGCGGCGGCATGAGCGTGATGATGCCGATGGCGTCAGCAGTCGCACGGACTGGCACCTGTCACTCCACACATTTCTCGAGCATGCCGCAGGACTGGAACTGCTCATCCTCCCGCCGCGCGATCTGACGCTGCTGTCACAGTCCACGCTCGAGACGGTGCGCGGGATCGCGTCCCGTGCGCAGGGTCGTGTCTCGCTGGCTGTCGTGCGTGCTGGCGAAGCGGAGGAGCACACTCGACTTCGCATGTGCATGTCCCTGGCGCAGGCATGCGGCATTCCCGCTGCGGCAACCCAGGGTGTGCGTTTCCATGTGCCGCAGCGTCGCCCGCTCCATGAGGTGCTGACCGCCATCCGCCTCGGGACGACCGTCGCGGCGGTTGGACTCGAGTCGCTGCCGAATGCGGAACGGCACCTGCGTTCACCCGCAGTTCTCCATGAACGCTGGCGCGACATGCCCCGCGCGCTCGAACATGCACGGAACATCGCCGAACGCTGCCGCGGATTCAGCCTCGCCGAACTCCGATATGCCTATCCGCGCGAGTGCAGCGGTGGGGAACCGTCGTCGGTTCGTCTGCGACGGCTGGCGGAGCAGGGGGCCCGCACGCGTTACCCGGAGGGAGTTCCCGCCGAAGTGAATGCGCAGCTGCTGCGCGAGCTCGAGCTGATCGACGAACTGCAGTATGCCCCGTACTTCCTCACCGTGCATGACATCGTGCAGGATGCTCGGCAACGCGGCATCCTCTGCCAGGGACGCGGCGCTGCGGCAAACAGCGTCGTCTGCTACTGCCTCGGCGTGACGGCGGTCGATCCTGCGCGCATTCGCATGTTGTTCGAGCGGTTCATCAGCCGTGAGCGGCGCGAACCACCAGACATCGACATCGACTTCGAGCACGAACGGCGCGAGGAGGTGATCCAAGGAATCTATGCGCGGTATGGCAGGGATCGTGCCGCACTGTGCGCAGCGGTGGTCTGCTATCGCCGTCGGCTTGCGCTGCGTGAGACAGCCAAGGCACTTGGGTTCTCGCAGGATGCCATTTCGCGGCTGTGCAGCGGTCTCTCGCACCGCAGTGACGACGCGGATGTCCGTGCCATCGGCTTTGATCCGCGGGCACCATCGATGCGGCTCCTGCTGCGATTGAGCGCGGAGCTTGAAGGGTTTCCGAGGCATCTGATGCAGCACCCGGGCGGATTCGTGATCACGGATGATCTCCTGTGCGAGTCGGTACCGATCCGCAACGCATCGATGGATGCGCGTTCGATGATCGAGTGGGATAAGGATGACATCGATGCGCTCGGCATGATGAAAGTGGATGTACTCGGATTGGGGATGCTCACCTGCATTCGGAAGGCGCTCGCGCTGGTGGGGCGTCCGGTTCACGGGGCATCCGGCAGCGCCACCGTTCGCGAACTGGCGCTGCATGAGATTCCACCCGACGACCCACCCACCCATGACATGCTGTGCAGTGCGGACACGGTCGGCGTCTTTCAGGTGGAAAGCCGTGCACAGATGGCGATGCTGCCGCGGCTTCGGCCGCGCACCTACTACGACCTTGTCATCGAAATCGCACTCGTTCGACCCGGTCCGATCCAAGGCGACATGGTGCATCCGTACTTGCGCCGCCGCGCGGGCATCGAGCAGGTGGACTACCCCAATGATGCGGTCCGCAGGATCTTGGAACGCACGCTGGGTGTTCCGCTCTTCCAGGAACAGGCGATGGCACTCGCGATCGTCGCCGCGGGGTTCACGCCAGGGGAGGCTGATGAGTTGCGGCGTTCCATTGCCGCATGGAAGCGCAGCGGTCCGCTGCTCGAGCACTTCCGCCAACGGCTCGAAGGCGGCATGCTGGCACGCGGCTACTCGCGCACCTTTGCGGCACAGGTCTTCACCCAGATTCAGGGCTTCGCAGGCTATGGATTCCCGGAAAGCCATTCCGCAAGCTTTGCACACCTGGTCTATGCGTCTGCGTGGCTGCGGCGTCATCACATCGCTGCGTTCACGGCAGCGCTTCTGAACAGTCAGCCGATGGGTTTCTATGGACCCGCACAAATCGTGCAAGATGCGCGGCGGCACGGCGTCGAAGTACGCCCCATCGACATTCTGGCAAGCGAGTGGGATTGCACGCTCGAAGGTGGTGTGATGCGTTCGACGGTCGGACTGCCTTCACGGTCGTGGGGCGTCGGTGGACCAGCGTTGCGACTCGGGCTTCGCATGGTTCGTGGACTGTCAGCGCCGGATGCACAGGCGATCATCGCCGCGCGCAGGGATCCAGCTGCCCGCACGAGCGTCGAGGCGCTTCAGCGGGCGAGCGGCGTTCCAGCGCAAGCGCTTCACCTGCTCGCGCGCGCGGATGCACTGCAAAGCATGGGTCTCCCGCGACAGGCTGCACTCTGGCAGGTGCAGGAACTCGGGCGCATGCCACCTTCGCTGTTCAGTCTTGCTGCGCTCGATGCGCCGCGGATCCGGACCGATTCGCAACGCTGCGAAGCGGATATGCATTCGGCAGGCGAACTGTTCGCGGATCCACCCCGCGATGAGCTGCCTGCCTTCACGCCAGCAGCAGAGGTTGCCGCCGACTACAGGCAGAGCGGCTTGTCGCTGAAGTCGCATCCACTGGCGTTCATTCGCTCTGCACTCGAGCGGCACGGCGTGACTCCCTGCGGAGCAGTGCTCGAAAGCAGTGTGCTCGCCGATGGAACTCGCATGGTTGTGGCGGGACTTGTCACCATGCGGCAGCGCCCATCCACCGCAAAGGGGATCGTGTTCCTCACGCTCGAAGACGAGAGTGGATCCGTGAATGTGATCGTGCGTCCAACGGTTTGGGAACGCCACCGTGTGGTCGGCCGCATGGCGCACGCGCTTGTCGTGCATGGCGTACTGCAGCGCCGTGGCGAGGTCGTTCACATCATCGCGTCGGAACTGCAGCCAGCCGCACTTCGCTGGCGGTGAACGCATCCCCCCCGGTGCATCCACCGATGTCAGCGCTGTGGTCGCCCGCGATTCTCCACGCGGGTCTGCAGCAGGATGTCGGTCGGTCCTGCGCGGCCGCTCGACACCTGCGTCTTCAGCCTGCAGAGCGCAGCTACCGTCGCCAGATTCGCAGACCCCAGTGGGGTCGGGCGGAAGATGTTGACTTCGTGCGTGATCGGGATCCACTGCTCCCAGTTCGTCTCGGCACCGAATCCGCCCCATCGCTGCGCCAAAGGAGCATTGGCGCCGACACCACCGCGTATTCGATCGGGATCAAAAGGAATCCATCCACACTGCGGCAACCAGACTTCGCCCCACACCGTCAGTTCCTTGTCCGAACTGCTCTGCATCGGTCCATCCGATTCATTCGCGAGACCGATCACGACGCGCGCTGGCAGACCTGCGGAGCGCAGGAGCGAGACACAAATGCAGGTGAGATCAGCTGCCGTACCCTGCTGCGCGCTCAGTGCAGCGGCAGCGCCACGAATCTCCACACCGCGCGTGAAGACACCCATCGGACTGCCCTGACGGGCATTCGGGTTCCTCAGGGACTGACAGCCTGCACGAACACATGCCTTTGCGACGGCAAGCGGCGGGGCGTCGCTTCCGCACGCAGCGTGGACTGCGTCTCGCAGCGGACCGAGGGATGGATCGTTGGGATCGATCCCGGCGGAATCCCCACGCCAACGCGCCAGTTCATCGGGCCATGAGTTCGGCCAGCCCATGCGCATCGCGAGGCTCTCATCGAGCGCAACCGAATAGCACTCGACGGTCCACTCCACTTCGAGCATCACCTGCATGCCCGGATCCGGCCCGTTGGGCAATCCGATGGGCGTTCGGTTGACATCGGGAATCGGAACCTCGATCTGCGATTCGCGTCCTGGTCGCTGGAGGATGCTGAGCGGCGTGAGGTCAGGCGCGATCGGCTTCTGATTGATGCTCATGCGGGCAGAAAAGGAACGCACATCGGCGATCGACCAGGTATCGAGCAGAGTGACTGGAACCAAAAGCGCCTCCGACACATTGGGTGGGACCACGATCGGCGGGAGGGAAATCGTCAGTTGCACACCCCACAACCGAGAAGTGGTGCGCCGAAGCGGCCCGAGCGGTGGCCGTCCATCGGGCGGCGATGCGGGCTCCGTCTGTGCAAGGGGCGATTCGGTGGAATCATCCGCACCGCGCGCAGCGAAGTCACCGGGGAGGCACAGCAGACCAAGCGTCACCCACAGCGCTCCATGGGTGTTCCATGCGTGTGCCGCTCGCAACATCATGAGATGAAGACCGTGCGCGAACCCGTGACGAGCACGTACAGCGTGCTGAAAAACTTGGCGAGCACGAGATTCATGATGATGATGGCGATGAAGCTTGCCACGAAGCTCGCCGTCGCGGCACGCCCCACGCCTTGCGCCCCTGCAGAGCAAGTGAAGCCCTTGTAGCAGGAGATGAACCCGATGGCCGCGCCAAAGGCAACTGACTTCAACAAGCCAGAAACAGGATCCCACCACTCCAAGACCTGCGCCGTGAAGAACCAGTAGTCCGTGCTTGGAACCCCGTAGACACCCACGGTCACGAACCAAGCGCCCCATGCACCAAGCAAGTCGGAATAGATGGTGAGCAGGGGAGTCATGACGATGCACGCAACCACACGAGGCGCAACCAGGATGCGCAGCGGATCCGCATCCATCGCACGCATGGCATCCAACTGCTCGGTCACTGCCATCGTGCCAAGTTCGGCGGCGAGTGCGCCGCCCACTCGACCAGCCACCATCACCGCTGCGAGAACGGGACCGATCTGTTTGGTGACGGAGATGTTGATCACACTTCCCAGACGCGATTCCTGCCCGAGCGCTGCAAACTGCGCGAAGCCTTCGAGTGCGAGAATCATGCCGATGAACGCACCCGTGATCGCAACGACGGGAATGCTGGCAACCCCAACCGCGTAGAACTGCGGGCCGAGCAGCGACCATCGCATGCAGCGCGCTGGTGCTGCCAAGAATCGTCCGATGACATCAGCCGCGAACAGGATGAAACGACCAAACTCGCTCGTCGATTCGCGGATGAGCCAGCCGAAGCGGGATATCTCCTGCGTCAGGGGATACACTGCATCCACGCTAGCAGGTTCCGTGCATTGGATGCGCAGCCCACAGTCGTTCGACGATCAAGGAGGGCAGGCACCCCATGACGCGAGCAGAATGGTGAGGTCAGATCCACCGACTGAACCGTCGTTGTTGATGTCTCCGACGCCTGTGTTGCCCCAGTTGGCAAGCATGACCGTCAGGTCTGAAGCATCCACCGATCCGCTCAGGTCAAGATCTCCCGTGCAGGATGACTCTTCGCAGTCCTGTCCGTTCGTTCCAGGGGTTTCATTGCCCGCCGCTTGATTGGCCGGAATATCGAAGAGACCGATGTTCCAACATCCCGTGTCTTGGCAGCGCCAGATGTGCCCGGGACGGAGGGTGCCGTCGGGCCCAATGCGGTTCGTACCGTAGGCGTACTCCGTTCCCTGTGGGGGATTGAGCGGAGAGAGGATCAGCGCGATGGTGTCGAGAACTTCGATCCACGGCGTCACATCAAACTGCCCGTCATCGTTCGTGTCGAGATCGCTCGGATTGGTGCCCGTCCACCCACGCACCAGCATGATCGTGATGTTGTCACTGTTCTCGATCCAATCGTTGTTCACGTTCGCCCCGCCAGTACCTGCGCCATTGCCCACGTCAGGGTTGACACCTGGGTTCCCGACGAGGAGCGTTCCATCCGCGGGTATCGAGAACCCATCGAGCGCCCGAACGCGCTCCACGACGCCGCTCCCGCCGGTTCCGTCGCCAATGATCACGATGGAGAGACCGGTGAGCGCAACGCCTGGAGTGCCCGACAACTCAATGAACTCCAGCGTGTCGGTGCCTGTCATATCGGCACGGATCTCATTCAGGCGGACGTCGCCCGACTCGCATGAACTGGTCGATGCCGCGCAGGTGATGGCGGCTTGGGCGACGCAGTCTGCATCCCAACCCGTTGTGCAGCAGAGGGGATCTACCAAGCACACACCCGTGCAGCAATTGACATCCTCGCAGTATGGATTGGCGTGGGGGACGGTGCACAGCCCAGTTCCAGCTTCACCGCACTCAGGCACTGCACCCGCCTTGCAGGATCGGTTTGGCGCACCAGGAGTATCTCCTCCGGCGAGACTGTCGAATGCACCGACCTTCCATTCGCCAGTTGGAACACAGCGGTAGGCATGCGCCGCGCTGTAGGTTCCCGTGGAAGTGACATCCGCAGGGATGAGATCGGTGGCGTAGCTGCAATCAGTCGCGTAGAAGCCCATGACAACCACACTGCATACCACTTCGGTCCACGGTGCGGCATCGATGGTGCAGTCATCATTGGCGTCGAGATCTGTACCCACGGTTCCTGTCCAACCGCGCACGACCAAGTGTGTGCGGCGGGTGGAGTTGTCCTCAAAGTTCAGTCCGTCTGGTGGCGTAATGAAGTCAGCCTCAACGAATGTGGTGGTCGGTTCAGCAATGAGCAGATACCCATCGCTTGGGACCACCGCGCCATCGAGCGGCAAGGCCATCTCGACGAACCCCTTGTAATCCACCGGCAACTTTGCGGTTGCTGCTCGGTCGCCGAGCACGATGTAGGTCATTCCAGCGAGCGAACTGCCTGGCGTGCCAGTGAATTCGACATACTCGTTGATGTCGGTGCCTGGCAACTTGGTGCGGATCTCATTGAACGCAAGCGTCCCGCCTCCACCACCTCCGCCGCCGCAGGTTTGGTTCGCCTCGCCAGCCGTGTCGGCCGGGTCGGTTGGATCACTCACGCCTGCATTCCATGCGCTGGTGTCGGAGCAACGCCAAATGTGAGCGGGTGAACTGCCGCCGACTGGACCGACCAGAGCTGCGGAGTAGACAAAGTCGCTTGTGGTTCCATCCGGAGTTGCCGTGGAGACGAGTGCAACGGAATCAGCCAAGCTCGTCCAAGGCGTCACATCGAGCGTGCCGTTGAAATCCGTGTCCAGAAACTGTCCATCCACGCCGGTGAAGCCCGACACGAGCAGGAAGGTCACATTGTCTGGATTCTCCAGGTTGAGGACCGCGACCTGGTCTGGAGTTCCGAATTGATACGTGGACTCTGCCACAAAGAAAACGCCAGAGGCTCCGATCGACCCCTGCAATGCCACGACTGCCTCCACGCGGCCGTTCTGTGCAGGGGGTGCGGCAAAGTCGTCGTCGCCAATGACCACAAGAAAGAGCCCTGCGAGCGATGTGCCCGCTGGCCCACGGAGTTCGACATACTCGCTCAGGTCAAGCCCTGGCTGATCCACACGGATTTCGCTGAAGGTGACTTGCGCGAGGGCGTCCGATCCCAGCACGCAGGATGCAGCGACAGAACAAGAGGCGAACATCCGAATCATTCGGGGTGTCATGGGTGGTCTTTCTCCGAACCGTGAGAGGTAGAGGGGCGAAAACAACAACACAGCCAACGGCATTGTCACCGCCGACTGCCACCCCAATCTAACCCAACAATGGGGCTCACGCCATTTGGATTTGGCAAATTCAGCCGATGACCCGCTCAGATGAGTCGGGCTTCGGATGCATGCCATCTAAAGGCAATCACCAAAGTAGCCCGTGCAATCTCACTTCGTGGGCTCGTCGTCGACAACCTTCGGCGCAGCCACGGGAACGGATGTTGCAGGTGCGGCAGGCGTTGAATCCACGGCCATGGTTGTTGGGACGAAGTAGGGCATCAAATACACGTCCACGCGCCTGTTCTGGGCGGCCCCATTTGGTCCGTTCGCCACGATCGGTCGGTACTCACCGTAGCCGGCAATGAGGAACCGCGTGGCCGCTACGCCATCTTTGCTGAGCGCATCACGCACGGCGATGGCGCGATGTGCCGAGAGGTGCATGTTGGTTGGGTGCTGCGCTGCCGACTTTCGGATGGGAACATTGTCGGTGTGACCGACGACCACGACCTCGAACGGAGCCGCCTCGCTTGAGTTGAGAATGGGAGCAAGCGCTTTGAGAGCAGCAATCGCGCTGGGCTTCAGTCCAATCGACCCGGGGTCGAAAGTGAAGTCCGCAGCAAACCGAATCATGCCACGCCGCTCATCGAACTGCAGGAGATCCGGATACATCGCGGCCAACGCCAAGAGGGCCTTGTTGAGCTCATCGGGCAGCGGCCCGCCACTCATGTTGCCGACCTTCTTCAGAAGATCCTCGTAATCGGCAAGCAATTTGTCGACATCCACATTCTGCCCCTTGCGAAGCGCATCGAGCGATGCAAGGTCGCCAGCCGCTTGCGCGAGCTGCGAGCGAAGTCGCGACTCGTTGGCGCGGCATGTGTCAAGATCGCCCTGCGTGCGAAGCAGCTGCTGCTGCTGCGAGCGGTACGCCAGTTCGAGATCGTTGTACTTGTCCTGCGGCACGCACGCAGTCAAAGCGCCGAGTGCCACAGCACACGCCACGAGGGGCGCGGAAAGTGCGAACCGTGATGAAGTGCGGGAATGCCGATACGACGCGTCCATTGCGTTCATGAGAAAGACCTCCGTGTTGGTACGCAGTATAGACGAATATCGGGCGTCCGTGGCGCTCCGTTGCCCGCGATCGGCATTGTGAACGAAATTTGCAAGGTTTTCGGCGGAACCCCGATAGAATACGGTATGGCGTCGTCCCCAAGCGTGGAGCCAGATGTGGCGGCAATCAAGGCAGCGGCGGGTCCGTACCCGATCGATGCCCTGCGCTTCGTCCAGGCGGGATTTGGCCATGCCTCCAAGTTGGATGCCGAGCAAGTCGGACGCATGGAGGCGGGCTCGCTGCCGGAACTCGACCGACCAGAGAGACACATGAGCGGCCAGCACCTGTGCTTCCGACTTGCCGAGTTTGCCATCGAGCAGTACGGCCTGATGGCGCCCTTGGTCTTGCGACGCTGGAACATTGAGCGGACGGATGACTTCGGACGCATCGTCTATGCGTTGATCGAGCTCGGGTACCTGCGCAAGTCCCCTGAGGACTCGATGGATGACTTCCGCGGCGTCTATGACTTTTCCGAAGTGTTCGGGGATGATCGCCTTCGGCAGTTTGTCGGTGGGATGACCAACTGATGACGCCATCCGACGGGAGCGATCCGCGCCCGACATCCGAGCAGCAGGGGCCGACCACAGGCCTGTCGCGCCTGCACATCTGGCAGATCCAGGCTTTTCGTGATGTCCTTGTGATCGCGGTGGTGGTCGGCGCGGTCTGGGCGGGTTATGCGCTGCGGTTCGTGACAGTGCCACTGCTGTTGGCGTTCTTGCTCGCCTAT
Source organism: Planctomycetia bacterium (assembly GCA_005799495.1). Classification (GTDB taxonomy): domain Bacteria; phylum Planctomycetota; class Phycisphaerae; order Phycisphaerales; family SM1A02; genus F1-60-MAGs104. Next base: position 21,075 of record SYGP01000031.1, read on the forward strand.
CTCGTCGAACCTCTCGTGCGTTGGATGTGTCGTGCCCTGCGCATGTCTCGAAGCATCGCTGTCACATCACTTCTTGCAGTCTGCGGCATTGCGGTTGTGGCCTCGGTTCTCCTCATCGTGCCAACCGTCTTCAGGCAGGCGGAGGATGTCGTCAACAAGTTGAAGGGCGGGCAGTTCGACGCGTGGATCGACAAGGCTGAAGCGGTCTTGCCCGCGGAGTACCGCGCTGAAGTCAGTCGTGTGCGTGCGTGGATTTCACTTGAAAAGGTGCCGTCTCCAAACGCTCCGCAGGCCGAATCCCCAACGCAGTCATCCCAAACGCAGTCCCCAGGTGAATCTCAAACCAATTCCCAAGCGCGGTCATCGGGCGCCGAGAGTCCAGGCGCTGAGGTGACTTCCGCGCCGCCTCAGACCGTTCCCGTACGTGTGCCGGTGGAAGCGCCGAATGGAAGTCTCACAGAAACCCTTTCGAAAGCGCTGCTGAGTGAAACCGCCTACAACACGGTCGACAAAGTCGTGGGGCTTTCCGGCCTTCTGTTTGCGGCCGTGCTCATCCCGTTCTACTTCTGGTTCTTCAGCGTGTCGTTTCCCTCCGCGGTGGAGTTCCTCGGAACGCTGGTGCCCAACGCACAGCGTTCCCGCGTCTTTGGGTTGGCATCGGAAATGGACGCGGCGGTGGCGGGCTTCGTTCGCGGTCGAATCCTGATCGCGCTTGGCATGGGCGTCATGTTCGCCGTGGGATGGTGGATCATGGGCGTTCCGTACGCGCTCACCTTGGGCATGTTGGCTGGCGTGCTGTCGATCGCGCCCTACCTTGGGATTGTGGTCCTTGTTCCAGCCATCGGTCTGCTCGCCGCACAGCAACTTCAGATCGCCGATGAATCGCAGCGGTTGGCGTGGTATTGGATTTTCGGTGGTCCGCCGCTGGTGTTCGTGATCGTGCAGTCGATCGAGGGTTACATCCTCACACCCATTTTTTCTGGGAAGGCCACCAATCTCGGTCCGGTCTCCATCTTTGTCGCCGTACTCGCAGGTGCCAGCGTGGCGGGTCTGTACGGCATGTTGCTCGCGATACCGACGGCCGCATGCGCCAAGATCCTCATTCGCGAGACGGTGATGCCGTCGCTGAGGCGTTGGACGGATGGGAAGTCATCGGACTTCCTGCCGCTCGACCGCGGATGAGTCACCGCTCAGTTTTCACCGATCAGGTCGGACCAGGCAGGTGGCAATGGCAGCCCTATCGCTTGGGGCGTTGCTTGAATCGTGGCTTGGGGGATCCGCCGAGCGCACGCGGCATGCTCCCGCTTGGCATCCCCATGCCGCTCGCCCCGGCCATTTCGCGCATCGCACCGAGTCGACCAAGCAATCCGCCGCCGCTCATTTGCTTCATGACCTTCTGCATCATCTCAAACTGACGGGTCAGTTTCGAGACATCTTGCGCTTGGGTGCCACTGCCAGCAGCGATGCGCCGCGCGCGACTGCGGTCGATGGTTCCTGGTTGGGAGCGTTCGGCGCGAGTCATGGAGAGGATCATTCCCTCCATGCGATTGAACTGTCCTTCGTCGATGTCCACATCCTTCAGCATCGAGCCGACGCCAGGCAGCAGTCCCATGACCTGCTTCAGGGGCCCCATGCGGCGGATCGATCGCATCATCGAAAGGAAGTCATCCATCGACAACTGTCCCTTCGCCATCTTCTCGGCCGCTGCGGCCGCCTCGCGCTCGTCGACCTGCTCCTGCGCGCGCTCGACCAGCGCAACGACATCGCCCATGCCGAGGATCCGCCCTGCCATACGCTGCGGATCGAATGTGTCGAGCCCATCCCAGCGTTCACTGACACCTACAAACTTGATCGGCGCGCCCGTGACGCGACGGACGGTGAGTGCAGCGCCGCCGCGCGTGTCCGAATCGAGCTTCGTCAGGATCACGCCATCCACCTGCAACCGTTGATGGAACGCCTTCGCGCTGTTGACTGCATCCTGCCCGGTCATGGCATCCACCACAAGCAGGCGTTCATGCGCTTCCACGGCGCGGTCCACCGATTCCAGTTCGCGCATCAGACGATCGTCCACATGCAGACGACCGGCGGTATCGATCAGCACGACATCGAAGCGTTCCCTGCGTCCGCGCTGCATGGCACGCTGCGCAACGGCCACGGGATTGCCGGGCACCTTGCCCAGTTCATCGCCGCACGCATCGAGTTCGCCGTGAAAGGCGATGCGGGTGCCGGGTACGGCGGCGGCGGCGCCTTCCACGACGATGCGAAGTTGGTCCACTGCAGCAGGGCGCTGGAGATCGCACGCGGCGACGAGAACGCTGCGCCCTCGCTTCCCGATCCAGGCGGCAAGTTTCCCGCACGTGGTCGTCTTGCCCGCGCCCTGCAGGCCGCACAGGAGAATCACCGTCGGACCGGGTTCCACGAAGGAGAGTTCCGCGGCCTTCTCGCCCATGAGCGCCACGAGCCTGCGGTGCACGATGCCGACCATCTGCTCGTCGGGCTTCAAGCTTGAAAGCACCTGAGTGCCGAGCGCATCCGTCAGGACCTCCCCACAGAAGGCGCGCGCGACATCCTGATGGACATCTGCCTCGAGCAGTGCGGTCTCGACGGACTGCATTGCGTCCCGCACATTGGACTCGGAAATCTTCCCCCGACCCGAGAGTGTCCGAAGTGCGCCCGACAGACGATCCGTCAATGACTCGAACATTGCACAGGAATCCTAGCGCGTCGCGCCCGCGCCTCGCGTGCTCTTCTTGTCTTTCAGCCAGGCGAGCAGCGCGCTCTGCTCCCAAGTGTTCACGCAGGACTGCCGCGTCAAACCGCCGCGGCGGGCGGTCGCCACGCCATACCGAAGGTTGTCGGCATCCTCCGCGCCATGGATGTCGCAGTCGATGGCCACCAACGCGCCTGCCGCAACCGCCAGCTTGACATGGATGTCCCGCAGATCCAAACGGCTCCAATGGCAGTTCACTTCCAGGGCCGTGCCCGACTCCGCAGCCGCGGCGGTCACTTCATGCATGTCGGGCGCGAGCCCCTCGCGCCCGAGCAGGATTCGGCCCGTCGGATGACCGATGATGTGAACGAGCGGATGGGCGATCGCACGCAGCAGTCGCTTGGTGGCTGTCGCGGGCTCCTGCCGAAGTGCGGCATGGGGACTCGCCACCACCACATCGAGGAGTGCCAGCGTGTCATCGTCATAATCCAACCGACCGTCCGCAAGTATGTCCACCTCACTGCCTGCCAGGAGGCGTAGCGTGGGAAAGTCAGCCTGTGCGGCGCGGATGGCATCGATGTGTCGGTGCAGTCGCTCGACACTCAGTCCGTTCGCCTGGGCACTTGCCTTGCTGTGATCGGTGATCGCCAGCGTATGGAATCCGCGCGAGACCGCGAGTGATGCAAGTTCATGGATCGTGAGCGACCCATCACTGGCTGTCGTGTGTGCATGGAGCTCCGCACGCACATGGGCCGTGTCGACAAGGTCGGGAACTGGATGTTCACAGTCGCCGCCGTGAATCTCTCGAAGTTCAGGCGGTAACACGTGCAGTCCAAGCGCGGCGTAGATCGACTCCTCCGTGCGCGCGGCGACCAACGCGCCGACCGGTCCGTCCGTCCCCTCGGGTGCCTGGTGCAGGCCGTACTCGTTCAAGCGCATCTTCGCTGCGATCGCGCGCTCACGAAGAAACACATTGTGATCCTTGCTGCCCGTGAAATAGAGCAGCGCGGCACCAAAGACCTCATCATCGACGATTCGCAGGTCCACCTGCATACCGCCGACCAACAGTGCGGCGCAGCGCGTATCGCCATGAGCAAGAACGCGGTCGATGAAGGGCAGCGAGAGGAACGCCTGCCGCACGGCATCGTGATCATCGCAACTGACGAGGAGGTCGAGATCGCCGACCGTCTCGCGTCCTCGGCGGGCACTACCCGCGAATGCAGCTCGGTGAACGCCTCTCGTGCTTCGAAGCACCGCCAGCATCGACTCTGCAATCGGAACAGCCTGTCCAAGGCGGAATCGTGTGGGCTGCGCTCCAGCTGCTTCGCGTGCGGCGATTGCCGTGCGCAGATTCTCGACCGTCTTCTCGCCCATGCGATCGATGGAGGCGAGTGCGCCCGAGTCGATGGCGCTCTTGAGCGACGCAAGGTCGGTGACACCTGCCTTGCTCCAGAACAGGTGAACGGTCTTCGGGCCGACGCCCTGCAGCGTAAGAAGTTCCAGCAAACCAGACGGCACCTCGCCTCGGAGCCGCTCGAGTTCTGCGATCCTGTGGGTGGTGACCTGTTCAACGATCTTTGCCGCGATGCTCTCGCCAAAGCCCTCGATCTTCCGAAGTGCGCTCGGATCGGCTGCCGCAAGGGTGGCCAGATCCTGTGCTTCCGATTCTGCGACGCGCGCAGCTTTCCGATAGGCGTTCACCTTGAAGGAATTGGCCCCCGTGATGTCCAGCAGATCGGCAATTGCCGTCAGTGAGGCTGCAATCTCTGCATTGGTTGGCACCGTGCCACCTCCGATGAGCAAGGGCGAAAACGCGACCAGCAGGACTCGAACCTGCAACCCCGAGCTTCGTAGGCTCGTGCTCTATCCAATTGAGCTATGGTCGCTCCGAAGCATTCGATGATAGCGGAGCGGGCGATGGATCGGCGGAAGGAGCAGCGGCCGTGACATCGGCGACTGGTTTCGTCGTCACCTCCGCCGCACGCACGAGCGGATTGAGGAACCCGGGCAGGATGACGGTGCCGATGCCACACACCACCGCAGCAATCCACGGCCAGCGGGTCGGAACAAGTTCAACTTCTTCCGATCGCGCGGAGGGGGGGGCCACAAGGGGAACGGTCGCAAGCCGCAGGTAGTACAGCGCGCTCACCGCACTGTTGAGTACCGCGATCACCACGAGCGCGAACTGGTCCGCCTCAAAGGCTGCAACGAAGAGATACACCTTGCCGAAGAAGCCGAGGAAGGGGGGCAGTCCCACGAGCGATGCTCCGGAGATCGCCAACATCCATGCCATCACCGGCTGCTTCTGCCGCAGCCCCGCGAGGTCGTTGATCTCATTGATCTCCTCGCCGCGGCGCTCGAGCGCGACAAGGGCGGCGAAGGCGGCCGTCGTCATGATGCCGTAGGCAAGCAGATAAAAGCAGATTGCCTCAATGCCTGCGGCGCCACCCGAGAGGAGTCCGATCACGAGATATCCCGAGTGAGCGATCGAGCTGTACGCGAGCATGCGCTTCACCGAACTCTGAAGCAGGGCACCGACATTCCCAAGGGTCATGGTGAGCACGGCAACCATCCACAGCACTGCAGTCAACGGCGTCGGCAACCCTGCGTAAGGCACCCGTACGCCATCGCCGTCCACGAGCGAATGCCCCGTCCATCCGACGCACGCGAGCAGGACGACGAGCACTACGAATCCGGCGACCTTGGGGACGAACGCAAGGAATGCAGTGACATGCGTCGGCGCGCCCTCGTACACATCCGGCGCATAGAAGTGCATCGGTACGGCGGTGATCTTGAAGCAGAATCCCAGCACTGCAAGGATCAATCCTGCGAGTGCCACCCCGTCGATGCCGCTTCCCGCCGCCTGCGCAGCGAGGGCCGTTCGAATGTTGTCCAGTTCCAGTGACCCCGTCGATCCATAGATCATGGCAAAGCCATAGAGGAACACGGCGGTGCTGAGCGCTCCAAGGAAGAAGTACTTGATGGCTGCTTCGCCGCTGCGCCGCGATGCGCCGCCCACGGCGACCATGATGTAGGTGGGCAACGAAACAAGTTCCACCGCGAGGAAGATCCAGATGAGATCCGTCGCGCTGCAGAGCAGCATTGCACCGATCACACTGAAGAGGAAGAACGCGTGGAACTCGCCCGCCACCACGCGCTGCGGATCGAAGGTCGTTCGGCCGCGTGCAACTGCCGCCTCGAAGCCGCGGTCCACCGATCCGGCCGAAACCAGCACCAACAGGATGCCGACTCCCGCAAGGAGCGGCTTGATGAACGCGCCCAGCATCGGCAGCACCAGCTGCGCTTCGTTGGCACGTGCTTCCGTCCAAGTGATGGGCATCAGCGCGAGCGATGCGATGAGCGCGAGACAGGTGAAGATCGGGAGGAATGCCCGCACGGCATGGCGCCGTGACAAGCCGAGCACTGCAGCAACAACGGCAGCGCCGAACAGCAGGATCTCGGGAGCAAGCAGCATCAACCTCGGTCCGATGGCGTCCATCAGCGTGCTCCTCCCTGCTGCGGCACCTGTGCCAGGTTGGTTGCATCCAGCGCCTCGGATGCCATCTGCGCTTCGCGTTCCTTCAGCCGCTGAACTTCGTCTGGGTACTGCGCGAGCATCCGCGTCGCGCAGGGCTCGATCGCTTTCAACATGGGCTGTGGCTGCACGCCCAACCAAATGCACGCCACCGCCAGCGGCGTGAGCACCAGAATCTCACGCGCGTTCAAGTCGGTGGGCAAGCATGCGTGCGCATGCCCCGCATCGTGATGAGGCTCCCGCAGCGGTCCCCACACGATCTTGCCAAGGAGGATCAGCAGGTACATCGCCGCGAAGATCAGACCGAGCCCCGCAACAACGGCAAAGCGCGGTCCGAGTACGCCCGGATATCCGCTTTGCCCGTCGTGCTCGGCGATGAAGGTGCCGCCCAGGCAGAGGAACTCGCCGATGAAACCATTGAGGCCAGGCAACCCGATGCTCGCAAAGGTGAAAAGCACCATGAAACTGGCCCAGACGGGCATCTTCTTCGCCAGACCGCCCAGCACATCGGTGTCCTTCGTGTGGTACCGCTCGTAGAACATCCCGATGCAGAGGAACAGCGCGCCCGTCGACAGTCCATGGTTCACCATGTAGAAGACTGCGCCCTCGGCGCCAACGGGATTGAGCGCGAACAACCCGAGCATGCACAGACCCAGATGCGCGACGGAGGAGTACGCGATCAACTTCTTGGCGTCCGTTTGCACCCAGCAGATGAGCGACGCATAGATGATGGCAATGATCGAGAGCACCGCGACCACCACCATCAGCTCGGTGCCTCCCGCAGGAGCCATGGGCAACGCAAAGCGATAGTTGCCGTATGTCCCGAGCTTCAGCATCGCCGACGCGAGAATGACGGAGCCGGCGGTGGGGGCCTGATCATGCGCAAGCGGCAGCCAGGTGTGCAGCGGGAAGAGCGGCACCTTCACGGCGAAGCCGACCATCAGCGAAGCAAAGAGCCAGTACTGGGCGCTCGCGGGGAGGCGTATCGCAGTTGCCGTCAGCGTGTCGATGTCAAAGGTCCATGCGCCGGTCGAGACGCGGTTTTCCCATGCGACATAGATGATCGCCGCGAGCATGAACATCGAACCGAGGAATGTGTAGAGGAACATCTTGATGGATGCGACACGCCGCTCCGTGCCGCCGTAGACCGCGATCAAGATGGTCATGGGAACAAGCGTGAACTCGTACCCCACGTAGAACAGGATTGCATCACGCGCCGCAAACGCAAGAAGGATGGAAGCGCCCAGCAAGAGGAACCAGCCGTAGTACTCCTTCACGCGCTCGGTGACAGCGGTGTAGGAACCGAGGATGCACAGCGGCATGAGAAACGCCGTCAGCAAGGCGAGCAACAACGAAACGGTGTCGAAGCCAACCGACAGACGGATGCCAGCTGCATCGAGCCACGCAGGCCCCGCTTCGAGCGGGTGGTACTGACCGTTGTTCCATGCGGGGAACTCGAACGCAAACAGCGTGAGTGCCGCGAGCGAGCCAAGCGTGGCCAGCAGTGCGATCGACCTCGAAAGTTTCGACGAAGAAACCGCCACGAGGGCTGCACCGATGATCGGCATGAGGATGCTTGTCCAGATCAACGACATGTCACTCAAACCCCCGCAGCCAGACCCATGTCATCCATGCGAGCACCAACGCAACGCCGGCCACCATCGACACGGCGTATCCCTGCAGCGCCCCTCCGTAGAGCGGACGGAACAATTTTCCAGCCGCGATCGGAATGCGGGCGATGCCGTCGACGAGTACTCCATCGAGAAAGTGCTTGTCACCAAAGTGCAGCACTTGCGATCCGATCCAGAGCGGCAGTCGGAACAGTCCGTGGTAGATCTCGTCGACAAACCACTTGCGTTCCATGCAGATGGGAAGCCAGCGGGTGAACCAGTTGCCCATCAGTACGCGCCGCAGGGCATCGGCGGAGGCGCGTGAGAACAGGTGCAGATAGGCGGCGATCAGAATGCCGCCGAGGGAGGCCGTCGCGCCCACCACCAGCAATCCCGTGTGAGCTTCCATGCCAAGCACCGTGGCATGCGCAGCATGGATGTCGGCCGTTTCTGCGGCATGCGAAGCATGCTCGACGATTTGCGCACCGGCCGCAGCACTCGAACCCGCGATCATCTTCTGCGCCCAGTTTGTTCCATGCGCAAAGGCTTCGTTGTAGGCGGGGAAGCCCGCTGCCACAGTGCCGATGGCAAGCACCGCGAGCACAGTCGAAATGGCCCACTTGGGCGCATGCGGATGGAAAGCATGCTCCGCTGCGTGCCCCGCCTTCGAAGCGTGGGCGTTCTCATGACCATGCGGACCATGCGCATCGTGTGCACCATGCGGTGCATCTCCGTGATGGGCATCCGCAGCCGGCTCGAAATGCACGGGCCCACAGCACACACGGAACCACACTCGGAATGTGTAGTACGCAGTCAGCGCCGCAGTGAACAGGCCGAGCCACCCGAGGAACACGAAGTCCCAGCGCGCACTCGTGAGCGCCTGGAGAAGAATCGCATCCTTCGAGAAGAACGCCGCCGTGTAGGGGAACGCGGCGAGCCACAGGCAACCGATGAACATCGTCCAAGAGACGAGTCGCCAACCAGGGATGTGTCGCAATCCACTGAGCTTTCGCAGGTCCAGTTGCCCGGCGAAACCATGCATGATGGCACCTGCGGTGAGGAAGAGCAGTGCCTTGAAGAACGCGTGGGTCAGCGTGTGGTAGCAGGCGCCGTACGTTGTTCCCACTCCAAGCCCGAGGAACATGTAACCCAGCTGCGAGATGGTCGAGTAGGCAAAGACGCGTTTGATGTCGTACTGCGCCATGCCGATGGTCGCGGCGAGCAGCGCCGTTCCACCGCCGATCCATGCCACCGTTGCGAGCGCGTCCGGGTGCAGCGCAAAGAAGGGATACAAGCGGGCGATGAGGTACACGCCAGCGGTAACCATGGTGGCAGCATGAATGAGCGCCGAGACGGGGGTCGGTCCCTCCATCGCATCGGGCAGCCATGTGAAAAGCGGAAACTGCGCACTCTTGCCGAACGCGCCGAGCATCAGCAGGAACGGAATCAGCGAGACATCCCAGTCCACGGCCGTCTGCCCGCCGGCGTTCATCGCCTGGAAGAGCTGGGAATACTGAAGCGTGCCGTAGTTCGCCCACAGCATGAAGATCCCGAGCGCGAGCCCCAGATCACCGATGCGGTTCATGATGAACGCCTTCTTCGCTGCCGCGACGGCGGAAGGGCGCTGGTAATCGAAGCCAATCAACAGGTAGCTCGCAAGCCCGACACCCTCCCATCCGAGGTAGAGCATGACGAGGTTGTCGCCCATCACGAGTGAACTCATCGCGAAGAGGAAGATGCTGATGCCGAAGAAGAAGCGGGCGTACCCTGCACCCTTCTCCGTCTCCATGTACTCGCTGGCATAGAGCGCGATCAGCGTGCCCAACCCCGTCACGAACAGCATCCAGAAGAGCGTGAGCGAATCGATGTAGAGCGCGCAGGGCGCCGTGAACTGTTGGAACCGTCCATCGCCCCATGCGAACGACATCCACTCAAAGATCGGCACCTGCACGGGACCGCTGTACGCGTTGTAGGCGCGCAGCACGACCACGAACGACGCGGCGAGTGCAAGGACGGTGAATACAGCGGGCCACTTTCCTCGCAGACGCGCGGCGGCGCAGATCGTGCACAGGACCGCCGAAACGAGCGGCAGGAGCAGTGCCAAGCCGACCCATGCCATTTCGGGTGCAACGACGGCCTGAGGGATGGGGAAGTTTGCGCTGCTCATGCTTCTCCCAAGTCAGACCACACCTCAGCGCTCAGCGTTTCGCGGCGCCGGTGCAGCAGGACAACCAAGCCGAGCGCAAGCGCCGCCTCGGCGGCGGCAACGGTCAAGATGAAGATCACGAAGACCTGTCCCGACACATCCATGTGCATGCGGGCAACGGTGATCATGGCGAGAGCGGCCCCTTGAAACATCAGTTCCGTGCAGAGGAACATGATGATCATGTTGCGGCGCACCATGAAGCCGACGAGCCCGATGACGAACAGCAGTGCGCTGATCGCCAAGGAGAGCGCAATCTGCGCTTCGGACGCGGCTGAGAATGCCTGCCCCATTCCCTCGAGCGCCGTCGACACCGACGCAATCGCGGACGAGACAGGAGCAAGGAAGGCGTTCATCCGCGACTCCTTGCCGGCGACGCCTCACTGCCGGCGAGTCGATCGAGGCCAGCAAGTGCACGACGCTCGTCGTCCGCCAACTCCGATTGTCTGCGCGCCAGGACCACTGCTCCGAGCATCGCCATGAGCAGGATCACACCAGCCAGTTCCAGGCTGACGGGAAAGCGCGTGACCAGCGCCATGCCCACCCGCGCCGTGTTCTCGGGGAGCATCGCGGGCGAAAGGACAAGATCGCTTGCGATGTCGGAATCCACGCGCTGAACGGACACCACCGCCGTGAAGTCTCGCTGCGTCTCGATCCACGCTCCGTTCGATCGCGGCACGACCATGCGAACCTGCGGGTCCGTCCGACGCGCGCGTTCGAGCAGGGCGTCCGGCATCCGACCGAGGTCTGCCCAGGCGCGTTCCACGGCAGCGACTTGATCTGCCGAAGCATCCGCAGCGCTTCGAGGTGATGCGAAAATGACGGATCCCAGCACGGCAAGCAGCACGAATCCGCAGGTCACCGCGGCGGCAGGCTCCCGCGCCACACGGTCATACTCCACGGCATCGGCCCCGCCCGTCTCGGAGGGCGATTGCTGCGCCAGCATGAGCACAAACAGATAGGTGATCAGGATCGCGCCTGCGTACACGATCACCAGTGAAAACGCCACGAATTCGGCGCTGAGCAGCACAAAGAGGGCAGCGCCGCTGATCACCACGAGGACAAAGTAGAGCGCGCTGTACACCGGGCGGTGATGCGTGATGACGCGCACGGCCGCAGCGACGGAGATGAACGCACACAGGACGGTCATCCCCACATTTCCGAGCGCACTATCGGTCACGGGGATCGCACGAACGATGGTCACGAGAATCCACGCAAGCGATGCAAGCCCGAGGACCGTCCCAGCGGTACGAACCTTCCTCGCCGCAGGCAGCAAGAGCATGAGGAGCGCAGCCGCGGCAGCAGCAGATGCGGCATAGAAGATCGTCGGAACCATGGGACTGGGAACTGCTCGCTCGAATGACTGCGGTGCGGTCACGCACATCCATGTGCGTGGCGCGGAAAGATAGAGGCGATCGGCGGAACCTGCAACGAACCTGAGGGCTACCATGCGTCGCGACATGTCCCCATTGCGCCGCACCCTGCCCAATGCCATCACCTTGGCACGGCTTGCGCTGGCGGTCGCGTTCTTTGCCGTGGCGGGGAGCCTGGATACGAGTGAGTCAGCGGATGCATCCCGCGCATGGACCGCGGTTTGGATCTTCGTCGTCGCCGCCGTCAGCGACATTCTCGACGGCTATCTCGCGCGGCGTTGGCAGGTGGTCACATCGTTCGGGCGGATCCTCGATCCCGTGGTCGACAAGGTGCTCGTGATCGGCGGTCTGGTGCTGCTCTGCTCTGCTCCGCTTGCCCCTGCGAGCCGCATCGTTCCTTGGGTGGTGATCGTGGTTGTCACGCGTGAACTGCTCGTCACCAGCGTGCGAGCAGTCCTCGAAGGGCAGGGGATCGCATTCGCAGCGGACCGATCTGGCAAGTTCAAGATGTTCGTGCAGTGCGTCACGGTGCCGTTCTGCCTTGGCGCGGCATCGATTGCACACCTTCGACAGAGCGCCAGCTTCGTGCAGTGGACCGATGCCCTTGTCTGGCTGATGGTCATCGTGACCTCCGCGAGCGCGCTTCCCGCTCTCTCTCGCGCATGGGTCGCGCTGCGGCTGCAAGGCTCGAGGCAAGCGGCATGACCAGCGGCTCACGCATGCCATCGGCAGACCTTGGTCTCTGGCGCACACTCGTGGTGACATCATGCGGACTTGGTCTTCTGCGCCCTGCATCGGGGTCGTGGGGATCCCTGCCGCCGCCCTTGCTCGTGCTGGCGTTTGCCTGGATGGGGTTTTCTTGGTGGAGCGTCATACTCCTGCTTGCTGGGCTTGCTGTGATGTCCACCGTGGGATCCATTGTGTATGGCGACGCGGCCGAAAAGTCATTCGGCGAAAAGGATCCATCATCGGTCGTGCTCGATGAGACGGCTGGCTGCGCCGTCACCCTGTTGGCGGTTCCCTGGTGGCTGGTGCTGACCCCTGACGGTGGTGCACTGTCACGCGCTGCACTGATCGTGGCGGTTGGGTTCTTTTTCTTCCGACTCTTCGATGTCTGGAAACCCGGTTTCGTACGCGACTTGCAGCGACAGCGCGGGGGCTGGGGAATCGTGCTCGACGATCTCGCGGCGGGTGCGTGGGCGTGGCCGCCCACGATCATCTCCTGCGCCGTTGCCCTTCGGCTCTTCCCCTCGGCCGCCTAAAGCGGACGAACCGTTCGCATGTCGTTGCGCGACTCGAGCACGGTGCGGAGATTGCACAGATACCAGCGCCAACTCTCACCATCCTCCGCCATGGAGATCAGGGACTCGGCTTCAGGCGCAACGGGTCCCATGCGCAAGATGACCTCCGCGCCCTCTTCCACAGATGGCTTCACGGTCCACTCAATCGGGATGGTCTGATCGCCGCTTCGCGCCGGCCACGCCCACGCAACGGCGCCACCTGGATCGAATGCGGTGATTCCGATCGTGAGCGTTCGGCGGAACTTCCGGTCCCAGCCGAGAACGATGGAACCACCCGCGCGAAGATCCACGCGTGCTGCAACGGGGAACCAGCGAGTCAGTCCCGCCTCCGTTGTCAGCGCAGCGAACGCTTCCTCGGGGTGCACGGCGATGGTCTCGCGCAGCACTGTCCACACACCATGTTCGTCCTGTACGACCATAGCAGTCTCCTCCGTCTCAACACCGTCTACGCCGTCTCATGCCGAACCAGGTCTTCATACGACTCCCGCGCCCGGATCGTTCGGTGTGACGAGCCATTCACCAGCACCTCTGCTGGAAGCGGGTGGCTGTTGTAGCGACTCGCCATTGCCATGCCGTAGGCACCCGCCGTGAATACTGCGAGAAGGTCGCCGCGCTGCACGGGTGGCAAGAGCCGATCTTCTGCGATGAAATCGCCCGTTTCGCACAACGGACCCACCACTTCGGTGCGGACAAGCCCCGGCAGAACCAGTTCCCGAGCGCGGCGCGGCGGCACCATTCCCGCAGCGGGTTGGATGGGCCAGACGAAGTGAAACGCACCGTAGTGGGATGGGCGAAGCAGCGCGTTCATGCCCGCATCGCAAATGGCGAAGCGGCGATCCCCCGAGTGCTTCACATATTCCACCCGCGTCAGCAGAATGCCAGCATTCGCAGCGATCGTGCGCCCAGGCTCGAGCACGATGCGAAGCCCCGCGCGAACGCGGTCTCGCAGCAATGGCACGATCGCGGATGCATAGTCCGCGGCGAGCGGCGACTGATCGCTCTCGTAATCGGCACCAAACCCGCCGCCGAGATCGAGCGTGCCGATTCGGAAGCCGCGCTGCGCAAGGTCATCGATCAAGGCGAGCGCCTTGCGAACGCTCTCGAGGTACGGGTCCGTGGAGTACACGGGCGAACCGATGTGCAGGTGGATGCCCGAGAGCGCGATGTGTGGATCCGCTCCGTACGCTCCGAAGAACGCGACTGCTCGCTCGAGATCGACGCCAAACTTGCTCTCTCGCTTTCCAGTGGTGGTGTACCGATGCGTTTGGGGATCGACATCGGGATTGACACGGAGCGCCGCAGACGAACGAACGCCGAGGGTCCGCGCGATCCGCGCGAGATTCTCGAACTCCATTTCGCTTTCCACATTGAACATCCCAATGTTCGCGCGCAGCGCACTTTCGATCTCGCGGTCGCTCTTGCCGACACCTGCATACACGATCCGCTCGGGCGGCACGCCAGCTTTCGTGGCGCGGAAGAGCTCGCCGCCGGAAACAACATCCATGCCAGCCCCATGCGATGCAAGCAGCGAAAGCACCGCAACATTCGAGCAGCACTTCACCGAGTAGCAGATCAGGGGATCGAGTACGCAAAACGCTTCCTGCAGTCTCGTGTAGTGCTCGCTCAGCGTTTGGGCCGAATAGATGTAGCAGGGTGTGCCGACGGCTTCCGCGATCGTGTGCACGGCAACACTCTCACAGTGTAGCGATTGGTTCTTGTAGTGAAAATGATCCATGCGGCGCACGAAAGCATAGGGGCGCGGCTGCAGCAGTCAGGTCGTGGCGTGTGGATCCTGTCCCTGCACCTTGGGCAGGGTGGAGGGGCGCATCTGAAACGCCCAGCCCGCCACGGCAAGCGCGGCACCAAGGAAGATCCATCCAAGCGGGTGTGCCGGAGCACGCAGAGCTGGCAACCAACCCTCCAAGAGCGGCATCCCGCAGCCGAGCAACAGCATCGCTCCAACGATTGCAGCCGCCGCGGCATTCGCAGCACGCGCGAAAAGGAGACCGATCCCAAATCCGATGGCAGCTCCCGCTGAAGTCGCTGCAATCAGAAAGGTTCGTGTTGGCGCAGGAACGCCTTCGAGACGCTCGTGAACGAGGAGGCCCAAACGACTTCCCGCACCGGCGAGGGCCGGCATCGCCCCCTCGGCACGCGACTGTCCTCGCGCATCGCCCACGATCTCCCAGACTGCGCCGCTCAAACCGCGGCGTGCGGCTCGAATCGACTGCGGTGCGTCTGTTGGCAATCCCGCTGCGACGACGGAATCGGCCTGCATCGGCAACTGGGTCGGCGCGATGCCGCGCTCCACGAGAAGTCCTGCCAGCAATGTGAAGAGCACCGCACCCGCGGCGGCGAATCCGAGTGCTACCGCCATGCGCACAAAAAGCGCGCCGAGGGCAGCCCCGGCAAGCGCGCTCAGGCCTGCGCCCACGAGGGGAGGCCAGTCTGGCAGGACCGCCGCCTGCACGACACCACCAAGCATCCAGCCCAACAGTGCACCGGTCAGTGCCGCAACAAGCGGAAGCAGTCTGCCTCCGCACAGGATCAGCACGCAGCCGATGACGGCAAGGACCAAGAGAACGAGCGACGCCACGACTACAGTATCGGTCCACTGCAGTGCTTCACTTTGCCATTGGTTCCCCAACCCTGCCCGAAAACCCGTGACGGCATCCGCAGATCGAAGTTCGTCGAGATTGGCCTCGAGCCATAGCCCCTACCTGCTGCAGCATGCGGCCAACCCTGTCGAGTGGTGGCCGTGGGGCGCCGATGCATTCGAAGAGGCAAGGCGGCGCGATGTCCCGATCCTGCTGTCCATCGGCTACGCCACGTGCCATTGGTGTCATGTCATGGCGCGCGAGAGCTTCGAGTCCCACGAAACGGCGCAGCAGATGAACGCTGACTTCGTGTGCATCAAGGTGGACCGCGAGCAGCACCCGGCTGTCGATGACCTGACGATGCAGGCGTGTCAGCTGTTCACGGAAGCCACCGAGGGTCGCGCGAGCGGAGGCTGGCCGCTCACGGCGTTCCTCGAGCCGCGAGCGGGACATCCGTTTTTCGTCGGCACATACTTTCCGCCGCAGCCGGCATTCGGTCGCGCAAGCTTCACGCAGGTGCTCACTGCCATCTCACAGGCATGGCGGACGCGCCGCGCAGACTTGCTCGAGCAAGCGCGCCGACTCTCCGTCGCAGTTGCCGATGCGATGGCGCCAACTGATCCCGCTGCGGCAGTTTCTGCCAACGCTCTCGCGCGCGCTCGGCACGCACTCCTGCAGTCTTTCGACGCGGAGGAGGGGGGCTTTGGAGGTGCTCCGAAGTTCCCACAGCCCTCGTTGATTCGGCTGCTCGCGGGCGATCCCAGTCCATCCGCGCAGAACGCGGTCCGGCACACGCTCACGCGCATGGCGCTTGGGGGCATCCATGATCATGTGGCGGGGGGCTTTCACCGATACGCCGTCGATGAGTCGTGGACGGTGCCACACTTCGAAAAGATGCTGTACGACCAAGCCCAACTCGCGCCGCTCTATGCCCGGTACGGCGGGCGGGGTGGCGATGTCTGGCTTGGGGAAGTCTGTGAACGACTCCTCGCCTTCGTGGACCGCGAACTTTCGCTGCCTCGCGGAGGATTTTTCTGCGCGCTCGACGCAGATGTCGATCACCGGGAGGGGGCAGGGCATGTGTGGCGTCCGCCGGCAGCGCGCGAGTCCCTCCGAGCACACGGCTTGGACGATTCGGACTGCGCGTTCGTGCTGAATGCGCTTGGATTGGAGGGCGCTGCAAACTTCCGCGATCCACACCACCCCGAAGATCCGCCCGCATGGGTGATCCGCTGCTCCGATGTGGCAGCGGCAGCGGACGAGCGTCTTCGCCGTGGTTTGGCTGCGCTTCACCACACCAGGCAAGGTTGGGCACAACCGATCCGTGACGACAAGGTGATTCTGTGCTGGAACGCCTGGATGATCAGCGCATTCGCCAAGTGTGCCGTCTTGCTGCAGCGACCCGAACACGGAGAGCGCGCCAGATCTGCGCTGGAATGGACATTCCAACACCTGCGTCCGCATGGAGAATGGCTGCGTTGCTGGCGTCAGGGACATGCGTCCACCGAAGTGGCGCTGGAGGATCTTGCCGCCCTGATGCAGGCATGCATCGATACAAGCGAGGCAACGACGGATGTGTCTTGGTTGACTCGCGCATCGGAAATGTACGCCGATGCACGCCGCCTCTTTTTCACGGAAGACACCGCTCGCTGGAGCGATGCGCAGGCAGGCGATGCCCTCCTTCATGTGCGACCATCCTCGCGGCAGGATGGCGCAGTGGCTTCGGGGACAAGCACCATGCTGCATGCAATGACCGAACTTCTCGGTCGATGTGGCTGTGCGGACCTTCGGAGTGATCTGCTGCGCAGTGCACGCGCTGTCGCGTCCACCATGAACCGCACGCCGCTTGCGCTGGCGTTCTCGCTGCCGTTGACGGAGCAGTGGGGCACGCTGATCCCAGAGGTGTTTGCCGAATCCACCCGAACGCCCCAGCCACCACTCGGCCGCGTTCGATCGCGCCTTGGGATTGAAGCCTGGCGAAGTGCCGATTCCCTGTGGCTCGAGATTCCGATCGGACTGGAAGTGCGATCCACCGATCAGCGAGTCGGGGGAGTTCGCCTCGTGGGTTCCGACGGTGCAGAAATGCAGGTGCTCCCCGCCGTGATCGCTCGCCGCGACCAGGATGGCGGATGGCTGCGTGGAACGGTCGAACTGCACTGCACTGATCTTGCGAGACATGCTCGTGTATCCCTCTCGCTCTGCGCATGCGGCCATGGCATGTGCCACCCCGAAGAAACCATGGACCTTGCCCGCAGCAGGGACCACTGACGCCATTGCTCGCGATTCACTTCACCCCGAGACACCCCTTCCATGTTCCGACTCCTCATCATCTCGACAGGCGGCACGATCGAAAAGACATACTGCGAACTTGCAGGAACGATGGGAAACCATGTCAGCGTGCTCGATGTCATGCTGGCGTCCCTCCAACTGCCGCGCGTTCATGTGGCGCGGCTTGCGTTGATGAACAAGGACAGCCTGGACATGACAGTGGACGACCATCAGCGGATCGTGTCTGCCGCGGCGGAATCTGCGGCGCATCATGACGGCATTCTGATTGTGCATGGCACGGATCGACTCGCGGTGACGGGCGAAGCGCTCCATGCGCGCTGGTCAGGGCCATCGGCGCCGCAGATACCCGTCGTGCTGACAGGCGCGATGCGCCCCTACGAACTCCGTACCACGGATGCCCTGCAGAACCTCACGGAGGCCATCCTGGCGACACAGCTCCTTCCCGCTGGCGTCTATGCCGTCCTGCACGGGCAGGCCCTGCGCTTCCCGGGGGTCCGCAAGGACAGCACCCGTGGAACTTTTGTCGCATCGGAAACCGCGAGCGGTTGCCCTTCCTAGTTCTGCGCCGCAGTCCGCGCGAGGCGCTCCGCCACTGCGTTGGAAGCGTCAGCCGAATCGCCGTCGTCCACCAATGCAGAGTCTGCGATCCGCCCACCCACACCGACCTGCTCGAAGCGGACGGTGACTCGTTTGGACACGCCACGCTGCGGCATCGTGACGCCATGCAGGCGATGGCATGCCTGCATCGTCCGCTTGTGATGCGTAATGACGATGAAGTGGCTCTGATCGAGGAATCCGTTGAGCGCGTGGCAGAAGCGTTCCACATTCGCCTCGTCGAGCGCGGCATCGACTTCGTCGAGGATGCAGAAGGGGGCTGGCTTGCTCTTGAAAATCGCCAGCAGCAGCGCAACGGTCGTCATCGACTTCTCACCGCCTGAAAGTTGCGTGATGACCCGCGGCTCCTTGCCGGGCGGCTTGGCACGGATCTCGATGCCGGACTGCAGCCAGTCGACCTGCCCATCCTCGCCGGGAAGGAGATACATGTCGGCACTCCCGCCGCCAAAGAGTCGGCGGAACATGCCGTTGGTTCCACCGAAGTTCTCGCGCACCGTGTTGAAGGTCTCCTCGAAGCGCACTCGGCTCGTCGCATCGAGCTCGGTCACGAGGCGCTCGAGATGCCCCTTCGCCGCGTCAATGTCGACCAGTTGATTCGCCATGTCCGCGGTGCGGGTCTCCAAGTCCTGGAGTTCCGCCATCGCATCCAGGTTCACATTTCCAAGCGTGCGAATCTCCTCGCGCAGTTGCTCTGCCTCCTGCAGCGCGATGGAACGGTCGGTCAGGACAAAGGCTCCCGATTCGCGCTCGGCAACATGCGAATCCCACAGCGTCTCCAGTTCCACGCCCAGTTCATCGCGAGCCTGACCCAGCAGGGTGTCGAGCCGCATGGCACACTCTCGGCGCGCAAGTTCCGCTTCACTCCACGCGCGCTCACGGTCGGCAGCCTGCTCGCGTATCGCCCGCAAGGACTCGCCGGCCTGATCGTTCGACAGCACCGCCTGTGCAAGCTGTTGCGCGAGGTCGGCCAGCTGCACCGCGACCGCATCGTGCCGCTGTTGCGACACGGCAACCTGCGATCGAGTCTCGGTGATCGACTCCTCGAGTGTCTCGATGTGTGCCTCGCGGCGACGCAGTTGATCTTCAGCGGTGACTCGCTGGCGCTGCGTCTCGGTGAGTGCGGTCTCCGTCAGGGACCACTCGCTGCGCGCAACATGGAGCGCGCTCGTTGCCGTACCGAGATCCAGCTTGGCTGCACCGAGCGCTTCCTGCGCGGAATCGAGCCGCGCCTGGGCCTTCGATGCATCCGCGCGTGCCTTCGATGCGTTGCCATCGGCGGCGGCGAGTTCGGCCGCAGCGGCTTCGATGCGCGCGGTGATCTGATTCCACTCCTCCTGCGCCGACGCCAGACGCCGCGCGGCATCCGACTCGCTGAACCGCAGCGCCGCACGCTCGCGCTCGACGCGCGTCATCAGTTGCTCCGCTCGGTCCGCTTGGAACTCCGCCTCGATGGCAGCACGCCGCGCCAATTGCAGATCGCGGTCCAACCCATCCGATCGCACCTGCGCAGCACTGCCGAGCTCTGCGACGCGGTTCGCCTCTGCTTGGACTTCCGCCATGCGCAAGGCAAGTGCGCGCGTGGACTCGGAAAGCTCGCTGAGCTCCGCACGCCGAATGACCGAGCCGCCGCCACCGCCTCTCAACTTGCCGACCGTGACCGCTCCGAGCCAGTCCACGACATCGCCCGCGATGGTCACGCAGCGCGTGCCACTGCCGCCCAGTGCGCACACCCTTTGCGCTTCGACGACATCGGGCACAAGCCACACGCCGTGCAGCAGCGAATCGACCAGTCCTTGCACACCGCCCGAGACTCGAATGACGGACGAAAGTGCATGAGCACCCGCGATGGTTTCCTTCGGTGCAGGATGATGCGCGTGCGTAGCGGCGGGGGCAAATGTCACGCGCCCATCGAGTTCGCGGGCGTGGGCAAGCAGGGGAGTACCGCTGAGGGAGGATCCATCGCCGCCATCCACCGACGCCAAGGCGCCCCCATCCACGACCAGACACTCCAGCCATCCGCCGAGGACTGCCTCGACCGCCACCGCATGAATGCGATCGGTGGACAGGAGGTCGCCGAGTGCACCACGCACCCCCGGGAAACGCTCGGAGTCCGCAAGAACGGAACGCGTGGCGCCACCGAGACCCTCGCGCGATGCTTCCATCTCCTCGAGCAGCGCCCGCCGACTCTCCATTCGCGTTCGTTCCTCACGAACGGCGGTCAGGCGTTCGGCAATCTCCACACCCTCCTCGCCGTAACTCTCCACGGAATGCAACTCCGCAGAGACCTGTGCTTGCAGCTGATCGGCGCGAGCCTGCGCCTCTGCCTGTCTTGTGCGCGCCGCATCACGCGCTTGCACCTGCACTCCTGACTCGCGCTCCAGCTCGCTGCCTCGTGATTGCAGCCGCTGCGTTTCTGCGGCGACACCTTCCATCCGCTCCTTCGCAGCATGACGCCGCGCCTCCAATCGCGCGCTCTCCCGCTCAAGCGCAAGATGCTGTTCACGCCACTGAAGATCCGCACTCCGGGCAGAAGCCGCCTCCGCAGCGCAGGTGGCGCGCGCCTCCTCCAGCGCACCCATCCGCTCTTCGCACAGACGAACCTGCTCGCTCGCGCGGGCGACGCCTTCCTTCAGCTGGTCGAGTGCAAGCGCATGCTGGGCGACGCGCGCATCGAGTGCGCCCATGGCTGCAGCATCCTGTTGCAGCGATGCCCGCGTATCGCGAATGGCCGTCTCCGTGAACTCGATCCGTTGCTGCGATTGCTTGACTGCCGCAGCCGCTTCGAGGCGATCTCGCTCGAGACGCTGCTGCTGCTGCATCACGGCATCGCGCGCACTTTCCCGCTCACGTTTCTCGTGCTCTGCCTGCTCGATCGCAACCGTGAGCCCATCGCGTGCAGCCGCCGCAGCATCCACCGCGACACCGCACTCTGCCAACCGCGTGCGCTGCTCGTGATACTGATCCAAGATGACGGCGTGCCGAAGCGCCTTGCGCCGCCCATCCAGTTCCACGAAGCGCTTGGCCTTCTCCGCCTGACCTCGCACAATCCGCAGCCGCCTTTCCGCACCGGACAACTGCTCGCGAATCACCACCAGGTTCCGCTCGGCAGCTTCCAACTTGCGTGCCGCTTCTTCCTTGCGCGCTCGAAACTTGGCCACTCCCGCCGCCTCTTCGAGAATCGCACGTCGCTCCGCAGGATTGGCTTCGAGCAGAGCCGCAACCTTCCCCTGCTCGATGATGGAATAGGCATCCGTGCCGATGCCCGTGTCCATGAAAAGCTCCTTGATGTCGCGCAGCCTCACCTTGCGCCCGTTGATCAAGTACTCCGACCGTCCATCGCTGTCGAGGCGGCGCGTCACCGCCACTTCGTCTGCATCGACTGGCAACGCACGATTCGAAACCTCATGGCGCCGGACGAGCGATGCTCCCGTCTCTCCCGTCTGCAAATCGCCATCGTCGAAACCGCCCTCCGCATCCGCCTCGCTCCGCTGGACAGGCGTCGCAAGCACGGGATTCTCGAACACCAGCGATACCGTTGCCGAACCCATCGGCTTGCGCACGGCGCTTCCAGCGAAGATCACATCGATCATCGCACCGCCGCGCAGGCTCTTGGCGCTGCGTTCTCCGAGCACCCACTTGATGGCGTCCACGACATTGCTCTTGCCGCAGCCATTGGGGCCCACGACCCCGATGATCGGTTCATCGAACCGAAACTCGGTGTGATCGGCAAAGCTCTTGAAACCGCTGAGAACGAGTTTGGATAGTCTCACTCCGACCTCCTGTCGCAACGCTGGTGGCTCATCGTCCGTGAAGAGCCGCCCCGACACGGGGCTTCAGCACTACTCACCTCGGCACGGTACCCGATTTTGGATCACTCTTGGCGGGTTTTCCACCACCAGTTGGAACGCCCTGAGTCGGAGTCAGTCCAGGAACCATCGCAGCGGCCGATGCGGGCTGGTCGGAGGTGACATCCTCGTCTTCGATGAACTCGGGTCGATCGGTCCGTTCCGCCTCTTGTCCAGCCTTCGCAATCGCCGCGATGATTCGGTCCTGTTCCACCTTGAAAGACGCAGGAATCGCCCCTTCGGAGGAGAGCGCGTAGATCGCACCGATGGTCTGGCTGTAGGTCATCCCGGCTCCCGGAGCGGGCCGGTCCGTCGTCTTGGTGTGCCCGAGGAAACGGATCAGCTCATGCAGTTTCAGCGAGCACTTGTCCACGCGTGCTTCCATGCCGGACGCGGGGCGGAAGAAAATCGTTGCGAAATCCTCTCCCTCGTCCACCTTGATCAGCAAGTTGCCATCCCATGTTCGCAGGCTCATCGGAGCCTTCAGCGTCTGATCACTGCCAAACACCGTGATCGACGGCTTCCCCGACTGAGACACGTACACCATCGGATGCTGACTCGGCACCACATCCAGTCGGAACTTCTCATCCACCATGCTGCTCGTCACGATCGGATCGCCGCGCTTTCGCAGAGCCTCATAGGCAGCCAGTCGAATGTCAATGTCGCTGTCTTCCAGCAGCGGACGCAGCCCCAGGTCGATGGCAGGATTGATGCTCATCCGCTCCAGCAGTCGAATGGCTGGGACGCGCAGTTCGGCGCTTCCCGACTTTGCCATGTCGAGCAGTGGGGGCACCACCAGCGGATCATCCAGGCGCGCGCCTGCCTGCAATGCAGCGAATCGCGGTTGCTCTTCTGGGTAGTCGTACAGAGGGCGAATCGAGGTGAGACTCTTCGGTCCGAGCGCCTGCCAACGCATGCTTGCTGCCTGCGCTCCGCCGGGGTTGTTCACGACCGCACGCGCAATCTCCGATGCGGTCGCATCGATCGGCCCTACGTTGATGGAGGTATGCCGAAGCATCTCGACAAACTCATCGCTGCGCGCATGCCACGAGGGCGGTACATCCACCGTAATCAGTTCGCCCGTTCTGCCCTGAGCCGTATCGCCGCGCTGCCGAGGCTCGCGCGGGAAGTTCGAATTGATGGCGCTCGCGATCAGCCGTGCACGCGAGTGGCTCGGCGTGGCCATCACCAACTTCACTGGCAGTGACTTCAGCGTCTTGCCGCCGTTGAGCACCCGTCCGCTCAACTGATTGACGAGCGACTGGGCGCGGTCGGAATCATCCGCAAAGGGATTGACGATGATCGGTCCCTTCGCCTCCGCGACCGAGCGCACTTCACGGCTGCCAACGAGCAGCACACCTGGTCGAAGCCCGGTGGTCCACAGGGTGCCACCCTCGAGGCTCGTGGTGCTCGTTCCGGGCGAGGCGTACACCCGCACATCAAAGGCCGTTCCCTTCGGTGCGCCCGCGGGAACAACTCCCTCCACGATCACGATCGCAGTGTCCTCCGAGTTCAGGAGTTGTTCAGGCTGCACGCCCCCAAGTCCCTCGCTTTGATCGCCCACACCGTACCGGAGCATTTCCCGAAGGATGTATTGCCGTACCTCAGCAGGGGCCGTGCGACTGCCCGTTCCCTTCAGCCCCACCACGAAGCCGTAGCCGCGGACAACCACCGGCTGATAGCCGACAACCACCGTTTCACTCGCCACCGTTCCGCGCATGATCGGATCGACATCGAGTGGAATGGGTGGTCGTTCCGCGCGTGTCGGCGCAACGGTCGGATCAGCCCGTTCGATGTTGGAACACGCGCCCGCCGTAAAGGCAAGCAGGGTGGCAACGCAGCGCAGGAGTGGCAACTTGCTCATGGCGGCCTTTGGTGCTCGTGCAGGACCGCCTCGGACGATACCTCAGGGAGCCGCCTCGCTGCTGCGTCCGTGTCATGATCATCCAGAAAGACCGAGGAATTGAACCGCGCCTCTTGCAACGTGCGCCACTGCGATTACCGTTTCGCCATGGGACGGACGATGACACCTTGCACTTGCGTTGTCGGCGCAGCGATGGCTGTTGCGACCGTTTCCCTTGCCATCGCGGGCTCGGCGTGCCGCAGCGATCTCGTTGTGGACGGTGCGACAAATGGACTCGACCTGACGGCTCTGCTTGGTGCATGGGGCACCGATGGCGGCTTGAGCGGCTGCGACATCGACGGCGACGGTGTCGTGGGCGGTTCAGACCTCACGATCCTCCTCGGTGCTTGGGGAGACTGTCCCACGAGTCCACTGCCATGGGCTGAAATCCTGCAGTGGAATCCGCCAGCATCCATCGTCACGGATCCTGCCATCCAAAGTGCGGTGCGCTCGCTTGACCTTCCATGGTTGGTGCGCGACTGGTGGGCCCAGATTGAACTCGTGCTCGTGCCGCCCGGGTCGTTCCTGATGGGGCGCAGCATCGGTGACCAGGAGGGCTACTCGTCTGAACTGCCGCGGCACTGGGTGACACTGACCACTCCGTTCTACATGGGGCGCACGGAGGTGACTCAGGAGCAATGGTCGCGGGTCATGCCATTCAACCCGAGTCAGTCGGCAAGCGATCCCGACGCCGCAACTCGCCCGGTCGAGAACCTCTCCTGGAATCTTGCGCAGCAGTTCTGCATGGCAACAGGCATGCGGTTTCCAACCGAAGCAGAGTGGGAATACTCGTGTCGAGCTGGAACAACGGGTTCTCGCTATGGACCCCTCCTCGACATTGCGTGGTACTTCGACAATGCGTGGCAGGCCACCCGACCGGTCGGACTCCAGGCCCCGAACGCCCTTGGACTTCATGACTCCATCGGCAATGTGTATGAGTGGGTGCAGGACTGGTACACGCCCTTCACATCGGATTCGGTGATCGATCCCACGGGAGCCGCGGACGGATTCGACAAAGTGATCCGCGGCGGGAACCACGGGTCGGGGTCCAACATGTGCCGCTCGTCTCGGCGTGGGACCAATTCCCCCGCGGGCGCGAGTCCTGGGCTTGGGTTCCGCGTGGCCCGAAACGCGTTGAAGTAGCTCGGGAGCGGGCTCAAGTGAGAGTTCCGTCAATGTTGCACCCCGAACTTGATCCCTGCGATGGTGGCTTTATTCTTTCGAAATGCCCCCAAGAATCTTCAACATCGTTGCGCTCACCGCGACCGTGACATGTGGCGGCGTGCCCGCCCTCGCTGACTGCCCTGGCGATGTCAATGGAGACAACTCCGTGACCGGAAGCGATCTTGGCATCATGCTGTCGGCGTGGGGCAGCAATGGGCAAGGTCAGTACATCACCGATCTCAACAACGATGGGAGCGTCAACGGCTCCGACCTGACGCTTCTGCTTGGCAGTTGGGGAACCTGCGTCATCGTTCCCGATTGGGCAACTGTGATCGAAGCTGTACCAGACCCAGCCGTCATCTACGACCGAGCGATCCGACTCGCAATCGAACAGAGCGGTTTCGCGTGGCGCGTGCGAGACAATCTCACACAGATGGAAATGCTGCTCGTCCCTGGCGGCAGTTTCATGATGGGATGTCCGACTCCCAGTGGGTGTTACGAGGACGAGTACCCACTCCACCCAGTCACCATCAGCAGCAGCTTTTACATGGGCCGGTTCGAGGTCACTCAAGCGCAGTGGATCGCGCAGATGAACTACAACCCGAGCTACTTTCAGGCACCGCAGTTTCCAGGCTCGATGGATCGCCCAGTCGACTGGGTTTCTTGGAACAACATCCAGGGGTTCATGAACGCCACGGGAATGATGTTGCCCACGGAGGCTCAGTGGGAGTATGCAGCGCGCGCAGGAACTTCGACCACCTACCACGGCACTGCAGCCCAGCCCGAGGGTTCGGATGATCCGGCGATCTTGCCGAGCACTGCTTGGTACAACACGGTTCCCGGTGATCCGCTCTATGGAACGCAAGTGGGCGGCGGCAAGTTGTCCAACGGCTTTGGGCTCCACGACATGACTGGGAATGTTTGGGAGTGGACGCGAGATCGCTACGCGGCCGATTACTACTCGTACAGTCCAGTCGTTGATCCGACCGGCCCCATCACTGGCGGGTACCGACCCATCCGTGGCGGCGGCTGCGGCTATGACGCCGATTCTTGCCGAATCTCTGCGCGCGGCGAAGGTCCGACCTCGTTCGCCCACGGCATGATCGGCTTTCGCGTGATTCGACCAAACGACAGCTGATGCTCAGGCGGCTTCTGCCGCCGCACCCGCGGGGCCCCGTTGTCGTGAACGGCTGAGTCCTCCCACCTCAGTGTTCCATCATTCAGTGGGCGCTACAGGATTCGAACCTGTGACCCCTGCCATGTAAGGGCAGTGCTCTAGCCAGCTGAGCTAAGCGCCCGATGCAGGCGAAAGGGTAACCGCCAAAGCAACCGCCGGGGAAAACACTGCCATCCGCGTGCGGGTAGCTCCTCGCGTATCACCTGCTCGACGACTTCCTTGCTTGCGAGACCCGCCTGTGAACGGGCACCGACCGGTGATCCATGTGTCGAGGACCGCACCGAGCCCAAAGATCGTGACTGCATCGCGCAGCGGCAGTCGCGCTGTCTTCGTCAGTGTCTCGAGATCAGATCCACTGATGAACGTGCTGACGACGAAACAGCGGTTTTCAGCCGATGAGCACCCGCCCGCGGAGGAGCCGCCTATGGAGTGGAGGGGGTCACTGCGATCCGCGCAATCCACGATCCCGTGGGGAATGCATAGGGGCGGAACTTCTCCTGCGTGCCGGCATCCTCCTGATGCAGGAGCGCCCGCTGGGGCCCCAGCTTGCTCGCAGCGGGGGAGTCGATGAGCGTGCTGGAATCTGTCGCGCTCACTTGGAAAAGCACCCGCCATGAAAACTCGCGAAGTGAGTTCCGGTCGATGGAACGCGCCAGATTCGTCGCAGTGTCCACCGTCACAAGCACATGAACGCCAACGGTCGGTCCATCGCGAAGGATCTCCGACAGCACCTTGTCGGTGCTGAGCGCCGCGGACCCACCAGAGCCGAATCCATAGTCATCCTCGTTGCGGCGAAGGGATCGGAATCGGTGCAGATTGTGGATGATGAGCAGGATGGGTTCGAGCCTTGACTCGCCCGTTGCCGTGCGACGACGCATCTCCTCCGCCACCTGGCCGACGAGCGCATCCGCCTCGCGAAACCCACCGCTGTCGCCACGCACACCGAGATCACGGCGCAGTCCCGCGAGTTTCTCGAACGCTGCATCGTCGACTGGCGTTCCATCGAGCAATACCACGCGCGCATCCGATCCGCACTGCGCAGCCATGGCAACCAGCGCTGCCGCAGCGACACCCGCGGACGCATCTTCCCGTTGCCCAACCACCATCAGGTTGCTGCCAGACTGACGCCGCAGCGGAACACAGGTCGGCTCCTGCAGCGCAACGGCATCCCCGAGCCACAACTTCGGTGCAAGCACCATCTCGCGCCCACGCCGCGCGGCTGCTTCCTGCAGCAACGCATTGGCTTCGAGCAGCGCGGGCGCACTTCCTTCGAACACGATCATCGCAGGTCGGGGCGCACACGGATGCGTTTGCTGCAGCGCACGCACCTCATCGAGCAGGCGATCTCGATCCGCATCCGCAAGCCACACGATCTGGAATGGATTGTTTCCCTCCACCAGCCCGCCTGCATCGTTGTAGATCGCCTCTCCAGGCCGCGACAGCAATCGTGCAGCGACATTGTCATCGGCAAGGATCAGCTGCGAATCCGCCTCGTTGCACTGAAGCGCGATGCGAACGCCCATCTGCCCCATGGTTGCCCGCGCGATCGAGTAAGCACCGCCCAGCGTCTGTGACCCGAGAACCACATGGATACCGAACGCGCGACCCTGTCGGACAAGTCGGTCGAGCAGGAGCCCCGACTCCTCGGAGACCTTGTCATCTTCCGTGAACAGTTCCTGGAACTCATCGACGATCAACAGGGCCCGCGGCATTCGCTCTGCCGGCCGTGCTCGACGGAACCCTGCAAGATCCTGGACGCCGACTCCTCGGAACAGGTCTCCGCGCCGGCGCAGTTCGACATCCAAGCCGCGCAGGACCGACAGTCCGAACTCTCGGTCGCTTTCGACGGCGACGACACGCGCGTGCGGCAGGCCGTGCGCCGCATAGGTGCGGAACTCCACACCCTTCTTGAAGTCGATCAGCCACACCTCCGCCTGATCCGGAGAGAATCGCAGCGCGAGGTTCGTGATCAACGCATGCAACAGCGTTGACTTGCCCGAGCCTGTCTTTCCCGCGATGAGCGCATGCTGGCTCGTGCCGAATCCGAGCGCGAGCGACTGCAAGCGAGTGGCACCAGAACGACCGAGCGGAACGGTGATCGACTCATCGGTGGTCTCGCACCACCGCCGCGCGGCGTGTGGGGCAATCACGGAGAAGGGGACCTCGACCCGTTTGGCGCGCTTCGCCGAGGCAGCGATGCGCTTCAGCAGTCCAGTCGCTCGATCATTGGCCGGCGGCGTTCTCGCCGTGAAGGGGAAAGGCTCGAGTGGCGTGCCGGCCACGACAAACCGTTCTGACTGCCACATCAGGTTCAGGGCACGTGATCGAAGGTCCCGCAGATCCAGCTCGCTTGAAACGGGCTGCCGCGAGTCGTGCAGCAGAAGCGTGAAGACGCCGCACCGAGCCCCACTCGTGATGATGCTGTGGAGTCGCCGAAGCGCACTCTCGTTGAGACCGACGGGGAAGTCGGCCATGACGAGAAAGCGATAGGGTTCGGCAATCTCTCCCGCCTGGAGGTTGTACGCGGCGAGATCGGCGTACTCATTCCGCAGGAACTTCTGGATGACCGTCTCCATGTGCTCACAGAGATCGGCCAGCCGTTGCTCCATTTGCCGCTGATCGGTCCAGATGCGTTCGCCGACCAAGTGCTCCGCGTCGTCACTGAGATGCATGAATGCAGCAAAGCTCTCGCCGAGTCCGACTGGATCGAAGATCGTGAATCGGGCCTTGCCGGGCGGCAGCATCGTCAACAGCCGAAGCATCGACTCCTGGAGCAGGGCAATGCCTGCTTCGCGCCCCTCCATCCCAGCCTCAATCAGCAGCGATGCCTGCGTCGGAATCGACAGCGTCACCGGCACGTGAACGATGCGTGGCGTGCCGGCGGGCCACGCCAACTCCGACGCCACCGGCAACGCCCCCTTGATCGAGTGGAGCGGGATCGTGATGTGTCCAAGGCTGATGGCATTCTGCGGCTCGGTGCAGCCATCAAAGCGCTCCCACATGGGATCGTTCCATGGAAGGAACTGCCGATGCTCTCGATCGCCGAGCCACCGGAGGTCTCGAACCACCTGCCCCTGTGCCGTCTGCCATGCGGCGCAGAACTCGGAACGACGCGCTTCGACAACGGCTGCGATTTCTCGGGTTCGGGCGGCATGGCGATCCATCTCACTCTGCAGCGCACTCGCATGCCGAGCGTCGATCTGGTTCATCAAGCTTTGCACCGAGGCGGCTGAACTTGCTTGGATCTGCCGCAGTTGTCCATCGTTCTTCGCGCGAAGTTCAGCGGCGGCCGCCTTCACACGCTCGAGTCGCTGCGGCAACTGCGACTGCAACGCATGCCGCCGTTCAGCAAGGCTCGAGCGCACGCTTCCCACCTCCTTCTCATGTCGCTCCTTTGCCGCTTCCGACAATCGCGACCGCGTGGCATCGCTCCACGCCAGCATTGCCTTGAGCAGTTGGGTGAGCTGCGCTTGCTGCTTGGAAACCTCGTGCGCAGTGGAACGCAAGGCGCGACCCGCCGAGAGAAAGATGGAGACCTGCAACAGCGCGCCGAGCGCAAGAGCAGTTGCCAGGATGATCGGTCCCGTCCAATCCAGCCAACCCACCGTGAATGTCACCACCCCAGCCGCCAGCAGCAGCAGGAGCAACAGCCCAGCCGCATGCGCAATCTTGTTCCGCAGAATGAGCGCCAGTGACTTGCGGCGGACGCGGCCCAACAGTTCATTCGCGGCGGATGCAGCGGCCGTGAACTCCGCCAGAGGTTCGGCTCCAAGACTCGGCGCTTGGGGAGTCGCGTCCACCGTGGGCACCACGAGCGCCCGACCGAGGAGATCGCGAGCTCGGGTGAGGCTGGCATGCGCTTCGTCCGAGGTCGCTTGAAGTTGTTTGGTCCGCTCCTCGTGTTCCTTCTCGAAGGAGGGCTGCTGCTCTTCGTAGATCGAATCCGCCGTCCAGATCTTCTCCTCCATGTGGCGCTGCAACTTGTCGATCTCGGACTCGAGCTGATCCTCCGCGCGTGCCAGCGTGCGCCGTTCTTCCTCGTCGATCTTGGCTGCATTGGCCGCATGCCGAGCGGTGGCCTGCTGCCATGCCGCTGCAGCCTTGCCATCCACTTCTGCGCGAAGTTTTTCCCGCGCTGCCTCCAACCGTTTCAGCTCCGAGCCATGCCGCGACAGCTCGGGTGGCTCGACGGACTGCACGAACGCGGCAAGCGACGCCTCTGCCTCGAGGCGGGCTGCGGGGGATGACACGATGAGCGAAACCACCTCATGTGCCACTTCCGACAGAGGTCGCTGTTCGATGTCGGCCGAAGGAGATCGACCATGTGTCGCGGCAGCCTGCTCAGTCACAGGCCACCTCCTTCGCTGCACTCGCTGCGGGCGCGGGCGATCGACTCTCCAAGCTGGTCCAGCGCAAGAATCGCCAAGCGTACGGATTCCTCCGCGCACTCCACGACCTCATGCTGCACACGGTCGCTCTGGGCATCATTCCACTGGGTTCGAATCACGCTCCACTGAGCCTGGAGGGTACGAACGGCATCCTTGAGTTTGGCTTTGTGGGAAGAGTCGCTCATGAAGATGCTCCATCCGCATCCGTGAGGTCACTCCCGGATCGGCGCATCGATGCCTTGGACTCCACGACAGCCGAATCCGTGGTGGGTGCGTCGACGATGGGAGAGCTCTGCGCCGCAAGGTATGCGTCGACCGACTCCGCCATCCTGTTCAGAGCGGACACCGCAGCAGGTGCAACCTGATCCACGAATGTCCCGAGAGAACCCATGCCGGCACGGAAGTTCGCCAGGACCCGTGGATACTCCATCACCCAGTACCGAGTCCGCCGCAAACGATCCTCCGCAGAGGCAAGTGCCGCCTCGGCGCGCGAGACGGCCTTTCGCTCATCAACCGTTGAGGGCGGTCGACCATCCGCCGTCGGCTGCATCTGCTTTCGCATCAGTTCGGAGCGCGCCTCATTCAGTCGTGTCGTGCGAAGACGCACCTGGCGTTCCCAACCCGATTGCGCCTCACCCGCCAACCACATCGCAAATCGTTCCGAATCCGCCTGCGACTCCTCGATGACCGATGCGATGCTGCGCGCAGCCTTCACGATGACTGCCTTCGCATCCAAGATCGCCTTCGTATCACGGATGTTGGCGCCGGAATCCACGGGGCACATCAGCGCTGCTGCAAATACTCATCGATGCGGTCCGCCTTGCGAAGGAGGAATGGAATGTGCTCTTCGCTCGCTTTCAGCAAGCGCTGGAGAACCTTGATCGTCTGCTCAAACTCCTCCGCGAACTTCTGCTGCTCCTGATCGCGCCATGTCTGCTGCAGCGTGTTGAGGCGCGCATGCACCGTGGCGATGCCGCCCTGCATGTCCAGATTGAACTTGCGCAGTTCCGCAGCAAAGCGCCGAAGTTCCATTGGATCGACGACCGCTCGCGCCATGGGGAAAGTCTACCGCTGCTACCTTGCGAGCCGTGCGCTGCTCAAACCTCATTGGTGGGCGTTGGATGGAGCCGTGTGGCGGCGCTTCGCTGCCCGTGCGTGATGCCGCCACCGGCGAGGTGATCGCACATGTCCCAGCGGCAACAGCCGATCAAGCCAGGGCTGCGGTCGATGCCGCGTCGGCTGCACTCCCGAAGTGGGCAGGCACCCCCGTGGCGGTCCGGGCTGACCTCCTGCGCCGCTGTGCGAGCCGGAGTCGTGCTCAGCGGGAAAGACTCGCCGACATCATCACCGCTGAGGTCGGGAAACCCCTCGCCGAGTCGCTCGCCGAAGTCGACTACAGCGCCGACTACTTCGACTCGGCTGCCGACGAGTGCGGTCGACTGCACACGGAAGTGCTCCCGCCGCGCCGGTCCGGTCGAGTGCAGTCTGCAGAACCGCAGCCGATCGGCGTCGTCGCGGCGGTGACGCCTTGGAACTTCCCGCTGGCCATGCTTGCGCGCAAGACGGCGCCCGCACTCGCCGCAGGCTGTACGCAGGTCGCAAAGCCAGCCGAAGAAACGCCACTCAGTGCGTTGGCGCTGGCGGAGATTCTCGTGGTGGAGGGACTTCCAGATGGTGCCCTCAATGTGATCACGGGTGCACCCGAGCCCATTGTCCATGCCTGGCTGGCCGATGGTCGGGTTCGGAAGGTCTCCTTCACGGGTTCGACGGAAGTGGGGCGGCTGCTGATGCGCGGAGCGGCAACGCAGCTCGTGCGGCTGTCGCTCGAACTCGGCGGGCACGCGCCGTTCCTCGTCTTTGCCGATGCGGACATCTCGGGGGCGGTCGATGCGGCGATCCTCGGCAAGTTCCGCGTGGCTGGGCAGACCTGCATCTGCCCCAACAGATTCATCGTTCATGCATCCGTTGTCCAGGACTTCGGCGAGCGCTTGGCCACGGCTGCGGCAGCGCTGCCCATCGGCTTGGGCAGAACGCCAGGCGTCCGTGTGGGACCGCTCATCAGCGATGAGGCCGTTGCACGCGTCTCTGCGCATGTCAAGGATGCAGTCGATCGCGGCGGCCGTGTGCTGACGGGCGGCGCCACTGTCCGCGTTCCTCACTGCGTGGATCGGTTCTTCGCACCGACGGTCATCGCGGGCGCAACGCCGTCCATGCGCTGCTTCAACGAGGAGACATTTGGACCGCTTGCACCCATCGCATCGGTGGAGAGTGACGATGCGATGATCCGCATGGCGAACGCCACACCGTACGGACTGGCGGGGTATGCGTTTTCCTCAGACCCAGATCGCGTGGCGTGGGCGGCGAAGCACTTGCAGTGCGGGATCGTCGGATGCAATACGACGGCGGTCAGCGATGCCTACGCGCCCTTTGGCGGTCGCGGTTGGTCGGGATTCGGTCGTGAGGGCGGTCGGTGGGGGGTCGACGAGTACCTCGCCTGGAAGTACGTCTGCGAAGCCCGCAGCGAACCGCTCACATCACGCTGAATGTTCCAACGCAGCCTCGCGACCGTTCAGTCGGTCGCAGGTGGCAGTTCGATGGTGCCTTCCGTCTCGCCTTCACCTTCCATGAAACTGGTGAGACGCTGGCGGCGAACGGGATGCTGCAACTTGCGGAGTGCCTTGCTCTCGACTTGGCGAACGCGCTCGCGCGTCACCTTGAAGATGCGTCCGACCTCCTCCAATGTGTATGTGTGACCATCGCCGATCCCGTACCGCAGCTTGAGAATCTCACGCTCCCGGTAGGTCAGCGTCTTCAGCACATCGTTGATGCGCCCACGCAGCATCTCGCTTGCGGCAGAAATGCTCGGCGCTTCCTGCCGCTCGTCTTCGATGAAATCACCGAAGTGCGAATCCTCACTCTCGCCCACCGGGCGATCGAGGGAGATCGGATGCCGCGAAATCTTCAGCACACGCTTGACCTCATCGACAGGCATCTTGGCGCGCGCAGCGATCTCGTCATGGTTGGGCTCATGTCCGAGCTCCTGAAGCAGGTGCTTTTGAATGTTCCGCAGCTTCGACATCGTCTCGATCATGTGCACGGGCACTCGAATCGTGCGTGCATGATCCGCGATGGCGCGAGTGATCGCCTGACGGATCCACCCCGTCGCGTAGGTGGAGAACGTGGAGCCACGCTTGTACTCGTACTTGTCGACCGCACGCATGAGTCCCGTGTTGCCTTCCTGGATGATGTCGAGGAAGGGGAGACCACGATTGCGGTACTTCTTCGCGATGGACACCACCAAACGCAGATTGCCGCCTGAGAGCGCGCGCTTGGCCAGTTCATGCTCGACGAAAATGCGCTGAATCGCCTTCACGCGCTTCGCAAGATCTTGCGGCGTTTCGAGCACCAGTCCCTGCAGACCGAGCAACTCGTCGCGGCGCACCTGCACATCGTCCGCATCATGGTTCGCAGGATCCGAATCGGCCTGGGCAATCTGGCGAGCCAGTTCGTCGCACTTGCGGTTCACGGAATTGAGCTTGCGCATGAGAGGCTGGATGCGCCCAGTCCGCAGGCAGCACTCCTCGATCAGCGTCGCCACGCGCCGACGATTCGCCCAGAGACGCTGTGTCACCACCTCCGCGCGTTCGGGAGGGAGATCACCCTCTTCGAGCTGCGCCCAGAGTCCCGTGTTCTGCTCGAGCTTCAGGCGAATGGTGCTCAGGTTGTACGGAATCCGTGCAGCGATGCGATCCTTGGCATTCGACTCGGCAGTCGAAATGCGCATGGTGCGGTCGAACGGCAGCGAACCATCATGCACCTGCTGCAGAATGTCGACCGCCTGCCGTGCGCAGTAGTCGCTCTCGAGCACCATCCGGCGGAAGATGTAACGACTCATCTCGATCTTCTTCGCCAGACGAATCTCCTCCTCGCGCGTGAGCAAGGGAATCGAACCCATCTGCGTCAGGTACATGCGGATCGGATCGTCAATGCGAACGGGCATGGCCTCTTGCACGAAGTCCAGCGATCCTTGCAGATCGTCGTCGAGCCCATCGTCTTCCGACGCGAACGCATCAGGACCGCCGGGTTGCAAGGAGTCTTGCTGACGCAGCTTGGCTCGAGCCGCGGCGACCGCAGTCGCAGCAGCACCCACGAGCGGGCGCGGAGCACTCGGCACCGCGGGAACAGCTGCGGCGTGCTCGGGGGCCTTTCGCACCTTCTTGTCGGTGTCTCGGAGGAACCGAAGGTCTGTCTGCAGATCAGCAGGGAATGCCTTGCGCGATTCGCGGCGCATTTCGATCTCGTCAATCAGCGCAACGCCGTTCTGGGCAATCAGCACCAGCAACTCATCGAGCTGGTACGGATCGACGAAGTCGTCGGGCAGGCAGGTGTTGAGCTCCTCGTAGCTGATCCAACCACGCTTGCGGCCGGCATGAAGGAGCGAACGGAGGACTGGATGCAGTTCCTGAAGCACGAGGCTCATGAATCGATTCTCCTGGCTAGAGCACTGGGTCTTGGCCCCGCCGCTCGGATCAGCGCGATCCGCTCGGCAAGAGCCTCTGGGGTTGAAACGAATGCAGGTTCCGACAAGGCATGCCTGCGACGGGTCCATTCCAGGGCCCGCGCAGCGGCAACCAACCCCTCGCGAGCCTTCGGCTCGTCGGGGTGACGCTCCTGCGCGGTCCGGAAGAGGGTGGTCACGAATGCCTTGCCAATGTCGTCGTCGAACTCGGCAAGGACATCCTGCACATTGAACGCAGATGCAGCTTCCATGCGCTCGAACACTGGTCTGTAGACGCGTGCGGCAGGGGCATCGGTGAATGATGCGGGGATCATGAACTCACTGATCGGCAGCGAATCGCCATCGACCGTGTCGATGCGGGACGCGGCGAGCACGGGCCACGCCAAGAGCAGTCCGACAAACTCGCGCTCCGCCCGCGCCAATGCGGTCGTCGCTTCTGCAATCGGAGCATCGGAGACCGCGTCCGCAACTGCGGTTCCGTCGGTGCGAACCCGAACGGTCGATCGTGCAAGTTCAGCCTCAATCTCACTCGTGGGAACGCCAGCGGCAGACGCAATGGAATCGATCACCATGCGGCGGCGGAGTCCATCGAGTCCCGCGAGCCCGAGGGACGCAAGCTTCGACACCATCGCTTGAATCGTCCGCTGACGCGCAGACATGCCGGAACGTTCCGTCAGTTCGCCGCGGAAACGCCCGACCAGATGCACGAGCGCGTCCTGCGACGCGGCGATCGCTGCATCGAAACGCGCACGACCACCTGGTTGGCGAAGCAGTTCATCCGGATCGAGTTGATCAGGCAGTGTGCAGATGCGCACATCGATGGGAGCCGCAAAGAACACCTCGAGGGCACGGTCGGCCGCGCGTTGACCAGCCGCATCGCCATCGAACAGCAGCACGACGGAGTCGCACAACCGCTGCAGAATCCGCGCGTGATCCCGCGTGAGCGCCGTACCGAGCGTCGCGACGGCGTTCTCGATGCCCGCTCGGTGACAGGCGATGACGTCGGTGTACCCCTCCGTGATGATGGCGGTGCGCGAATCGATGATGGCGCGCTTGGCCAGATGAATGCCGTACAGCGATCGCGACTTGTGGAAGATGGGCGACTCTGGACTGTTGAGGTACTTCGGCTGATCTTCGGGATCGATTGCACGCGCGCCGAATGCCACACAGCGACCGATCTCATCGTGAATGGGGAACATCACGCGGTTTCGGAAGCCATCGACGAGGCGTCCACCGCGAGAACGCAGGAGACCAGCCGACTCGAATGCTGCGCGGATCGCATCGGGTTCGAGCCCGTCGTCGCCGCCCGCACGCTGGTTTGCTGCAAGGCGTTCCACATGAGCCACCAGCGCATCACCTGCGGCGGGCGCAGCACCGAGCCCGAAACGCTCGATCATGGCAGGCTCCATGCCACGCGCCGCAAGTGCGTTCGCCGATGCACCTCCGAGCGACGGATCCGCAAGGCACCGCACGAAGAACCGAAGCGCAGCTTCGTTGGCGCGCCGCAGGGCGGACACTGCCTGACCGTTGCCAGAATGGCCGTGATCTCCCTGTCGCGGACGAAGCTCAATCCCAGCTCGCTGCGCGAGGAATCGCAGCGCCTCGATGAACTCCATCTTGTGGTACTTCACCATGAAGTCGATGGCGTTCCCGCTCGCCTGACAGGAGAAGCAGTGATAGAACGCATGTCCCTTGTGCGTGATGACGGAGAAGGACGGGCGGTGATCCTCGTGGAAAGGACAGAGCCCAACATGCTCGCGGCCCTTCTGCCGCAGTGCCACCGATTCGCCGACGAGCGACACCAAATCGGTCGCGTCGAGGACGCGGTCGCGGTCTGTGGTGTCGTGGCGGGGGGATGGCATGACGAAAATCCTGGGCGGGCTCTTGGGAATCAACTCAGACAAGTCACAACGGGAAAGGCAGAATCGGGGCTGAACTACCGACCATTTCGGTTGTTCATAAACCTTTGCTTCACAAACTGATACGAGAAAGAGGGTAGCCCTGTTCTGTTGCTCCGACCGAGTTTGCGATCTCGTGGGCACCTTGCCCACAAGCATGCAGCAACACAGTCAGAAGCCGTTGCGTGCCATCAAAAAAATGGCGACACATCGATGTGGCCTGCGAGACCACAAACCCTCACGGAAAGGCTCTCTTTCTTCAACAAAGCGTTGGTTCAAGACTGAAGCGTCACCGAAGCGACGGACCATCTCAACCTATGTCACCGGAAAACCGGCATCGACGAGAGTTCGCGCCCAAACCAGAGTCAGCCAGCCTTGGCAAGTCCCTCGAAATGGAGGGCAGTGGCAGAGGACCGAAGTCATTGTCGAACGCAGCACTGTAGCCCCGAAAGAAATGATTGTCAAGCCACAAACGCGCGTTTTATGCCAACAGTCGCCAGTGCACCCCCAATGTGGCAGTGCCGGGACGCGGAGATACGGCGCGGCGATTCGCAGCGAGCGACCGAAACCGATCTCAGGCCTTGGCGGCGAGCTTACGCGTGTAGACAAACTTCCGTCGGAGCGGCTTGACAACCAAACCCGAGCGAATCGCTCGAGTACTGGCAAGAATGCGGGCTGGACGTCCATCCACGACCGCCTTCACGCGCTGCAGATTCGGCTTGAACGTGCGCTTGGTCACACTGGTCGTCTTGATGCCGACTCCCCCGAGGTACTTCGCCTTACCGCGGCGAGTCATTCGGTTTCCGGTCGTGGTTCGAGCACCAGTAAAGTGGCAGCGTCGTGGCATAGGTGAATCTCCAAGGGGAGCCACACAGGGTAGTCGCCCCCGACGATCCGCGCAAGCGCATTTGTCGGCAGAGGGGTGCCATGCACATCGGTCGGGGAGGTCCGAACGCCTCGTCCATCAGTCGGAAGAAGGAGAGTGCCTCGGAAACGAGAGGCCCGACGCCTCCAGAACCCGCTGCAGCCCAACCGCATCCGCGTCCGAAAAAGCACCAAGAAGGTGACTATCGGCATCCAGAACGCCCCACGCAGTTCCATCTCGGTTCAGGCAGGGAACCACCAGCTCGCTCCGATCGAGCGGATCGCACGCGATGTATCCCTCTCCAAGTTCACGGACATCACGCACCACGAGCGCCCTGCGCCCGAGCAAGCATTGACCGCATGCGCCATGGAGGCCGATCGGACTGCACGCGGGCGTGTCGCGGCGGGCACGGAGAATCATCTGCGGTTCGCCCGAGGAATCTGCCTCATAGAAACCGATCCACGACACGCCGCGTGGATGGAGAGCGTTCCACAGGAGGTCGACGAGCGATTGCATGGTGCCTTCACGCGACGCTGCTGCCGCCGAAGAAGTCGCGGCGATGCGCGAGGCGGCACGCGCCATCTCATCCCACGGTGCGTCTGTCATCATGCGCAACTCTCGCGCCGCATCGCGTGCGTCCGATCACGCACTCTCGCGAACGCGCTGCCGAATCGTTTCGGGTGTCAGTCGCCCGGATCGCACGGCAGCTTCATCCACGCGATACGACACATTCGAGTTGTCGAGGTCGGGCAACTGATACATGAGGTCCGTCATCAACTCGTCCATGACTGAACGCAACCCTCGTGCACCCGTCTCGCGCGCAAGCGCCTTGTCCGCGATCGCTTCGAGCGCGCCCTGCGTGAACTCGAG
This sequence comes from Planctomycetia bacterium, assembly GCA_005799495.1. Lineage (GTDB taxonomy): Bacteria > Planctomycetota > Phycisphaerae > Phycisphaerales > SM1A02 > F1-60-MAGs104. The sequence goes on from SYGP01000031.1 coordinate 59,937, forward strand.
CGAAGTTCCCTCGAGTCCAAAGAGATGCTGGTACTGCTTGGCGAGCGCGTTGCGGGGCTCAGTCAAGATCTGGATCATCGCCGCACGGCTGAGCGGCATCAGCGCACAGGTGACTGGCAGGCGCCCGATCAGCTCCGGAATGAGCCCAAAGTCAAGCAGGTCTTCAGGCTGAATCTGGGCGAGCATGTCACTGTCGTCTTCGGACTTCGTGCGCTCGACCTGCGCCTCGACGGCAAAGCCGATGCGCTTCCGTCCGATGCGCTTGCGAACGATGTCTTCGATGCCCACGAACGAACCACCGCAGATGAAGAGAATGTGCTGCGTGTTCAGTTGGATGTACTGCTGCTCGGGATGCTTGCGCCCACCTTGCGGGGGAACATTTGCCACCGTTCCCTCGAGCATCTTCAGCAGCGACTGTTGAACGCCTTCGCCGGAAACATCCCGCGTGATGGAAACATTGCCGTTGGTCTTGCCGATCTTGTCGATCTCATCGATGTAGATGATGCCGCGCTGAGCCGACTCGACATCGAAGTCGGCAGCCTGCAGCAGCTTGAGGAGGAGGTTCTCGACATCCTCTCCCACAGCGCCGGCTTCGGTGAGGGTCGTGGCATCTCCGATCGCAAAAGGCACATTCAGGATTCGCGCGAGCGTGCGAGCCAAGAGCGTCTTGCCCGTTCCTGTCGGACCGACAAGCAACACATTGCTCTTGTCAAGCTCCACGGGCGCTTCAGCATTGTCTGCCTGCGAGAGGCGCTTGTAATGGTTGTGCACCGCAACGGCGAGCGACTTCTTGGCGCGGTCCTGATCGATCACGTACTGATCGAGGTACTCCTTGATCTGCCGCGGAGATGGGATCTGCGTGATCGGCGGCGCGCCGCCAGACACTCTGCGCTTCTCTTGCTTGAAGATGTTCTGGCAGAGATCCGTGCAGTTGGCGCAAATGAACACATCATTCGGTCCTTCGACCATCGGACCAACTTCGCGGCTGGTCTTGCCGCAGAAGCTGCATGTCGTGACCTTCCGCCCGCGAAAACCACCATCGCCGCCACCCGAACCACCACCCGAACCACCACTCGGTGGGCCGCCCCCCGACGATCCGCCTCCGCCACGACCGGCGGAATCGTCACGCAGCGGGGGACGCTTGCCGGGGCCAGAAGGAGTGGAGTTCATTGGGGGCGATTCAGCAGGGAGAGCCGGGGCGAACTTCATCGAGGTCACCGAGGCGGGCGACTTCCGCGCAGGCTACCGCCGTCTTCTGTCGGCGAACCTTGCCTCCGTACTTGTGAAATCATCGCGTTTCTCGCCGCCTTGAACTCCTGTTCCGTGATGTCGCCGCTCTCTCGGAGTTCCCGCAAATCGCCCAGGGTGAAGCCGGGCATCGAATCATCCGAACGGCGAGCCCAATTCCGCACGAAGTAGATGATGATGCCGCCGAGAATGACTGCGGCGAGGAGGGACAGCAGAATCGGAAAGACATCTTCAGGAACGGCCCGCGGAGCAGTCTCCTGAAGCAACGACGCGACCATGGTCAGGCCTTCTTGGCCTTGGTGCGTGGCGAAGCAGCCGTGGCGGGAATGCCGGGAGTACCACTCTTCGCCGCATGTTCCTTGTTCCACTCTTCGGCGGGAACATCCGTGATCGTTGCCTTGGCAATCACGCGGTCCGCCGCCTTGTGTTCGCGGATCTGCAGCGCGATCTCGCCGATGCGTCCACTCTTCTCGAGCTCGGCGCGCATCGCATCCGGACGCACACCCCGACCACGGGCAATCGCTGCAATGCGACCGTTCACTTCACCGTCGGTCGCCTCGACACCGAGCGTTTCCGCGAGGCGCGCAAGCAGGAAGAACAACTTCAGTCGCCGCCGCGTGTCGTCTGCCGTTGCACTACGAATCTCGGCGAGGCGCGCTTCCACGCGCTCGTTGTCGACGCCGCGGTAGAGCATCTCCAGTCGCTGCCGTTCCAGTTCGCGCGCTGCCTGCGCAGCGGACAGCCGCTGCGGGAGTTCGAACTCCACCTTGGCTGCGAGCTGCTCAAAGACTTGATCGCGAAGCGCACTGCGCTGCTCATCGTCGCGGCGTCGTTCGAGCACGCCGCGCAGATTCTCCGCGAGCAGCTCCTGGGTTTCGACGCCGATGCGAGCGGCGATGTCCTCGCGACTCGCAGGCGCGATGCGTTCAGCGCCCGTAATCGTGTACTGGACCACCAGCGGCTTGCCACGAATCTCCGTGATTTCATGCTGCTGCGGACCCTCCATCTCCAGGGTCACAGAGTCACCAACCTTGCGTCCACCGAGGGTCTTGTCGAGCCCATCGACGAGCAGTCCGAGGAACGGCCCCTTGCCTTCATCCTCCTTGGCAGGCACCACGGCGAGCGCATTTTCCGTCTCGAAGAAGATCTTCTCGTCGCCTTGGATGCGAACGACGGCCTTGCCGACCATTCGATCGAGCGGCTCGAACGGCCCCTCCACGGGAGCGGGCACCCCGAGACGATAGGAGAGGCGTTCCACTTCCTCGTCCACATGCTTGGGGAGGATCTCGAGCACGGGTCGACGCAGCGGCATGCCCTCCCAAGCGGGAAGCTCGAACTCGGGCATCACTTCCACTTCGACCGCGATGGTGAAGTCACGACCGCGTTCAAGCGATGGCTCGGACGCGCCCTCGGGGAGTTCGGGGTTGCTGATCGGTCGGATCTTCTCATCCTGCAGCGCCTGCTGGTACGCCGAGGACATCAGTTGCTGCTTCGCCTCCTGCAGGACCGCATCTCCAAAGCGCTTCTCCAGCAGTCCACGAGGCACATGACCTTTGCGGAAACCCGGTACCACGGCTTGCTCTGCAAGTCCCGAGAACGCCTGCTCGATCTGCTGATCGACCCGCGTCTTTGGCACGGTGATTTCGATGCGCTTGAGGGCGGGGCCTGCGGCGGAGACTTTGACGGTGTTCGGGACTTCGGTAGCGGCGGTCATGGAGTTCTCGAAGGAGAAAGACGATGGACACATCCCATCCGCACATGCGGATGGGGGGGACGAAACAGACACAAGATCGTACCGCGTCAGGATGCGAACAACAGTTCCGCGTAGCAGGGAATCGGCCAAAGGTCCGCCGACACGACGCGTTCAAGCGCATCGCATGCTTTTCGGACCTCTCCCATGGCGGGGATGACCTCGCTGCGGAAATGCTTCACCCGCTTCTCGATCGCAGTCTCGTCCCGAAGCAGCGCGGTTCCGAGCACCTCGGTCGCCTTGCGCAGCGTGCTCACAAGACGCACGAAATCGCCAAGCGATGCCTCCGTGTCGGGGCAGTTCACACCTGCGTGCTGCGTGGCAGCGACAACATCCGCCAGTTCCCCTTGCGCGCGCAGCACGGCCGGCATGATCTGCGTGTGCACCATCTGCGCCAATGTGCGCGCTTCGATCTGGACCAGCTTGCAGTACTGCTCCATCTGGATCTCGGCGCGGGCGTGCAGTTCGCGAGAAGAGAGAACGCCGTAGGTCGAGAACAGCTTCTGCGCCTTCTTGGTCAACAGTGCCGGAAGCGCTTCCGCCGTCGATGGGAAGTTGGGTAGTCCGCGCTTGGCCGCCTCGGCGTGCCACTCTGCGCTGTAGCCGTTGCCATCGAAGCACACGCGTCGATGCTCCTTCACGAGTTCCTTCAGCATCGCGCGCACGGCGGCTTCGAGCTTGCCGGGCGGCGGGTTCTTCCCCACCTTCTTTTCGAGTGACGTGGCGATGAAGTCGAGACTCTCCGCAACCATCGTGTTGAGAACGGTGTTCGGCCAGGCCACGGACTGCGATGAGCCCACCGCGCGAAACTCGAACTTGTTCCCCGTGAACGCGAATGGACTGGTGCGGTTGCGGTCGCTCGAGTGACGCGGGATCTGCGGCAGCGTCCGAGCGCCGAGGTCGAGCTCCCCGCCCTGATTGGATCGTTTCGCCTCGCCGCGCTCAAGCTGGTCCAGAATGTCCGTCAGCATCTCCCCGAGGTAGATCGACATGATCGCCGGCGGCGCCTCGTTGGCACCAAGTCGGTGATCGTTGTGCGCAGACGCGATCGATGCCCGAAGGATGTCCGCATGGAGATCGACCGCGCGAATGACGGCGGCGAGGAACACCAAGAACTGCATGTTGGAGTGGGTCTCATCGCGCGGATCGAGCAGATTGGCACCGCTATCGGTCGACAGCGACCAGTTGTTGTGTTTGCCCGAACCGTTGATCCCGGCAAACGGCTTCTCGTGCAGCAGGCACTCGAACCCATGTCGATGCGCCACGGACCGCAGCACATGCATGACGGTCATCTGATGATCGATCGCCACATTCGCCTTCTCGAAAGTCGGTGCGAGTTCGAACTGCCGCGGCGCGACTTCGTTGTGGCGAGTCTTGACGGGAATGCCGAGTTCGAACAGGCGTTCTTCGCACTCGGACATGAAGGCGAGCACTGGCTCGGGAATCGATCCAAAGTAGTGATCCTCCATCTGCTGTCCCTTCGGCGGCTGGGCACCCACCAGCGTCCGTCCGCAGATCAGCAGATCGAGCCGCTCGCGGAAGAGCTCTCGGTCGACCAGGAAGTACTCCTGCTCGCATCCGAGCGTCGAGATCACATTCGTTGCCTTGGTATCGCCGAGCAACTTCACGAGTCGAAGCGCATGCTTCGATACGGCATCGATCGAGCGAAGCAGGGGCGTCTTCTGATCGAGTGCTTCGCCCGTCCAGGACACGAATGCCGTCGGGATGCACAGCGTCTTCTGCCCGTCGGCACCGCGAAGAAGGAACACTGGGCTTGTCGCATCCCATGCGGTGTAACCGCGCGCCTCGTAGGTGTCGCGAATACCGCCCGATGGGAAACTCGACGCATCCGGTTCACCCTGAATGAGCGCATCGCCCGAAAACTTTTCGATCGCACCGCCATCGCCCGTGGGCGACAAGAACGCATCATGCTTCTCGGCAGTCGCGCCCGTCAGGGGCTGGAACCAGTGGCAATAGTGCGTCGCACCATGTTCGAGCGCCCAGTCCTTGATCGCCGACGCAACGGTGTTCGCGATCGATCGATCGAGCGGCACCCCGCTCTGCACGGTCCGCTGGAGGTTCATGAACACCTGGGGCGGAAGCCTCTTCAGCATCACATCGCCGCTGAAGGTGAGGGATCCGAAGTAGTCCGAAGCTCGTGGGGCGTTGTGCGTGTTCATGGAGGCTGCAGCCTGCTTGCTCATGGCGGTGTCCTTGGCTCTTTCTCGCGTTCGAAGTTCCAGTCTCGGCGCATCGGTCCGCGGCACCAAGCCGCCACCCGATCCTCCATCATCGGTGATCGACGCGATTGACGCAAGTGTCTCGCGAAGTCATTTTTCCGCAGGATTCCTCGGGAGTTCCAAGTCGTGCCCGCGATCCGAGCGTCCGATCCACCCGCGCCGCCAGAAAAAGGCCAGCGTGCCCACGGCAACGACCGCCATCGCGCCAAGCACCGTGGGATAACCCCATCGCCACTCCAGTTCAGGCATGAACCGGAAGTTCATGCCGTAGACGGATGCGAGAAATGTCATTGGAATGAAGATGGTGGCGATGACCGTCAAGACCTTGGTGACCTCGCCGATTCGCACATTCACCAGCGCGAGTGCGATATCGGAGACTTCGCTTGCCATGATCCGTTCCGAATCCAGTTGATCCGTCAGGCGGATGACATGGTCCAGCGCGCTTCGGAGCAGGAGCCGGCGCTCCACATCAAAGTGTGATTCCATCGTCAGGAGCATGGTGACCGCATCGCGCATCGGGCCGAGTGCCGCGCGGAGGCGATGGATGTCCCACTTGACCGCACGCACGAGATTCAGGTCGATCTGGCGCGGATCGGTGATGATGCGATCTTCGATTGCATCGAGGCGATCCCCGACACTCGTGACGAGCGGGAAGTAACTGTCGATCACACTGTCGACGATTGCGAAACACAGGGCAGGTGCCGAGCCAGCAAATGCACCGCTCGAATCATGGATCAGTTGACGGCGTACCTGCTGCAGACAGTCGCCGCCGGGGCGTTCACCGATGGTGAGGACGAATCCCGCCCCGATGAAAAGCGACAACTGCTCGGTCTCGAGGTCGCCTGCGGCAGGGTCGGGTGCCGGAAAGAGCGCAAACAGCACCTTTCCGAATGAATCGACTTTCGCACGCCTCGGCGGATTCTGCACATCCTCCATCGCGAGCGGATGCAGGGTGAAGATGCGCTGCAGCGCAAGCAGTGTGTCGAGGCTCGGGAGGGAGTCGTAGTTGACCCAACAGGGTGTTCCCTTCACAGCCAGCGCCTCGATGGTGACGATGGTGGGAGATGGATCGTGAACCCAGCGCGTTCCATCCCAGTGGTGACACTCCACCCGCGCATTCGTGGAACCTGCGGCAGGGCGGAGGGTCCCCGCAGCCGTGCCGATGGGATGATTCAGTCTGCTGCGACGCCGTCGTGCGCGATGCTTCGCCATGGTGTCAGACTCCTTCTTGCACTGTGTGCAGGCACTTCCAAACGAGGACGGTCACGAGGAGTGCGTGCGCAGTCCATGCGAGGGTGCGAATCCAGTTGGTGGTGACGAGCCGTTCATGTGCCGCTGCATCGAAGCCTGCACCGAGCACTTGGTGTGCAGGGACGGAGAAGACGCTTGTGGCAATCCACGCCACGAGCACGCACGCCAGCCCAGCCCAGACGATCGGCACGGGTGCACCTACGGGGCGGACGATCAGGAGTGCAACCGAGGTGGCAAGTTCCACCAACATGAGTGGACCCACGAGCGGCGTGATCCGCGCCACATGGCTCGCCTGATAGCGGGCGAACGAGTCGGGACCCACGGACGCAAACAACGGATAGTGCACCCACTGCACGGTCCAGATCAGTCCTGCCATCGCCCACGACGAGGCAAAGTTGAGGAGCAAGACGAGAAGCGGGAGTGACGAGGTGGATTCTGGCATGGGGTCGAAGGCGATCAGGGAATGTCGAGGAACCGGACCACTCCGCTCGCGAGACAGACCAGCGCAACGCTGTACGAATCCGCATGCGCCAGCGCACCTGGGTTCACCATCCGGGTGCCATGAACAGTCACATCCATGGCGCAGTGCGAGTGACCAAGGAAGAGCCATGGCACGCGCCGCTCGATCGCCGCATCGACCGCACTGCGGAGATGTCCATGCGTGAACGCGACTCGGATACCACCGAAATCCACTTCCCCGGCGGGATGCCGCACATGGATGCCGAGGCTCTCCGCATACGAAGTCAGTTCAGCCGGATCGTCGTTGTTGCCAAAAACGATGTGGGAGTGCAGCCCAGCCAGTTGATCGAGGCAACGCGCCGTTTCAAAGTCCCCGCAGTGAATGATGTGATCTGCACCCGCGTTTACCAGTGTGTCGACCGCGTACTGCGTTCGCTTCGATTCGCCGTGGCTGTCGGAGAGGACGCCGAGCATCGGAGGGGGTGCACCGAGCGAACGGTCGAGGTCCATGACTGGGCATGGTAGGAATGTCGCTGCAGTCTTCCGCCATGAGCGACCCCTCGCCCATCGTCACGCGCTTCGCTCCGAGTCCCTCGGGTCACCTGCATGTCGGTGGTGCGCGGACTGCACTTTTCTGCTGGGCTTTTGCGAAGGGGCGCGGCGGTCGCTTCGTGCTGCGAATCGAAGACACGGATCAGAAACGGTCGAGCGATGCGGCAAGCATCGGGTTCGCGAAGGATCTGCACTGGCTGGGCATCCTTTGGGACGAAGGACCGACCTGGCAGGGGACAGGTGGCGGCGCGCACGGTCCGTACTTCCAGAGCGAACGCCTGGATATCTACAACGCGCACCTGCAACGACTCATCGACGCGGGGCACGCCTACTACGCCTTCGAGTCGCCAGCGGAACTGGACGCAAAGCGCAAGGCGGCAACGGTGGGTGGACGCGCGTACCGCTATGACCGCGCCGCTCTGCAGTTGACGGCCGCAGAGGTCAGGGAAAACCTCGCTGCCGGAAAGCCCGCGGTGATCCGCCTGAAGTGCCCTGGGAACGATGTCACGATCCGCGACGAAGTGCTCGGGGAAGCAACGATCCCAGCGACGGAGATTGACGACTTCGTGATCCGAAAGGCGGATGGCTTCCCGACCTATCACTTTGCCGTCGTCGTGGATGATGAACTGATGAAGGTCACGCATGTGCTTCGCGCCCAGGAGCACTTCACCAACACGGCGCGGCACATGCTGCTCCAGGATGCGCTGGGATTCCGCCGCCCTGCGTACGCACACCTGCCGATCATCTGCAATCCGGACGGCAGCAAGATGAGCAAGCGCGACAAGGACAAGGCACTGCGCAAGGCCGTCGCAGACCGCGGGCTCTCCGCGCCGCCTGCCGCGACCGTCGATCCGTCGGTGTGGAGCGCCTGGCTGGGCGACAAGAACATTCAGCTCGACCTCGATGCGGCGCAGCGGCTCGCGGACGCGATCGGAGTGACGCTTCCCGAGATCAATGTCGACGACTTCAAGCGCTCGGGCTACTTGCCCGAGGTGATCGTCAACTTCCTTGCGCTCAATGGGTGGAGCCCGGGCAACGACATCGAGAAGTTCGACTTGGAGTTCCTGCGAACGCACTTCGATCCGCGGCGCGTCGTGAAAACGCCAGCCAAGTTCGACCGCATGAAGCTCTTGTCGTTCAACTGCGATGCCATCACGGGCATGACCCCCGAAGAATTCGAGCGGCGTGCCTCAGCGCATGGGGGCGCCTATCACCCCGACTTCATGGCGAGGCTGGGCCCAGGTGGATTCACGATGCTCGCTCGCGCAAGCCAAGAACGCAGCAAGACGCTCGACGACATGTTCCGCGGCAATCGATTCCTCTTGCTGGCCGACGAGGATCTGAGCTGGGAGACGAGCAAGCAGGTTCAGAAGGCAATGCTCGATGGCTCTCCGTGCGGTGCGGACCTCCTCGAAGCGCTTCTGCCGATCCTGGAAGGGCATGCATCCTGGTCGGCACCTGATCTTGAGGCACTCGTGAAGCCCTTTGCCGATGAGCGCGCCGCGGGGCAACTGGGCAAGGTGGCGCAGCCGCTGCGCATTGCAGTTGCCGGTGGAACGGTGTCGCCACCGATCTTCGACACGCTCGCAATCCTCGGGCGTGAAAGTTCACTCCGGCGCCTCCGCCGCTGCGCCGCGCACTTCAAGACCCTTCGCGAAGCAAGTCCGCGCTGACCTGGTTGTCGGACCGTTGCGCGGCGGTAGACTGCACCCCGCGGACCGTTGGCGCAGTTGGCTAGCGCGCCTCCATGACACGGAGGAGGTCACTGGTTCAAGTCCAGTACGGTCCACTTCGATCGGTATTCGCTCGCGCAGCGGCGCGGGCAGGGCGCAGCACAGCGCGCTGAGGGGGGCAGCGCCGAGTCACTTCCGTCGGCGGCGTGAGCCGCTCGCGACCGCGCAGCCAGCGAGTTTGTAAAGCACTCGTGCGCCGACGGACCCGTTCCACTCGCCGCCGTCGTCCCCTGGAGCCACCTCGCAGAGATCGAAACCCACGACGCGGCGCCCGCTGTGACTGAGCAGTTCGAGCATGTGGCACACCTCGGCGAAGGTCAGACCGCCCGGGACTGGCGTTCCAGTCGCAGGGCATTGCTCTGGTGTCAGGCCATCGATGTCGAATGAGATGTAGACCTCACGCGGCAGGGCTGCGATCACATCCTTGCACACTCGAGTCCAGGTGGCACCGCCAAACTGGCGGTCACGCATACGCTGGTCATAGAAGGTGCGCACGCGCCCGCGCGAATGGCGGATGAAGTCGACTTCACGCGCCCCCACATCACGGATACCAACTTGGACGAGCCGCCGTACCTGCGGGAGTCGCGTCATCACATTGTGAAAGATGCTCGCATGGCTCCAGGCAAACCCCTCGAAGCCATCGCGCAAATCTGCGTGGGCATCGATCTGGAGAATGCCCATGCGCGGATGGCGGCGTGAGAGTTCGGCGATCAGACCGAATGGAGTGGAGTGATCGCCGCCGAGCACCACGGGAATCGCCCCTCGCTCGAGGATGCGCGCAGACTCGCGCGTGACGAATGCGTTCACTCGCTCGCTCGCGGCATTCACGGACGCCACGGCTTTCGCATGCGCCTTGTTGTGTGGACTTGCACCGCCCGCCTGGATCAGCGGCTCGGCTGCGGCGCGGGCGCGACGCGAAAGTGCAGCGATGTCGCGAGGGATAGGAAGCATCGCGATGCCCGCCTGCCAGACGGGACCGAACTGAATGTCCTCGAGATCCACCTGCCGACTTGCGGCCAAGACATGCGACGGACCGCGAGCCGTGCCCGCGCAGTAACTCGTGGTCGCATCGAAGGGCACTGGAATGACCACGACGCCTGCCTCGCGCGGACTGCACTCGAGCCCGAACAGCCCGTCACCCGTCGCGGCGGCATCTGGATCGAATGACGATTGACCCTTCACGGGGGCGGAAGATACGACATGAGCTCCACCGAGGGTCTTCACTCGCCGGACGCCGCCCACACAGACTGGGGATGTACGCGAAGCCGTGAACCCGAATGCGCCCAAGTGGCGTACAGATTGGGTGGCAGGGCGACAGTCACCGAAGGAGTCGGCAATGACAATCTCTCGATCTTGGCGCGTGTTGTGCGGCGTTCTTGCTTGGATCGTTGTCGGGGGATCCGCAGCAAGTGCCGATGCATCGCCGCCCGTCGTCCTGTTTCGGCAGACCAACGGATGGAGCGGCGGATTCACGGGGGCAATCGAGATCACGAATCCAGCAGGCAACCCTGCAATCGCTGGCTGGACCCTCGCCTTCAACTGGGAAGTGCCGTTCAGCAACTGGTGGAACTGCGGGGTCGTGCAATCCGGCAGTGCGTTCACCGTGACGAACGAAAGCTGGAATGGAACGATTGCAGCCGGCGTAACGGTCACGGTCGGATTTACTGGTGGGAGCCCATTTGCGCCGACAGTGACCAACTGCAGGCTGAACGGGGTCGACGCCGCCGTGCAGTACGCCAGTGGTGGAGGCGGTGGCGGTGGCGGTGCTGCGTTGGTACGGATCGCAGGCATCACGGACGATGCGCTCAGCGCGGCGATCGATCTTGGCGCGAACTCCTTTGAGATGTCGCTGACGGCAGGGAGCTCCGCGACGACATGGACGGCTGCGTCCAACAATCCGTTGATCTGCACCGCAAGTGTGTCGGGCAGCACGCTCACGCTCGTGGGCGAGGCACAAGGGCTTGCTGGCATTCGGGTGAAGGAGACAGGATCGGGAAGTGAGCGCTGGATCGGTGTGGCTGTTCGCGGATCCGGGGGTGCGTTTCCCGGCATGCCGCAGCATCTCGCACTCGGCAGCGTGAGCGAAGACACCACCAGCCAGTTGGACTACTGGAAGGGATTCGGCAGCGGCTTGGCGAATCGACGCGTGGACATTCGCTACATCTACATCAACGGTGGACCGGTGACTGGGTGGCGCACATGGACGAATGTGCCAGGAGACCGAGCGCGCAGGTACATCCGCGAGAGCAAGAAGCTCGGCTTCATCCCATGCTTCGTTCACTACAACGTGCCCGATGGGGGAGAGAGTTTCACGACCGACAGCGAACATCTCGGCAGTGCGTCGTACATGCAGGGCTACTGGAAGGACCTCGAACTGTTGCTGCGCATTTGCCGCGAGGAAACCAGTGATGGATGGCCCGTCATGATCATCCATGAGCCCGACCTGATTGGGTACATGGCACAGAACAACATTTCGCCGACCGCCGCGAGTTGGCCTGCCACGGGCGGCAATTCGGTGCAGGTGTCGCAGGCCTATTCGACGCTTGGCTGGGATGGCGAGCCGATCATGAGCGCGGGCGACCCGGTGTTCCCGAACACGCTCCGCGGGTTCGTCGAGGCGGTGAACCACCTCACGAGGCGCGAGGTGCCGCACGCGGAGTTCGGCTGGCAGTTCAATCTGTGGGCCTCACCCCCAGGCGGTTGGACCACCCCGGTCCCTGGCCGCGGGATCATGCACCTGACCGACTCGGGAAGTTTCACTGCACAGTTGGCGAAGGTACGGAGTGAATCGCGCGCCATCGCGCAGTACTACGCCGCGTGCGGTGTGGCGACGCATGGCGCCACGCTCGTCTCGATCGACAAGTACGGGCTCGATGCGGGCGCCGAGAATGGTGCGGCGAGCAACCCCGGCGGCAGCATCTGGTTCTGGAACATGGATCACTGGAACAACTATCTCGCATTCGTGGCAGAAATGCATGATGTCTCTGGACTGCCGGTGGTGCTGTGGCAACTGCCGGTCGGACATGTGAACGTCACTGCCGAGGTTCCGGCGGGAGGCGGCGCGTTCCCGGTTCTCGACAACACCAGCAGGAAGTACGAAGACAGCGCGCCAAACTTTTTCCTCGGCGATACTTTCGCGCCCGGCTCTCGACAGGCTCATTTCACCGAGAACAAGTGGAGTGATCCCAAACTGTCGTCGTCTGGTTCCGCGGTGACATGGACATCGCACGCCGCCGAGGCACGCGCGGCGGGCGTGAGCGCGATGTTGTTCGGTCCTGGGGTCGGCGACAGCACCGCAAACATTCCTGCGAGTGGCACCTTTGACACGGTGGGAACCGACGGTGGATGGTTCATGCAGCGCGCGCAGCGATACTTGGAGAACCCCATTCCGCTGACGCCAACCTGCACCGGCGACCTGAACGGCGACCGCAGTGTCGATGGCTCCGACCTGACCATGATGCTGGGCGCCTGGGGCGGTGGCACTGCAGGTGCTCCGGCGGACCTCGACCGCGACGGACTCGTTGGCGGAAGCGATCTGACCATGCTGCTCGGTGGATGGGGTACTTGCCCCGACTGAGCGTTTCTCGCCCGCACGGCCCACACGGCAACCGCGAGACGATTCAGCGCGTGATCTCGTCGCGCAACTCCAGCACGACGCGGGTGTTGGCCCCGGGCGGTTGCTCGGCGGCTTCGACCATGGACACGGCCTGATCGATCTTGGTACGAGCCTCGGCGGAATCACCCATGCGCGCCGCGATCCTTGCGTCGAGCGCAATGGCAACTGCGCGCGCGGCACTGCCAGAGGGAAAGAGCCGCTCGAGCATCTCGACGGCGATCTTGCTGTCACTCGCCGCCTTGTCGTACTCGCGCCTGTCAAAACGCACCCACGCACGGCAGGAGAAAGCGCGCGCGGTCGCTTCGTGATCTCCTTCGTGGAGCCTTTGCCGGATCTTGATGGCTCTGTCGAGCATGGGCTCTGCGAGATCCTCACGCTCGAGTGATTGCTCCACCAGTGCAAGGCTCACAAGTCCAGACGCAACGGATGGGTCGTCCCCCTTGTGGATGCGCTCCTTCATGGCGAGCGCTTGGCGGAAGAGTCGCTCCGCTTCGACCGAGTCACCGAGATTCTGCTTCACGCTTGCCAGATTGTGCATGGCATCTGCCACAGCCCAGTGGTCGCCTGCGTGCAGGTTGCGCTGCATGGCCAGGGCGTCTTCGAGGTTCCTCTGCGCCTCACCCAACTGCCCGAGCGACTGCTGAACCCCGCCCAGCGAGATGAGTGCTGCGGCGATGTCGGGGTGATCGCCCTTGTGAAGCGCGCGGCGAATCTTGAGGCTCTCTTCAAGCACCTTCAGCGCGTCGGCGTAGTTGCGCTGCCGATCGTAGATGTCGGCAACTTTCTGCAGCTCGCGCGCGGTCTGCCACGCCTTCGGTGCGGTGCGCAGCCAAATCGATGCGGCCTCCTCCGCGTATCTCGCGGCCTCGGGCAGCTTGTTCTGCGCAGCGGCGAGTTGGGCTTGCAGGCCGATGACATCCGCGAGGAGGGGCGAGTCACCCGGACTGATCCGCTTCGCCATGGCGAGTGCTTCGTCCGCGAGCGGAGCTGCGCCCGCGAGATCGCCCGTCGCAATGCGCGCTCGCGCCGCGTCGGCGATGGCATCGGCAAGGTCTTCCTGATCGCTCGTGAATCGCCGCCGACTGTCCGCCAGCACATCGTCGAAGAGCTGCTGCGCAAGCGACTCCTCGCCACTGTTGAGCAACACCGTTGCAATCGTGGTCTGCACCAAGGTGCGAGCAGCAGGGTCGTCCTCGAGCGCGCCGGACTCCAGTTCATCGACTGCGCCGCGCATCACTCCTGCGACCGTCGTGTCCGAGGGACCGACGGTCACAGGCGCGAAGGGGTGGAACGCCGTCTCCATGAACTGGCGAACCCTGCGGTAACGAACCCCATCAGCACGGGACTGCTCCTTGGCTGCGTCCGCGTCGGCGCGCGCTGCGATCGCTTCCGCTCGCGCACTCTCCGCCTGCACTTTCGCGGCGGCCACCTCCTTGGCGCGCTGTTCCGCTGCATCGAGGGCGTCCGCAAGGGACTTCCGTTGCTGCTCCAACTCGGATTGGATCGAAGCCACTTGCGAAGCAAGGCCCTCCTCGCGCTTGAGAATCCCTTCCCGATCTGTGGCAGACTTGCCCAACTGTGCGCTTGCATCGGCAAGTTGCTTCTCCATTTCGGTGAGGCGTGCCTGCGTTGCCGTCACTTCAAGTTCCGAGCGCCTGACATGGCCGCTCTGCACCCAGACGACCACCAGGAGCCCTGCCAGCGCCGTGACACAGAATCCCAGCGTCCAGACGAGCACTTGAACGAGGACCCCTGGGCGCGCGAAGAACCCGCGGCGGTCTTTGCTTGGATCACTCGGCTGCGGTTCCGGCATCCTGTCATCCTAGAACGGGCAGGCACTCTTGTGCTCTGCCACTTCGCCGCTCGAGCGAAGCGTCGCAGATTCTCAGCGCACCAGTTCGAGCTGACGGCGAACCGCTCGCTGCGCGAGCGGGGGTGCGGTCTTGAGCGCAGCATCTACAAGCGCTCGATCGCGCTTCAGCTCGGTGAGCAGTTTCAGGAGTTGCGCATCGACATTGGAGAGCCAACGCTTGTGGAACTGTTCGAGTTCCTGTCGGTTGAAGCGGCTCATCGGATCATCGAGACCGCTCTGCGCCACCGCCCACTCCACGAGGCGCGCGGGTGAACCATCAAAGCGGTACAGCGCGAGGAGATCTGCGAGCCGTCGCTGGGATGAGGCAAACGGATTGATCGCATCGTCGGACACGGCGACCATGACGTCATCGATCTTGCGCTTGGAGACATCCGCCAACCAACCACCGCCGTTGGCCATGTCGAGCTGATGCACCGTGGGTCGATCGCCAACCAACTGCTCGGCAGCGGGGGACTCCACGAGTTCAAGACCGGCAGCACTCGCGAGCAGAGCCTTTTCTCCCGTGGTGGGAAAGCGCACCCACAGGCGCATGTCTGGAGTGCCACCACGGGACAGCGACTCGATACGCGAAATCGTGCCTGTGCCCCACTCGGGACGAGATGGATGGCGAACGCGGTCGCCCTTCTTGAAAACGGTCTGCATCATGCGAGAGATGTGGCACCCCAACCGAGAGGACCATCGCCACGAACTCCGAATAGAGTGTAGCGATGCCCGACCCATTCGCGATTGTTTTTTTTGGTGATTGTGTGGGGCAGCCTGGTCGACGGGCCCTGAAGGCGGCATTGCCCACGGTTCGTGAGCGATTCGCGCCCTCGGTGTGGATCGTCAACGGAGAGAACCTCCGAAGCGGATCCGGAATCACACCCGACCAGTTCAAGGACCTTCGAGAAGCTGGCTTCCATGCGGTCACGCTTGGTGATCATGCCTTTCGCGATCCGAGGATCGTTCCCATGCTCGACGATCCCGCCGAGCCGATCTGCCGCCCTGCAAACCTCTCACCCAAGGGCCCCGGCAAGCGAATGGTGCGAATACCCGCCGCCGCCGGTCGACCGCGTGATGTCTATGTCGCCACGGTGCTTGGTCGCATTTTCATGAGCCTGCCTGCGGATGATCCCTTCGCCTGCGCAGACAATCTGATCGGGTCGTTGCCCGAGCATGATGCGATCATCATCATCGAAGCGCATATGGAGACAACCGCTGAAAAGGCGGCGCTCGCTCATCATCTCGATGGGCGGGTCACAGCCGTGATTGGATCGCACACCCATGTGCAGACGGCCGATGCCCGCGTGCTCCCCAAGGGCACCGCGTTCATCACGGATGTCGGCATGTGCGGGCCGTATGCGAGCGTCATCGGTCGTGATCCCAAGGGGGTGCTCCGTGCCATGACCACGGGCGTTCATACGCACTATGAGATGGGAGAGGGCGGCGAACGCGCATGCGGATGTGTCATCCTGGTGGACCCCGCGACGGGGCGGGCACGGTCCATCGAGCGCATCGATCTTCCGCTCGCTGTCGGTTGAGTGCGCGCGGCTGGATTGCGTGCTACCGTTCCGCGCCGCCGTTGTTGTCCGCGTTGGGCTGCAGGGCGAATGCACCGCACACCTCGTTGGAGAAACTGCCATGTCGCTTACCGTCGGATCCAAGGCACCCGCTTTCACGCTTTCATCGCAGCCTGGAACACCTGTGGATGTGGGTTCGCTCATCGGGAAGGAGAAGCTGGTGCTGCTGTTCATCCCGCTTGCGTTCAGCCCAGTGTGCACGGTGGAAATGTGTCACTTTCGCGATGCGTGGGAGAAGTGGTCGACGCTCGGCTGCCAGGTGTTTGCGGTGAGTGTGGACTCGCCATTCACCGTGGCGAAGTTCCGTGAACTCGAGCGCATTCCGTTCCCGGTGCTCAGCGATTTCAACAAGGATGTCGCGCGCCAGTACGGTGCGCTGCACGAGGATCTGATGGGACTCAAGGGCGTTGCCAAGCGTGCTGCCTTCGTGGTGGATGCCACGGGGACCGTGAGGTATGCATGGGTGAGCGAAGACCCGCGCGTTCAGGTGGACTTCGCGGCGATCGAAGCTGCCGTGAAGGGCTGCTGACTTCAGCCTTTCGCCGTTGCAGGCGAACCCCAGCCACCGCCGCCGGGCGTTGCCACTTCGAATGCGTCGCCGCTCGACAGGTGCGCGGCGGTGATGCCAGGCACCTGCTCGACCGCTCCGTTGGCGCGGAGGATGCGCTGGGAGCCCCTCGCGCCGTCGCAGCCGCCGTGGCTGCCGCGGGGAGAGGACTCGCGCCGCTGCGAGAGGAACGAGAGCTCCACTGGCTCGAGGAAGCGAAGGCGACGAATGATCCCATCGCCACCGCGGTGAAGTCCGTCGCCACCCGACCCCCTTCGCAGGCGCAGCGTTTCGAGCCGAACGGGATACCGGCGCTCGAGTACCTCGGCATCGGTGAGTCGTGTATTGCTGATGTGCGTATGGACCGCGCTCGTGCCATGCGCCGCTTGGGTCGCACCCGCGCCTCCTGCGATGGTTTCGTAGAAGCCGAGTGAGGTACTTCCAAAGAGGAGATTGTTGATGGTGCCCTGGCTGCATGCGGCGATGTCGAGCGCCTGCCAGAGTGCATCGACGAGCCGCTGGCTCGTCTCGGTTTGCCCGATTGCACACGCGGGGCACTGATCGGGGGATCCAGAGAAATCAGGATGCAGGATGCTGCCGCGCGGTACCGTGATGTCGACCGCATCAAGCAGCGCTTCGTGCATCGGGAATGCAGGACCATCGCTGCCCATCTGCAGCCCCGCAAGCACACGCATCGTGTACATCACGACCGCCCGTGTCACCGCGAGCGGCGCGTTCAGGTTGCGCGCGTGCTGCGGTGCTGAGCCGGTGAAATCCATGTGCAATCGCGTGCGGCACGGGGATCGTTCCACGCGTACGCACAGCATGGATCCGTCATCGAGTCGCTCCGCCGCCGTCGCCACATCGCTCGGAAGCGCTGCAATCACTCGCTGTGCAGCATGGCGCGATGCGGCCGCGAGCAGCGCATCCACCCGGAGCACGCAATCGCTGCCGGAGTCGTCCAGCAACTCCCTGATTCGTGCCGCTGCGAGTGCGTTGGCGGCGATCTGCCCGCGGAGGTCTGCGATGTTGTCCGCAGGCATTCGACTTGGATGGCGCGCTTCGCCCAGCACACGCGTCAGGCGGTCGAGTTGCAACACGCCGCCTTCGACGATGCGCATTGGCTCGATCACGACACCTTCCTCAGCAAGACAGGTCGCATCGGGAGGCATGGACCCAGGTCGAGTGCCGCCGATCTCCGCATGATGCGCTCGGTTTGCCGCGAAGGCCACGAGTTTCCCGCAGTGGTGGATCGGTGTGATGACGGTGAGATCGGGCAGATGCGATCCACCAAAGCGTGGGTGATTGACGAGTGCGACATCGCCTTCCCGCAAGGGCAGTGCCTCCACCACGGCCCGGACGCAGGGTCCGAGGGCACCGAGATGCACCGGAATGTGCGGCGCGTTCACCACCAGTCGACCCTGCGCAGAGAGGATGCCGCACGAGTAGTCGAGTCTGTCCCGGATGTTGGGAGACACGGCGATTCGGCGAAGCGTTTCGCCCATGTCAAACGCGATGGCGATGGCGCGGGCAGCGGACACTTCATCGGCACCACAGGACAGTGCGCGCGCATCGCGCGTGTGCTGCACCTCGTGCGTCCTTCCGCGACGAAGGATGATCGCGCCCGACGCATCCGCGTGCGAAGTCCAGCCCTGCGCCACCCAAACCGAGGCCCCGCTCAGCCGCACGAGTCCCCGCGCATCGGGCTGCGCGGCGGCGGCTTCGACGGGAGCGAGCGGGAGAGCGGCGGATCGCCCGGCCGCTTCGACGAGCAGCGACTCGACCTCGATCCTGTCGTGCGCATGCGGATCGAAACCGTGGATGGCGCGGTAGGCGTTTCGGAAGTGCGTTGCGATCGAGCGTGGATCTGGTTCGGATGCGGCGCAGGGGTCGACGGGCAACTGGATGGTGGACTCCTGACCCGTCAGACGCAGGTGAAGCTCACAACGCGCGATCGTTCCATCCGATCCATGAGGATCGATCGATGCCAGAAGGGACAATGCCTCATCGCACATGCGGCGAACGACATCGCCAATCGGTTCGAGCCCCGGCGCATCGAGTGGACGCAGGAGAACGCGGTGCAGGATCTTGGTGGTGGGCGCAGTCAGCGCGCCTG
The DNA here is from genome assembly GCA_005799495.1 of Planctomycetia bacterium. Classification (GTDB taxonomy): domain Bacteria; phylum Planctomycetota; class Phycisphaerae; order Phycisphaerales; family SM1A02; genus F1-60-MAGs104. The sequence continues at coordinate 78,881 of SYGP01000031.1, forward strand.
CCGCGCAGAGGATGCCTGCATCGAGGGGAATGATCACCGTGTCGATGCCCAGTCGCTCGGCGAGTGAACACGCATGCAGACCGCCGCTCCCGCCGAACGAAAGCAGCGCGTGCTGCGCGGGATCGACTCCCTGACGCACGGTGACGCTTCGGAGTGCCCCCGCCATGGTCTCCTCGGCGATGGCGATGGCCTGCTCGAGGAGCGCCGTCTCGTCCAGGTTCCTTCCGCCGCGACGGATGTCCGCACAGAGCGACCGAGCGGCCAGCTGCGCTGCGGCGATGTCAAGCGGAATGGTGCTCGCCGTCGGATCGATTCGCCCAAGCAGCAGATTGCAGTCGGTGATCGTCAACGGGCCTCCACATCCATAACTCGCTGGACCGGGGAACGCACCGGCACTGCGTGGCCCGACACGGAGCGCCGTGCCGTCCCACCAAACGATGGAACCTCCGCCTGCAGCCACACTCTCCACGGCAACCGACGGCGCACCAAGGATGGCATCACCAACCCGTGTCTCGTTCGTGAGTGCGGCGTGACCATCGATGCGAGCGACATCCGCGCTGGTGCCGCCCATATCGAGCGTGACCACATGCCTGAAACCCGCGGCGCACGCACATGCGGCAGCTGCCACCACGCCACCTGCGGGCCCGGAGAGCAGGCTTTCACGCGGCCGAAAGTGCGCGGCGGGGGCAACTCCTCCCGAACTGGTCAGCATGCGCACATCCGCTCCTTGCGACTGACGAATGATGTTGGCAACGAATTCACCCACGGGACCCGAGAGTGCTGCATCGACCACGGCCGCGCGGGCACGAGGTTCGAAGCGGCTCGATGCGCCCACATCCGAGGCACAGGAGGTCCAGCTCCAACCGAGCGCGTGAAGTTCGCGCGCCAGCGCGGACTCTCCGGAGTCGCTGGTGCGCTCAGCAACCGACCCATGCAGGAGCGCGATCGCCGCTGCTGCGCCGTCGGGGTGGTTCACGCGATCAGCGCACTTGCGAAACGCTCCCATATCGAGGGGCACACGCTCGCTGCCGTCTGGCGCATGCCGTACTCGAACGCCGACTGCGCTCACTTGGACATGCGACGGTTTCGATGGAGAAGCAGCGAAGATGTCCGTGCGGCGTTGGTCGCCGATGGCGAGAAGATCCTCGATGCCTTCATTGGTGAAGAGCACGACGGGGGTCGTCTGCCGCTCGAGCAGGGCGTTCGTCCCCCGCGTCGTCCCGATTCGCAGTCGACACTCCGTCAGCGGAACGCTCTCGCTTCGCCCGAGTGCGACTCGAAGTGCAAGGATGGGCGCTTCGTACGGCGCGCATAGATCGACGAGCGAACCGGCGGGGGGCAGGGGGTGTCCCGTCTCAGGGCAGTGGCTACAGCGCACCTCCACATGGGTTGCCCCGCCGAGTGCGCGGCGAAGGTGCGCCTCGTCCACGATCGACCCTGTCGCGCCCTGCGCGTGGCTGCGAGGGCCAGCCGCGAGGGGCACGATGCGGAATCCGATCAGCAGGTCCGGGTTGACCGAGTGCGAGAACGACAGGTCCAGACGCAGTCGATCTGCAGCGCGCTCCGCAGCGATGACGCGAGCGCGCAGCGCAGAAGTACTGAGCACCTTGGCGCGGCGGACATCACCTTGCGAGGAGATGGCGATGCAGTCCGTGAATGTGCCGCCGGAGTCCACGCCGACATCCCACACGATCGGTCGCTGCGGATCGGACTCGGACATGCAGGCGAGCCTATCGCGGTCGGCTAGCCTCTGCGGGGAATGCTCATGCTGGTGGACATCGCGTTCGCGCTGTTCGCCCTCGTCACCCTGCCAGTCTGGCTGACGGCGATGTGGTGGAAGGGAAAACTGCGCACAGACTGGCCAGCCCGTCTGGGGCTTCGCCGACCTGTCGTTTCCCTTGGACCGCGGCGGGCTGGTGTGCCGCGCATCCTGCTGCACGCCGTGTCTGTCGGGGAGGTCCAGGCAATCGCCCCGCTCGCGGAACTGCTGCGCAGCGATGCCGAGGTGGTCGTCAGCGTGACGACTGACACGGGAATCATTCGCGCGCGGCAGCGGCTCGGCGACATACCTGTTGTGCGCTTTCCCTTTGACTTCTCCTGGGCGATGCGTGGACTGCTCGAGGCCGTCCAACCCGATGTCGTCGTGCTGGCGGAGTTGGAACTGTGGCCCAACTGCTCGGCCCTCTGCGCGCGTCGCGGCATTCGCATCGGGGTGGTGAACGGTCGACTGAGTCCGCGCAGTTTTCGCCGGTACAAGCGCGTGCGTTGGCTGCTGCAACCCATGTTCCGCCGACTCTCGTTCGTGGCCGCGCAAGACCGCGCCTACGCAGATCGCTTCGTGGCGATGGGGGTGGATCCTGCGCGGGTGTCCGTGACTGGAACGATGAAGTGGGACAGCGCCACACACGGTGGCGTCCAGGGCGCTGATGCGCTTGCCGCAGCCATGGGCATCGACCGCACGAAGCCTCTCGTGGTCGCTGGGTCGACCGCACCAGGCGAAGAGGCGTTGCTGCACGCCGCCTGTCCTGCTGGCGTTCAACTGCTGTGCGCCCCGCGAAAGCCGGAGTGGTTCGCACAAGCGGCGGCGTCGATGCCGGGCTGCGTACGCCGAAGCGAGCGGCGCGAGGGTCGACACGATTCCCCGTCGAGCGGTCGCTTCTTGCTCGACACGATCGGTGAGCTCCGTGCCGCGTACGCGCTTGCCGATGTGGTGGTGATCGGCCGATCATTCGGCGTGCTGCATGGTTCCGACATGATGGAACCTGCGGCGCTTGGGAAGGCAGTCATCGTCGGTCCGCGGGTCGGCGACTTTCAGTCCACCGCGGATGCGCTGCTGGGCGGTGATGCGATGGTGCAGGTGAACGCCGGCGAACTGCCTGCTGCGATCCGTGCGCTGGTGAATGATCCCGCGCGCCGCGCGCAGTTGGCGGAGAACGCCCGAGCGGTGATCGCGCGCGAGCGGGGGGCCACCGCGCGAAGTGCAGCGGTCATTCGCGCGGCGACTGCGAGCCATCCTGTGAAGCGCGGTGGGGGGGCATGAGCGGGCGACAGTCCATCGAAGAAGCCGTCATCGCGCGCGCGGTGCAGCTCGCGGGACTCCCGAGCGTGCGTGCGCCGATCGGTGCGGGCGATGACATGGCGCTGGTCTCTGTCGGTCCTGCCAAGGTCCTCGTCGCCGTCGATCAAGTTGTGGAGGGAGTTCACTTTCGCACGGGAACGCCGCTCGATCTTGTTGCACGCAAGGCCGTCGCGCGAAGCGTGAGCGACATCGCTGCGATGGGTGCGCTCCCTGCAGCGTGTGTGGCCGCGGCAACACTGCCAAACGATATGAGCGCGGCGGACGCGCAACGGCTCGTCGGTGCCGTTGCACACTGGGCACACTCATTCGACTGCCCGCTCGTGGGGGGCGACACTTCCGTTCACACGGGCATCGGCGCACCTCTGACGCTGTCCGTGACCGTGCTGGCATCCGTTCGTGCGGATGGCATCATCGCGCGGCGGAGCGGCGCATGTGCGGGCGACACACTGTTGCTCGGCGGCGCAGTCGGCGGCTCGTTCGGTGCCGATGGACTCGGTCGGCACCTGCACATCGAACCGCGCATTTCGCAGGCCCAGCGGTTGATCGATGCGCTCGGAGCAAAGGTTCACGCGATGATCGACATCAGCGATGGACTCGGGCGTGATGCGGCACGCGTGGCGCACGCATCGGGTGCGCGAACGGGGCGCGCGCTGCAAGCGAGGCTGCGCGGCGATCGGATCCCGCTTCGGGATGGTGCCACGCTGCGGCAGGGGCTCTGCGACGGCGAGGATCATGAACTGCTTGCGGCGATCGATGCGGACGCAGCGATTCCCGAGGGTTGGACTGCCATCGGAAGCATGGCGACACCGTCACTCGGCGATGCGCGTGGCTGTGTCGTGGACGCGGCCGGCAGCGATCAGGACGCCTCCGATCTTGGATGGACGCATGGATGATGCGAGCATGATCGATCTCACCATGAGCGTCGAACTGGCAGATGTGAACGCCACCGAGGCACTCGGTGCGCGCATCGGTCGAGCGCTGAGAGCCGGCGATCTCGTGGCGCTCGATGGACCGCTCGGAAGCGGCAAGACATGTCTCGTTCGTGGCATTGCACACGGCATGGGCATCGACGGAGCACTCGTGACGAGCCCATCGTTCATCCTGATGCAGCGCTATGGCGGAGGATCCGTTGGGCTGGTGCATATGGATGCATGGCGCATGCGGAGCGAGCATGATCTGGGGGATCTTGGGTTTGACGAATTGCTGTCCTCACGCAGCGATGTGGTCGCCGTGGAGTGGCCCACCAAGGTTGCATCCGCGCTGCCTGCAGCGCGAGTGTGGATCACGATCACCGTCACACCGCAGGACACGCGCATAGTGCGCGTGGACGATCAGCGGGCATGCGGCGGGGTGCGCGGCGGCTGATGGCGCGCAGGGTGCGCCTTGTGTGCCTCGCCCTCGGGGCTGACCGCGTAGATCTGGAACCGATGTCCAATAGGGCTCCACCCGAGTTCCTTGCAGATGCGATTTCGGACCGCGATGAGTTCCTCGCTTTGGAACTCGATGAGACGCCCAGTCTTCATGCACACCATGTGGTCGCGCGGTTGTTTGCCGTAGATGAGCTGAAAGTGCGACTGCTTGGAGTTGAACAGCGCCTGCACGATGATGCCGGCATCCTGCAGAAGATGGATGGTTCGGTAAAGCGTTGCCTTCGATACGCGATGACTCCGCCGCCGCAGTTCAAGCAGCAGTTCTTCCGCCTCGAAGACGCCGTCGCGAGCGATGATGGCATCGAGCACATCCGCGCGTTCGTTCGTGTACTTCAGCCCTCGCGACTTCAGATAGCGGCGGAACACGGAGCAGAGTGGTGCCATCGGCTGCTGCGGAACGGGCGAAGGGTGATCGCTTGAAACCATGTGTGGCGATGCTGAAGTTGCGGGTGAGAAAGGGATTCGATGTCCCGAAGGTCCGAGAATGGCTGTTCTGTAAAACGGTCTAGCGGTTGGCGTACTCCGCGAGCAAGCCCTCAATGTCCGAGACTTCTGCGGCATTGTTGAGCGCCTCTGCCGCCGACCGCGCCTGCTCGAGCCACCGCACCGCATCATCGTGATTCCCCAAGTCGGCTGCCGCCCGTCCCGCAGTCTTCAGTGCCACAAGCCGCATGCTCTCTGGGATCGCCCCTGCAGTCGCCTGCGCATAAGGCGTGGCGGTCTCGAGCGCGTCCTTCGCGCGCCCCAACTTCAGGTACTGCCTCGCAAGCGACACCGCGGGTCCAGCAGCCTGGCGATTGCCGGCGCCATGGAGGCCATGAAGACCGGCCACCGATTCCTCCCAAAGCGGGATCGCGTCTTCTGCTCGGTTCATCTCCGTGGCGTACAGGAAGGCAAGGTTATGAAGGGAATTCAGCGTCGACGGATTGCGATCACCAAGGGCACGACGCTTCCGAGCAATGTTGTCGAGGTACACAACTTCCGCCTCGTCATGCCGACTCTGCATTTCGAGAACCATCCCGAGATTCGATTGAACGGTCAGCGTTGTCTTCGCATCGGGCCCAGACTTTGCTTCGAAGCGAGCCAGCAAGTCGCGGTAAATGGACTCCGCTTCGTCCAGACGCTTGGTGTCTCGCAGAATCCCAGCAAGGTTGTTTCGAGCAATCAAGGTATGTGGATGACTCTCGCCAAGAACCCGTGACATGCCATCCGCCACGGATCGAAGCGCTTCTTCCGATGCGCGAACCTCGCCAAGCGACTTGAGCACGACCGCAAGATTGTTCAATGCCAGCAGCGAATCGGGCGCGTCGGCCCCGAATACGCGGGTTCGGATGGCGACGGACTCCTCCAAGGTCTTCCGAGCCGCTTCCACCTTTCCTGTGCGGCGCAGCACATCTCCGAGGTTGTCGAGCGACCGCAGCGTGCTTGGATGCTCGATTCCGAGTGCTGACCGCTTGCGCGAAATGACATCTGCATACAGTTCTGCCGCCTCGCCGAGCCGCCCCTGTTCGTCGCGAAGCCAGGCCAAATTGTGCATCGAGATCAGCAGGTGCTCATGTCCCTCGGGAAACACGCGCTTGCGGATCTCAAGGACTTGCTCAAACAGAGGCGCGGCCACATCACGCTGCCCGTTGAGCAGCAACGCATTGGCGAGTTCGTTTCGCGCAACCAGCAGCCGACTGTTTTCTGGATCGTGATGATCGCTGAGCAACTGCTCATGAATGCGCAGATGCTTCAACGCCAGGTCGTATTTTCCGATGGCGCGATACGCGATTCCGGCGACCGAATGTGCATCGGCAGCGAGTTCCACGTCGTCGGCAAACACGCGGTCGATGTCGGCCACAGTCTTCGCCAAGATGACTTCCAGCAGCCGCGTATCCATTCCCTTCGCGGTATCTGGGTCCACGGCGCCCAGCATGGTGGTGTTGAAGTCGTGCAAGCGTGTGGCGCGCGCAAGCTGAAGGCGGGCCTCGGACAATCCCATTGCCATCAAGATCACGCCCGTCGCCACCGCGGCTGCCGCGACTCCGGTCGCAGCGATGGCAATCCGATGTCGGCGCCCAAACAGGCGTAGGCGTGTCAGCGTCGGCGCGAGCGACGCCTCCACTGGCTCGTGCGCGAGGAAACGGCGGAGATCCGTCGAGAGCGCGTGGCATGTCGGGTATCGATCGTCCCCGAGCGGTTCGAGACATCGCAGGACGACCGCATCGAGCTGCCCCGTCACGCGGCGGATCAGTTGAGAAAGCGTCGCACTGCGCCGCTTGGCAACCGCTTCCGCTTCCGACGGCGTGTTGGCGGCAGCCATGCGAAGGCGAGCACTCGGGGGCAACACACGTGACTCCAGCAGTCGCCGAAGTTCGGCGGGTGCCGTGGAACGCAGCGCGCCGAGATCGCGCGCCGGCAGTCCCGCGACCAGCTGATGGAGCGCCAAGCCAAGCGCGTAGATGTCGGTGCGCGTGTCCAGGACGGCGGTCTCATCGCACTGCTCGGGTGCCATCGCGTCCAGCGTTCCGACCGCTTCGCGTGCCTGCCGGTCGTGCACGGCGTCGATTCCCTCAAACAGGCGCGACACTCCAAAGTCGATGATCTTGACAACCGGCTGGCCATCGATTTCGCGCACAAGAATGTTGGCGGACTTGAGATCGAGGTGGATGATGCCGCGGGCATGAGCATGCTGCACGGCGAGGACCACCTGTTGCATCACGCCGAGCCGATCATCGAGCGACAACTGACGGGCATCGCACCACTCGAGCAGCGGCTGACCATCCACCCATTCCATCAGCAGATAGGGGCGACCATCATCCATTTCCCCTGCCGAAAACACTTGCGCGATGTTGGGATGGCTCAACTGCGCCAACAACTGACCCTCGGAGTCGAAGCGCGCCCGCGTCGCCGCGCTCGGCATCATCGAACGCAGCACCTTCACCGCGACCTTGCGAACAAGCGCCCCCTGCTGCTCGCACAGCCACACGCAGCCGAAACCGCCCGAGGCGATCAGACGTTCCGGCTTGATGCCGCGAAGACTCGGCGGGCGCTCATCGGTGCTTCCTCCGGCGCCACTCCACAAAGCATGACTTGGGACCCCGCTCATGGATGGCTAGATTCGTGAGGAATCGATCTGCATCGCAACGGTCGCGCTGTTTCCAAGCCCCAGACCGAACGCGGAGTGAACCGTTTCGAGGGCGCGCTGACCCTCCGCGTGGTCGATGATGCAGCTGATCTTGATTTCGCTCGTCGTGATGTTGTGAATGCCGATTCCGGCATCGCCGAGCGCGCGGAACATCCGGCTCGCGACTCCCGCGTGGCTCTTCATCCCCACGCCGACCACGGACACCTTGGCCAGTCCCACCTCGACTGACATCTCACCCTCACCCAGTTCAGCGAGTGTGCGCGCCACGATCTGCTTGGCATCACCCAAATCCGGATGCTCCACCGTGAAGGCGATCATCGTTGCGGCCCCCTGCTCGGTCTGGACAATGTCATCGACGACGATATTCGAGTGTGCGAGCGCAGTGAACAGGCGCCCCTGCAGTCCGACGGCGTTGCGAACCTGTCGGATGCTGACCCGCCCAAGTTCATCCTTCAGTGCGCACCCGACAACGGCAAGTTCTTCCATCGATGCATTCTCCCGTGAAATCATGGTTCCCGAATCCGGCTTCTGGCTATGTCGAACGTGGATCGGCACACCGTACTTCTCGCCAAACAGCACGGCGCGCGCATGCATGACGCCCGCGCCCAGAGCCGCGAGTTCCAGCATTTCCTCGTAGGAAATGCGTGGCAACTTCACGGCATGACGCACCAGCCGCGGGTCTGCGGTGTACACGCCATCGACATCCGTGAATATCTCGCAGCAGCCTCCCTGCTCGCGCACGCGAAGCGCCGCCGCCAGGGCAACGGCGGTCGTATCGCTCCCGCCGCGACCGAGCGTCGTCAGCTCGCCTTCTTCGCTCGTGCCCTGAAACCCCGCCACGACAGGAATCTCGCCACGCGAGAGCATTCGCTCGAGCCGACCACATTCGATCCGTGTGATGCGTGCACGCCCATGCACCCCGTCCGTTCGGATGCCGGCTTGCCCACCCGTCAGCGCCCCGGCCGAACACCCACGCTCGCGCAGCGCCATCGCCAACAGAGCCACGCTCGCCTGCTCCCCCGTCGCCATCAGCATGTCGAGTTCCCGGCGATCCGGCACGGGGCTGATCCGCTCGGCAAGTTCAATGAGGTCGTCCGTCGTGCGGCCCATCGCACTTGCCACGACCACCACATCGAACCCAGCCTCGCGAGCATCGGCAACACGCGACGCGGCTCGGCGAATGCGATCCGGATCGGAAACGCTCGTACCGCCGAACTTCTGGACGATCGTCGGCATGACCCCTTCGATGCTAGACGGATCCCGCGGATGCGCTTTCGTCAGCGGCGGCAGCCGCCTCCTTGTCCTTCTGCTGCCGCGTGATGCGGCGCCGATCGCTCTCCTTCAGGATGCGCTTGCGGATTCGGACTGCCGTCGGCGTGATCTCGACCAACTCATCGGACTCGAGGTACTCGAGCGCGGACTCCAGCGTCAGTGGGCGTGGAGCCTTGAGCACGACGGTCGCCTCCTTGTTCGACTCGCGCACATTCGACATGGCCTTGGCCTTCACCACGTTGACATGCAGATCGTTGTCCCTGTTGTGTTCACCGACGATCATGCCTTCATAGATGACGTCGGCATTGGCGACGAACATCACGCCGCGGTCAGACAGGTTCAGGAGCGAATACGTGGTCGCCGTGCCAGCCTCGACCGCAACCATCACGCCATTGCTGCGCTTGCGGGGCGCCATCCGAACAGGTCTGTAGTCGCAGAAGGAGTGGTGCATCACGGCCTCGCCGCCCGTGGCATTGAGGATCCTGTTGCGGAGTCCAATCAATCCGCGCGCAGGAATGTCCGCCTCAATGTGGGTGCGCGAGCCGCGCATGTCCACCTTGGTCACTTCCGCGCCGCGCTGCCCGATCAATTCCATCGCGGGTCCCATCGCGTGTTGCGCCACATCGAGCGCGAGGCGTTCATACGGTTCATGCCGAACGCCCGCGATCTCGCGCTCGATCACATTGGGCTTGCCCACGGTGAGTTCGAAACCCTCGCGGCGCATTGTTTCCAGCAGAACGCCGAGATGCAGTAGTCCGCGCCCAGAGACATGGAACTCCTCGGCACTCTCGCCTGGAGCGACGCGAAGCGCCACATTCGAGCGCAGTTCGCGCTCCAGCCTTTCGGCGATCTGTCGGCTTGTGACAAACTTGCCCTCCCGCCCGACGAGCGGTCCGTCATTGATGCGGAAGACCATATGAAGCGTCGGCTCGTCAACATGCACGCGCGGAAGCGGATTGGGCGAGTCTGGCTGACAGACGGTGTCCCCGATCTCGATGTCCGTGATGCCCTCAATGAGGCACAGATCGCCCGCCTCGATCACTTCGGCGGGCGCGCGCGCGAGTCCCTCGAAGCGCTTGATCCCCTGGACCTGACCCTTTCGCACGGAACCGTCGGACTTGCACACTGCCACGGCACCAGTCCGGAGCGTTCCATCGAAGACCCGACCGATCCCCAAGCGACCGACATAGTCATTGGAGTCGAGATTGACCACGAGGAACTGCAGCGCGGCCCTCGGGTCGCCCGTCGGCGGGGGCACATGCTCGGCGATCACTGCGAACAGATCCTCGACACCGTGCGTTCGATCCTCGCGGTCGCGGCTCGCCCAACCTTCGCGACCGGAAGCCCACACCACCGGGAAGTCGAGAGCATGATCATCCGCTCCCAGATCGACGAGGAGGTCAAAGACCTCGTCCACCACCGCATCGGGCCGAGCGTCCGGCCGATCGCACTTGTTCACCACGAGGATCGGACGAAGCCCCACTTCAAGAGCCTTCGAGAGGACGAAGCGCGTTTGCGGCATCGGTCCCTCCATCGCATCTGCGAGCAGCAGGCAGCCGTCGGCCATACGCAGCACGCGCTCCACTTCGCCACCGAAATCCGCGTGGCCGGGCGTGTCGATGATGTTCACACGGATGGCATCACCCTTCCGGGGACCACGCCGTACCACATGATCCACCGCGCAGTTCTTCGAGAGGATGGTGATGCCGCGCTCACGCTCGAGCGGGTTCGAATCCATCACGCACTCGGCGTCCTGCTCCACCTCCCCCGCCGCACTCGATGAACGCAGGAGCGCATCGACGAGCGTTGTCTTTCCATGATCGACATGAGCGATGATGGCCACATTTCGGATGATGGAGCGGTCGTATGCCATGGGCGGATCGGGTAGAGTCCGGCAAGGGTACACAGCATGGGCGAAACCGACGGACGAACGACTGACTCGGGGCCATCCACCGCTTCAGGCGCAGCGGGGTCACCCGAAACACCATCCAGTTCGGGTGGCACTGCTCCGCCACCTTGGCAGCGTCCCTCTTGGGCTCGCATCGTGCTTGCGCTCGGCATCGCCATCGCGTCCGATGTGTTCTCATTCCTGACGAGCAGTCTCATCGTCACCTTCCCAGCCGTGCTGGCCGTCGATGCAGTGACCGCCACACTCCTGTGGCTGGCGCTCGGTCGCCCCATGCTGATCTTGCCGATTCTCGCCGCCGAGGCGGTTCCTGGCGTGGGATCCCTGCCACTCTGGACGGTCGCCGTTGTTCTGATTTCCATTTTTGGTCGCATCCCGGGACGCGATCCTGGGAAAGCCCTCACCGACGCCACATCCCGCTTCACGAACCCATCTGCCGTGGCGGGGCCGCCGGGGCAATCGAAGCCCTGAACTCGACAGAGATCCTCAAACCCCCCATCACAGCCCGTACAGCGGGCGCAGCTTTCCTTCGAGGTACTCGATGTACGGCTCACTGCTGAGCGGCTTCTTCGTGGCCCGCGTGCACAGATCTGCCGGCGAGTAACGCCGACCGTGGGCGTGGATGTTCGTTCGCAGCCAGTTCAGAAGCGGCGCAAAGTTCCCGCGCGCGAACCCATCCGCCAGACCCGGCAAATCTCCTTGAGCCGCGGAGAAGAGTTGCGCGCTGTAAAGCGTTCCGAGCGTGTAGGTCGGGAAATAGCCGAATGCGCCCATGCTCCAGTGCACATCCTGCAGACAGCCGCGGCGATCATCCGGCACTTCGAGTCCGAGGAAATCGCGGTAGCGACGGTTCCACTCCGCAGGCAGGTCCGCTGGATCGAGTTGCCCACCAATCAGCAGGCGTTCGAGCTCGAACCGAACCATCACATGCAGGTTGTACGTCGCCTCATCGGCCTCGACGCGGATGAACCCGGGCTCGACGATGTTCGCTGCCCCGTACAACTCGTCGACCGAGAAGCTGTCCACGGACGATCCAAAGTGCGAAACGAGGTGCGGTCGACACCACTTCCAGAAGGGCAAGCCTCGACCGACCTGGTTCTCCCAAAGCCTGCTTTGACTCTCGTGGATCGCCAACGAAACGGCAGTGCCGAGCGGAGTACCGATGGCACTCTCCGGGAGTCCCTGCTCGTACATGCCATGCCCCGCTTCGTGCATCGTTGAACCGAGCGCGTCGTTCAGGCAGGTCTCACAGTAGCGCGTTGTCATGCGCACATCGTTGCAGTGGCTCCCGCCGCAAAATGGGTGCGTGCTCGAATCAAGCCGTCCGCGCTGGAAATCGAAGCCGATCGTCTCGGTCACCATGCGCACGAATGATGTCTGCAGGTCGACGGGCAGCGCCGTTTCATTGAAACGGTTCGACGGTCCGCGCTTGGCACCGCGCAGTTCTGCGATCAGCTTCACCAGCCGGTTGCGCAGCGGCGTGAACACCGCCGCGACCGACGCGGCCGTACACCCTGGCTCAAAGGTGTCTGCGAGCGCGTCCCACGCCTCTCCACCTGCGGGGATCCCCAGACACGCCGCCTTGTCACGGTTCAACTGCACCAACCGCTTCAGCCAGGGAAGGAAGTGCGCAAAGTCGCTGGCCTTGCGCGCCTTTGCCCACTCATGCTGCGCCTCACTCGATACCTGCGCCAGTTCGCTCACGAGCGATTCGGGCAACTTGGTTGCCTTGTCGTAATCGCGGCGAATCTCCCGCACATTCGCTGCCTCCGCCGAGCCGCCCTCCATGAAGGTGCGGTCCGCCTCACACCCCTCGAGCAGGTCGCCCACTTCGCGCGCCGTGGACAGTTGGTGGTGAATGCGAGCGAGAGCAGCTTGTTGCCTGCCACGGAGCACCACGCCGCCCGCGGGCATCATGGTCTCCTGATCCCAACCGAGGATCGCCGAAGTCGCCTCGATCAGATGGGCGTCGCGGCAGCGTTCAATCAGTTGCGCATAGACAGCAGGCGCGGCAGAGCCCCGCGCATCAGAGCGTGAAAGCGTGGTCATGCCTGCGGACTTTACTGTCCCGCAGGCTTGCCCGAATCAGCCGATCCACCCTGCGGAGGCAGCGGAACGGAACTCTTCGCACCGCTCGCCTTCAGCAACTCGTAGATCTCGCGACCAGCCGCATCCGTCCGGCGCTGCGCCAAGTCCATGGCAGTCCGTCCAGTCGCGTCCTTCGCAGACAGGTCCGCCTTCGCCTCGATCAGCAACTTCACCTTTTCTGCAGTTCCGGACATCGCCGCGAGCTGCACGGGCGAGTACCCCTGCTTGTTCACGGTATTCACATCTGCCTTTCGGTTGATCAGCATGCGAACACTCTCAAGCTTGCCGCTGCGCACAGCACGCATCAGGGCTGTATCGCCAGTGACGCCGTCCTTCACCTCGAGCGGCAAATTGGGATTCCGCTCGAGGAGAATCGCGACGGACTCTGGCTTCCCGATGCCGGCTGCCCAGATCAGTGGCGTGAGACCATTGACATCGGTGATCGTCGCATCCGCGCCGCCGTCGAGCAGCACCTTCACGGACTCACCCGTCCCGAGTCCACATGCCCAGATGAGCGGCGTGCCGCCGATGGAATCTCTGTTGCTCAGACTCGCCCCCTTGGCGATCAGCAGTTTCTCTGCGTCGACGCTGCCGGTTTCGGCGGCCAGCGTCAGGGGTCCCTTGCCGGTTCGATCCAAGGAGTTGGGATCCGCCTTCGCGGCGATCAGCAGATCGATGATCTCGGTGCGATTCTCACGAGCCGCCCAGTGGAGCGCCGTGCGTCCCGTTCCCGGATCGGTTTCGTTGACGTTGACACCCGGCACCGCCAGCAGTTCCTTCACACGCGCCGTATTGCCCTGCTGCGCAGCAACCACCAGTTCACTGGTGGGCTGCGTGGTTGCACGCTGGGTCGGCTCGATGGGATTGGGACGATCCGATGCGGTGATCGGCCGCTTGACCATGACGCCGAGTGATGACGCCTTCGGATGGTCCGTGGCAATCGTCAGCTTGATCGGACGACCCTGATCCTGCCACTTCTGCCAATCGACTTGCAGCACATGCTCCTGCGACGACGTGTCGCTGATGGACTGCACGACCGGCGGATTCACGGCTGTGATCTTGAAGGGCTGCTTGTCGACTGCAGCGAGCACGATCTTCCCCGAGTCGGCCTTTGCAGTCTCTGGCTTCTCAGGTCCGTCGATGGCATCGGGCGTCACGGTGATGTATGCAACGACCTGCCCCTCCACCGTGAGGATCACGGGCGCAGCTCCGTCGATCTGGAAGGTCACACGCTTCGACAAGGTGACCCCCTGCTTTGGACCAGGTTTCAGGGTGATCTCCATCTCGGCAAATCCACCTGGCGCGATTGGATCCTTCGGAGCATTCGCCGTCGTGCAACCGCATCCCGGAACGGCCCGAGCAATCGTGACTGGCTTGTCCGTGACGTTGCGGATCTTGATCACCCCAGTCTTGGGGATATCAGCCTGCATCTCGCCGAGGTTCAGAATCGGCGGATCGAAGACAATCGGCGGCGGCCCGGATGGAGTTTGCACATCCGTGCCAGCGGGAGAAGGCTTCTGCGCCGAGGCATCTTTCTGGTTCGGTGCAAGACTCGGCTTGTTCGAGATGGCACCTTGGGTGGATGACCCCGCTGGATTGGTCCGCGAAATGCCGCCCGCACCCGGTGACGCACTTGGCATCGGAATCGGCGCACCATCCGGCAGCGCGGGCGGCGCTTCCTGCTGTCCCTGCGGGGCCTGCGCCGAAGTCGCAAGAGCGATGGAGCAAGCAACGAGACCCGCACAGAGTGCAGTCACGCGATTGGCACAAATGAAGGCGACGGTTGGGTGTGTCATGGTGGTTTGGTCCTGCTCCTGATGATGGTCACGCGAAGACGCCGAATGGGTGAAGGAAGATACTCGATGAAACCGCTTCGGCTGTTCGTGGGCGGATCTTTGATCGCTCGGTTTGTATTGGGTGATTCTGGCGGGGCGGATGTTGATGACGGGGGCGCGACCGTACACTTTCCTACCCATGGCGGACCTCCCCTCCCACCTCGATCGTCCGCACATCAGGCAGTTTCACCCTATCGGCGTCGAAAATGACCAAAAGAAGGTCTTTGTCGCGCTTCGTGACCCAGCCAATCTGCGCGGCGATGGGCAGTGCCCCGTCGTGCCGCCTGAAATCCTCCCTCTCCTCGGCGCCTTTCGGGGCGAGAAGAGTCTTCAGGAGATCAGCGAACTCAGCGGCGCACCCACGGACTTTCTTGTTCAGCTTGTGAAGGCCCTCGATGAGTCTGGGCTGTTGTGGGGACCCAATTGCGATCGGCTTGAACGGGAGGCGATGACGCGGGTGGTGACCGACGGCGGGTTCCGCTCGGCCGCCGCGGAGGCCGCTGGTGCAACGGCTGAAGAAGCAAAGAAGAACATCGGCGAGTGGCTTGCGGCCGCAGAGGATCCAGAACTCGATGGGGAACTCCTCGGCATCGTGACTCCACACATGGATTATGCGCGCAGCAAGTCGACCTATGCCGCCGCGTACAAGTCGATCGGAACGTGCAAGAAGTTTGCCCGCGTGGTCATTCTCGGGACCAATCACTTCGGCAGCGGTGATGGCATCGTGATGAGTCGTCATGGCTTCCTCAGCCCCTTTGGTGCGTTCGCGCCTGATGCTCCCCTGCTCGATGCGCTCGCGTCGAAGCTCGGAGATCGGCTCTTCAAGGATGAGGTGGATCTCCTCGGAGAGCACTCGATCAGCATTCAACTCCCGTGGATTCACGAAGTGATTGGTCGGGTGCCGATCGTTGCCGCACTCGTCCCGAGTCCACTGGTGCCGATGATCGCCGACGATGGTGCGCGGGTCTCGTTCGACGAGTTTGTTCCCGTCATGCAGGACCTGCTGAACGCCGCAGAGGGACAGACCCTCGTCGTGGCGAGCGCGGATCTCAGCCATGTCGGACCGCAGTTTGGCGACCAGACACCGGTGGGCACGGAGATTCGCCGCCAAGTGGAGGCCTACGACCGCTCGCTGCTCTCCACATACCTCGAGGGCAACATGGAGGCTTTTCTTGGCAAAGTGGGCCACGATCAGAACCACCAACGCTGGTGCAGCATCGGGAACATGACCGCCGCCAAGCTGATGACAGGCGGACTGCCGGAACTCGTGGAGTACAGCCAATCGCCGGCGGAACTTGACCCACAAGGCGCCGCGCTCGTCACCTGCGCTGCCATGGCGCTCCTGAAGGTCTAAGCGCCATGATCGCGGTGGTGCAACGCGCCGCCGAGGCCAGCGTGAGGGTGAATGGCGAAGTGGTCGGTTCGATCGGGCGCGGACTGTTGGTGCTCCTCGGCGTTGCACGCGGGGACTCGGAGCGCGATGCGGAGTGGATCGCCCGAAAGCTCGTGGCGCTCCGCATTTTTGCGGATGACGACGGAAAGATGAACCGAAGCGTCGTCGATGTCTCGGGGGGCATTCTCCTGATCAGTCAATTCACGCTGCTTGGTGATGCATCCAAGGGGAATCGTCCAGGCTTTTCGAGAGCCGAGGAGCCAGCGGCCGCGCGCGACCTCTACGAACGCACATGCGGTCTTGTCGAGGCATGCGGTCTCCCCGTGGCGCGCGGTTGCTTCGGAGAATCGATGAAGGTGGCACTCGTGAACGATGGGCCCGTGACCATCCTGCTCGATTCCCGCTCGAAGCAGGAGGTCAGTGAGGGTGGAGCTCCCGCGTAAAACCGAACAAGGTGGGGCGGACTTTGCAAAGGATGGACAGCAGGGTGCGAACAACCTGTCGCCTTCGGCAATCCATCGCGGCATCTGGACCTTTTCGAGAGCCCCACCGCAACTCACACCGTTTGCTGAATCAATAAAAAAAGAGCCCGCCGCAGAGTCATCGCGGCAGGGCTCCTCGTGGGGGTTGCTGAGTGGGGGTTGCTTGGTGGAGTTTGCTTGGTGGGGACAGTCTTGCCAATTGATACGCAGCGGCGCGCAGCGAGTTCGACTCAAGGGCACAGAATGCTGCCGTTTCTCCCCGAGAAATCCCCCCGAAAGGGCCATTCGGAAGCGTCAGTCCGACTCCGCCAACCGTTGCATGACAGCCTTCAGATCTGACCACACCTGCGCGCGGGTTTCGAGCGTGTAGTTGCGGATCAGATAAGCCGGATGGAAGGTTGGCATCAGCGGAATCGATTCGAGCGGGCTGCCAGGCGGCGCGGTCCACTGCGACCATGTGCCTCGGAGTTTCACGATGCCGACATCCGTCTTCATGAGCATCTTGGTGGCTGGACCGCCGAGCGTCATGATCACCCGAGGACGAATGATCAGCAACTGCTGCACGAGGTATGGACTGCAGCGTTCAATCTCAAGCGGCAATGGCGCGCGATTCTCGGGTGGGCGGCTTTTCAGCACATTCGCGATGTAGCAGTCCTCGCGCCGCAGTCCGATCGCCTGGATCATCTCATCGAGCTTCCGCCCTGCCTTGCCCACAAATGGGCGACCGAGCGTGTCCTCGGTTTCGCCAGGGGCCTCACCCACGAACATCAGTCGGGCGCATGGATCGCCTTCGCCAAAGACCGTGCGCTTGTGCCCCGTCGCGGTGGTGCAATGCGGACACTCACGATCATGTCGCTCGTGGAGTTCCGCGAGCATGGCAGCGGACTGCGAGCGTCGGTCCGCCGACAGCGGAACGGGCTGCGGGGGCTCGGCGGAGCGCTTCGGTGGAGTCCAGTGTCCCAGTGGCACATCCACCACGCCCATCAGTCGGTCGGACTCCACGCACGCACGCAGCGCGGACAGATCAGTGACATGGGGCTGTGCAACAGAGTCCTCGAATCCACCGCGAGAACCACTGCGTGCGGCTTGGCTCACCGCGTCTCGCGCTGCGCGCCCTTGGCGGCGGGATCGTTCAACTGAAACATGGACTGCGTTCGCAGGACCAAGCCACAGTCACTTCGCAGGTGCCAGCCCTGCACATGGATCTCGGTGCGGAACCGCTGCAAGTCGATCAAGGAAAGATTCGGCTTGCCGCTCGTGGCGTCATTCCACTGCACAGAGAGTGATCCGTTGTCCCGCACATGGGCCATCATCTCTCGGTAGGTGCCAACATAAAGGTGGTCAGCCAATGTCTCAGTCTGCACCGCCGTCATGAAGGTCAGCTTTTCCGCCAGAGGCTCTTCATGTTCATGCTCGCCTGCGCAGAGCATGTTCTTCGTGAGTCCGCGCTCGGGCAGGGCGCTTGGCTTGTCCGTCACGACTTCACACACGCACAGCCTGTCCATCTGAAAGCGGACCACCTGCCCACCGCGGAAGATCCATGCCTCCGCCTCGATCGCACCGTTCTCGATACGCCGGCGAGATTCGATGTCAAAGAACTCTGGGTGAACGGCCTTCCGGTAAAGCAGCAGCGTGTAAGCCTGCAGACTGGTGACTTTTGTGGGCGAATTCATGTCGAGTCGCAGTTTACCGATGGACGCAACCCATTCAAGGATTTTGGATCAAGCCAAGTCCACTCCAACGCTAACCATCGTGTTTGCAGTGCTTTGCAGATGCTTTTTCTGAAACGAGAAAATCGGCAGTTTGTCCTTCGCAAAAAAGGTGAGGCGGATCCCCTTTCGGAGATCCGCCCCGCGCATGTGGTCGTAAGCCGAATTCTGTTCCCTTTCGGGCGGCAATCATTTCTCTCTGGACCAGCGTTGCCGCTGGACTCAAAGCACGCGACCCGTCCTCATGCCGCGGACAGCGGTTGGCGGAAAGATCCGCCGGAGGACTGCTTGCGCTTGCACGCGGTGGGGTTTGCCGTGCCCTTCCCGTCACCGAGAAGGCGGTGCGCTCTTACCGCACCTTTTCACCCTTACCGAGGCAGAAGCCTCGGCGGTTTCTTTTCTGTGGCACTGTCCCGAGCCTGCGCTGAGGCTGGTGGCCGTTAGCCACCACCGTGTCCTGTCGTGTTCGGACTTTCCTCGCTCGGGGAGATCCCGAGGGCGATTGCCTGACCACGGGGAAAGGGTAGCTCGCCCTTGGGCGGAATGCGAGCGGAACGAGCCGACTCTATCGTGGTGGCTGCCTTGCACCCCAGGATGAGCGAGAACCGTTCACATTTTGAAATCGACTCCGCGGACAACCGCCAGATTCCCTCGCTTGCCGTGTGGTCGAGGGAAGCGCTTCCCGATTGGGTCATTCGAGGACTTCAGAGTCGCCCCGTGGGATCGGTCCGCATCGGATCACCTCTCCGTGCCGTCCGCGATGCGCTTGGTGTCGCGAGCGCATCCACGAGCGATCTTCGCAGTTTCTGTGCGGCGCATTCGCATGTGCCGATCGTTCATGTTGGATTTGGAAACTCCGACGAGGAACATGCGCTGGCAAGTCATGCCAGCGTGCTGTTCACCACCGAGCCTTGGATGCGACACTCCGGACGCGAGCTGCACCGCACCGTGGAGATTCCACTTCCGGGCTTTCCACATGAGGGTTCCTTCGCCCAGGCAAGTGCGTTTCTTTCGCAGGGCATGGCACCCGAGCTGTTGCATGCAGCTTCCGTCGCGCCGAGCAACTGCGGATCGCTCTTGGCGCGGCTGCAGGATGTCTGCAGCTTGCTGGTGCAGTGGCTCGGCATGCCCGAGCGTGTCAGTGCAGCGAGCACGGCGGAACGCCTGCACCGAACTCACGAATCGCAGCCCGACGCAAGTTCACGCCTGTTTCGTTTCTGGGAGGGCTCGATCAGCGTGACATGCGCATTCACGGATGGGAGGACTGCATCACTCACCGCTTCGAATCGCCATTCGCATTGGCGCCGATGCGCGCTTGTCAGCGGATCGGTCGGCGCGATCTTCGTGGACGATCGGCACATGGAGTGGCGGAGCCCAACGAATGAAGTCCTCGAGACACCTGCACCGAGTCACACCGAGGGCGAAGACTCTGCGCCGTCTGCGCTCCTGAGCGCCGCATTGACCCCTCCGTGTGTTGCCGAACTGCCCCCGCAGTTGCTGCAGCGCGTTCGAGCGGTGATGGAAGCGGCGTTCCTGAGCGCGCTCACGGGAGAGGCAGAATCCCCCCAAGCGATGCTGGATGTGCTCTCACAGGCCTGAGCCCGCGCGTTGCGATTCGGCGGCGAGTTCCGCGGCGAGTTCCGCGGCGAATCACGCGGCGATGTCGGTGACGCGCACCTGGATGTGCTTCTGCGTGTGTCCCTTGTGTCGGCGGTAGCCCTTGCGGCGGGAATACTTGTTCAGTGTCGTCTTTTCCGCCGTGCCGCCGACGACTTCGGCCGTGACCGTCACCTTCGCGAGATAGGGTGTGCCGATGCGGGCGGCCGAGCCGTCCTGCGAACCGACCGCGAGCACCTTCTCGAAAGTCACGGTCGATGATCCCTCGGGGATCTTCCGAAGATCGATGTCAATGACATCGTCCTTGCGCACCATGATCTGCGTTCCGCTGTCTTCGATGATCGCGTACATAGGGTCGGAGAGGCTACATCAAACTGCCCGTTCCGCCAAGCGGCGCGGCGGGTTCGCCAGAAGGCGGCGCCGTGCCTCGAGCATCGTCGATTCTCGCTTGCAGAACGCGAAACGAAGCCATCGACGATCGGCATTCACTGGGTCATAAAAGCTGCTCGCGGGGATTGCAGCGACCCCCGCGTCCGCCACCAATCGGCGCGCAGCCGTGACATCGTCTGGAAAGCCCGCCTCGACCGCATCGACCAGGATGAAGTACGAACCCTGCGGCTCGACGCATCGGAAGCCTGCCTCGCTCAGGATCTCGAGCATCATCGCGCGCCGCGCGGTGTAATCGGCGTGCAGTTGGCGGAGGTAAGTGTCGTCGCGGCACACGGCGCTGAGCGCATCGGCCGCGGCGCGCTGCAGCGGTGTTGCCGCGCAGAAGGTGAGGAACTGATGCGCGCATCGGATGGCAGCCGTGATCGACGGAGGCGCGATCGTCCAGCCGATCTTCCACCCAGTCAGCGAGAAGGTCTTGCCCAGACTTCCCAAGATGACCGCGCGTTCGCGCACCCCGGGCAACTGCGTGATGGATTGGTGCGGTCGCGCGTAGGTGATCGCGTCATACACCTCGTCGGAGAGAATGATCGCATCGTGCCGCTCAGCCAGTTCCGCCACGATGGCGTATTCGTCTGGCTCGAACATCCGCCCCGTCGGATTGTGCGGCGAGTTGAGGAGAATCGCCTTGGTCCGGTTCGAAAACGCCGCTTCAAGATCCGCACGGTGGATGCGGAAGTCGGGCCCCTCCAATCGAACGCGCCGTGCGATGCCTCCGGCCATCGCCACGCAGGCTGCGTAGGAGTCGTAGGAGGGATCGAGAAGAACCACTTCATCCCCGGGCGAAAGCAACCCGAGCAAACACGCCGCGATTGCTTCGGTGCAACCCGCCGTGACCGTGACTTCGCGCTCAGGGTCAATCTCGAACCCGCATGTCCGATGCGCGGCAGCAGCGATCGCGCGATTGGTCTCCACAAGCCCGAATGCGCGGGCGTACTGACCATGCCCTTCCGCGATGGCACGCTGTGCAGCTTCCTTCACGAAGTCTGGCCCGTCGAAATCAGGAAATCCCTGACCGAGGTTGACCGCTCGGTGCTCCGTGGCAAGGCGACTCATCGTCGTGAAGATCGACTCGCCGAATGGCGCGAGCCGCGGACTCGGTCCGTGCGTGATGTGCTGTGTGGCCGACATGGGAGTGAAGCCTTTCCTGTGAAGCCTAGGATGCTAAGCGTGGAACACGCCCCATCTGCCAACGCCGCCGTTCCATGCGTGGTGTTGCTGCGGGATGACGCGTTGCTCGCGGTCGAGAAACCCGCGGGGACGGTCACCCTGCCCGGGCTCGGACATGCGAACGACTCGCTCTTGAACGGCGCATTCGCGGTCGATGGAAGCGCTCTCGCCGCCCTCGGCGCAGATCGCGACTGGGGGTTGCTGCACCGACTCGACCGCGAGACATCGGGCGTGGTGCTTCTGGCGCGCAGTGCCGCGGCCTACGACTCGTTGCGTGCGCAGTTCGAGGCGCGTTCCGTGGCCAAGACCTATCTCGCCATCGTGCGCGGGCGGCTGCCGCGGACGCATGGCACCTGTCGGGAACCCCTCGAAGAGGTCCGCCGTGGTGATCTGAAGATCAGCGTTCCGCGGCGCAGCGGCGTGGCCGCCGTGACGCACTGGCGTGTGGTTGCCCAGGCGAATGGCAGTGCACTGATCGCATGCGCGATCGAAACGGGCAGGCTTCATCAGATCCGCGCGCACCTCGCTTGGCTCGGCGCACCCGTCGAAGGCGAACGCGTGTACCGCGCGTTGCTGCCACCCAACACCAGCGCACCGCGCCGAAGCTCGAACGCTCCCCCGCTTCTTCTCCATGCCTGGCGGATTGGCTTTCTCCATCCGCTGCAGCGGCGGCGCATCGACGTGGAATCGCCCTTGCCGCCGACGATCCTGGCTGCCGCGATGCGATGCGCCGGAGGTGGAAATGATGCTGCCGCTCGTGCCCGCGTGGAGGCGCTGCTCGTTTCGCTTCGCGGCGATTGGTGGGCGCAGCCTGCTGCAACACGGTCGGGCGAATCCTCGCCTCGACGGAACCGATCATGACTGCAACGGTGCTGTTGTTCATGCGCCGCACGCTGATCACCTTGCTGGTGCTGATTGGTTGGATCCTTGTTGGCGTGGTGGTGCTCTGGAACTGGCCAAGCGGATTTCATGCCGCGGTATCGGCCATCGGGCGGATTGCGTCTGGGCTGCGACTTGACTCTGCCGAGGTCGATGGGCGCACGGTGCCGTTCATCTCGGGCGGCGGGCGGTTCGATCCGCTGCAACTGGAACTCACCCCTGTGCTGCTGCTGCATGGTTGGGGAACGAGCAAGGAAGCCATGATGGGGCAAATGCGCTGGCTGGCGCCGTCGCGCCGTGTCGTTGCACCGGATCTGCCTGGCTTCGGTGACAACCCTTTCCCGCCGGGTGCAGCTCCGCTCGATGCCGATGGCTACATCGAGTGGATCGAGGCATTCCGTGTCGCCATGAATCTCGGCCAAGTCGATGTCGTTGGTGAATCGATGGGCGGTGCGCTCGCGGCTGCCTACGCGGCGGCGCATCCCGAGTCCGTACGGCGACTGGTGCTTGAATCGCCCGCAGGGCTGATGCCGCCGAGGATCAATCCGTTCATGGAAGAGGTCGCGAATGGCGGCAACCCACTCGACCTCTCGAGCGATGCAGATTTCGACCGGGTGATCGGACTCTGCTTCTCGAAACCTCCGCCCGTCCCAAGTCCATTTCGGCGCTTTCTCGTGGCACGTGCGGTGGAGCGACGAGAGATGCTGGCCGCCCTGGCCGAAGTGATGCGGCCATTTCTGCTCGATGGCAACGCCCCGCGTCTGGCATCCATCCGCGCACCGACGCTGATTCTCTTCGGTGCGGAGGACAGGATCACCGATCCTTCACTGCTGCAGCCCTACGTGCGAGGCATCCGGGGGGCGGAGGGATTGATCCTGCCGGGTGCGGGGCATGTGATCTTCCACGATGCTCCTGCCGCCACGGAGCAAGCGCTCCTTGGTTTTCTCGATCGCTGACCGCACGCCACAATCGAGAAGGCTGGCGCAAGTCACCTGTCCGCGTCAGAGGCGATCGATGACCGCCTGCGTGAACTGCTTGGTGTTCAGTGTTCCACCGAGGTCGCCTGTCTTGCATCCATCGAGAAGCGCGCGGTCATATGCATCTCGAATGCGCTTTGCCGTGGACGCCAACGACGCGTCGTTGTGCGTTTCCGCCATATGGTTGAGCATCATCACGGCACTCATGGTGAGCGCGAGCGGATTCGCAATCCCCTTCCCCGCAATGTCGGGAGCACTGCCATGCACTGCCTCGAACACCGAGCCGGCTTCGCCGTAGTTGGCGCCGGGTACTGCGCCAAGTCCACCGACAAGTCCCGCGCAGAGGTCGCTGATGACATCGCCGTACAGGTTTTCCATCAGCAGCACGTCGAAGCGTGTTGGATCCTGCACCAACTTCATGCACGCTGCATCGATGATGAGCTCTTCGTACTCGAGTTGCGGAAACTTCGCCTCACGCACCTCACGGGCACAGCGGATGAACATCCCATCCGACAGCTTCATGATGTTCGCCTTGTGAAACACCGACACCTTCCGCCGCTGTCGGTGGACCGCGTAGCGGAACGCAAACTCAGCGATGCGCGTGCATGCGTCGCGCGTGGCAACCTTGACGCTCGTGACGACACCGCGCGTGATCTCATTCTCGATGCCCGCGTACAACCCCTCGGTGTTCTCGCGAACCACGATGAGGTCCACGCCGTCGAAGCGCGTCTTGACGCCAGGCAGCGAACGCACGGGGCGAACGGCACCGTACAGGTCGAGCGTCTTGCGGAGCGCCACATTCACGGAGGAGAACCCACCGCCGACCGGCGTTGTGCAAGGCCCCTTCAGCGCGTACTTGTGCTCCTTGACCGCTGCAACAGTCTCTGGCGGCAGCAACTCCTTGGCGCCGCCCTCGAGGGCTGCGACTCCAGCAAGCCGCGGAATCCACTCGATGGGAGCAGCCGCAGCGGCGAGGATCGATACCACCGCATCCGCCACTTCAGGACCGATGCCGTCACCTGGAATGAGGACTGCCTTGTAGCTCATGAGGGAGAGACGATAGCAGCCCCCTGTCAGGGACAGCCGTGAGGAACCGCGCAGAGGGACCGCTGAACAAAAAAACCCCCGCCCTGCGAGGGGCGGGGGTCCTTCACGAACATCACCAAACGATGGAACGGCGCTCAGCCCTGTCGCGCCGGGATGACCAGCTTCATGCCAACCTTCAACGCGCTCGGATTTGTTCCGATCACGCTCTTGTTGGCTTCATAGATGCGCTTCCAGTTCGCGGACGATCCGCTGCCGTATGCCTTGGCTGCGATCGACGCAAGCGTTTCCCCGGCAGCCACGACATGCTGCGATCCCGTGGTGGACTTGCCCGAATCCGTGGATCCAGCAGATGTGGACGACTTGGATGCCTTTGATCCGGTCTTTCCACCCGCCAACTTCTCCGCGGGCGAACCAGCCTTCGAAGGAAGATTGATCTTCTGCCCAACGCGCAGTGACTGGGGCGAGAGCCCGGGATTCACGGCAACGATGTCCTTCCAACGCGTGACATCTCGGAACCACTCACCCGCGATGCTCGACAGGGTGTCCCCCGACTTCACCGTGTAGCTTGTGTAGTTGGATGGCTTTGCCTTCGCTGTCGTCGCCGTTTTTTCAGCGAACTTGGGCTGTGTCTCAGGCAAGTTCGTCGGCGGCACGACCGCGGGCGGCGTTGTTGGCGTGATCGTTCCGACCACCGTCGGTACTGCGGACGGGTTGACCGGCTGCGGCTGAACCGGCGTGATGGTGGATTCGTTCGGTGGTGACGAGGGTGGCAGTGCGGTGAGATCCCCGAAACCGTTCAGGCTTGGTCCGACGGAGGTGCCGGTCGCTGCGCCGCTCGGCGCAACACCAGGCCCGGCACCCAAAGCTGAACCCGAGTCGATTGTCGAGTGTGGCGGCAAGCCCGGCCCGGGTCCAAGGGTCAGGGATTCGGTGCCAGCGAGCGGCGATGGTTCGGAAACACCATCGATGGGCCGCTGATCGGAGCTTGGTGCAAGGAACGCGAAGTAGACGCCTGCAAGAAGCAAGAGTCCAAAAATCGAACTAACAACAATCTTGGAACCGCGAGTCATAGTGAGGACCTCCATGTCCAGTGAGGGTGATGGTGATGCACGCTCCGACTGCGACCATGCAGCCAAAGCAATCCGTCAATGTCGGCCTACGCGCCGACGGTGAAGTCTGTGTCAAGCCGGCGAGGCCGTCGCCAGCCCGCCCGAGGCGGACTGCCCTGCCGCCGTCACGCTGCGATCCTCCTCCTTGGAGTAAGTCAGCGGACCTGCGATGACGACCGAGCTGATCGTTCCTGCGATCAGTCCGACAATGAACGTGAACGCAAACGGCTGGATGGCTGGTCCGCCGTAGAGATACAGGATGCCCGCCGACAACAGCGTTGTCCCACCCGTCATCAGCGTTCGGCTGAAGGTCTGGTTGATGGAATCGTTCACTGTCGACCATGATGCGTACCGCAGTTTGCCCTTGTTTTCTCGGATTCGATCCAGAATCACAATGGTGTCATTGAGCGAGTACCCAATGATCGTCAAAAGGGCGGCGATCACATTGAGATCTATGCGAAAAGCTTCGAGGAGAGTCAGCCTGGCGAGATCCGTCCCCGTCAGCCGGATCGACAGGGCGAGGCAGCCGAGGCAGATCACGACATTGAAAATCACGGCGATCACCGTCGCCATGGAGTAGCGGAAACTCGCGAATCGCAGCCAGATGTAGATCACCATCCCGACCAAACTGACAATGATCGCCACGATTGCGGACGCAGCGAGGTTGGCGGCAACCACCGGAGAGAAACTGCTGACTTGTTCAAGGCTCTGCTTGGCGGTGAAGGCAGCTTGGATCAGGCGCCACTCCGGCTGCGCCACGACTCGTTCCCAAGTTGCTGCATCGACCTTCGTCAGGAGGGCCGATGGCTCTACAACCATGACTGCCACGGACTTCCATCCCTTGGACGGATTCGATGGGTCGGCTGCTTCAAGCCCCACCACCTCGAAACGGCGCGCGCTGAGACCCGAGAAGTCGGGCTGCTTCCGCATTCTTGCGATTCGAGTGGTGGCCTCCTCGAGCGTGACGGCCGGCTGAAGGTCTCTCAAGACGACCGCCACGCCACCAGCAAACTCACGGACGGGAGTCTTGTCGTTGGGGAATCCAATCGAGGCCCCCAGTGTCTCGCCAGTCAGTGCCAAGGTTGATGTCGCCCCCGCAGCATCGTCCATCCCTGAAAAACGCACGGGCATGGTGACATCGAGCGCTTGGCCGAACTCCACGGTGAGTGCTTCCACGAGGGGCTCGGTGGCGGTTTCGGTGTCACCGAGCGCCGCCGGGTTGGCGACCCGAACTTGGAAACCCGTGGAAGCCCCATCGGCGGATGACTCACCCACGGTCAACACATTGGCGGCACGAAGCTCCGCCACGGCCGGCAGCGCTGACTTTGCACCGATCTCGTGAATTCGCCGCTCCACATCCTCCCGTTTCAGAAGGAGTCTTCCACTCGGCGACGCGGGCTCCCCCGCAGCAGCCTTGCGGGTGACCATCGTCATGGTGACGCCGCCGCGGAATTCAGTCTCCAACAGTTCCCGCCCGGCACCGATGGCCAAGACAAGACTCGCAATCGAGGCGATCGCGCAGAGTGACCACATCACGAAGCGCAACCGAAGCCAATCGACGCTCGGTCGCAGCAGTTTCATGATTCCAGGCAGCAGCGTTGGAAGCATCGGCATGCGCTTCACTCCAAGCCAGTTCACCAAAATGGCCATCATGATCCGCGAGCAGAACAGGGCCGTGAACAGCGTCGTCAGCACGCCGATCATCATGGTGAGCGCAAATCCCTTCACTTCCGTCGCAGCCAACTTGTACAGCACCACGCAGACGATCAGGTTCGTGACATTGCCGTCGATGATGGCATTGAATGCTCGTGCAAATCCGAGGTCGAGAGCGTTCTTGAGCGACTCCTTGTTATCCACGAGTTCCTCGCGCGTTCGCTCGAGGATCAGCACATTGGCGTCGACCGCCATGCCGACCACGAGCGCGATGCCAGCGAGACCTGGCAGCGTGAATGACCCGTCGATCATCGCCATGATGCCGAAAATCATTCCCAGATTGAGGACGACGGCGATGTCCGCAATGAGCCCAGCTCCGAGGTAATACACCGCCATCAGAGCCGCGGTCGCGAGAGCGGCGAAGAGCACTGCGGTCAAACCGCGAAGCAGATTGTCGCGGCCCAGCGCAGGACCAAGGATGCTGACCGAAATCGGTTCCGGTCGCAGCTTCGCTTCGAGTTCGCCGCCCTGCAGCACTCGAATCAGGTAGTCGATCTCCTCCTGCGTGAACGATCCCGTGATCTGCCCATTTCCAGGGATCTGCGACTGCAAGGTTGGGGCGGAAAACAACTGTCCATCGAGAACGATTCCCATCGGGCGACCGATGTTCGCACCCGTGAGCTTGCCCATCAGGATTCCGCCGCTCGGGTCAAGTTGGAATGCGACGCAGGTCCGTCCGAGTTGATCTTGGCTCGGGAAAACCGCTTTCATCGACCACTGCCGCCCACCGAGGTGGTCGAGACTCATCGCGTCGGTGGTGTAGAGAAGCGCATAGGGCTGTCCGTCGTACTTGGCCCCAACCATGTCGCGGCTGCGCAAGTATGAGACCGGATCGGCGAGGAGTGCCTCAATTTGTTCGGGCGAATCCCCCCACTGCTTCGGATCGTTGATCGGGAACCAACGCGCGACTGGCGAATCGGTGCCCGCCGGGCCGCGTTCAGCCAGTTGCTTGCGCAGTTCGTCCGGATTCACTCCCTCGGGACCGGCGGCGCTCACGGCGATACGGAACTCGAGAACGCCTGCGCCACGGAGCAGACGCTTCAAGTCCTCGGGGTCGTCATAGCCGCCGACCTGCCCCGAATACTCGCTCGAGGCCTTCGCGAGCGCGGCGATCTCATCGGCGAAGTCGGGCAACTGCGCCTGCAGGGCCTGCACCTCAAGATCACGCGGACTCGGACCCGTCGCGGCAGAGCCGTCCTCCGCGAACTTCGCCTTGCCCTTCTCATCACGCAGTCGCGGACGATCGGACGACAGGGCGAAGGCGCGGCGCAATCGCGCCTGATCGATGTTGCCCGCTGCGATCACCGCGCGTGCGCTTCGGTCGTTCACCTCTGCCTGCGCGATCTCCGCTTCGATGCGCCCGAGCTCCGCGGCGTCCGCGCCGCGAGCGAGTGCCTCCTGATACGCGCTGCGCGCTTCGCGCGCCTTCGCCGCCGCCGCCTGCAACTGCTCGAGCGCCTGCCGACGCGATCCGGCGACTGCGGCTCCCGCAACGGGCGCGGGTGCAAGCTGCGGCGCAGTGCCGGCGTCGAGCGCCGCCTGCAGTTCAATCGGGGAAATCGTCATGCGATCCCCAAGCGCAGCCATGCGATCGCGCAAGGCTTCGCCCGCAGCGCGCACCTCCGGCGAAGGCAGCGGCATCACCACCTCAATGCGATCAAGCCCCTGCGGCTGCAGCGAAATGTCGAGGACACCTTGCGGGTTCACGCGGCGCTTCAGCGAATCGATCACCTGCGCGAGAATGCGTTGACGGTCGCCGCCCTCGGGCATGTCCACCGCATACACCATGCTGACTCCACCGCGGAGGTCCTTGCCAAGGCGAATGCTCGTCTCCCATGGGATGACTTGCCACACGCAGAATGCGATCACAACGACAGCAACAATCAAACGCGGCAGGATTCGGAAGTTCAAGACGCGGCTCCCTGGGTGCTGCCCGTGCGGACACTCGCGATGGCGCTCTTCGCAACGGTCATTCGGACATTCGAGTTCTCGTCGATCTTGAGGATGACCATGTCATCCTTGATCTCCACCACCGAGCCGATGATGCCACCGATGGTCTGCACTTCATCGTGCCGCTTGATCGACTCCATGAGCGCCGTGCGCTTCTTGCGTTCTCGGCGTTGGCCGAACATCGTGAACACCACGAGGATGAGGACAAAGGGGATGACGATCCACATGCCGCCGAGTGGATCTGCAGCGGGCCGCGGTGCTCCCTCGACCGCGCCCGCGGGTTGACCGACTGCGCCGGGCGCCACCACCGGTGCTTCCCCCGGCAGTGGCGGTGCATCTTGCAGTGCGATCGAGGAAAATGGAATCAGCATGTCAATCATCGGTGGTTCCGGCTGCGTTCCCTTCGCATCGGTCCCGCACGGTGCAGGGCCAGCGGAGGGTGAGGTCGAGCCACGCATCATCCTCTATCGCGCGCCGAATGTCTAGTAGCAACCTTTGATAGAGACGAATGTTGTGGATCGATGCCAGCGTGGGTCCGAGCATCTCCCCTGCGAGAAACAGATGGCGCAAATAGGCGCGCGAAAACCCCTGTCGACATGTTTCACAGTCGCAGTCCTCCTCGATGGGGCGCGGATCGTCCGAGTGGACAGCATTGCGCAGCCGGAGCGAACCCTGCCGCGTGAAAACCATCCCGTTTCGACCGTTGCGGGTTGGCAGGACACAGTCGAACATGTCGACTCCCGCCGCAACCGCCATCTTGATATCCGCCGGATATCCGACTCCCATGAGATAGCGCGGTTTGTCCTCGGGCAGATTCGGCGCGACATGCTCGACCACGCGTGCGATCGCATCGGGCCCCTCGCCAACGGCAACACCACCGATGGCAAAGCCAGGGAGATCGTGGGCGCATGTTGCATCGAGGGACGCAGTGCGAAGTTGGAGGTCCGTGCCCCCCTGCACGATGCCGAAGAGCGCTTGGTCGTCTCGCGTGTGCGCCGCGATGCACCGCTCGAGCCAACGCAGCGTGCGGTCCTTCGCATCGATCACGCGCGCGCGCGCCGCTTCATCTGGCGCGGCATCGGATGCGGACGGACAGTCATCGAAGGCCATCGCGATGTCCGCGCCGAGCGCCTGCTGAACCGTCATGCTCGACTCTGGCCCGAGATGGACGGATGCCCCGTCGATGAATGACTGGAACGCGACCCCGGACTCATCGAGCCGATTGATGCCCGCCATCGAGAATGCCTGAAACCCGCCGGAGTCGGTCAGGATCGGTCCATCCCAACGCATGAACGCGTGAACGCCCCCGAGTGCGCGGATGCGTTCTGCGCCCGGGCGCAGCAGCAGGTGGAACGCGTTGTTCAGGATGCACTGGCTCCCCGTGGCCCCCACCTGCGATGGCGTCAGCCCCTTCATCGCTGCGGCAGTGGCCACTGGCATGAACGCCGGAGTTTCGAAGGATCCATGCGCCGTTGTGATGCGGCCTCGACGCGCGTTCGGCGCGCCCCCGCAGCCCGCGCGGATGCGTTCAAAGCGGATGCTGTGCCGCGTGGTCACCCGTCGTCATCCGCCGTGGCGATGGGTTGCGTCACGCAGCGTTCGCCTTTCGCTTTCGGTCAGGGAGCCAAGTCCACTCGATCGGATCTTGTCGAGGATTCGGTCCACCTCGCCCGCCGAAGGAGTGGACGCGCGGTCGGATCCTCCGTGCCCCCGAGGACTGCGCTCCAGTCCGGCGCGCTGCACGCGCCGCGCGGAGTGGAATGTGCTGGTGGGATCGACGGTCCCGAGCAGATCGAAGAAACTGCGGAGGCGATCGGGATTGTGGATCAGGTACCAGCCGGCAACCGCGCCACCGATGTGCGCAGCCTCGCCGCCCGCGTTCTTCCAGCGAAGAAGCACCGCGGCGCACGCGAACAGGACGAGTCCATAGGCGAGCGTCTTCAGTCGCATCGGGATCACGAAGAAGAGAAGCACCTGCGCGTTGGGCATCAATCGCGCCGATGCGATGATGATGCCGAACACGCCCGCGCTCGCTCCGACGAGCGGCATGTCTGGATCGTTCAGCAACAGGCCAGGGATCACCACGCGAGTCCCCGTGGACGCCATCAGGTAACCCGCAAGATTCAGGATGAGGTAGAGCAGTGCACCAGCGATGCCGCACAGCAAGTAGAACGCCGTGTATCGCTTCGCTCCGAGATAGCGCTCCACCACCGGGCCGAAGAAGTACAGCCCGATCATGTTGAAGAGCAGGTGGTTCAAGTCCGCATGGCAAAACTGGAATCCGATGAAGCGCCACACTTGGAGCGCGCTGACGCCGACCCCGGGGATCGTGGAGTACAGCGCCGTGGAAGTGGAGAAGTACAGCCAGCGCTGCAGGAACGGCATCGACTGCACGGTGTTCACCGCCACGGGAATCGGTGTTCCATCGGCACGGGGTGCGAAGACCGTCTGCTCGGCGATCAGGATGCGCGCGGGATCCGCATCGATCGGTCCCGTGCTGCTTGCACGCACTCCACTGAGGATGTCGCGCTGAACCGGCTCGGGGACGGTCGGATCCCACTGCGAGCCGATCACCACCCACTGTCGCGGCAAGAATGCATCGGCCACGAAGACGACGACGCAGATGAGGATCAGCCATGTCGTGGCGCTCCACCCCTTCTGCGCGCCCAGGACGCGGCGCGAAGGCGGCTCTTCGCGCCAATAGTCTCGGTCTGCCGTACCCATGCCGCGCGGAGGCTACCCACGCTTGCGGCGCGTTGCCGAACGGAGGAAGCGCCGCTCCCTCCACGACAGCGAACCCATGCCACCCCTGGCGATCTTTCCCAGCAGCGTGTCGAGTCGACGCTCTTCCTCCGCGCGCCGCGCGGCACGGCGCGCGTGGAGTGCATCGCTGTCGCACTCCTCATCGTCCCTGCCACTCGGGTCCAGACCGAGCCGCAGCAACTTCCCGCCGCGGGAACTCACCACAAGTCCCACTCCACACGCCAGCAGCGCGAGAAGCGAGTTGGTCGCCAACGCGATGACACACCCAAGCAGCGCGAGTCCGGTGCCAATCCACAGCGTGCGTTCACGAGCATCGCGGCGGTTCATCTTGATTTCGAGCAGACTCTCGAGAATCCGCCCCCCAGCCATCGGATGGAACGGGAGCAAGCTGACGAGGAGCACCATGGAAGCCGTCCAACCCGCGAGCCAGATGAGCGCGCTGACCCAGTCGCTCTCCAGCGCATGGAACCCCGCATCGGACAGTGGACTTGGCATCCACTCCCACGAGAGCGGCTGCCCGCGCAGTGCAAGGGCACCTGCGGCGAGACCAACACACAGGGCAAGCATCACGGGTCCTGCCGCCGCTGCCGTGAGCCGATGCACCCAATCGCCCGGCGGATCGTTCCACCGAGCGCCTCCCCACGGGGCCAGCGACATGGCGCTCGGAGGCGCGCCGCAGCGCCGAGACACGAACTCGCGCGCCACATCATGCAGGACCACGCACCAGCAGACCAGGACGAGAACGATCACCGCCGCACGCATCTCGGATGGCACGGGAGCGGTCGCCGCGGGGAGCGCGGTTCGGAGCAGCTGCAGCAGAACAAGGAGCAGCAGCGAAATGTGGATGCGAACGGACCAGCTGGCGGATGGAATGAGCGGCACATCCCATGTCCACGGTGCATCCGCCCGCCGCTCCACACCGGCGATGTTGCCAGTCGTGTCCACTTCGCGCCCACCCGAATCGGCATCCCGCGAGTGCTTCACGGGCGCAGCACCTTCCATCGCAGGTAGGTCGCCAATGTCTTGCCGTCGCAGACTTCGCCCGCGGCGATCATCCGCTCGAATCGCGCCTGATCGACGACCTGCACTTCGATGCGCTCGTCCGCTTCGAGGCGCGTTGGACAGGGCGTGAGGTCCGTCGCCAGAAATGCGTGCATGCGTTCATCGGTGAAACCCGGCGATGTGTAGAAGGTGCCGAGCGATGTGATGCAGCCCGCCGTATGTCCCGTTTCTTCTTCGAGCTCCCGCCGTGCCGCGTCCTCTGGATCTTCGCCGCGTTCGAGTTTTCCGGCGCAGAACTCATGCAGCCAGCCATTCACCGCCACGCGCAAGTTCCGAATCGTCACGAGGCTTCCATCGCCGCGAAGCGCCATGACGCAGACTGCCCCTGGGTGACGAACCACATGCCGCTCGCCCATCGCGCCGCCCTGCAGCGGGATCGTCATGCGTTCCACATCGAAGACATGGCTGCGCAGGACGATGTCGCGCTCTTCGTGAGGCATGGGAAGTCATGGCGATCATAGGATGCGGGGATGACCGCACAGGCGGATATGCGCGTGGTGAATCTGCGGAAGCGTTTCGGACGCCGCGAGGTGCTGCGCGGCGTCAGCATCGACTTTGCGCCAGGAGCCATTACGGTCGTGCTCGGCCCATCGGGCTGCGGCAAGAGCGTGATGCTCAAGCATCTTGTCGGCTTGCTGCGACCAGACCGCGGTGAGGTTTGGTTTGGAGCAACGCGCATCGACAAGCTCGGGGAACGCGAACTGGGCATGGTGCGTCGGCAGATCGGATTCCTGTTCCAGCAAAGTGCGCTGTTCGACTCGCTGACGGTTCGCGAGAACATTGCATTTCCCCTGCGCGAGCACGGGATGAATGACGATGGCCTCATTGAATCGAAGGTGCGCCGCGTCCTCGATCTCGTGGCACTCGAGGAGACGATCGATCAGATGCCTTCGGAGTTGTCGGGTGGACAGCGCAAGCGTGTGGCTCTTGCGCGTGCCGTTGTGCTCGAACCCCGCGTGGTGCTGTACGACGAGCCAACCACGGGGCTCGATCCGATCCGATCCGAAGTCATCAACCAGCTGATCCTGAAACTGTCGGACAGTTTGGGCGTCACGAGCATCGTGGTGACCCATGACCTGATGAGTGCGTACCGCATTGCAGATCGCATGGTGCTGTTGCATGAGGGACAGGTCGCGCTCGAAGGCACACCCCGCGAGTTCGAGGAAACCACCGACCCAACGGCGCGGCAGTTCCTGCACGGCGAACTCGGCGCGGATGAACTGGCGCGAATCCGTGGAAGCGGGGATGATGCAGCCCCGCAGCGCAGACCAGGTCAACCATGAAAGAGAGTGCTCGCAACTTCCTCACCGGCATCGTGTCGATCGTCGGACTCGCTGGGTTCGGTTTCCTGCTGTTGCTGTTCGGCAACATCAACTCATCGCTGCGCCCCTCGTACCCGATGCGCATTCAGGCGAATCAGGCGCTCGGGCTGCGCGTCGGAAGCCAAGTCAGCATGGCCGGCGTCCCCGTCGGCGAAGTGAAGTCCGTCCGGATCGTGGCAAACCCGCTGCGACCCGCGGAGATCATCGTCAGCATCCACGGCGACATCGATGTGCCCCTCGGCGCGAAGGCGCAGGTTTCCCAGTCGCTCATTGCGGGCACGGCCCGCCTTGAGTTCTCCCTTCCAGAGGGAACGGATTCGGGAACGGTGTTCGCTCGGGATGGAAGCGCAACTCTCGACGCCAACTTTGAGAGCCTTGAGCAGAAGGTCGGCCGACTCCTCGACGAACGGCTCGGGGGGCTCGATGCCGCCATGCGAAGCATTCAGTCCGTTGCAGAAGAAGCGCAGAAGTGGCTTGGGGATGAGCAGATGCGGGCCGATGCGAAGACCGCTGTCTGGAAGGCTCAGCAGCTCATTGAAACGGCATCCGTGACGATGCAGACAATCACCGAAGCAGCACGGGGGGTGCAGGTCAGTGCGGATGCGCTCGCCGTGCAACTGAAGCCCACCATGGAGCAACTCGCATCGACGCTGCGCTCGGTGGAACGCCTCACAGAGCAGGCCCGCGACGGCAAGGGAACGATCGGTCAGCTCATGAGCAATCCCGACTTGTACCACTCGCTCGTCGACTCCGCCGAGCGCCTCAAGCGGACGCTCGGCGAAGTCGAACTGCTGATGCAGAAGATCCGCGCCGAGGGTCTCGGCGTGAAGTTCTGACGCTCAAGCGATGTTCGCGACAGCGCGATTCTCGACGCTCGCGCGGCGCACGAAGCGTCCCAGTCAGTCGCCAACCACCACGATCTCGACGCGGCGACTCTTCGACTTGGTGTCCCGAGGCTGATCGGGGCCGAAGCTCGAGAGCGAGATACGCGTTCCATCGATCCCCTTGGAAATCAGGTACTCACGCACGGCGTAAGCGCGGGCGAAGCCGAGGTAGTAGTTGTCCTTGTGGGGCGAGAACTTGATCGGATCCGTATCCGTAAAGCCTGCGACATCGATTGCCTTGGAGGAATAGTTGTCCTTCAAGATGCCGATGATCTTGTCGAGCGACTTCTTCGCGCCCTGCTTCACGGAATCCTTGCCCGAATCGAAGAGCACATCACCTTCGATGGAGACATGAATGTCTGCGCCTTGCCCGGTGGCAGTCACGCCCTCGATGCCGGCAAAGGCACCCGCGTCGGCTGTCGGTGTTCCCTCGGAAGGCGTTGCCTCCACGCGCTGCTCCGCCGCGCGCGCTTGCGCGAGGGCAGCCTGCTTCTCGCGTTCCGCAGCCTCGAGCGCCGTCGATCGCTCCGCCAACTGCTGCTTCAGCGTCTCATTTTCGCTCAGCAGGACTGCGTTCTGCTTCTGAGCCCCATCGCACCCGGTCATGCCGACAACAAGCGCCACAGCGCTGCAGACAATCCATGTCTTCTTCATCAGAGAATCCTTTCTCCAGTTTTCGATCCAGTGTGTCGCCGGACCTTCCGCCGACGGAGGTATTCAACAGAACTCGATCCGTCAAGTAAAGGGGGTCATGCAAAGAATGCGGGAAAAAGGGTGCGTCCAACTTGCACGAAAGCTGGTCGAGCGACCATCAGCAGCAGCTGCGCAAGCACGAGCCATGGTCCGTATGGAATCTCTCGGATGCGCTCCGCGCGTTTGCCGCTGACCAGGCGAGAAATGCCCACCCACGCCAGCGCTGGGAAGGGCGCAACGACAAATGCGGTGACGGGATCCACCCATCCCATGACCGCACCAACCGCACCCATGAGGTGGACATCTCCGAGCCCCATCGCTTCCTGCCCTCTCCAGAAGGTGCCAGCGATGCGAACGACCCAGACGAGACCCGCGCCGACGAAGTATCCAAGCAACGATGCTGCAGCGGCTTGCACCTCAAGGAACGGCTCCCACTCGATCCTGCGGTCCAACAGCCAACCGCCCATCAACCCACAGGCCACCGGTAGCAAGAAGCGCAACTCAATCCACATTTCGCGCCTCGCATGGGGATAGTCGGCAAAGACCTCGCCTGGACGAACGAACTCTTCGTAGTCGCTGAAAGAGCGCCGCCATGCTCGAGTGGCGGTGAGCGCAAGGGACAGCAGAAGCCCAAGTCCGCCTCCGATCGCGGCTGCCGTTGCCCCTCCACTCGGCAGCGGAAGCGGCCACTTCTGGATTGCCACGGGCGTTGTCAGGGCGGCCTGCAGCGGCCACGCAACAAGTCCCACCACGGTCGGAACAAGCGTGATTGCGAGAGGAATGGAATAACTCCGAAGGTCCGTGAGTGTGGCGGCGATCAGCGCCGCCAACAGCACGCCGACGGCGAACATCGCAGGAAGGGAGAGGAGAAATCCCTGGGACTGATAGAACGCCCCTCCAAACGACCTCCAAGATCCGCCGAAGTCCATCACGAACGACTCGAGGTACACGATGGCAAAGAGCACCCCGACGGCAAACTCGATGATCGGGTAGCGGATGGGGACTCGTCCACCGCATGACCAACAGCGACCACGGCAGAGGACCCAGCCGAGGACTGGCAGATTTTCATGCCACGCCAGTCTCCTGCCACAGTGGATGCAGCGGCTTGGCGGACGGGTGATGCTGATGCCCTGTGGCATCCGCTCGCCGATCACCTGCACGAAGCTGCCGATGCACGCACCGATTGCCCAAGCGAACAACGCGCCCACCGTCGACGGCCCCCAGATGGTCAGCCAGTGGTCTATCCCGTATTCCATCGAACTGTCCTATCGGCCAAGGTGCATCGAAAGATCGTCTAGCGCGGTGCGTCGCCCTTCGCAAGATCGGCTGCCGAGATGCGTTCCACCTCCGTCTTGGCGGCATCGAGCACATCCCTGCAACGGCGCACGAGTGCAGCGCCACGTCGATACTGCTGCAGACTTTCCTCGAGCGGAATCTCTCCGGATTCAATCCGAGCGATGATCCCTTCGAGTTCTGCAATGGCCACTTCGTAGGTGAGCGAAGACACGCCATCGCCGTTGTCGGGGGCGCGCGCAGAGGCGCGAGCGCCTCCCTGCGGCGCTGCGTGTGGATCCCGCGCTCCATCCGATGCTTTCATGGCAGTCATGAAGGCAGTCTACGCGTCGAGGGAGCAGGTGGTGGCGGCACGACCGTTGCTGCAGGCGCATTGGGCTGCTTCGACTTGACGGCGCTTTGGATGCTCCCATCCGCAAGCACCGTTTCAATCTGCGAGCCCTCGTCGATCTCATGGACCGATCGAACGGCGGTGCCGTCCGAGCGAAGCGTGAGCGAGAATCCCCGTCGGAATACGGCCGCTGGTCCGACAGCTTCAAGGGTTCGCGATGCCGAGTCGATTGCCGCGGACGCTCGCATCAGGGACGCATCGAGGACCCGCGACAGCATCGACCCCGTCGCTTCGACACGGGCTTGCTGCGCTGACAGCCGCTGCAGCGGATGATGCCGCGCCAGGCGCGCCGAGCGCGACTGGGTATGCGCAAGCTGCCTGCCGAGCCAAGCGGACATCGTTCCGCCGAGAGCCACAGCGAGCGCGGACACACGCCCCATCTGCACCGCGATGACGCCCGCGGGGTCCGAAACCGCGCGCGCCCGCGCCGCCGCGTGGATGCGCGCCGCTGCGCGTTCCAGGAGGGCACCCTGCGCGCGCGCAA
The DNA here is from genome assembly GCA_005799495.1 of Planctomycetia bacterium. Classification (GTDB taxonomy): domain Bacteria; phylum Planctomycetota; class Phycisphaerae; order Phycisphaerales; family SM1A02; genus F1-60-MAGs104. The sequence continues at coordinate 117,006 of SYGP01000031.1, forward strand.
GCCTCCGCGCAAGCGCCGAAGTCTGCTCGTGCAGTGCGGCACGGTCTGCAAGTGTCTCGGTGATCGCCCGCGATGGCGTTGGCGCACGGAAGTCTGCCACGAGATCCGCGATGGTCGTATCGCTCTCGTGCCCGATACCCGTGACCACAGGCGTGCGACAGGCGAAGATCGCGTCCGCCACGACGCGTTCATTGAAGGACCAGAGATCCTCGCGACTTCCGCCGCCGCGAACGAGCAGGATGACCTCGATGCCGAGCGTTGGCGCGGCCTCATCGACAGCCGCAATGGCATTCGCGATCGCCGCTGCGGCGCCGCTTCCCTGGACACGCACATCGACCGCCAGGATTCGCGTGGCTGGAAACGAACTCGCTGCCGCGTGAAAACAGTCATGTTCCGCAGCGCTGCCCGCGCTTGTCACCAGTGCAATGCACATCGGCACGGCAGGCAGAGGCACCTTCGCGGATTCATCGAAGTAGCCGAGCGCCCGCAGTTCATCGCACAACTCGCGGAAGCGCGCATCGAGATCCCCCGCCCCCGCATGGGCGAGTTGGCTGACTTGAATCTGCGTCCTTCCCTGCGGCTTGTAGTGCGTCACGGTTCCACGGATGAGCAACGAGCCACCATCGACTGGCTTGACCGTGGATCGATCCGCCGTGGAGCGGAACATCATGCAGTCGATGCGTGACTCCGCGTCCTTGATGCTGAAGTACCAATGACCGCTGACACAGCGCGCGTTCGACACTTCTCCGATGACGAGCACCTGTCCGACGCCCTGCTCGAGCGTGCGCTGGATCCGATCCGCCAGCGCGGAGACAGTGAGCGGCTCCTGCGGTGCGGCGGGCTCTGGATCGTCCGCCGCGGGCTTCGAAAACAGCCCTTGCGCGAGTGAGCGGTGATCGCCGATGCGCCGTGCCATGGGGCTATCGTAGGGTCGTGCCGCCGCATTCCTCGCCACCGACCGATCTCTCGCGCGGAGCTTCCACGGGGCGACTGACTCAACCGCTCTCCCATCTGGGCATTCTCGATCCTCTCGCGGTGGAACGGCTCGATCGCATGGGTCTCCAGACGCTGGGTGATCTCGCATGGCACTTGCCCATGCGCTACGAACTGGAGATGGCGGAAGAGTCCGTGCAGGATGCGGTCGCCGCAACGACTGAACTCGATGCGCAGGCGCAGCGCACATCCATTCGCTCGATCCGCGGCGAGATCGACAAGGTGCGCCGAACCACGGGGCGCCATTCGCGCATCGAAGCAACCCTCACCGATGGCAGCAGCGCCATCAAGCTGACATGGTTCAACATGCCGTGGATGGCGACGCGACTGCACCCGGGAGCAACAGGTGTCGCCCGCGGCAAGATCCACGTGCGCAAGGGCAAGGTGGAGATGGTGAATCCCCGCTGGGAGCACGCATCGCCCGATGCTCCGTCGACCGCGCCGGAAGTGGGTCGCCTCAAGCCGATCTACCGAGCAAGCGAGGAGGTGGCAAGCGCACACATCGAGTGGCTCGTTCGGCAGACCCTCCCCAAGATGACGGCGGGCGCCATCGACACGCTCCCGGAGACGCTTCGCGCTCGACGCGCCCTGCCCACATTGGGTGACGCACTCCGTCTGGTGCACGCACCTGCAACGCTCGACGAGGCACGCCTCGGCAGCGAACGATTGGCTTTCGACGAACTGCTTCGACTGCAATTGGCCATGGCGATCCGCCGATGGGAGGTGCGGCACACCACCCAAGCGGTCGCACTGCCGTTCAGCGAGGATGTGCGCGCGAAGATTCTGGCGCGCCTTCCGTTCGAACTGTCGGCGCAGCAGGTGAAGGCGTGCGCAGAGATCGACGAGGATCTCCAGCGAACGCTTCCCATGAATCGCCTGCTGCAGGGTGATGTGGGATCCGGGAAGACCGCCGTTGCGGTCTACGCAATGCTCCGCGCCGTCGCACAGGGGCATCAGGCAGCGCTGCTGGCTCCGACGGAGATCCTTGCCGAGCAGCACCACGCCGTGATCGAGTCCATGCTCGCAGGCAGCCGCGTTCGCACCGCGCTGGTGCATGGCAGCCTGCGTGCGGCGGACCGCGACATGGTCCGCATGGGCATCGAAGCCGGCGCGTTCGATCTGGTCGTTGGAACGCACGCACTGCTCGGCGGCGATATCCGATTTCGGAGCCTCGCCGTGGCGGTGATTGATGAACAGCACCGCTTCGGCGTGGAGCAGCGCGCCGTCCTGCGCGGGAAATCCGGCGCGGCGCGAGCCATGCCGCACCTCCTGGCGATGACCGCAACGCCGATTCCGCGGACACTCGCATTGACATTCTTCGGCGACCTCGATGTCTCGTCCCTGCGCGGGTTGCTTCCGGGTCGGTCACCACCCGTGACGCGCGTGATGCCATCGGGGCGTGCGGCCGAGGTGTACACCTGGGTTCGCTCCCGCCTGGATGCAGGCGACCAAGCCTTCATCGTGGTGCCGGCTGTCGAGGACGCAGGGCACGGACTGAAGGATGTCGCCACCCATGCCGACCAACTGGCACGCGGCTCTCTGGCGGGACTGCGCATCGGCCAACTCCATGGACAGATGCGGGGCGAAGATGCCGATCGCGTCCTGAGCGCCTTTCGCAGAAAGGAACTCGACGCGCTCGTTGCCACCGTCGTGATTGAGGTGGGCGTCGACATTCCCGACGCCTCCATCATGGTGATTGAGCATGCAGAGCGATTCGGACTCGCACAGCTTCATCAACTGCGTGGTCGCGTCGGGCGCGGCGGTCGACGCGGCTTCTGTGTGCTGATTGGCGATCCCACCACGGATGTTGCACGGCAGCGACTGCAAGCCGTCGCAACCTGCACGGACGGTTTTCAACTCGCCGAGATGGACTTGCGCCTGCGAGGCCCTGGGGAGTTCTTCGGTGCGCGCCAATCAGGACTGGCACCACTGTGGGTTGCAGATCTGGACCGTGACCTGCCGCTCATCGAGGAAACGCGCCGTGAGGCGGAGAGCATCTTCGACGCAGATCCCCTGCTGCGCAGCAGCGAAATCGCGCGACTGCGGGAGGATGTGCTGACCCTCTACGGCGCATCGCTCGGAATCGGCGACATGGGCTAACCTTTCGCTGCTGTGACGAACTTCGATCCCCAAGGAGGCGTGTCGATTCGAGGTTTGCGCTTCCGCTACGACCGTGGATTCACGCTCGAAGTGGCTCGCCTCGATGTTGCCGCAGGAGAGCAGGTGCTGTTTGCGGGCGCATCCGGCTGCGGCAAGTCCACGTTGCTCCATCTGATTTCTGGCATCGAAACGCCCGAAACCGGCTCACTGTTCATCGGCGGCACCGACATCTGTGCACTCCGCGGCAGCGCGCGCGACACATTCCGCGGGCGACGCGTCGGCATGGTGTTCCAGACCTTTCAACTCCTGCAGGGGTTCACGGCGCTTGAAAATGTCCTGTTGTCCCTGATGCTCGGGGCTCCCACGCTCGACCGACCGCGCGTCCGCGCGGAGGCGGCGCTCGAACGCCTCGGCATGCGCGATCTTCACGCGCCCGTCGAGCGGCTGTCCGTTGGCCAGCAGCAGCGAGTTGCCGTTGCGCGCGCAATCGTGACGGAACCGTCGGTCGTTCTTGCCGATGAACCCACCGCGAGCCTCGATCCGGCGAATGCGGAAGCGGCCGTGGACCTCATTCGAAGCGCAGCGCGAGTGGCCGGCGCGGCCCTCATCGTCACGAGCCACGACCCAGCACTTCGGAGCGTCTTTTCACGAACGGTGGATGTTGCGCAGTTCGGTGTGGCCTCGGCGACGGGGCTCGCGGGAGCGGCACGATGAGCGGCGGAGTGAGCGACATGACGATCGTCCTGCGCAGCCTGCAGACGCGTGCGCTGGCCACGGGCGTTGCAACGGCGCTCGTCGCCATCGCCGTTGCGCTGCTGCTCGTGCTGTTGTCGCTCCGCGAGGCTGCATCGCAGGCGTTCCGACGCGGGACGGGAAACACCCACCTGCTCATCAGTGCGGACGCGAGTCCGCTCGTGGCGGTCCTCAACGGACTCTTCTATGCCAACGCGCCGGCCAATCCGATCCCCTGGGCGAAGTTCAAGGAGATTGAGGATGGATTCCCTTGGCAGTGGTGCATCCCCACGCAGCTGGGCGATTCCTTCCGAGGCAGTCCAGTGATGGCGACGCGAGCGGAGTTCTTGACGGACTTTGAACCCGTGGCTGGAGCGCCCTTCCAGTTTTCCGATGGACGAGTCTTCGAGGAGGCATTCGAGGTGGTCGTCGGCTCGTCTGTTGCGCAGGATCACTCCCTCCAAGTTGGGCAGCAGATCGTGTTTTCGCATGGCAGCAGCGGAAGCCGCGAAGGCGGTCACGAGCATGCGGACCACCCCTACGAGGTGGTGGGCATCTTGCAACCAACGGGCTCTGCGCACGACCGCGCGTTGTTCACGAACCTCGCGAGCACTTGGGTCATTCATGCGGAAGAGAAGCGGGCGCATGACACGGAGGCACCCGTCGCCGAGGCGCCGACTCCCAAGAGTGATGCGTCTTCCTCGCCGAAGGGCGAGGCGAGTGATGATCACCAACACGATCATGCACATGACCATGTGCATGTGGATGAGGCAGACCTCCGTGATGACGAGAAGCTGATCACCGGGATCCTGCTTCGGATCCCGACGCGCCCCGGCAGCGACTCGTCCGCATCGATTGCGGCGCAGTTCGATCGAATGCGGCGTGATGTTTCGATCACCGTCGCGCAGCCTGCGCAGCAGATCGGCAGACTGATGGCGCTCATCGGCGACATCGACTGGCTCTTCGTTGCGATGGCGGTGGTGGTTCTCGTTTCAAGTGCAGCGAGCATCCTGCTGGCCATGGTCTCGTCGATGGAACTGCGTCGCCGACAGGTGGCGATTCTGAGGGTGCTCGGCGCGAGCGCGTGGCGGGTGTTCGCTCTGGCCATCACCGAGAGCACGCTCATCGGCCTGCTCGGCGCAGGGCTGGGCGCAGCGCTCGCGTTGCTCGGAGGACAGATCGCGACGACACTCCTTCAAGAGCGGGTCGGCGTTGTCATCGCAGGTGCCATTGATCTGCGATCGGCGGTCCTTGTCACTGCGGGCGCCGTGGTACTCGCTGCCGTTGCCGGCATCATTCCGGCGATCAAGGCCTATCGCACCTCGATTGCTCGCCATCTCCGCCCACTGGCCTAGGCTCTCGATCGAATGCGCGCACTCTGGATCCTGATTGCCCTGCTGGTCGGAGGCGCCATCATTCTCGTGTGGAAGACGGCACCTTCTCCACCGAGTTCAGGCGCGGAAAACGCTCCCACGATCTCGGAAACGCGAGGGGGCGCCGTCGCCCGTCCTCCGAGTCCGCCCAGTGCTTCCCCTGCGCCGAAGGATGCTTCGAAGAGTCCACCGGGCGTCGCTGCAACTCCTGTACCCCAGGCCACTCCAGCTCCCTTGGCGCCACTTCCAAGCGGACTCACCATCGGACTGGACAAGCAGATCAAGGGTGCAACGGTCCGACCAGGTCGGCTCGAGGAGAAGGACGGAGCGATCGTTGCCGACGGCAAGTACACGATCAAGGGCAGCGGCACCGCAGAACGCCCCTACGAAGTGTCATGGGAGTTGCTGATGAGCGCGTCCGACACATTCATCCCGCGCTTGGGCGAGAGGCAGATTCCCCAGCGCATCGCGATGCTCGATGGGACGCATATCCGCATCTCCGGCTACATCGCGTTCCCGCTGATCGTCACGGAAGCCAGCGAGTGCCTCGTCATGCTCAATCAGTGGGATGGATGCTGCATCGGCGTTCCTCCATCACCCTACGACGCCATCGAAGTGAAGCTTTCAGCACCTGCGGACAACTCGCGCCGCCATATCGTGCGCGTCGGAACGGTGGAGGGCATCTTCCGCATCGATCCCTATGTGGTCGAGAAGTGGCTCGTGGGTCTGTATCTGTTGGAGAGCGCAACCTTGGACACCGAACTCTGATGCGCAGCGCTTGTGTGCCACTCTCTCTGCTCTGTGCGTGTTGGGTCGCGCACGCCGCACCGGCAAGAGATGCCGTGACCGATTCCCTCGCTTTGGCGCGACAACTGGTGACGGCGCATCCGCGGAGTGCGGACATCCTGTCGATCGGCACCTCGCGCGGCGGCGCGCCCATCGACTGCCTTCGCATAAGTCGGGATCTTTCCGTGGCGTCCGTGCAGCCAGCACTCCTCATCGTCGGCGGGCTCGATGGCAGTCGACCAGGCACCGTGACGATCGCCGTCGAGTGTGCCAAGCGATTGCTCGCGGATCCTGAGAAGCTCGGTGGCGTCACGCTGCTCGTCATCCCCTGCGCGAATCCCGATGCGTTCCAATCCACTGCTGTGCAGGCGGCTGGCCTCTCGCTTCGGAACGCACGGCCGGTGGATGAGGACAGGGATGGTCGGGTCGACGAAGATGCGCCCTGCGACATCAACGGCGACGGTGTCATCACGATGATGCGGAGGCTTCATCCGCCGGCGGAGACTCCCCCGACGCACCTGCCCGATCCTGCAGATCCGCGCCTGAACCGCACGCCTGATCCTGCGCGGAACATCCGTGCAACCTGCACCCTGCAGGTCGAGGGAATCGACAAGGATGGAGACCTGCTCGTGGCGGAGGACTCCGTCGGCGGCGTGGATGTGGACCGCAACTTCCCTCACATGTGGAAGGAGTTCGACCGCTCCGCAGGCGAAATGCCGCTGAGCGAGCCGGAGTCGCTTGCTCTTGCGCGCTTTGTCACGGACCGCCCGAAGATCTTTGCCGCGTTGGTCCTCGGGCGCTGCGACAATCTCATTCGCATTCCGGATCACAAGCCGCGCGAACCATCGGGGCGCTTCCCTGCATTCCTCGAGGAAGCGGATCGTCCGCTGCTGGAGGAACTTGCAAGGCGCTGGCAGGCGGCATCTGGGCAGAAGCGCAGCGGTGAATGCGACATGGGCGGGTCGCTCGCGCTTTGGCTGTACGCACATCGTGGGATTCTCTCGATCGCCACGCAAGCCTGGGGTTGTCCCGATGCGCCGCCACTCCCGGAGGGAACGCCGCCGCCGCCGAGCGACGCGCCAAAGCCCCAGGACGAGGACGGTGCGCAGTGGCTGCTCTGGATGGATCGATCCGCGCAGGAAGGAGCGTTCATCCCTTGGAAGCCATTCGATCACCCGACACTCGGCCCCGTGGAGATCGGCGGCTTCGTGCCACGGGCCCGCAGCGAGCCTCCTGCAGCGGACCTGCCGCGCCTCGGCGCAGCGACCGCCGACTTTGCTGCGCAGCTGATCGCAGGCTGCCCAAAACCGCGGCTGACCAACATCCGAGTGCGTACGCTCGCAGCGGGGATCACGGACATCGAGGCGGAGATCGTGAACGAGGGGTGGCTGCCCACGGCGCCCGCCATGGGGAGAAACAGCAAGCGAGCCAATCCTGTTGTGGTGAGTCTCTCCCCTGCGAAAGCGCAGGTGCAGAGTGGACAGCGCGTGACGATCGTGGATGGCCTCGAGGGCGCGGGCGGTCGACGGTCGCTGCACTGGATCGTGCAAACATCGCGCGGCGAGCCGATCCACATCGACCTTCGATGGCGCCCGCAGCAGACGCTCCGCACGACGGTGATCGATGGAGCAGTCACCGTCCAAGACGAGGTGCTGCCATGATGCTTCGCGCGACTCTTGCATCTGCGGCGATCGGCCTGCTGGCGTTCCCGTGCAGCGGACAGCAGCGGATCGATGGTGCAACGACGATCGCTTGGAATCGCTACTACGACTCTGCGGAAGTGGACGCAGTCATCGACACGCTCGTGAAGGCCTATCCATCGCTTCTGACGATCGAAACCATCGGCGCATCCGCCCAAGGTCGCCCACTCCGAGTCATCACCCTTAACAACCCTGCGACGGGGCCGGCGGATGCGAAGCCGGCCATGTGGATCGACGGCAACATCCACGGGAACGAACTGCAGGCAACGGAGACGGTTCTCTACTCGATCGATGCGCTCTGCCGTGGCCACGGCAAGGTCAAGCCGTTGACGGAGCTTGTGGATGGCTGCGCGTTCTACTTCCTTCCGTCCCTGAACCCCGATGGACGCGCGGCATGGTTCTCCATGCAGGCAAGCCCGCACGCCTTCCGCACCGGGCTCGTGCCGACGGACAATGACCGCGATGGGGTCTGCGACGAGGATGGACCCGACGATCTCGACGGGGACACATCCATTGGACAGATGTGGCGCCGAGATCCGTTTGGAACGCATCGAAGGAATCCTCGCGATCCGCGAGTCCTGGAGATGGTGCCGCACGAACCCCGTCCGGATGGGACCATCGAGTACGGCAATTGGTCGTACGCGGGCAGTGAGGGGATCGACAACGATGGCGATGGTCAGGTGAACGAGGACGGTCCAGGCGGCTATGACATGAACCGCAACTGGCCATGCGATTGGCAGCCCGACCACATCCAAGGCGGAGCCGGCGACATGCCATTGAGTTACCCGGAGACTCGTGCAGTTGCGCAGTGGATCCTTCGGCATCCGAACATCGCGGCTTCGCAGAGCTATCACAACGCAGGCGGCATGATCCTTCGAGGACCTGGGGCGTCGTACCGCGAGGGTGAATACTCGGGATCTGACCGTGCGGTGTACGACTCGATCGCTGCAGCGGGCGCTGAGATGCTGCCCTTCTACACGCCGATGGTGATCTACAAGGATCTGTACACGGTGCACGGTGGGTTCGTGAACTGGATGGCGGAGTCGCTTGGCATCATCTCGTTCACCGATGAACTCTGGACCGATCGACGGATCCTGCAGAATGGGAGTGAGCCATCCGCGGAACAGATGATGCGGTGGCGCGATCGGCTGCTGTTCGGTCAGACCATCACCGACTGGACCGAACGGCCGCACCCTGACTTCGGCACCGTGCTCGTCGGCGGTCCCAACAAGTGGTCGAGCCGCCTTCCGCCACCGTTCATGCTCGAGGAGGAGGCGCACCGCAACTTTGCCTTCACCGCGTTCCATGCGGGACAGATGCCCCGCGTGGCATTCCGCAGCGTGGAGGCGAAACCGATGGGAAGCGACACTTGGGCGGTCACGGTGGAGATCATGAACGATCGCCGCATTCCAACGCGAACTGCGCGCGCTGCTGCGTGCTCGATTGGAATGCCCGACACACTGACTTGGACATCCACGGCCGCGGACGGGCCAACTGTCGTTGCCGCCGGCCCCGTCCCCAACCGTCTTGAGCCCGGGTTCGATCCAGTGGATTCAGAACCTGCGCGTCTGCGCGTGGACGATGGCATTCCAGGTCTTGGGGCTCGTGCGTTCCGCTTCCTGGTTCGGGGAACGCCTGGGCAAAGGGCAACACTTCGATTCGCGGGCGAGAAGTTCAGGGCAGTCGAGACCGATGTTGTCCTGCCGAAGGGCCCATGAACGGCGCGACTTCGGCGTGCACGGACATCGTCGTGGTCGGCGCAGGTGCCGCGGGGCTCTTTGCAGCGACGTGGGCAGCGAGAACCTGCCCCGATCTGCAGGTCATTGCACTCGATGGCGCCAAAACGCTCGGCGCGAAGATCCTGGTGGCGGGCGGCGGTCGATGCAATGTGACGCATCATGCGGTGGAGACATCGGATTACCGCGGCGCCCCACCCGCGCTCATCCGCTCCGTTCTGCGCCGTTTTCCCGTCGAAGAAACCATCCGCTTCTTCACGGAAATCGGCGTGGAACTGAAGCGCGAAGAAACGGGCAAACTCTTTCCCGTCACCGACAAGGCACGCACCGTGCTCGATGCCCTGCTCAGCGCGGCCGCGGCTGCCGGCGTTCATGTCGTGCATCCATGCCGCGTGGAATCCATTTGCGCCCTCAGCGACTGCTTTGAACTGGCGACGGAGCGCGGGCCGATGCGTTCGCGCTGCGTGATCCTGTGCACCGGCGGAATGAGCCTGCCGCGCTCGGGGAGCGACGGCGCGGGCTTCGTGATGGCACGAACGCTCGGCCACTCCACGACGCCTCTCATCGAACCGGCGCTCGTGCCACTGACGCTGCCCGAGGGACATTGGCTTCGCCAACTCAGCGGCGTTTCGCTCCCCGCACGCATCACACTCGTGCTCGCCTCCGGCACTCGCATGCTCGTGCACGGCAAGCCCCTGAAACCCATCGACAGTGCGGTGCTCTGCACGCACTTCGGTCTCAGCGGACCAGGCATCCTTGATGCAAGCCGCCACTGGATTCACGCGCGCGACTTGGATCCTGCGGCTCGCCTGGTCATCCAGTGGCTGCCTGGGCTTTCGGCTGAGGCGCTCGATCAGCGACTGCTCGAAGTGAAGGGGCGGAGCGTGCTTGCCGCGCTCCACGGATTGCTGCCCGAGCGCTTTCTTCGAGCCGCGTGCGCAGAGGCGAAGATTGAGCCCGCCGCTGGCGTTCAACAGATTCAGCGCGATCGAAGGCAGATGCTCACGCGGCTTCTCTGTGCGTGCGAGGTCATCCCAAACGGCACTCGCGGATTCACTGTCGCCGAAACGACCGCAGGCGGAATCCCCCTCGACGAGATTGACCTCGCAACGATGATGAGCCGCCGCGCGGAAAACCTGTTCGTGTGCGGCGAGATGCTCGATGTCGATGGACGCATTGGCGGCTTCAGCTTCCAGTGGGCGTGGGCAAGCGGGTTCGTTGCCGGATGCGCGGCCGCAGTTCGGGCGCGTTCCCTTCGCGCCGCGGCACTCGCGGGGACATCTGCACCGCGCGTGCGCGAGGTCTCCGAATGACTCGTGCTGCCTTCATCGACCTCATTCGCCGCGAGGGACTTGAGCGGTGGCCGGACCTGGACGCTCAACATGCCACGGGGATCGCCGACGCGGCGCGCTTGCTCGCGGGTCTGCGCGGCTCGGTCGTGATCGACCATCCCTGTGTCCAAGGCCTTCGCATGGATCTCGATGGATCCGTTGGCGCGAAGATCTTCTGCCTCCTCTGTGCGGGCGCGTATGAGGCTGGCGACTTCGATCTCTATCAGTCGCATCTGGCCCCTGGCGAGCGCGTCCTCGAACTCGGTGGCGGCATTGGCATCACCGCCGCTCGTTGCGCACAGATCACCGGCCGTGAAGTGGTCGTCGTGGAACCCAATCCGCACCTGCACGACCTGATCCGCCGACAAGCCAACTTGAACGGCGTCAGCGTGCGGATCGATCCACGGTGTGCGACCGGCACGACCGCGGCGGAGCACATTTCATTCCTCCTTCATGAGGAAATGTGGCGTTCATCGATGCTGGCGGAGCCGGGCGAGTCCTACCAGCAGATTCAAGTGGCGACCGTGGCAATCAACTCTTTGCTCGACGCGATCCGTCCGGATGTGCTCATCGTCGACATCGAGGGCGCGGAATGCGACCTGTTCCAGGAAACGCCCAAGCATTTTCCGGCGAAACTGTTCATCGAAGTCCATGTGCCGAGGATTGGCGAAGTGGCATCCGCAGATCTTGTGGAACGCCTCACGCGCCACGGCTACGCGCTGACCGACCACCGCGACTGGATGTTCTTCTTCGAGACAGCGGCCGAGCGCGCGTGATCACGCGCCCCGCCAACCGACGAGTTCATCCGTCACACGCCCCCGCACCACGGCGATCATGCGATCCACGGCACTCACGTCCGCTGGTGCGCGTTCGCCACGCTCCACGGCGCGGTACCAATCGGCGACCGCCCAGGCGCGCGTGCCCTCGCAGGCCGGATCCCGCGGAATGATGTGGGCGTGCAAGTGCGGCGCACCCTCGCCAAACATGAGGACATAGACGCGCGGCACCTCCGCAGCGGTGCGAAGCGCTCGCATGCATGCCCCAAGCACTTGCGCGAACTCACGCTCCTCCTCTGCATTGAGATCCGCCACACTCGCGAGATGCCGTCGACTACAGAGCAGAAACCACCCACAGAGCGGCGCAGGGTGCGGATGGTGGCGAAGGATCCAACGCGCGCTCTCCCACGCAACGAGCTGTGCGTGTGGAACATGCGCGGTGCACACCGAACACTCTGGCGCCATCACTTGATGCCCTTGGGCCCACCCTGCTCGAGGTACTTCTCGCGAAGCGCTTGTTCGAGATCGACATCGCAGATGTTCGCCAGCGTGCACATCCATGCGAGACAGTCCGCGAACTCTTCTCGAAGATTCGCGGGATCCCCACTGCCCTTCTCAAACTGACCAATGGCATGTGCGAGTTCGCCAAACTCCTCCGCAAACCACACGAATGTCTTCGATGGTCCGCGCGCCCGGTCGGTAGCGTCGTATCGCTCGCGAATCAGACGCTGAAAATCGCCGATCTCCATGGTGTGGAGGCTACTCCAACGCAGCGCGATCCCCACTCCTTGCCGGCATCCAGGAACGCGGTGCACCGACGAACACCAAGCAAGGTGCTTTCGACGGATCGCTTACGGATTCCCAGGGACTGGATCGCAGTTACAGGGTCCCCAGCTGCTCAGCAGGATCGTCAGGTCACTGCCATCCACCGCCTTGTTGTTGTCAAGATCGACGCGCGCGTCGCTCGGCAGGGAGCCACCCCAACGCTCGATCAGATACCCCAAGTCAAGGCCGCCGACTTCGAGGTCACCGTTGAAATCTCCCAAGCAGGTCCCGTCCACTCCCGCATACACCATCACCACACCCTGGGTGATTTGCGTGTTGTTGGCCCCTGGAGCGCCAACGAACACCAGCCCGTTGCCCACATCCAGACACGATCCGAACTGCGCGTTTTCCACAAAGCAGTCCACCGCCGGATCACTTGTTGTGTCAGAGCCGAACGGGTGTATGGTCAACCCCAACTCCCAGTCCGAGCAACCGACCAAGCGAGAAAACTGATAGACGACTCCACGGGAGCCCAACTCGTTGGGCGGGAGACCCGCATCGAATCCAGGGACGCCAACAAAGAACGCGTCGCCATACATCCTCACAGAACTGCCGAACAGTTCTCCCACAACTGGGAATGGGTGCTGGAGAATCTGCAGCGGAGCGAACAGGGGCCAAACAGACGAGTTCGAGACGCGTTCGAAGGCACTTGCAGAGCCAGGCGAGAGTGCGCCACCCGGAGCACCGACGAACAGTCTGCTTCCCGTGAGGTGCATCGATGAGCCAAATTCCTCGTTGGCGACAGCCTGCCCGACCCGCGTGAGCACCTGCCGCAGCTTCCACGGACCCCATGTGGGCTGCGGGCTTTGAGCAGTCGGCAGGATGACAGGAGTGCCGTCTGGGAGATTGCGCTCGAAGACAAAGACAAGCCCCTGCTTGTCCACAGTGAGTGTTCGACGCTTCGCACCCACGACCAGAACATCACCGTGGAGAGCGACGGTTCCGCCGAACAATCCGCTCTGCGCCGACAAAGAGGACATCCCGGGAAGGATCGGGGAACCAATCAAGGCCTTGTCGACGAAGTTCCCCTGCGAGTCAAGCTCGAAGATGGTGACCGATCCACAGTCGACCGAAGGGGCATCGTCGGTTGGGGCACCGACCGCCACGGTCACTGGAAATCCATGCCGACTGTCGATGGCAACTGAACTGCCAAAGAGGTCAATCGCCTTCGGACTGCGGTGAACCAGCTCTTGCCCCATCAGTGCCCAGTTGTCAGGGCCGCCACCGCCTCCCGGCGATCGCCGCAATACGTGCGCGGCACCGGATTGTGGCAATCCGACTCCACCCGGCCCACCATTGCGCCCTGGACTTCCGACAACAAGCCACCCATTGTCCCCAACGATCGCAGAGCCAAACTGGTCGTTTGCACGGACGTCACCGACAATCAACGAAGTTTCGTGCGTATACCTGCCAAGGCTGCCGATCGGCTTGTAAATGTGAATGACTCCGGAGTTGGTTCGGATGGTTTGAAGGGGAGGCCAGTAGTCATATCGCGGCGCACCGACCGCAACATAATCGGGCGCCCACACAATCGACTCACCAAAGCGGTCATTCGAGTTGCCTCCGAGCAACGGGGCGTTGAGTCCATCGAGTTCGCCCTGCCACTGGGACCAACAGGGGCAGACCACCACGGACGCCGAAAACAGCGCCACGAACCACGATGCGCAGAGCCTTGAGACCTGCCCCATACACAGGACTGTACGAAAGCCGCATCCCCTTGCCTAGAAAGGTTTCAAAGAAATCGACCTTTCTTGCCGATCGGAAAACGTCCTCGGCGCGATTCGAACGCGCAACCTTTGCCTTCGGAGGGCAACGCTCGATCCAATTGAGCTACGAGGACCTTGATTTCGATGCTATCGCAGTCCCCTACCCTCCGCCGCCTTGAGCCACCCCAACGCATCCCCTGCCACCTCTGTGTCTTCGCCTGAAAGCGGCGCGGGCGCGCATCGCACAACCTTCCGTGCCATGCTGTGGCTGACCATACTGAACTCATTCGCCACAGGAATCCTGTGGAATGGACTTGGGTTCATCACCGACTCGGTCTACCGCTTTTCGGAGACGGAAACCTACAGCTTGTTCATTGCCACGGGCGCCGCATACACCGTGACCGCGTTCCTCGCGGGAAGTGTGCTCCGACGATTCGCAGCTCGCCTGAACGCCCGCCATGCCATGCAGTGGATCTTTGTCGTGCAGGGCGGCGTCGCGCCGCTGGTTTATGTAGGTTCGTCGAGTACTGGGCTTCTGGCGGTTGCACTGACAACAAGCATGACGGGGGCCGCTCTCTGGCCCATCGTCGAGTCGTACATCTCGGCAGGTCGATCCGCGCACGAAGTTCGCAAGACGCTTGGCATCTGGTGCATCGCATGGATGGCATCCGTCACCGCAGTTCTCCTGATGATGGCACCGCTGCAGGGCGGCAGCGGCTGGTTGGATCCGCGGCTCAGCGTGTTCTGCATCTTGCCTCTGAGTGCCGTTTCGCTGTGGATCATCCGCAAGGTGCCGGATCATCCAGAGCACCATCACGCCGAACCGGAAACCCACGATCCGCGCGACCGATTCCTCCTGGCATCCGCACGCGCTCTCTTGCCCGCGTCCTATCTGCTCGTCGGCGCACTCAGTCCGCTGATGCCCTACCTGCTCGCGCGAATGGATGTCTCCGCCCACAACCAAACACCGCTCACCGCCACATGGCTCGGTCTGCGCACGATGACGGCAGCGGCGCTCGGGGTGCTCGCATTCTGGCACGGGCGTTGGGGCACGCTGCTGCTCGGCGCTGCCCTTCTCGCTGGTGGGTTCGCGCTGGTTGTTGGCGTTCCATCCCTGATCGCCATTGCCGTCGGGTTGGCGCTCTTCGGCATTGGGCACGGCATCATCTACTACACGGCGATCTACTATGCGCTGCGCGTGGGCAACGCCGCGGTCGACGCCGGCGGCGTTCATGAAGCGCTGATTGGGGTCGGCTATGTGCTCGGTCCGCTCGCGGGCCTCGCTGGGCACCTGCTCGGCGGCGGCGGATGGACAGTGCTGCTGTTGTGGTTCCTTCTCGGCGTGTTTGCCGTCCCTGCTGCGCTGCCTTGGTGGCGTGAGCGGCGTGCGAAACGCCGCGCGTCAGTCCCGGGCGGCTGACTTCCCGCTGCTGATCTTCTGCAGTGCAGCAAGCGCTCGTTCGCGAGCGGTCGGGTGATCGACGATCGGCCGTGGGTATGTCTCGCCAAGGAGCACGCCACTCGATGCAAGCACCATCGGCGGCGCTTCCCACGGTTGATGGATGAACTCGCTCGGCACTTTCGCCAGCTCCGGCACCCACCTGCGGACGAACTCGCCGTCGGGATCGAACTTCTCACCTTGCAGGATCGGATTGAAGATCCGGAAGTACGGCGCCGCATCGGCACCGCACCCCGCGCTCCACTGCCATCCGAGCGTATTGCTTGCGAGATCCGCATCGCACAATGTGTCCCAAAACCAACGCGCGCCCTCCTGCCACGATTGCAGCAGATGCTTGACGAGGAAACTCGCCACGATCATGCGAACACGATTGTGCATCCAACCCGTCGCCCACAACTGCCGCATGCCAGCATCGACAATCGGGTAACCGGTTTGCCCGCGTTGCCAGGCACGCAAGTGCTTCGTCGATGGCTGCCACGGGAACTTGGCAAACTCGGGGCGCAGCGGCTTGGATGCGGTTGCCGGAAAGTTGCACAGCACATGAGCGGCGAACTCGCGCCAGAGGATCTCCGCGAGGAACTTCGATGCACCGGACGATTTGCCGGCATCACTGCGCGACACATCGCTCCAAACGCGGCGGGGCGAGATTTCCCCCCAGTGCATGTGCGGACTGAGGCTTGACGAGCCATCCTGCGCGGGAATGTCGCGCGCCTCCCCATAGTCGCGCATCGGCTGCGCCATGAACGCGGCCAGCCGCTTCTGTGCGCCGAGCTCGCCCGGTGTCCACCGTCCTTGCATGGAGCCAGCCCAATCGAAGGTGGGCAGCAGTCCGAGCGATTCCAGCGTGCACCCTGCGGGCCTCTGGGCGACCGAGGGCAGCGCGCGCGGTGCGGGAAGCGGATCGCCGATGGCGACATGGGCGCGCAGTGACTTTGCAAACGGCGTGTAGACCTTGTACGGAACGCCGCTGCCCGTGCGGAGTACCGCGGGATCATGCAGCAGCGCGCCCGCATGCGCAGCGAACGAAACACCCACTGCCGCCAAGGCTGATCGCACGCACTCTTCCTGCGCAGGACCAGCGGGTTCGAAGCGCTGCGAACAGTGGACGCTGCCGGCGCCCAACTCCTTCGCAAGTTTCACGAGTCCATCGGCTGTCGCCCCGCGCTGCAGCAGGAGCGGCGCACCGATCCTTCGGAGCTGCGTTCCAAGCGCCTCGAGTGAATGGTGCAGCCACCACCGTCCCGCACCACCCGAAGCCCACTCTCCCTCCGCGGCGTCATCCAGAATGAACACCGGCTGCACAACCCGCCCGTTCGCGGCCGCGGCATGAAGCGCAGGATGATCGTCGAGCCGAAGGTCCTGACGGAACCAGAGGATGGCGGGCTTCTCGCGTGCTGTCATCGCGCCCTCCCCAGTTCAAAGCGAAGCGCAGACTCGAGGTCGGGAAACAGAAATGGATAACCGCTCGCGGTCAGCGCGGATGGTTTCACCCACGAACCACCGAGCAGCAGTTCTTCGCCCATCGATCCGAAGAGAAGGCGGACGATCGGCGCAGGAAGCGGAGCCATGCATGGCCTGCGGACCACGCGCGCAAGCGTGCGCGCGAAGTCCATCTGAGAAACGGGCGCGGGCGCCACGGCATTCACCGCTCCATGCAGCGATGGCGTTTCAATGCACCAGTGCGCGGCGCGCAGCAGGTCATCGACATGAATCCACGACATCCCCTGCTCCCCGCTTCCCACGCGCCCGCCAGCACCGAGCAGGAACGGCAACAGCAACTTCCCAAGAACTCCTGAGCGCGCTTGCAACACGATGCCAATGCGAAGGCGGACGGTCCGAATGCCTCCCTTGGTTGCCGCTGCGGTCGCGTCCTCCCATGCCGCCGTCACATCCGCGAGGAACCCATCGCCGCGCGCTGCCGACTCATCCACTGCAGGACCCGATCGGTTGCCGTACCAACCGATCGCCGATGCGCAGATCAGCGACTGTGGCGGCGTCGGGAGCGCGGCAAGCGTCTCACACAGGGAGCGAGTGCCATCTGCCCGGCTCGATCGGATGCGGTCCTTGCGCCGCGCAGTCCATCGGCCCGCAGCGATGTTCTCACCCGCAAGGTGAACGACTGCATCGATCCCCGAGAGCGCATCTGCATCCCACGCGCCCTGCGGATTCCAGCGCACTTCATCGCTGCCCGCGGGTGTCCCGCGCACGAGCCGAATGACGCGGTGCCCCGCGGTGGTGAGGAATGCGTGCAACGCTCGCCCCACGGCACCGCTCGCTCCCGTCACTGCAATGACGCGCCGAGGACTCTGTGCAAAGCGAGCGTGCCAAGCCAGATCGTGCTGTGTCCGCTGGTGCCGAAAGGCAAACATGCGTTCAAGCGGTGCCGTCCACACACTGCGCGGAGTGAGCGCTCCGAGACCGAGCGGCGGGGAGAAATCCACGGTGTCCCGCAGCGTGCTTCGAGAAGCAGTCGCGGCCAGGAAGTCGTGCCGATGAACCCAGTGAGCGAAGGGACCGCGCAGGGATCGGTCCGTGAAGCCTGCCGAACGATCCACCGCTTCGTGACGCGCGGTCCACCGCAATCCCAGCGGATCTCCGAGTTGCAACTCCGTGATCGAGCCATTCGCAAGCGGCTCGTTCCGCAGGACGCGGACGGGCTGCCATGGAGGAATGAGGCGACCGATCGCCCCCGGCGCGAAGTGCCAGGCTGCGAGCGCCTCGCGCGCGACTGGAACCTCACACTCCGTTTGGTATCGAATGATCTTCAGGGTGGGCTCCGTTCGTGCGCGGCGAAGTCTAGGCAGCCCCGAGACAGCCACTCATTTCGGTCCGCAACGCGTCACGGCATCCGCTTCTATCCTCCGCGGCCATGCAGGGACTTCCCGATCCTGAGTCGTGCTTTGCGGCGCGGCTTGGTCAGGCTCAGCGCGGTGTCGCCCAACTCGCAGCACTGAAGAGTGATGTGATCCGCTGCGCGCAGCTCGTGCAGCAGACGCTGCGTGATGGACGCTCCGTCCTCACGTGCGGGAATGGCGGCAGTGCCGCGGAGGCGCTTCACTTTGCAGAAGAACTCTCTGGGCGCTACCGATCGAATCGACCGGCACTCGCTGCGGTCAGCCTGAGTGCAGACCCGACCGCGCTCACCTGCATCGCGAACGACTTCGGCTTCGACCATGTGTTCAGTCGACAGATTGAAGCGATCGGTCGCAGTGGCGACGCGCTCATCGTGCTGTCCACTTCGGGCAACAGTCCGAACATCCTGCGTGCGCTGGATGTGGCGCGGGCGCGCGGGCTGCGGACGGTCGGACTTCTCGGGAATGACGGAGGGAAGGCAGTGTCGGCATGCGATGTGGCCGTGATCGTCCGAGGCGTGGATGGCGCCGCAGTGCAAGAGGTTCACCAAATGGTCATTCATATCGTCTGCGAGACCCTCGAACCTGCCAACCCCTGACCGAGCGCCTCTGTCGTGCCGAGCGAAGAGCCGCTCGGCACCTTCCCATCGAACCTAGGATCCCTGTATGCGCGGACCTCGCCTCCACTTCCTGATCTGCCGACTCATCGTGCCGCTCTGGCTGTTGGCCGGCGCGAGCTACAAGTTGTGGGAGCGAAATCCCAAACTGCTGCCGCCGCCCGTGCTCAACACGGTGCTTGCGCTCGATCCGCTCATCTGGCTTGACGGCGCTGCGTGGATGGACTCGGCGCTGCGGCTGATCGTGCTCTCCGAGTTCGTGCTGGTGGGCGTGATGCTTGCCATGCCGAGATTGGCCCGCCCCGTCGCGGTCGCGGTTCTTGCGCTCTTCTGCACCATCCTTCTCGCCGTGATCGTGCCCGAATATCAGAAAGGTGGTTGGGCGCAGGCTTGGAAGGGATCGTGCGGGTGCTTCGGCGCGAGCGGACCGAATCCAGTCATCATGCTTGGAATCGATGCGGCGCTCCTCATGCTCGCGCTGCTTGCGCGGCCGACTCCTGCAACGGCTGCGTTGCCACGGCTCTTCGGACTCGGGAGTGCAGGCATCGTGACGCTGCTTGCCGCGAGCGTCGTTTCCTTCGTTCCCGACCGCGCCGCCATCGTGATCGACGATGCCCAAGCTGCGGCTCCATCCCCGGCCGCGGATTCGCCGAGCGCGTCCGCCGCAGCCGTTCAAGCAGTGGATCCTCCACCCACTTCCGCCAGTCCGTGGCCCAAGCGCCCCGCCACTGCACAGCCGTATTACATCCCAGACTTCGCGAAGTGGAAGGGAACGCGCCTCGACTCCCAAGACATCGCCCTGCTCACTTCACCACCGCCACCAGATTCCATCAACTCCGGGAGTTGGATCGTCATGCTCTACCGCGAGGACTGCGATCACTGCCATGAGATCCTCCTGAACCATTTCTCAGGCGACCTTCCCATCCCCGTGCTGGCCATTGCGATCCCGGATACCGACCCCGCGGGAGCGCTCGAAATGCCTTGTGGCAAGTGCGAACTTCGAAAGCTGGTGAAAGGCCCCGACTATGTGCTCACGACTCCCGTGCTCTTGCGCCTGCAGGACGGAGTGATCCGTGATGTGGTGACAGACCATGCAGACACCGACGGCATCAACCGCATCACAGTCCGCTGATCGCCCGCGTGCGGGCGGGGCCCTCCGAGTGGGCGCTGCACTGCTCTTCGCGTTCACCGCTGGGCTGTGGATCGCCGGCGGTGCGGCACGACTTCCGACATGGCTCGATACCGCAGGTCAGCGCCTCGGACTTGACGAAATGCGCACGACTCAGGTGGTGATTGGCTTCCTGATCGCGAGCGCTGCCACGCTCGCCTTCGCGGGAGTCCGTTCGAGAGCCGCCCTCACCATCGCTCGTGCTCTCCTGGTGGTGTTCGCCTTCACAGCCGTCGCCACGATTGCATCCGAGTTCGCGCGACCGTCGGCCGGATCACTGCTTGCTGCGCTCGCATGGCCAGTGGCAGCGGCGGCATCCGCGCTCATTCTGCACCGAATGTCCGATCGCGTCAGTCGAAACGCACCAGTGCCTTTCCGTTCGCCCGGGCTGATGATGGTGGCGCTGATCGGAGTCTGGACAGCGAGTCTCGCCGTGGCGAGCCGCCTGCCGATTGAAGAGTCGGGGCGCCCACCCGCCAAGTCGGGTCCCACAGAGGACACCATCGTGCTCGATCCCGTCTCATGGCAAGGTCGCACGCTGCCGGACACGCCGCTGTCCCGCATCTTGCCCGTCCTGACACCGCTCACGCTCGAGGGAGACTCTGTCATCGTTCTCTACAACCCCTCGTGCGGGCACTGCCGCGAGCTGTTTGAAAAGCACTTCGCGGCGGCGGATCCCAC
The DNA here is from genome assembly GCA_005799495.1 of Planctomycetia bacterium. Lineage (GTDB taxonomy): Bacteria > Planctomycetota > Phycisphaerae > Phycisphaerales > SM1A02 > F1-60-MAGs104. The sequence goes on from SYGP01000031.1 coordinate 137,841, forward strand.
TCGGCGCGTGATTGCGGTGGAAGTACCACCGCCGCCCGGCATCCTCCCCGTTGCGGGTGATGGACTCGGTCCTGTGCCTTGCGAGAATTGCGAAAGGCTGGAGTTGCCGGCGGGCAAGACCTATCTCCTGAAACCTCCGACGATCGCAGTGCTCCGCGAAGGGCGCGTCATCTGCGCAACGGACAACGACCACGACACGTGTCTCGCGCAACTCGCCGCCACCAAGGCTCCAGCAGATACCGCGCGATGACCGCTCACCGCACGCGGCGCGCACGCGCAGGGGCGGCTCGGCATTCGATCACCAGCTCCCGTGAACGCACCTCGATGCGCACGTCATCGGACGTGAATGTCCGGGTGCGCGTGTTGGCATCGCATGCGGCGCGTGCCACCGCCCGGAGGACCCGAGGCGCAATGCCCGATTCACGCAGCAGCGGATGGAAACCCAAGATCGCCGCAGTTCGCTGCGCGCCCACTTCGCTTGGCACACTCCGAGGAATGTGCGTCGAGGACCAGGGCGGCCGCAGCGCGATCTGCGACAGCGCCCAAGCCCCATCGCGTGCATGGCCGGATGCATCCACCGCGTGCTGCGCGATGCGCGGCCAGCGTTCTCGCAGCAGCGGCGTGATCCGTGCCCGCAACCAACCGCGCGCGGATCGGATGTTCGAGTTCGAGCGGTCTTCCCGCCACGCCACGGCGCACCGGGAACACAGCGACTCAAGTTGAGCACGCGTGCAGCCAAGTGCCGGCCGTACGAATCGAACATCCGACTGCGGCGACGCGTGGCGCGACCAGGGAATGAGCGCAAGGCCACGGTGCGCCGTCCCGCGACCGAGCCGCATCAGCAGCGTCTCGAGGACATCATCGGCATGGTGCGCGAAGAGCACCACCGTTGCACCCGCTTCGACTGCACATCGCTCGAGCGCAGCAAGCCGAAGCCGCCTCGCGCTCGCGGAAATGCCGGTGCGGCCACGGGTCGGGTGCACATGGACAACCTGCAGCGAAACGCCGAGCTGCGCGCACAGCTGCGCACAGTGATCCGCATCCGCGTCCGCTTCCGCTGCGCGAAGATGGTGATGCACATGCGCCGCACCCACCAGGGCAGGCGCGTCTCGTCCACCACTCCATGCCCATGCGCAAAGCAAGAGGGCGGTCGAGTCAACCCCCCCGCTGAGCGCAACCAAGACTCGATCTTCTCCACCGACACCGCAGCGCTCGATGAGCGCTGCCCGTGCCCGCACGCATGCGCGCGCGCGCCGCACGAGGCACCGCAGTCGGCGATCGGTGGCGTTCACGCACTCATGCTACGGCGCTTCGCAGCCGCTTCGGCGAACGATGGGCTCGTGCGACATGCTGTGCCCCATGTGCCGCCGGCGCTGCGGAGGCCCTCCCGAACACCGCGCCGTTCACGGCAGCGATGATCTCTGCGGGATCGTGCGCGGTCGCCGTCGCGCCGATTTCGTCCGCAAGACCGTCGGCACGAGCAAAGACGCCCGCACCGCAGATGACGGGCATCGTGCGGTCGCGGTGGGTTTCCCGCAGACCATCGATGAGCTGGCGAATCCGCGGTGCATCGCTCGCCGCGGCAGCAAAGACGACCACTGCATCTGGCTGGCGCTGCGCAATCTCCTGCATGATTTCGTCATTGGCAACGCCACCCGCGGCGAACAGCACTTCATAGCCGGCGGCCTCCAGCAAGTCGGCGCAGAGTTGACCTGCCGTGTCCTCCGACTCTTCCGGTCCGCACACACAGAGCAGCCGACGACCGTTGCGCTGGGACTGGCCGTAACGAGCCTGCGCCTGATCCACCAGCATCCGCAGGATCCGCGTCGCGTATCGGTAGGCGAGCGCCGTCAGTTGATCCTGTCGCCACATTCGGAAGATCACTTGCATCGATGGCCAGTACAGACGCTGCGCGATCTCGCTTGCGGAGAGTCCGGCCGTTTCAAGTTGGCTGTGCAGAACGCGGACACCTGCGCGGTCGCCGCTGACACAGAGTTGAAGAAGCCGTTCCAAGGTGAGGTCGATGTTGAGAGTGTGACTCATGGTGCAGGAGAGATCGTCAGCCCACCACACACGCAGCGAGCGCACAGGAAATGCCTTGTGCTCCGGCGTTATCCGCGCCTTGTGATCGTGCTTATCAGCCCTTACGGCACGCGGTGCCTACGATGCAACCATGGTCCGTGTTCCTCCACCATCCGATCCGGCAACTGTTCCCGCGTCCCATGCGGGGAAGCCGGCCTGGGATGGTCAGGCTCTTCAGGGAAACCCGCACCGCCGCGACGACAAGGCTCAACGAGTGCAAGAGATGTTCACGGCAATCGCGCATGCGTATGACCTGAACAACCGGCTGCACTCCCTTGGGCTCGACCAATCCTGGCGCAGACGGACGGTTCGCCTCGTGGAGCCAGTCGTGGGATCGCGGGTGCTCGATGTCGCGTGCGGGACGGGCGATCTTTCCGAGGCATTTGCCAGAGCGGGTGCAATGGAGGTGACGGGGCTCGACTACACCGCCGCGATGCTCGACCACGCGCGGGTGAAGGCGGCAAAGGCTGGCGGAACGGTGGCGAGCATTCGTTACCTGCAGGGCGATGCACAGAACCTTCCCTTTCCAAACGGATCCTTCGACATCGTCAGTATCGCTTTCGGCATTCGGAATGTCGCCGACCCATCCAAGGCACTCGCCGAGTTCCGCCGCGTGCTCGCTCCAGGCGGGCGCGTGGCGATTCTTGAATTCAGCCGCCCCAAAGCTGGTTTTGTGCGCTTTGTCAGTGACCTTTACACCCAGCGAATCATGCCGTGGACGGCGAGCCTGATCGCACGGGATGGTTCGGGTGCCTACCACTATCTCCCTAAGTCGGTCGAGACATTCCTCGATCCATCGGCACTCTCGGCGCACTTGTGTTCTGCCGGATTCGCCCATGTCACGGCCCATCCCATGACGATGAACACTTGCACGGCTCTGATCGGTCGCGTGGCTTCCTGAGAGGACATCGCTATACTCGGCTCGAACATGATCTTTGATGTGATGACTCGCGCATGGCACTCGCCAGAGCAACTCGGCTTCGAGCTCGCCGAGGGTGTTCGGCAGGCGGGGCGAAGGTCGGGTGGCCTCGATGCGTCGGTCGGGGGCCACGCACGCGCCATGGAGCAGATCGGCTGCGTGCTCGTGCACGGCTTTTGCTCGCACGCACTGTCCGCCACCGTCCCCAATGAGTTCGTCGCTGAAGTTGTCGCGCGCAAACCCAACCGGGCCGTTGGCGTTGCCGGCATCGATCCAGTCTCGCCAGGCTGGAGCGATGACCTTGATCGTGCGAGAGCACTCGGGCTTGCAGCGGTCAGCATCTCGCCCGCAGCGCAGGGCTTCCATCCGACGCACTCCGCTGCCATGCGTTTCTTCGAACGCTGTTCCACTCTCGGACTCCCGGTCTTTGTCAGCCGGCCGGGCATGCGCACCTCATCCATGATCCTTGAGTACGAGCGCCCCACCGCATGGGACGAAGTCGCACGGACATTCCCGGCACTCAAGGTCGTGCTCTCGGGGGTTGGGCACCCTTGGGTCGATGAGACCATCGCACTGCTTGGGAAGCACCCTGGGATTTTTGCAGAGACCAGCGGACTGGTATCGCACTCCTGGCGCTTGTACACCGCACTGTTGCAGGCGTTCGAGGCTGGCGTGATCGACAAGATCTTCTTCGGCTCTGGATTCCCCTTCGTGCTTCCATCGACCGCGGTCGAATCGATCTATTCGCTGAACTCCTACTCGCTTGGAACGCCGCTGCCGTCGATCCCGCGCGCGGCGCTTCGCGCCATCGTGGAGCGCAATCCCGTGACGACGCTGGGCATTCGTTCACCCCTGGCCATCGGCCAACAGAGCGCACGAGACTCCAATTCCCCCGCGCAGGCAACTCAGGGCAGCGCCATCTGACTTTCTGCATTTCCGTCGCGGCGTGAGCGCCAAGTGGCTCAACGGTTGGCGGTACATTTGCGAGCGTGCAACGTGGCGGATGGTCATCCTCGACTCGAGTGCTGACATTCGTTGTCTGCGTTTTTCTCGGCGGCTGCGGCGTGACCGCGCCCGAGAGACTCGAGTGCACATCGATGGGAGACACTCCTCGAACGCTCCCTGTGGCGGATGGGCGCTCGACCTACACGCTCGAGCTTGCCAACACGGAGTTCCTGCACAGCAGTCTTTCGCCCGAACAGTTCGATGAGTCGCCGATCCCAGACGGTTACATCCTGCATGCTGAACTGATGTGGATTCCCAAGGCTGGCAAGACCGCCGTGGATCCGCAGGCGACCAATGTCTCGCTCCGCCTTGTGGTGATCTCCGGTGGAGAACTCGGGTTGTACGGGGGCGGTGGGTTCGCCTGGCCGCAAGGTGAACCGGGTGCGCCGCAGTACGGCCTTGACCTCGTCGGCTCGAACCTCACGCTGCTCGCCGCAACGCCAGGCTTCGTGGACCTGCTCAGCCCATCACAGATCACGGGGCGCCTTCTCGCGGACCTTGACCCTGAGATGACCCGTCAAGTGCGGCGCGCAGCAAGCCAAGCCGTCACGAACGCGCTCAAGCGCGTGCAGTGGGTTGGGCCGCGCGCAAGCGAACGCTGGCGCTGAACCAAGTGTCGTCATCGAATGGGACGATCGTGCCGCGTCACGCGGTCCGCGATCTCGCGCATCGCATGCGTGCACGGCGATACGGGAGACGGCATGTCGGACAAGTCGACCAACCGCAGCTCGGTGTACTCCCAGTTCGGCGGCGCATCCGGCTCGCCAGCCAATTCGATGCCGTGAACGATCTCCCAGTTTCCCGCGACCTGGTCGAACAGAAGCGCCTGCTGCCGCGCCGGAGCTGCAGCGGCAACGGCACACTCCTCCATGAGTTCGCGCACGATCCCAATGCTTGGATTCTCGCCCGGTTCGGCAGAACCGCCGGGAGCAAACTCCCATGCGCCTGGATAGGTCGCGCAGGTCATCGCCCGCCGACCGACCAAGCAGCGCCCATGCAAGTGTGCGATCGCCTTCACTCCGAGTCCGCGATACCCGCTCGCGACGCCGAGGGTCCGAACCGCGCTCATGCGATAGGTGGTCTGCACCACGTGGATCGTTGCACCGCCGTGCCCATCCCGCTGAACCGCCGTCACATGCCAGCACGGGCCATCCACGAGCCGCGGGTTGCGTTCACACAACAATGACCAAGTCTGATCGATGACTCCCAGATCGCACGGCGGGATCCACGCGGTCGAGGAAACGGCGAGCCGCGCGGGGCGGCGAAGCCAAAGGATTCGGTGGGTTGGCGAGTTCATGTGAACGGTTCTTGGCAGCCAAAGTCGATCCTCGTCCATTGTCGCCGCCAAACTGGGGATCACGGGCCGCATGACCATCGCACAGGGAAGATGAAATCTTGTCTTCGAGTGTCATCGGGATCCTCCACAACCATTGGTACGGAGCTTCGGCCCCAACCCAAGTAGTTGGGTGTGCAGCCAGGAGTCTGCGCCAAAATCATTCGAACGTGCGATGAATTGTGCCGAAATGACCGCAGTTTGCTGCGTTTTCAATCCGATAGTGATGTCCATGAACCGCCTCTTCAACTCAGGATCCGTGGACAGCCTTGTGGAGTCAATCGTGACGCTCAACCCGGGTGCAGACCGCGACTGGTTGGTGACATTCGACGCCTACGACCTGGCCCGCTACCTGCAGCACCTCGAGTGCGCGCTCGAGCCACGTGAGAGTGCAACCCCGTGGGAACGCCTCGGCGACACCCCTGCGATCGTCAGTCGCACCGCTGCCTGAACCAGCGATCCCCTCCTCGTCAGTCGGGGTTCTTTCCCAGCAAACTGCTCATTCGGCGCTTGAGGAGCCGAAGGGACAGGAGCCCGCGAACCCGCGCAAGCAATTCAACCTTGTTGACTGGTTTCGACACGAAGTCATCGCAGCCAGATTCGACGGCGCGCTCCATGTCGCCAAGCTCGTGAAGCGCGGTCACCATGATGACGACCGTCTCCCGCGTCGCGGGATTTTGCTTGATCCGCTTGCAGACATCGAATCCAGACACCCGCGGCATCATGACATCAAGCAGCACGAGGTCTGGACGCTCCGCCTCGACCCGCTTCATTGCCTCGACCCCATCCTGTGCGAGCACGATCTTGCACGGCAGCGACTCCATGTAGGCCTGGATCAATTCCAGATTCTGTGGGTTGTCATCCACGATCAGGACCCTTCCCTCGGACAGGTCTACTTCGTGTGCTGACGCGTTTTCTGCTGGCGATCGGCTCGCTGCCATCCCCGACATAGTACGCCCTTTCACCCCCGCAGCGATGCGAGTGCGGAAGAATGGTCGTCGATGGCGCGCACCGCGAGCTCCAAGGGATGGAACGCCGTCCGTCCGCAACCATCGTGAATCTGGTGGCGGCAGCTCGTTCCAGGGGCAGCGACGAGCGCTTCGGGCGCCTTCGCCAACTGGGGCAGCAGGTCAAGCTGCGCAATCCGCTGCGACAACGGGTAGGTCTCCGACTTGAAGCCGAAACTCCCCGCCATGCCGCAGCAGCCGGTCTGCAGCACGCTCGCGCGATCCCCGAAGATGCGCCGCAGCAGCCCAATCGATGACGGTCCCCACAGTGCCTTCTGATGACAATGCGCGTGCAGCACCACCTGCTCCTTCGGTTCCACGAAGTTCGGCTTGCGCGGGTGGCGATCCCACTCGCGGTCGATCCACTCCTCCACCATCCATGTGCGGGCGGCAAGCCACTGCAGGTCTTGCGGCGACAAACGCATCTTCAAATCAAGCCAGTCGTCCTTCACCGCGGAGACGCAAGATGGCTCGAGCCCGAGCAGCGCCACCGCCTGCTCGCGCTTCATCGCATCGATCAGCGACTGCGCCGTCTGCGCGCTTCGATTGGAAGCCTCCGCAAGCATGCCGCAGGAGATCGCCGCACGACCGCAGCAGCCGGCATGCGGCAAGACGACTCGATATCCAAAGGCCTCCAGCAGCTCCACCGCCGCACGACCAACCTGCGGCTGCGACCACTGCGAAAAGCAGTCGGGCATCAGGAGGACAGTCGGCCGATCCTCGAGCGTCATCGGCCCGTCCGTCTGAGCACGCGTTCTCGCGCGGCGTTCCAACCATCCGCGGAGCGATGGACCGACCGGCGGCAGTGACCGCTCGGGGGAAAAGCCGAGTACGGCGGCCACGGCCCTGCGCACGGGCGCGAGCTGCCGAAGCGCTTCTGCGATGGGCCATACCGAGCTCGCCAAACGGTTCACCGCGCGAACCCTGCCGAGCGCGCGGATCCGCCAGGGCACACTCCCCCGCCGCCAGTGAGCCTGCGCCGAGTACTCCGCCTTCAACTTTGCGAGATCCACATTGCTCGGGCACTCGGTCTTGCACGCCTTGCACGAGAGGCAAAGCTCGAGCGCCTCCTGCACGAACGGATCCTGCCAGCGCTGCGCCGCTGTGCCGTGACCGAGTTGCCCCGTGATCGCCAGGCGCAGCGCGTTGGCCCGCCCCCGCGTGGTCTGCTTCTCATCCTTCAGGACGCGAAACGATGGACACATCGTGCCGCCCGGCGTGAGTCTTCGGCAGAGCCCTGCGCCATTGCACTGCTCGAGCGCATGGTCGAATCCTCCTTCCGCGTCGTATCGGAAGAATGTTTGCGTCTCCGATGGCGCGTGAATGAAGTGACGATCATCGGGACGGACACGCAGCTTGGATGTGATCAGCGTCGGATCATCCGGCGCCACCAGGTTGCCCGGGTTCATCAGACCTTTGGGATCAAAGATCGCCTTGATGCGTCGGATGCCGTCCACCAGTTCCGCACCCAGGACGCGAGTGAGCAGCGGACTGCGCACGCGGCCATCACCATGTTCGCCACTGAGCGCTCCCTCGTAGCGCACCACGAGATCGGCCACCTCGCGTCCGATCGATTGCATCATGCGAAGCCCCTGCTCGTCATGTGCGCAGATGAGCGGCCGAATATGCAGGCAACCCACCGACGCGTGTGCGTAGTACGCGGCCGTGCTTCCATGACGCTGCACGATGGCGCGAAAGTCACGGACGAAGGCGGCCAGCCGCGAGGGATCGACCGCTGTGTCTTCCACGAAGGTCAAAGGCTTCCGATCGCCGGGAACTGCGTGCAGCAGAGGCTCGCCGGCCTTTCGAAGGCGCCAGGCGGCATCCATCTGCGATGCACCGAAGTGACGCGCCAGAGGCGCATCGGGAATCCTTCGCATCAGGTCATCCATCCGCTGCGCGATCTCGGATTCGGATGCGCCAAACCACTGCACATACATCACGGCCCCGAGCCGACCCGACTTCGGAGTCGGCATCACGGCTACATCTCGGCTGTAGAGCGCATTGCGCTTGGCCATCTCGATCACCATGTCATCCACCAGTTCGACTGCGCTCGGCTTCGTCGCGAGCATTTCTCCCAGCGGCGCGAGCGCTTCTTCCACGCTCTCGAAGCCGAGAATCGCGAGCCCTCGCACCTTGGGGCGCTCCACCAGCGACACCTCGGCGCGAAGCGTGGTGCCCAGTGTGCCCTCGGAACCGCAGAACAGATGAGCCAGGTTGACCCTCTCGAGCCGCTTCGGATCGGATGCTTCGATCTGCGCGAGCATGAGATCCAGATTGAGTCCATCCGTATGTCGCAGGATCTTGGGGAATCGCCTTCGAATCTCACCGGCGAGCGGACGGACAACATCCGCCACACGCTGCGTCAGAACCGCGACATCCGCGTTGCTCTCGGCAGCTCCCTCGTCGAGGCGAAGGACTCGTCCATCGGCGAGCGCGACATCGAGTGCGATGACATGCTCGACAGTCCGTCCAAAGAGGATCGAGTTTGCCCCTGCGGAGTTGTTGCCAATCATGCCACCGATCGTCGCGTGACTGGATGTCGCGACATCGGGCCCGAACATCAGTCCGAAGGGCACAAGAGCCTGGTTGAGCTGGTCCAGCACGACACCCGGTTCAACGACTGCTCGCCGATGTAGCGCATCGATTCGCTCGATGGCTCGGCACGATGCGCTGAAGTCGATCACGACGGCTTCATTGACGGTCTGACCCGCAAGCGCGGTTCCACCCCCGCGCGGCAGCATCGCACATCCATGCTGCGCACAGACGCGAACCGCTTCAATGCCGTCAGCGATCGATGCCGGGATCACGACACCAATGGGTTCCACCTGGAAGATGCTGGCATCCGTGGCGTAGAGCATTCGGTCACCGCGCCCGAAGCGCACCTCGCCCTGCACGCGATCGACCAGGTCCCGATGAACCCTCTGCCGAGCATGCTCGACCATGACGGGCAAGGAGATGTTGGGTTGCGCGGGTGGCACAGTTCCGAACGATAGCGCGATCAACCGCTCGACACCGACGATGCGTGAGCAGCGTGGAGATCGCGCAGGCGAGCAAGGTAGGCCAATCCGGGCGAAACACCGCGACGGTGCATCGCTGCACGCAAGGTCTCCTCGAAACGACCGAATCGGTAGGGCTGCGTGCGCTCAGGAGTCATCCATGCGAATCGATGAACGAAGGTCGGCGGTCGTGCGACGGCGATCATGGCGCCCGTGCCCATGGTGCTACCGGTGTTGAGCGCAACCAGAATGGCGATCTTCACATGGTCCGCGATCACCCCGCCATAAAACGCGCGCCCCGTGCGCTCGGTGTTGCCCGCAGCATCGAGCCGCGTACTGACCTCGCCATAGGTGTTCAGCAAGTTGGAGTTGCAGGTACCCGCTCCGATATTGACCCACTCCCCGACCATCGCATCGCCGAGGTGCCCCTCATGGGTCTTGTTGCTGAACCCCTGCAGGACCACGGATCCGACCTCGCCGCCCACCTTGCACCAGGGACCGATCACACTGCGCGCCTTGACCTGCGCACGGTCGACGATCGTCGCGTGATCCAGCACGGCAACAGGTCCCGTGACGACGGCACCTGGGCGAATGACTGCCCCGGCAGCGAGCAGCACAGGACCATCCGTTGTGTCGATGACGGAACCAGGAAGAACCTTGGCGGTTGGATCCATGAGCAGTGCGTGATGTCCAAATCGGTGCACCCCGGTGGTGCTGCGGTCCACCCACTCTCCCGATCGACTGAGCAGCGCAATGTCCGCGGGAAGACTTCGCTCGAGACGATTCAAGAGATCCCACGGCGCACCCACGAGGTGTCCATGCGAAAGCTGTGCCTTCTGCGCCGCGGACAAAGTGCGCTCCCAGTGCGTTGGGCGCTCCAAGACGCGCTCCGCATCGCGCCGCGCAAGCCGCGCGATCGCGAGGCGGCCATCGGCGGACGCACGCACCGCATTGGCACCGAGCGTTGCGACATCCTCGAGGCAATCGAGCGTGCCGTTGATGAGAATCACATCACCACTGCCCGCGGGCAGGCGCGATACCCCCACCACCGACGCTCCATGCCGCTCCGTACACACTGCCTGCAGGTGTTCAAGCGGATAGATCGCATCGACGCGCCCGAGCACGAGCCGCGCACGCTCGAGGCAGGTCAGTGCCCCAAGCCGCTGCTCGAATGATGCACGCAGATCGGAAAGCGGTCCAAATCGCGACAGCCCATCATCGAACAAGACGACCTGCGTTGCATGCTCGGTCATGGCGGCACTCTACTCCCGAATGATCCGCGCTTGTCCGCCCCCGCGCTGCCGACTGATGACGGACGGGAATCCCCAGATCGCGCCGCTGCGCAGCAACAGCCAACCCACGGGCACAGCGCACACACCTGTGGACATCGCCGTCAGCAGTTGCATACCAAACTCACCGAGCGCACTTCCACTGCCCCACGGAGCCGGCGAGTCCGGGTACCAGGACCGAAGAGCCCACCATGCCGTCCAAAAGAGCCCTGCCGACAGGGCGAGCACACATGCCAGAACGCCCAGCGCAAGCGGATTCTTCCGAACAACGACGCCACGTAGGGACAACACCGCCTCCGAGCCGAAGAACACACCAAGGGTCCATGGCGCAATCAAGTAGAGCGGCGCCCGCGGGCCAGCCATCGACGGTTCCGAGAGATCCACAAGAACTCCTGCCAACAGCGCATACCAGCGGGCTGCCGCAGGCTCAGCCTGCATGGCTGCGAACGCCACGACCACACAGACAAGGCGCGGCGTCACTCCCCCGAGTTCGAGAACACCCATGAACGACACATCGAGCACGAGCGCCGCGAAGAGCACTGCAAGTGCGAGAGGCCACCTCATGGTGGGCCTCCGCCCGACACTCGAACGACGACGTCTCCCACCCGAGAACCATCCACCGCAGGGTCGATGATGGCTTCCCCCCGAAGTGGCTGCGAGTCCTTTCGCCGAACTTCACGAACCACCCCGATCCGCATCCCCTGCGCACCCGGCGGCCAAGCCGTATCGCGCACGCGAACCATGTCGCCCGCGGCCACGGCGGAACCCAGGTCCACGTCCCCCCTCAGTTGCCCACGCCCATCAGGCACGATCTGGACTGCGATCGACTCGGGGCGTTTGGCGCCCTCCTGTGCCGCCGGCGTGATGTAGGCGTCCACTCTTCCACACGCTCGGTCTACGACGGACATCACGGTGCTCGTGACATTTCCGACATCTGGAGCGATTCGACCCGCGATGGCGTCCCCGCCGAAAAGAACCACATCGCCCGCAGCGATTCCTTGGCGCGATCCGCAGTTGAGCTTCAGGGCAAATCCACCGCCGCTTGCACTGCGGGTCAGCACCGATGCAGCTGCGTACTTCGCATTCCCATCGCGGGAAGTTCTGGCCGCCACCTCATAGGCTCGGAGGCGCTTCTCCAGTTCCTGCACCTTGATCTGTTCGGCGTGCCAGAGACCGCGGTATCGATCACGCTCCTCCACGACGCTCGCATCTGCCTCCTGCGGTCCACCCCTGTCGGGTCGAAGCCACTGGCGCAAGGATGTTCCGGCATGTGCGAGCGGCGAAAGCGGAACCCACAGCACAGCCGAGAGATCTGAAGACCATGGCGCCACCCACCGCGCCGGCATCAAGCCAAGCAGCATCACGAACGCGACAGCGATGACGATCGGCGGAATGCGGCGCACGCAGGGTGGCCCCTCTCAGTTGCGCGTGCGGCGCCCGATCAGAGTTCCTCGACGTTCGACTCAAGAATGGACTTGTACTGCTCCAGGTTCTCCAGATAATCCGCCGTGCCTCGAGCAACGCAGGTCAGGGGATCCTCGGCGATCTTGACGACAAGTCCAGTGCGATTGGCGAACAACTTATCGATGCCGCGAAGCAATGCGCCTCCACCAGCCACCGTGATGCCGTTGTGCGGCAGGTCCGGGTTGCAGAGGTCGGCAGCAAGTTCAGGATCGGCCTCGCGAAGCGTCTTGACAACTTCGTCACAGATCTTCTTGAGAGGCTCGGACAGTGCTTCGCGAACCTCGACCGAGTTGACCTCGATCTGCCGGGGCAGCCCCGTCGATACATCGCGTCCACGCACCTTCATTGCCAGCTCTTGCTCGAGAGGCCAGGCGCTGCCGATGCGAATCTTGATCTGCTCGGCCGTCTGCTCGCCCACGCGAAGTCCGCGCTTTTCTTCGAGATGAACGATGATCGCCTCATCGAAGTCATCTCCCGCCACGCGCAAGCTCGATGCCTTGGCGATATCCGCCAAACTCAGGATGGCAATCTCGCTGGTGCCTCCGCCGATGTCCACCACCATGCTCGCAACTGCATCGTCAAAAGGCAGTTTCGCGCCCATGGCCGCCGCCATTGGCTCCTCCAGGAGGAAAACCTTTCGCGCTCCTGCACGCTCCGCACTGTCGAGCACTGCACGCTTCTCCACCGCCGTGATGCCTGAGGGAATCGAGATCACGACGCGAGGTCCAAAGATGCGGCTACGCCCCATCACCTTCTGAATGAAGTACTTGAGCATCGCCTCGGTGATCTCGAAATCCGAGATGACACCATCCTTCAGTGGGCGGATCGCTTGAATGGAGCCTGGGGTGCGCCCAAGCATCTCCTTGGCGGCAAAGCCCACCGCCGCGCCATTCATGAGCACTTGGTTCGTGCCCTTGCGTACCGCCACCACCGAGGGTTCGTTGAGAACGATGCCCTCGCCTCGGACACACACCAGCGTGTTGCATGTCCCAAGGTCGATCCCCATGTCGACGCTGAACCAACTCATCATCTTGTCAAGTGTCATGTTCGGCCACCTCCTTGGCCATTGGGTTTCTCGCCCTCCGACGCTAGCGCGACGGAATCGTTCCGATCGGATTGCCTTCCTGTGCAGTCCCTTCCACTCCCGCCAGATTGTCGAGCGCGATCAACGCGCAACCTACCAAGAGCGCGACAGCCGCAGCGGCCAACACGCCCGTGTAGATGTTCAGTTCTCCACCAGCCTTTCGCGCCTTCGGCGCTGCAGACGGCTTGGTCTTCTCGGTCTTGACCTTGGACGACTTGTCAGGCACAGCCTTGCTCTTTCGCCCAAAGAGCCCCTTCTTCTCAGCGGTCACCGCTGGCGCGACGGACTCGCCAAACTCGACCGGCGCGGCATCACCCTCCGCGTTCGCGGGAACCACAGGGTTCTTGGGTGCCTTCTTGCCTATGCCGAGGAATGCCATATGGGTCTTTCTTCGCGGGTCTTTCTTCGTCCTTGGAGAAACGGCCGTCCGATTCACTGACCCTTGCGGATCGTCACCTTTTGTCCAGCGCGAACCGCGCCGCGACCTGCCGCATCTTCCATTTCCACCGTACCAACAGCCTTGTTGACATCCACCGAGGTGATTTGAAGCTTCCCGATGAAACGCGAACCATCTCCGATGGTCATCACCCAACCAACCTTGACGCCATCGCGGCTGCCCGCGTCGATCTCCGCGTAAACGCCGCCATCCGTTCGGCGCACATTGACGATCTTGGCAGCGAGGTTGCGGTCCGCCACCTCTGCAACCGGCGCAGAAGTCGAAGCCTGCTGCTCCTGTTCGGATGGTCCGTAGCGCGCCGTGAACGCCTGCACCACCTGATCGGACTTCGCCTTCGAACTCGACAGGGACGCGACCTGCTCGCGCAGATCTCCGAGAGCCTCCTGGGCCATGCGCAGGTCGCTCTCAGTCTTGCCAAACTTCTGCTCGACATCGATCTTCATGCGTTCGCAGTCGGTGAGTGATGTGCGCTGCTTGTCCAACTCCTCGCTGATGGTCTTGATGAGTTCCATCTTCGCCCGATCACCGTCCGTCACAACGGCGAGCGACTGCTCGAGGCTCGCGAGGCGAATCTTCGTCTGCGCCAACTCGCCGTCCGCCGAGCGAATCTTCGCCATGGCCTGAGCGAGTTCCGCCTGCAGCCGCCCCTTCTCCGCATCGAGATCCTTGATCTGAAGCGCAGCGTCACTCTCCGCCTTGGATCGCAGCGCTCGCTCCGTCTCGAGTTCGTTGCGACCTGCTGCAACCTTCGTTTCCGCATCCTTGACCTGCTGCCGCAGCGCGGCTTGATTGCTCGACTGCACGGCAGCGAGTGGCACGATGGCAACCGCAAGAAGCGAAACGAGTACGACGAAGACCTTGGTGAGAATGTGCACGGGGTTGACCTTGCAGATGATTGCCGAACGCAATACCGCCTCAGAGAGTCCCCTGAGCATCCACATCGATCCAGCGTCACCGCCGAGTCCGAGGCGAACGTCAGGGCGCCGATCCGACAGCGTCGACCATGATGGCAGACTGAAGCGGCACTGGCCCGAGACCGAAACCAACCACCATTTTTACTTCAGAAAACCCCCGTTGTCAACGCATCAGCGCGCCCGAGCGGCAGAATCGGTCGCACCGATGGGAGGGAGTGCCTCCGTGGGCTTGGCCGTCGCCCGCAAGTACGCCGCGGCGGCGGAGATCGCCACCAAACTGTCCGGGTCCTGCATGAGCGGTGCAACTGCAGCAGCCGCGCGGGCGCCGCCGAGCCATCCGAGCGTTGAAGCGGCTTGCGCGCGAATCGAACCGTTCGGATCCTTGATGGCGGTCAGGGAAAGTACGAAGATCGGGTCCACATTTGGCTCGCCAATCCGCACGAGCGCCGTTCCAGTCAAAAGCCGAATCTCCATGGGGCGCTCCATCGATCCCCGCCCATTCCAGATGCCGATCAAACTGCCGCGCGCGCCACGATCGTTCACTTCGCCGACCATCTGGCACGCCAGTGCGATCAACTCGGCTTGCTCGCTCGGAGCGAACAAAGCCGCGCGGATCGGATCGTATTGCCGGTAGTCGCCCATCTTGCACATCGCCTCCGCGGCTTGCAGTTCGACGATGCGCGTTCGGATCTCATCGGTGGTCCGAAGCGGGCGACCGATGCACGCTTCGATCAGCGGAATCGCCGAGGGGTTTCGCAACTCGCCGAGGACAAAGAACGCATTGGAGCGAGTCTCCGGATCCTCACTCATCGCCAAGCGCAGGAGCGGATTGAGATCCATTCGCTGCCCGAGACGCGCAAGCGCAAAGAGCGCCGACGCTTGCACGGAAGGGTTCGCATCAAGCAGCAACGGCTGCAGGAGAGTCGCACAGCGGTCGATCCGCTTCCGCCCGATCATGACTGCCGCAGCGAACCGAACGCCGGGACTGGGATCGCCGAGCAGCTTGCACGCAACCTCTGCAAGTGCATCGGGTCTCGTCTGAAGTGCCTCGAGTGCGTGGGAGCGGAGGATCGCTGCCTCACTCGACGCCGCGCGTGCAATCAGATCGAACGCCATCTGTTCATTGGCATCGACTCCGACAAAGGTGAACTTGACGGACGGCACCGATGAATCCGTTGGCGTGGTTGCCGCAGCCGGCGGCGTTGGTGCTGGCGCTGCCGCTGGAACTTCAGCCGCCGCAGGCGCGGGAGCCGGCGGCGCGATTGCCACAGGTTGCGGCTGCGGATCAGCCACTTTCGAGGCAGGAGGGATCACGGACGCAATCGGCATGGACTCCGTTGTCCCGCTGATGGCTGCATCAATCGGCTGCGGTTCGGGCTCCGCCGCGGCGCCTTGCGATGGTGCGGGCCGCGTGCTCGCCAGACCCGATGCGCGCCCAGAATCTGGATTGACGGGCGCCCCTTCCGCCTGCCCATCGACGCTGCGCGATGACCAGCCCGTTCCGCTGAACACGGCGCGAGGCTGCGATTCCTCGCTGCAACCGATCCAGAGCAGCGGGAAGATCACAACGAGGAGTGCCGAAACTCTCTGCAGGCTCCGCCGCCCTGGCACAACCATGATCGCCAGCAAGAACGCCACGACAGGAGAGAATACATCGCCCACGCGACCGTAGAGGGGCTGGCGGTCATCCATCGGCAACTCAGCGACAAAGCCGCCCGCAAGACGCGGTGCGACCTCGGCTCCCTCAATCGGCACTCCCCTGCTGTCGAACGCACGCGAGCGTCCGGTGTTCGCAGCGCGCACCATGGGCAGGCGATTCTCGATGCAACGCCAGCGCGCCAGCAGCTCATGCGTGTGCCGCCCCGAATCGCAGTCACCAAACCATCCGTCATTCGAGAGATTCACCAACAACTTCGCCTGTTTCCGCCCGGCATCATCGTGCGTGATCCGACGCACGACCTCCGCCATGGTGTCCTCGAAGCAGATCGGCGTCGCCAACTCGATTCCATCCTCCACCGTGCTCACTCCATCGGCCCCGCGCCTACGCAGCAGCAGGCGGCGCGGCACCGACGCCGTATCGAGATCGAACTGCATGCCAGTCGCACCGATGGCAAGGAGCCGATCTTCGAGCCATTTCCAGTTCGAAATGTAGGGCATGGTTTCGCCGAAGGGAGTCAAGTGGATCTTGTCGTAACGCTGATAGGGCGGCTCCCCGTCCACCAGATACGCGCTGTTGAAGTGCTCGCTCCAAGCCCAGCGTTCCCCGTTCTCCCGGAGACCGATGTACACGGGACTTCCGACGATGAGAGGCGCATCGATGCGCCTCGAAACATCCGCTGCGAGCGTGGCAAACCTCTCGCCAGGCCACCACGAACCCTCCACCAACTTCCGAACCGTCGCGGGCTCGAGTCCGAAGCCCGGCAACATCGTTTCAGGCCAGACTGCACAGTCGAGGTTGCCGCGGTCGCGTGATGCCCGGACAAGTTCGATCGTTGCCCTCGCGAACGATGCAGCATCCTCCTCTTGCTGCTGGCGGCTCCATCGCAGCTTGTTGCTTGTCGGCACATTGGTCTGGACGACTGCGACACGCAGCTGCGACCCAGCAGGAGCACTGCGCTGCAGCGCGTCCCACTCCGAGAGTCGGTGCGCTCCATACGCCATCGCTCCGACCCAAGCGATCAACACTGCGATGCCCCCCTGCAGCACATGTCGCCTCAGGGTCGGATCCGGCGTTCCCCGTCGGAGACAGATCAAATCGACGAGCACGCCAACCGTTCCGCCGACGAGCAGGGTCACGAGCGGAACACCGCCCACATCCGCCAACTGAGCCAACACAGGAAAGTCCACGAGCGGCTGCGCAAAGGCGAACCATGGGTAGCCATGGAAGATCACCGTCCCCTGCAACCACTCCAGGGTGATGAGAACGGCAGGAAGGCGGATGGCACGCGGCAGGTGACGCCCAATGAACCCGCGGCGGGTTCGCCGCATGATCCAGACGCCCGCGACCGCGTACAGCGCGAGATATCCGCACAGCACGGGATATCCAGCGAGCGTCACGCCGATCATCCAGCGGTGAAACCACAGCCACACCGCAAGCGCGCTGGCATAGAGCGCCCACCACATGTGATGCGGCAGCCGATCGCTGCTCGCGAGCAGCGCCCATCCGAGCGGGACGATCAGCGCCACCGGCCAGAGCGAAAAGGGTGGGAACGCCAGCACCAGACAGACGGGAGTCAGGACGCAGAACAGCAGCGCAAGCGGTGTCGACGGAACAAGCGTGCCCGCCCCAATCAGTGATGGGCCTTTCACATCAGTTGCCGGAGTAGTCGATGATGCGGCTGATCTCACTGCGAAGATTCGCTCGGTGGACGATTCGATCGACGAATCCTGCGTCGAGCAGGAACTCGCTGGTCTGGAAGCCTTCCGGCAACTCCTGGCGGATCGTTTGCCGCACCACGCGCGGACCTGCGAACCCAATGAGTGCCTTGGGCTCGGCAAAGATCAGATCGCCGAGCATGGCGAAGCTTGCCGTCACACCACCCGTGGTCGGGTCGGTGAGCACCGAGATGAAGAGTCCACCTGCCGAGTCGAGTCGGGCAAGGGCCGCGCTTGTCTTCGCCATCTGCATGAGCGAAAACCCTGACTCCTGCATGCGAGCACCACCCGAGCAACTCACCACGATCAGCGGCAGCCGCTCGGCAAGCGCCGTCTCGACGGCGCATGTCACCTTTTCGCCGACAACGGATCCCATGGATCCAGCGAGAAAGTGAAAGTCAAGCACGGCGAGCACGACACGCCGCCCTTTGATGAACCCCTGCCCGACCTGTGCGCCGTCCGGCGAACCCGTGGCACGTTGCGCCTGTTCGAGACGCTCCGGATAGGGCTTCAGATCCACGAACTTCAGCGGATCCGATGGCGCAAGATCCGCCTGAAGCGGTTCGAAGGTGCCCGGATCGAGCAACTGCTCCACGCGTTGCCTGCCGCCGATGCGCATGTGGTAGTCGCACTTGGGGCAGACCATGAGGTTCTGCTCCACCGCTTTTCGAAAGAGCGTCTCGCTGCACGCTGGGCACTGCATCCAAAGCCCGTCGGGCACCGCGCGCTTGGTGGCGGGAGCCGCGGCCACATCCCAGGTCGGCTGAGCCATGCGCCCCATTCTATCGACCGCGATTCCTGTGAACGCCCCGAATCGAGGCGATCGCCGATCTGCGGCTTGCAGAGCCAAAGACATGCGCGCCCGCCACGAGCGCGTCGCAGCCCGCATCGCGGCATGCGGCCGCCGTATCGGATGCGATGCCGCCATCCATCTCCACGCGGCGCAGCGGTCCGCACCGCTTGCGGATGGCGCGGACCTTCGGGAGCGACGATGGCAGGAACGCCTGCCCACCAAATCCAGGCTCGACACTCATCACGAGAAAGAGATCCGCCTCGTCCAAGAACGGCGACAGGGCAGTCCAGGGAGTCTTGGGCTTGATGGCAATTCCAGCCGTCAGCCCGGCTTCCTTGATGCGGCGCAACAGCAGGCGCGGATTGCGTTCCACCTCGAGATGAAAGGTGATGTTGTTCGCCCCAGCGCGCACAAACGGATCGATGAAGTCCCGCGGGTTCCGGATCATCAGGTGCACATCAATCCACACCCGCGGAGCTGCGCGGCGCACCGCAGCACACACCGCTGGCCCCATCGAGAGGTTGGGCACGAAGTGACCATCCATGATGTCGACATGGATGAAGTCGGCACCGCTGCGCACGACGTCACGAACCTCCGCGCCGAGGCGAGTGAAATCAGCCGAGAGGATCGATGGTCCGACGAGCGGTGCAGTCAAGGGACCACGAAATGGACACACGGGGGCTCCTGCCATGTCGCCTCGCCTCACGCCGCGCTGCGTCCGCACGATCAGGGCTTCGCGGGCACGGTTTCGACAGATCCCGCGGACGATCCACCGGACATCCTCTCGTCGGTGGGCACCTTCACCTTGACGCCCTTCTTGAGCGCAAGTTCGTAGGCTTCGAGCGTTGCCTTGAACTTGGGCTTGCGACTCGGGCTCGCGATGCGATACGCCTTCTTCTGCGCATCCACTGCCTTCGCGAAGTCACCGCGCGCAAACTCCACGCCCGCGATGGTCGACAGCGCGTTCGGGTCATTCTTCCCCGCGACCTTCAACATCGCTTCCGCTGCCTGCATCGCCAGGTCGTAGTCGTAACTCTTGTTCGCGGGATCCGACGAAAGCTCGACTGCAAGATCGCGCAGTGCATCTGCGTCACCGATCGATACGAGCCCCTTCAGGAGTTCCGCCGCGTACGCCTTCGCGCCCGCGTCGTTGTTCTCCACATTCAGCATCACTTCGTACTTCTCGATGGCGATCGGCGCGAAAATCGCTGGATCGAGGGCGATCACCTCATCGAAGCGCTTGTAGCCATCCTTGTAGTTCTTCGCATCGATCGCGCGGCGTGCCGCATCGATGAGAGGCTGCCCCTTCTTCGTCAACACTGGGTCGTAGCGTCCCGTGAGCGACAGCCGCACTGCAGTCTCGAACTCAGGTGCCATGGGGTGTCCGATGTAGACCACCTTGCCCGTGGTCTGCCCCGACTGCACCGTCGTGACGAACGCGCAGGGGATTCCCTTCTGCCCGGATGCGGTCATGAACGCCTCATTGACCTTCTTCTCTCCATCGACCGCCACGGGATAGGACATTTCGGAGCCACGCTTCTTCACGAAGGGCTCGACCTTCGAGCGATTCTCATCACTGACACCCACCACCACGAGACCTTGATCCTTGTAGGACTGGTACAACTCGTTGATGTGCGGAATCGATCGAAGGCATGGACCGCACCATGTGGCCCAGAACTCCACGACCAGCACCTTGGTGCCCGACGCGGACAAGTCTTCGATGCTGCCTTGAACGAAATCGAGCCCATCGAGCGCGGGGGTCGCATCACCCACGGCAAGTTTCTTCTGATCTTGCGGAGCGATCGGCGCGAGACCGAGTGCGGCAACGATGGTGAGAACGAGGATGTGGGCGGTTCGCATGATGGGATTTCCTTTGGACTTTCCTCGTCAACTATAGCTTGGCTCGGCGGTCCGATCGATCGCTTCGAGGCACTTGAATGCCTTGCCCTCGAGCATCTCGAGCGACGCGCCACCTCCCGTGGAGATGTGACTGAACCCAGTCGCGGAGCCGCTCGCCTCCACCGCTGCGGCAGTATCGCCCCCACCAGCCACGCTGGTGGCGCCCGCCTTCGTCGCACGCACCACGGCGGCTGCAACGGCTGCAGTTCCGGCATCGAAGGGCTTCCACTCGAACGCGCCGAGCGGTCCATTCCAGAGGATGGTGCGAGCGGCCGAGACCAGCCGCGCGTAGTGCGCGGCGGTCGCTGGCCCGATGTCAAGACCCATCTGATCCGCGGCAATCGCGCCGACGGCGACACTCGTTGCCACCCCCTCCTTCAGTTCCGCGCCGCACACATGATCCGAGGGCAACTCGATCCGCGTGCGACTGCCCGCCGCCTGCTGCAGGATGTCTTGGGCTTGCGCGAGCATGTCATCCTGAACGCGCGACCGCCCCACGGCAACACCCTGCGCCTTCAGGAAGGTGTACGCCATTGCGCCGCCCACCAGGATCGAGTCCACACGCCCGATGAGATTGCGAAGAGCAGCCAACTTGTCCGAGACCTTCGCGCCGCCGACGATCGCCACAAAGGGACGCTCGGGCGTCTCCAGGACTCCCTGCAGAAAACGGATCTCACGGTCGAGCAGCAAACCCGTCACGGCTGGCTTGCCCGCGGCGCGGAACGCCAGCGGCAGTGCATGCATGGAAGCATCGGTGCGATGCGACGCGCCGAAGGCGTCGTTGCAGTACACATCAGCGATTGCCACCAACTGCGCGGCGAGGGCCGCGTCACCCTTCTTCTCGCCCTTCTCGAAGCGCAGGTTCTCCAGCAGCAGGACATCGCCAGCCTTCAGTCCACGCGCTGCATCGGCGGCTTCGATGTCGGTACAGCGCGAACCCACCAATCGCAGACCCACCAGATGCGGCGACAACTCCTTCAAACGCCCCGCAATGGGTGCCATCGAGAACGCCGCTTCGTGCCCCTTGCCTTCCGGACGGCCGAGGTGTGACGCGAGAATCACACTTCCGCCGCGCTGCAGCACGGATTCGATGGTCGGAATGGTGAGGCGGATGCGACGGTCATCGCTGATGCGCCCGTCGTCCTCCTGGGGAACATTGAAGTCTGCGCGGATGAACACGCGCTTGCCGGCGACATCCGTTTGGTCAATTCGTGAGAGTGCCATCGCGAGGAGGGTACAACCACGACGCATGAGTCCCCCGAGCGTCCTCCTCATCATCGGTCCGACCGCGAGCGGCAAGAGCGCACTCGCGGTGGCTGCCGCGCGCCGCATCGCAGGTGCCGAGATCGTCAGTGCGGACTCCATGCAGATCTACCGCGGGATGGATATCGGCACGGCGAAGCCATCCCTCGCACTCCGCGCGGAGATCCCCCATCATCTCCTGGACATCGCAGACCCGCATGCATCGGGCTTCACGGTCGAGGACTGGCTGAACGCCGCACGCGAACTGCTCGACTCGTTCGCCACCCGAGGAACGACTGCCATCATCGTGGGCGGCACCAACCTGTATGTCCAAGCGCTGTTGTCGGGTCTGTTCGAGGGTCCGCCCGCTGACATGGAACTCCGCGCGCGCCTGCAGGCGCTCGGAGGAGATGCGCTCCATGCGCAGTTGCAGCTGGTCGATCCCGTGGCCGCCGCGCGGATCCACCGAAACGATGTTCGACGCTTGATCCGCGCGCTCGAAGTGCACGCGCTCACCGGTCGCCCGCTCTCGGAGCTCCAGCAGCAGTGGCGCGCCACGCCGCCTGCGCTTCCCGATGGCTGGCGATGCATCGGGCTGCTCCCCGACAGTGTCGCCAATGCGCGCCACATCAATGCGAGGGTCGTTCACATGATGGAGGCAGGGCTCTTGGATGAAGTGCGCGCGCTCCTCGCTCGCGGCATGCTCGGGGCACAGGCCGCGGAGGCGGTTGGCTACCGAGAACTCTCCGTGCACCTGCGCGGACTTCGGCGGCTCGACGATGCAGTCGAAGACACGAAGCAGCAGACCCGGCGACTTGCCCGGCAACAGCGCACATGGCTTCGTCGCTTCCGACAGATTCCCCACTCCGTCTGGTCGAGCGAGATCCTCGACGAGGATCGCGCAGAAAAATTTCTTCACAATGTTCTCGGACAGGAGATCGCGTGATTTTTGCTGCAATATCGCCATCTCAGTGGAATTCCGTGGCGAGCCCTCCCCCACTCGGTCGATGCGTTTCCGCTTGACTTTCATTTCCATCGCTGCATGATGTCGCCCCTTCATGGCTAAGAAATCCACCACGAGCAAGACAGGAAAGAAGAGTTCCGCTCCGGCGTTCACTGCCGGTGACCAGTTGGTCATTGTGGAAAGCCCTGCCAAGGCCACGACCATCACCAAGTACCTCGGGCCAGGGTTCAGGGTGGAGGCGTCCATCGGTCACATTCGCGACCTTCCAGCGCGTGCAGCCAAAGGCAGCAAGCAGCCCGTGCCGGGCATCGATCTCGACGACGACTTCAAGCCAACCTATGTCGTGGACGCAGATCGCGAAGCGCAGGTCGCCAAACTTCGCAAGATGGCCAAGACCGCCAGCAGCATCTGGTTTGCAACCGATCTCGACCGCGAAGGTGAGGCGATCGCATGGCATCTCGCCGAGCTGCTCGAAGTGGATCCGCGAAAGGCGAAGCGTGTGGAGTTCGATGAGATCACGAAGTCTGCGATTCTCCAGGCCTTTCAGAAGCCTCGGGCGATCGATCTCGATCGGGTGAACGCGCAGCAGGCGCGGCGCATCCTCGACCGCATCGTGGGTTACATGGTCAGCCCTGTTCTGTGGAAGAAGGTGGCGGGCGGATTGAGCGCAGGGCGTGTGCAGAGCGTCGCCCTCAAACTGATCGTGGACCGCGAACGAGAGATCCGCGGTTTCCAGCCCGACGAACAGTGGAAGGTCGAGGCTGCCATGACTCCCGACCAGACGCGCGGCCAGGCGCTTTCGAAGGCGTGGGATGCCTTTCTTGCGCAGCGGGATGAGCGCGGCAAGGGACCGACGATCAAGGAGCAGGCTCACTGGCTCGCCGAGCGCAATGGCATCGAGTGCGAACTCGTGCAGGTGGGCGGTAAGCCCATGGACCTGAGCCGCGAGGTTCCCAAGTACGAGGATCTCGCGGGATTCGGCACTCCAAAGTGTGCGATCGAGGTACCGGAGTGGGTTCGCCGCAAGGTGGATGAAGACAAGGCAAACAAGACGCCGATCCCCCAGCCTGCCACCTGGTACGACGCGGGCGAGGCACTCCTGGCTCGGGTGAAGTCCGTCGCGGAAGCGGTGGGACTGGAAGATGTGAACATCGATTTCGCGCCCAAGAAATCCACGATCGATCTGCGCGGGGAGGATGAACCCATCGGTTTCGCTCGCTGGCAGCGAGTCGTTCGCGGCACCATCGGCACTGGAGTCCGCTACCGAGTTCGAAGCATTGAGCGAAGCGCGACGAGCAGCCGACCGAAGGCGCCCTTCATCACCAGCACGCTTCAGTCGAGCGCCAGTTACGCCCTCGGATACGCCGTCAAGCGCACGATGAGCACGGCGCAGCAGCTCTACGCGGGAGTGAGTGTTCCGGGCGAGGGCAGCGTGGGACTCATTACCTACATGCGAACCGACAGTACGAACCTCAGCGGTGAGTCGATCGCTGCAGTGCGCGCCTTCATCGGAAAGCAGTATGGTCCGAAGTACTTGCCCGAAAAGCCCCGCTTCTACGGTTCAAGCAACAAGAGCGCGCAGGAGGCGCACGAGGCGATCCGGCCGACGAGTGTGCTGCGAACCCCCGAGAGCCTGCGGAGTGCCCTGACCGATGATCAGTGGCGGCTCTACAACCTCATTTGGCAGCGCTTCGTTGCCTGCCAGATGACGGACGCGCAGTACGAATCGACGAGCGTGCTCCTCGAACGCAGCGACAAGGCAACAGGCGCCGTCTTCAAGGCAACGGGGCGCGTCGAGGTGTTCGACGGCTTCACGAGAACGGGCATTCGTGGCGACGGAGATGACCAAGAGCTCCCCCCGCTGAAGGAGGGTCAGGAGATGGCGCCGTTCTGGCTGTCGCCCAAGCAGAGGTTCACCTCGCCGCCGGGGCGTTTCAGCGAAGCGAGCCTCGTCAAGGAGCTCGAGAAGCAAGGCATCGGTCGCCCGTCCACGTACGCGTCCATCATCGGCACCATCGAAGAGCGAAACTATGTGGAGCAAGTGAGTCGCTCGTTTCATGCAACCGACATCGGGATGGCAGTCTGCTCATTCCTTGAGCAACCGTTCAAGGAAGGGTTCATGGATGTCGGCTACACGCGCCGCATCGAGGAGGAGTTCGACGAGATCGCGCAGGGCAAGGTCGAGTGGCATGCCATGCTGAAGCAGTTCTATTCGCCCTTCCAATCCGTGGTGGCTGGACTGATGAAGGTGGATCATGTGAAGGCGGAGGCAGAGCCATCGCCGTATGCCTGCCCCTTGTGCGGTCGCCGCTGCGAGTATCGCCTCGGCAAGACCGGGCGATTCCTCTCGTGCAGCGGCTTCCGCGAGAAGGTCCTCGTTCCTCAGCCTCCCACCAAGAGCGGAAAGGCGCGCAAGCCCAAGGAAGAGTCCGCGTGCGCCTATGCGGCTCCGGTCAACCGACAGGGGAAGCCGTTGCTCCCCGAGCGGGTCGACATCAAGTGCCCCGTCGATGGCGCGCACATGGTGCTCCGCACGGGCAGGTTCGGCGATTTCCTGACGAGCAGCAATCCACAGACCAAGTTCATCCTGAACCTCGACCGGAAAGGGTGCGTCAGATTCCCATCACCCAAGCCGCTCCTGACCGACCTCCCCTGCCCCAAATGCGGCACCGCGATGAACCTCCGAAATGGCAAACGCGGTCCATGGCTCGGCTGCAGCGCGTTCCCGAAGTGCCGCGGTCGCGAGAGCTGGGCAAAGGTCGAGGACAAGAAACAGAAGTCGCTCGAGAAGGCGCTTGCAGTGCACGACGCGAGTCAACCGAAGTTTGAGCTGACGACGATGTCGGGGAAACCGATTGCTGAGGGCACCCCTGTGGCGGACCTGCTTGCACCGAGCAGTGAAGCGCAGCTGAAGCTGCATCCCGACTTCGAGCGGGACCTCAGCTCCCGCAGCGCGGTCGCCTGAAGCACGCGACGAGCGCGGACATGCACGCGGTGCGCTCAGGATCCTGCCGACTTCACGGTCGGGCTGGTTTCGCGCTTGGATACGCAAGCATCACCAACAGCAAGCAGCCGAGCGCCATCCACATGGGAACGCTGAACAACTTCTGGTAGTCCATCGCCCCGCCCTGAGACGCCCAGCCGCCGACGATGTTGGCGGCAAAGATGCTGCCGACGATCGTGCCAATGCCGACGATCACCAGGTTGAAGAGATTCTGGGCGGTGGCACGCACATCCTTCGTGGTGTGTTCATCCACGATCATGAACGCCACAAAGATGAAACACCCAAAGCAGAGTCCATGCAGCGCGATGCCCGCGATCACGAACGGCAGCGACGGCGCGTAGGCCCAGAGCGCCATGCGCGCCGCATAGGCCGCAAGTCCCACCAAAAGCAGCTGTTTCCGTGAGAGGAACTTCGTCAGGAGCGGCATGGATGCAAGAACCAGAATCTCCGTCATCTGTCCGATGGTCATGAGTCCGCCGCCGACGCCGAAGAGCTGGCTGATGGTGTTGTCGAACCAAGTCTTCTCCCCCACCTTGGCCTGCACGCCGCTGATGAATCCATCCGCCTGCACAAAGTAGAACTGATGGATCACGCTGACGGGCACCGCGACGAGGAACAGCAGGAGGAGCGGCTGTCGCATGATTTCACCCAACGCTTCCAACCATGCCGTGTTCTGCTTCGCATCCTTGGTCGGCGGTGTGTGTGGCAGCGTGAAGCAGTAGAGCCCCATCAGGACTCCGATCGCTGCGCTGACTTGGAAGGCGACGGCACGCCCTGCGTTCTGCGCTGCAGCGATCTCCTCCGGCGATCCGCTCGCTGGCGTGTGCATTCGGAAGAGGATCTGTCCGACCGTGATGCCCACAGCGATCCAGCCCAGTGTTCCCCACAACCTCACGGGACCGAAGTCCTGGTCGCGGTTGGGCAGATGGGCGAATGCCAGCGAGTTGGTTAAGGCCATGGTCGGTGCGTACACGAATCCGTACAGCGCCGAGAGCCCGAGGAATGTGTTGAAGTCACTTGTGACGCCCATCAGGTACACGAGCAGCGCACCGACGAGATGACTGACCCCGAGGATCCTTTGCGTGGCAAAGGTGCGATCGGCAAGTTGCCCCGCGATGAATGGACCGAGGACTGCGCCGATGGCTCCAGCGGAGAAGCAGTAGCCGACCTGTGCACCCGTGAACTTCAGGTGTCCGCTCAGATAGGCGTACAGCACGGGCAACCAGGCACCCCATGTCGCGTACTGCAGCAGCATCATGATCGAGAGGCGCGAACGAAGGTAGATGATCGGCGCGGAGGCTGAGGAAGCGTTCGCTGGTTCGGTGTTCATCGCTGCGGAGAGTAAGCCTGCAACCGATTGTGTGCAGATCGAACTTTGGGCCGCCGCCGCTACACTTGGACCATGAACGAACGCAGGCACACTCGCCAAGTCACCATCGGTGATGACCGCGTCGGACGCGTCACGATCGGAGGTGGTGCGCCCATCCGCGTGCAAACCATGACCGCTGGCTACACACACGACATTGACGCATGTGTGGCGGAGATCGAGCGTTACCGTGCCGCTGGCGCCGATGTCGTCCGCGTGGCGGTCCCCGAGCGCAAGGACACGGAAGCGCTCAAGGAGATCCTGAAGCAAGTGCGCGTCCCCATCGTCGCTGATGTGCACTTCCACTACCAGCGGGCATTGGAAGCCGTCGAGGCAGGCATCCACAAGATTCGACTGAATCCAGGCAACATCAATGATCGGGACCAGGTCAACAGGGTGATTGATGCGTGCAAGGAGCGCGGAATCCCGATCCGCATCGGCGTCAACGAGGGATCGATCATCGAGCGCAAGGACAAGCAGCGGCGGATGGAGGAACTCGGCAAGTACTTCGCCGGTCACCGCTCCGGCCATCTGCTCGCACTCATGATCGCCAAGCTCGAGGAGTATGTCGACATCTTCCGCGAGCGGGACTTTCACGACATCGTGATCAGTGCCAAGAGCATGGACGCGGCACTCGTCATCGACATCTACACGGAGATCGCGGCGCGCTTCGATTACCCCCTGCATCTCGGTGTGACCCACGCTGGAACGAAGGACAGTGGCGCGATCCGCAGTGTGGTCGCACTCGGCACACTCATCGCCAACGGCATCGGTGACACGGTCCGCATCTCGTACGCCAGCGACCACATCGACGAGGTGAAGGATGCACTCGAAATGCTCTACTGCCTTGGCAAGCGCGAGCGCAAGGGTGTCGATCTCATTGCCTGCCCGACCTGCGGGCGCATCCAAGTTGATCTGTTCACCCTCGTCAAGGAAGTCGAACGCACCTTGATGCCCGAGATCGTGTTGCCGATCAAGGTCGCCGTGATGGGCTGCATCGTGAACGGTCCCGGCGAAGCAGAGGGTGCCGATGTCGCCGTCTTTGCCGGCGACCGCCGCGGCATCATCTATGTGCAGGGCGAACGGGTTGCCAATGTCGAAGAGAGCGAGATTCTTCCACGCCTTCTCCAAGAAGTGAAGGAGTTCGAAGCCAAAGTCAAGGCCGGTGAGGCGAGACTCGGTGAAAAGCGCGTGGAAATCCTTCCCCCCGCCCCGATCGGCGAACTCGGAAGCGGTCATGCGAAGATCGCCTCAGGTCAAGTCGAGCAAGTGACGATCGGGCGAAGCTGATCGAACCTCGGACTCGAGTCAGACGAATCGAATGGATAGGAGATAACCCATGAACGGACTCACCCCATCGGATCGGATCGGTCGCGCGCAGGGAAGACGCCGGGGAACGCGCGCGTTCACCATCGTCGAGCTCCTCGTCGTCATCGCCATCATCGGGCTGCTCCTCGGACTGCTGATCGGCGGGTTGCGAGCGGCCATTGCGTCGGGCAAGCAGACCAAGGAAGCCAATCGACTGAAGCAGGTGCTGTTGGCATGGCAGATGTACAGCAATCAGTACGAAGATCGCCTTCTCCCGGGCTATCTCGAACAGTGCATGGGCGACGATGGAGTCCAGACCGGTGCGCAGGACGGCGCCTCCTGGCAAGTGCGTTTCCGAAACAAGCGCGGTCAGGAATTGGCTCCGGAACTTTGTCAGGCGTATCCGTGGCGGCTCGCTCCCTTCCTGGACTACAACTATGACGCAATCCTCGGCTGGCGGCTCGACATCGCCGAGGATCTCGATACGGCGCTTGCCTTGGAGACTGATCAGGTCCAGGATCTGCCCGAGTGTCTTGCCTCCGTCGGCGGGAACATGGACGGGGCGGGCACCGAGTTGCAACCTGCGTTCGGCTACAACGCCTACTACCTCGGTGGATGGTGGCGCTGGACCAACGGCACTCCGCGACTGACATTCGCCAATGTGACGCAGACACAAGGCGGTACGAGCGGCACCACAACGACAAGCGTGACGGCATTGGCCCAATCGAACATCAGTCGCCCAGCCGAGATCGTTGCCTTTTGTGCGAGCACATTTCTCAATGCATCCCCGAACCCCTACGAGAAGTTGAACGACACGCTCGCGGGTGCACCATGGGTCGTCCCGCACAAGTTGGGCGCGACGGATGTGTGGGGTTTTGGTGGAGCCAACCTGGAATCGATCTCGCTGAACCAAACGGGTGACGCGGGCGGCGATGCGCTCTCGGCTTCGGTGCCCGCCGTGTTCCGCAGCTGGCTCTCACCCGGGCCGCGGTTGCTTGCCGCCCCAGCGCCCCAAGGTGACATCGGGCATCTCTTGGTGTATCAGAGCCAAGCGATCCCCTTCGAGCGCTACGGCAAGGCAGTCTCCGTGGGCTGCTGCGATGCGAGCGTCAAGTTCCTCACGCTCAAGGCGCTGAACGACCTCCGTCTCTGGGTTCCCTCCGCCGACACTGCGCAGTTCTCCCACTCGAACTGAGACCCCTCGAAACCTGTGCGACCGACCCGGGCATGCCCCCACGGCGGCTGCCTCTGTCATCCGTTTGGATAGTCCGCTTCGAGAGCTGCGCTTGCAATCGTGACATCGTCGGAATACTTGATTCCATTCGCATGCTGCTTGAGGCAGTTCATCAGGCGGTCAACATCTTCACCGCAGGATCGGCTCCCCGCGAGAGCGGCGGTCACTCGCGCTGACCCCAGCATCTCGCCCTCGGCGTTGCGCTGTTCTTCCACCCCATCGCTGAAGATGACGAGCCGATCACCCGTCGCAAGCGGAATGTCATTCAGGTCGTACTCGAAGCCCTCCACCACCCCCACGGGAACGCCGCCGGACAACCCGATGCTTCGCACCGCACCAGACTCATCCACCACGCGCATGTACGCATGTCCCGCATCAACAACGCGTGCCCGGCGAAGTGTGGCGTCGATGTTCGCCATCACCAACGTTGCGAACTGTCCCGATACGGCGCGGGCGCAGACGAAGTCCGACAGGTCGCGAACCGCCTTCAGAGGCACGACTCCAGCCGACAGTGACGCATCGAGATGCGCAGTCATCGCAGCCATCAACAGACCAGGTCCGAGCCCCTTTCCGCTGACATCCCCGAGGCAGAGGCTCAAGCCGATCCCGTCTGGAGACACATGGGTTGAAAAGATGTCCCCCGCCACCACCTCGCCGGGAAGCGAAACCATCTTCCAAACCACCCCATTCCTCCGCCCCGACTGCGCACCCATCATGCGCTCTTGCACCTGACGCGCACTGTTCAACTCCTCGAGCAAGTCGCGCTGCCGCTCTTCCATGTCGCGCTGTTGCAGGCGCGCGAAAGCCACGCCGCACCATCGCCCCAAGGCGTGGGCAAAGGACAGCACCTGGTCGAAATCGACCCGTCCCACGAACTCGTCGAGGTAGAGGCATGTGTCGATGGCTGCGGATCCCGACGCGATTGGAACGCACACCGCCTCGTTCGCACCAGACCCGATCATGCTCTGCGACGGAGAACTCGCAAAGTCATCCCGAACGCACACCGGCCTGCCCGCAAGCCCAGCCTGAATGAGCGTTCTGCTGAGCGGACGGATCTTGGAGGAGCCCTTCGGCCACTCGGCGATCACCGTGACATGCTGCGCCCGAGGGTCCGACCGAACCACGAGCGCGCGCTCGCACTGCGTTCCCTCCACGCATGCGCGAACGACCTGCTCCGCGCACGCCGCCTCTGCGCCGCCGGAATAGATCGACACCGACGCGGCGATGAGGAGTTCAAGCATCCGCTGGGAGTCGCTGCGTGCGGCGGTGCTCTCCATGACCTGCACGGCTGCAGAGTCCACATCCGAATCCGGCGCGATGGTCATGGACTCTGGCACTTGATCACCCACATCCACCCGAAGCGTCCAGTGAATCACTCCGATGCGATCGCCATTTCGCAGGGCCACCGGCAGCCGCGGCTCAAGCAACGTCCCGTTCAGCCGCGTTCCGTGGCGACTTCCAAGGTCGCTGAGCGTCCACTTGCCGTTGATCGCTCCGATGGAAAAGTGCTGCCGCGAAATCGACGGATGATCAATGCGGAGGTTTGCACCCGTCGAACGTCCAGCGACGAACGACTTGGTCCCCGGCTGAATCACGGCGGGCGAGGCGGGACATTCCCCGAGCGGAACGATGTTGCACGGCAGGTCGCTCATCGGGTGCCGATCATCCCGCCGTGCCACTTACGACAGCACGGTTTCCTTTGTCATCTCCCGTGCCAATGCCTCTGCCTTTCGAAGCGAGGAATCCGGGTCACCGCCATGGCGTTCCACCCCAAGTTTCGCGCTTGCCACGAGTCCCTCCATGACGCCGATCGCCTTGTCGGAGTGCGAGCGGAAGTACATGTATGGGAAGAGCGAGATGAGCGCGACCACCAACCCGCTGGCCGTGGCGACGAGGGCCTCGGCGATTCCAGCGGACACAAGCCGTGGATCGCTCAGCGTGTCCTTGCCGCCAAGCAGTTCGAAACTCCGGATGATTCCCGAGACGGTTCCCAGAATCCCCAGCATCGGTGCAGCGGTGACGATCGTCGAGAGAATGTTGAGGAACCGCTCAAGCCGCGGGCGCTGACGCTCCACCGCCGCAATGGCAATGGCGTCCGATGGACCGTCGCTCGCGAGATCCGCTGCAACGGCTGCGAACGGACCCTTGTCTTCCTCGGCAAGCACCAGAACGGTGTCCGCATCATTCATTCGAAGTGCGTTCACCATGGCACGCAGTCGGACGCGTGAGCCACGTGAGCCCATGCGGCGCCAGAACCAGATGCGTTCGACGGTGAGTGTCACCGACACGATGCTCAGCACAAGCAGCGGCCACATCACGGGCCCGCCGCGCTCCATCAGAAGATGGAAGTTGCTCCAGAGAAACTCCATTCGAGGAGCATATCGGAGGACATGCCACCGCCGTGCGTTACACTTTGCGGGATGGCTGGAGCGACCGCGTGCGAGCAGGATGTGTTCACACCCGAACTGCTCGGGTCCATCGAGCGTGAACTCGAGCGGCATGTCGATGCCGCGGCCTATTCCCCCAACCTTCTGGCTGCGGTTCGGCATGCGCTGCTCGGGGGCGGAAAACGGCTCCGACCTCTGCTGTCCGTGCGCTGCGCAGAGGCCGTTGGCGGCGTCGAGCGAGATGCGCTCTCGGCTGGGGCTGCTGTTGAAATGGTGCACGCATTCAGTCTGGTCCATGACGACCTGCCGGCGCTCGACAACGATCTTGTGCGGCGCGGGCGTCCGACGGTGCACGTGGCCTTCGGTGAAGCCATGGCGATCTTGGCTGGCGATGCGCTTCTTGCGTTGGCGTTCCAGGCTGCTTCCGCGACGCCGAGGCATGCCGATGCCGTGGTTCGGTCCGTCGCCTCGGCAACGGCGCAGATGATCAATGGTCAAGTCCTCGACACGCTCGGGGGTCATGCGCCTGAACTCTCGGCGCTCGGGCGGCTCCAAGCCATTCACACGCAGAAGACTGGTGCACTCATCCGCTGTGCATGCACCATCGGAGCGAGCGCCGGAGGCGCGAAGCCCACGCAACTCGAGGCCATCACGAATTGGGGTGAAACGATCGGACTGATGTTCCAAGCGGTCGATGACCTCCTCGATGTCACGCAGTCCGCCGAGCATGTCGGAAAGGCGGTCGGCAAGGATCAGGACGCCGGGAAGATGACCTATCCCGCCGTGCTCGGCGTGGACGCGACGCGCACAGAGATCGAACGCCTGCGCTGCGACGCCGTGAACTCGCTCTCCGCGTTTGGTTCGTCCGCCGATCCGCTGCGACTCTTGACGGAGTATCTCGCCGGGCGCACTCGGTGATGGATGTCGACGCGGAGTGCCGTCGATCCAAGCCTGTTTTTTGAACGCTTTCGGCTTCCCGCCCCTATACTCCGAGGAATATCGTTCTCCGAGACCTGCGAACACGGAAAGGTTCCATGAGCATCCTGCACACGATCCAAACGCCCGCCGATCTCAAGGCGCTTTCTCCCGCACAACTGCCTCAGGTGTGCCAGGAGATCCGGCAGGCCATCTGCGATCAGGTGGCGCGCAGCGGCGGCCATCTCGCGCCAAATCTCGGGGTCGTGGAACTCACGGTTGCGATGCACTATGTCTTCGACTTCGCGCATGATCGCCTGCTGTTCGATGTCGGTCATCAGTGTTACTCCCACAAACTCTTGACGGGCCGCCAGCACTTGTTGTCGAAGCTCCGTCAGCGTGGGGGCATGGCTGGTTTTCCGGAGCCACGCGAGTCACCCTTCGATCTCTTTTCGGTGGGTCACGCTGGAACGGCAATCTCGACTGCGGTCGGCATGGCGCGGGGAGACACCCTGAACGGGGAGGGTTGGTCACCCGAAAACGGCCAAGGGCGGCGCACGGTTGCTGTCATTGGCGATGCATCGATCGTGAACGGCGTCGCGATGGAGGGGCTCAACAACGCTGGCACGCTCCATCGGCAGTTCCTTGTCGTCCTGAACGACAACGGCATGAGCATCGCGAAGCCGCAGGGCGCCGTCGCCTCCTACTTTGCGCGGCTGCGCCTGTCGCAGACATACGGTGAGTTCAAGCGGCGCGCCAAGGACATGGCGACCCGCATGCCGGGCGGCGAGCGGCTGAAGGATCTTTACCACCGCATGGGCGAGTCATCGAAGGCATTCATCGCAGAGAACCACTGGTTCGAGCACTTCGGCATCGTCACGGTGGGCCCGATCGACGGACATGACTTGCCCACGCTCATCGAGTTCCTCAACGAGGCAAAGCACTTCGACCACCCGATGGTGCTGCATGTGAAGACCGTGAAGGGCAAGGGATTCGGGTTCGCAGAGCAGGATTCCTGCACCTTCCATTCGCCGAGCCCGTTCACATTGGAAACGCTCGAGAACGAGGGGTGCCGAGTCGAACTGAAGAAAGGTGGACGCTCGTTCACCGCTGCCTTTGGCGATGCCATCGGCGATCTGATGGCTTCCGATCCGCGCGTTGTGGCATGCACGGCCGCGATGCCCGACGGGACGGGCATCAGCAAGGTCATCGAGCGCTACCCCGAGCGCGTGTGGGACAGCGGCATCTGCGAGAGCCATGCCCTCGACATGATGGCCGGCCTGGCCAAGACAGGTTGGAAGCCCTTCTTTGCGGTGTACTCCACCTTCCTGCAGCGCGCATTCGATCAAGCCTTCCAGGAGGCTGCACTGCAGGGATTGCCGGTTCGCCTCTGCCTCGATCGTGCGGGACTCGTCGGCGGTGACGGCGCAGTCCATCACGGATTCTGCGACATTGCCCTGCTCTCCGTGCTTCCCAAGGCATGCGTCATCGGCGCGATGGACGAGCCGAGCCTGAAGGGCGCACTGGCGTTCATGGCGGAGTATGGCGAGGGCATTTCCTCCGTGCGCTATCCCCGCGACAATGTGAGTCCGCGCTTTGCCCAAGCGCCGTGCCCACCTTTCGAGCTCGGGCGTGCGCGCCCACTGATCACGCCCGACCATCCCGATGTTGCCGTGGTCGCCTTCGGCACTTCTGTGATCGATGCAGCGACAGCCATCGATTCTCTCGGCGACGATGTTTCCGCCGCTCTCTACGACGCTCGCTTTGCGAAGCCCGTGGATGATCAGTTGCTGCGAACGCTGCTCGAAGCAGGCATTCCGATCGTGACGGTCGAGGACCACTCGATCCGCGGCGGATTTGGCAGCAATGTCCTTGACGCGTGCAACCGGCTTGGATTGGACACCCGGCTTGTCACGCGACTTGCCCTCCCCGACGGTTGGATTTACCAAGGGGAACGCAAGGAGCAGTTGATGGAGGCCGGCATTGACCCCGCCTCCATCGCTCGCACGCTTCGCATGGTGGCTTCGGCACCAGTGGAGCGGACGCCATCAGCCAAGACCGTGAACCACCGATCCTGAGCAAGCCGCCCATCGCGTCTTCGGCGCGGGGCCCCGGAACTTTCGTCCTGTTCCAAGCCGTCGACTTCCTGCGGTCGTACCGTGTTTGGTGTGGCTCGTGCACGACACCAAGAACTTGGCGCGAGGGGCGAGGACGCGGGGGCGCAGTGGCTCATCTCACAGGGACTCGTGCTCCTCGCACGCAACATCCGTCGGGGTCGTGACGAAGCAGACCTTGTCTTCAAAGACGCTTCGTCGAACCTCCTGATCATCGTGGAGGTGAAGACGCGAACGCATCCGCTGGCGTGGCCCGAGGCGCGGGTCGATGGAGGGAAGTCCGCAGCACTGCTTCGGCTCGCGCACAGAGCCCTCATCGAGACTCCACGGTGCAGCGGCGTGCGGATCGACGTGCTGTCGGTGAATCTCCCGAGGCTTGGCGCTGCGTCCTTCCACTGGTTCCGAGATGCAGTGCCCGTTCCGCTCGCTTGGATTCACTCGCGCGGCAAGTAGCGAGCGATCGCGATGTCGGTCAAACGCCGAGTCATCTGATCGATGTCATTCGTGACCCAACGGTCTCGAAGCGATGCGAGGTAGCGGAACTGTTCGTACCGTGCCCGCTGCTCCTGCAGTCCACCACGGATTCTTCGCTGCAGCGTTGGATCGAAGATGGGGCGCGCCTCGATGATCTCCTCCGCGAGCACGCAGAACCAGTACACGCTCGTTCCGCGCTTGACCTCGTTCGTCGGCTTTCCCTGCTCGGCCGCTGCAAGCGCCTTGCGGATGTCCTCAGCCAAGTCGAGCCCGGCGATGCCCGACGGAGGCAGCTTGTCCTGCCGCCATACACCATCGCGCTCCATGCCCGCGATCTTGGCAACATCGACAAACGACTCGCCTCGGGCAAAACGCGCGCGGACATCCGCGAGCATCGCGGTCTCCGACTCGGTCACGCGGATGCGACCGATCGTCACGATGGGCGACGGATCGAACTCCTTTTCCAGGATGCTGTACTGCCGCTCCACATCTCGCCAGCTCACGATCGTGCGCGGTCTCACGCGGCGACTGAGCAGGTTCTGCGCGAGTGCCTCATCACGGCGCTCCTGCAGGTACTGATCCATCGTCATCCCGAACTGGTCTTGCAGCGACTGCGTTGCCTCCGTGCGATTCCCGCCATAGCCGGATACGGTCTGTTCCTGGACGCTCTGCAGCCATGCAAAGAGCCCTTCACGCATCTCCGAGGTCAGCATGCCCTCCGCTTCCGCGATGATGAGTTCATTGTTGATGTACTGCTCGAAGCGCTCTGCCACGAGTTGTGCAATCATGCGCTGTGCGGCGGCGCGAGGATTCTCTGCAACGATTCGCAAGATGCGATCCTCGATCGACTGCATGAACTTGCTGGCGTAGACGGGACGGCCATTGATCTGCCCAACGAGGCTGTCGACCGTCCACCGCCCCCCCGGCTTGACGCGAATGTCCTCGGTCGGCGCGAGAGTCGCCACGGTCTTCTCCGTTCCGTCCGACCCCGTCTCGACCACCGACTTCTGCGTGACCACCTTTTCACCGCCGCTCTCCTGCTCCACTTCGCTCGTGGATCGGACAGTTGGTGAGGCGAAGACGCTCGGCGGCACCTGAACGACATCGCTCGGGGTGACCTGCCCCGCCTTCGCGTTGAAGTCGCTCGCCCCCACTTCGATCGCCGTATCGGGACGGTCCACGAGTTTCCTGCAGCCTCCAACCGCGAGCCCGACAACCACGGAAACGAGCAAGAACGAGCGAAACCCGCATTCGAGGAGAGAAAGGGGGCTCGCGTGCCGATCCACGCCCAAAGCGTACCGCAGCAGATACACCGGGAGACCTATACTTTCCCCATGAGCGATCCTTCCCCCGAGCCAAGACTGCATGTCGACAGCGACTGGAAAGCACAAGCAGAGGCGGA
Organism: Planctomycetia bacterium; assembly: GCA_005799495.1. Classification (GTDB taxonomy): domain Bacteria; phylum Planctomycetota; class Phycisphaerae; order Phycisphaerales; family SM1A02; genus F1-60-MAGs104. Next base: position 174,871 of record SYGP01000031.1, read on the forward strand.
ACGGGAAAAGCTCAAGAAGATCGATACGCAGCGGAGTGAGAAGCCTGACGCAAACGCCGACGACCTTCCGCCTGCAGACTTTCGGACGATTGTGGGGATGCTTGCGACGCAGGCACTTGGTGGGCTTGGGGCCTATGGGGATCCCAAGACTCGCCGCGTGGTGGTTGATCTTCCTGCCGCGCAGTTTGCCATCGATCTGCTTGGCGTGCTCGATGCGAAAACCAAAGGCAATCTCACCGCTGATGAGTCCAAGGAACTGACGGGCATCCTGACTGAACTGCGTGCACGGTTCGTGCAGTTTGCGCAGATGGTCGCGGCGCAGGCCGCTCAGGGCAGCACCGACCCCTCCCACGCTGCGGCGGCCACTCCACCTGGGGGGCCGTCAGCGTCACCGCCCAAGGGCAAGATCATCTTCCCAAGCTGAATCGGGCGACGACCTGTTTCGGAGGCAATGCCTCCGCCGCGCCCCCCCCCTTCATCCGCGAAAGGCGGGCAGAAACACCATCACGGCGCTCATCGTGATTTGGACTGCCGCAAGCGCCAAGAAGGGCAGCCTCACTTCGCTCGGTGTCCAGTCCGCACCGACCCCGCGTACCGAAGCAACCGCCAGCGGCAACAGAAGAAGGAGCGGCAGGTCGACATAGCGCTCCCACGCTTGACTGTTCGCACTCAGCGCTGCAACGATCGCGAGCGCTGCACAGCCAAGCGTCACTTGCCAACCCCGTGCGCCAGGCGCCGTGGACTGTGCGGCAATTCCGGCCACAAACACCGCTCCCGCGCATGCCAGAAACATCACGATGACACTTCGGTTCATCACATGGGGAGTGCGCTCAATCACTTGCCAGATCGGCCCACCCCAGCGCCCGTCATCCTTGTTGAAGTCCGTCGCCGGTATCACCGAAATGAGCAATCCAATCAAGACGGCCGCCGCGAGCACGCGGAGTGCGGGACGCATTCGAGAGCGAATCAGGAACGGCGATCCCCAGAGCCCAAGCAGCGAGAGTGCAAGCGCTGGAAGCGCAGGATTGAATCCCGCCGCGTGTTGTGCGCGGTACACCGGAGGCACCAACCCTCCCCACAACGACACAAGCCCCGCAAGCACCACGCATGGCATCAGCACCGCCACGATTGCAGATCCAACGATCGCAGCACGCGAGGGAGAGACTCCTGAAGTGCCGACCACCCCACGAGGCGATTGCAGCACGCTCCACGCGGCGCAGGCGATCGGCGCAACAATCCAGATGGATGGCTGACGCACGAACACGGCAAGCGCTGCGGCGAATCCAGCTGCGAGAATCCACGGTGGCGTCAAGGGCCGCATGAGCACGCTTGCCATCGCCACCGCAGACCACATCAGCGCGGAGACATCCGTTGTCATCCAGATGCTGCCCGAGAGCATGTAAGGACTGGCGAGAAGCGGCAGACACATCACGCATGCCGTGATCGGATCCACGACTCGCCGCAGCGCCATCCATAAGACTGCAAGAGTGGCCGCGCCAGCCAGACTTGCCACAAGACGCTGCAGGATCCGCGACCGCACCCCTGCAGCATCGAGCGATGCGATCGCAAGGTGAAACCCTGGGCTCGTTGCGGATGGATAGTCCGCGAGCGCCTCGCGGAGGGGAGGTGCTCCTTCCTCCCCACGCAAGGACGCTGAGAAGCGTTCCATCACATGGACATGATGCTCATCCTGATCCCACGCCTCGCTTGTTCCCCCTCCACCGAAGAGAATGACTGGCCAGGTCAGCAGCACGAACGCGCCGAACAGCAGCGCGAGCCAGCCCCCGCCTCGGGGGGCATTCGGGCGGGCGGGTGCGGCAGTCGGCGCGGGCATGGATGGTTCAGATCAGCAGCGCTCGCCGCAGTGCGTCCTCCATGCCGGTTGCATAGAGCGCAAGCCACACACCAACGCCAAAGAGAACGACACTCACAAGGACAACTCGGTCCGAGCGCAGCGCCTCGAGCGGCGAGTCACTGAGTCCCTGCATGGCACGGTGGTAGAAGCGGTGAACGACGATGAGCACGAGCGGCGTGAGCATCGCCAGACCAAATGCTCGCACGCCGAACAATCCCTGCGCGTGGGCACTCAGCGTGTACATCAGGAACATGAGCACGGTGAGCCCACCGCTGATGCTGAGAAGCCAGTTCAGTTCGCCCGCATCGCCGTACCCCGCGCGAGGTCGCCAATCCGCCGTCCCGGCGCGGCGTGATGAGGAGAGATCGCACATTCGCTTGATGAATGCGAGATACAGGGTGAGGAAGAACACGCAAAGCAGAAGCCAGATCGACACGGGCACGTCGATCGCAAGAGCTCCTGCCACGGCCCGCACGCAGAATCCAGTCGCGATCGTCGCTGCATCGACGAAGATGAGCCGCTTCAATCCGATGTTGTAGAACGCCTGCAGCGCCAGATAAGCGACGACCGCCCACACGACCGCGACATGCACCGCCGCTGCCAGGGCAAGCGCCGCAGTTCCGACAACCACGCCAAGCACCACAGCAGTGGCGACAGACACCTGCCCGGACGCAACGGGCCTCCGTCTCTTGACGGGATGCAGACGATCCTCCGCCGCATCGAGCGCGTCGTTGATGCAGTACCAGCAGCTCGCCGCGAGACAGAACGCAGCGAATGCCATCAGTTCCGCCACCCCTTTCGCTTGGACGGCAGCGGCCTCGCTTCCGCGGCCTGCGCCAGGCAGCCAGAAAACGATCGGCACGAGCACAAACACATTCTTCACCCAGTCCGCCGGGCGGAGCAGACGAATCCAGGGATGCATCATGGGTTTATCGACCCTGATGCCTTCGTGAGGCGAGGAATTCCATGCAATGCGTTCGCGCTGGGCATCACAGCAGATCCATCAGAACGGAGTCTGCCAGTTGGAAGCCGCGGTCAGTCAGGCGCAGATGCGTTCCCCCTTGCGACAGGAGACCAGATCCCACATGCCGTTCGATCGCCGCGCGGCGCTTCGGTCCGCCACTTCCTCGCTCCAGCAACTGCTCGACCCGAGTGCGTTCCATCCCCCCGACCACCCGCAGCCCAAGCATGAACGCCTCCCCCACCTGACCATCTTCACTGAGCAACTCCACATCCTGCACGGGCGAACTTGGGCCCTCCGCAAGCCAATCTCCCAGCCGCGGCACATTCCGCCAGCGAACACCTTGCGCATGGCTTGAGGCACTCGGCCCGAGCCCGAACCAGTCCCCATTGCGCCAATACAACAGGTTGTGCAGGCACTGCGCACCGGCACGCGACCAGTTGCTGACCTCGTAGCGCTCGAAGCCAGCCGCCGCGAGTGTCTCAACGACGCAGTCGTACTGAGCCGCTTCATTGTCATCGGAGACGCGTTGAACGACTCCTTGCCTGAGTTTCATCGTCAGCGGCGTGTTGGGTTCGTAGACAAGCCCATAGGCACTCAGGTGATCCGTCTGCAGCGAGATCGCAGCGCGCAAGTCCGATGCACACTGCTCCACCGTGCTCCCTGGCGCAGCAAAGATGAGATCGAGGTTGATCTGAGGAACGCCCGCAGCGCGGAGCAGCGAGACGGCGCGCGCCACGGATGCAGGATCATGATCGCGCTCGAGTGCGCGCAGCAGTGATCGGTCGAATGACTGCGCGCCGAGACTGACGCGCCGCACGCCGAGCCCACGGAGTTCCTGCGCCATCGCGACATCGACCGTCTCGGGGTTGGCTTCAATCGTCCACTCGACATCCGCGGCCATCGGAAGCCGCGCTCGAAGCCCTTCCACCATCTCCCGCAAGAGCATCGGTGGCAGCATGGTTGGCGTTCCACCTCCAACGAATACGCTCGTCAGCGGACTTTGCACAAAGCGCGCGGCTGCAGCCGCCTCGGCAAGCAACCGCTCGACGAACGCAGCGCTGCGATTCTCGGAGTCCACGAACGAATAAAAATCGCAGTAGTGGCACTTGTGTCGGCAGAACGGCACATGCACATACAGCCCCTCGTAGTGCGGGCTTCCGCGCGTCTGCGCGGCTTCCGCCGCACCCTCCGCAGATCGAATCGTTGTTGCGGCACCAGTGTCACGATCACTGACGCGCACTCCAGCAACCGAAATGTCCATCTTCGACTGCACAGGACCAAGGGTAGTCGGACTCCCTCCCTGCGAAGCGCACATCGAGCCCCGCTCGGCTAAACTCGTTCCGTGAGCAGCACAGAACGGAAGTCGGTCCGAAACACCGCTGTGGTCGGTCTGCAGTGGGGCGACGAGGGCAAAGGCAAGATTGTCGACCTGTTGACAGCCGAGCACGATGTCATCGTTCGATACAACGGGGGCGCCAACGCGGGTCATACCGTGGAGGTTGCCGGTGAGCGATATGCGCTTCACTTGATCCCATCCGGCATCCTCAATCCCGGCAAACTGAATGTGATCGGCAATGGCGTGGTGGTGGACCCCGAAAAGCTCATCGAAGAGATCGAGCGCCTTCGCTCACGCGGCGTCGATGTGAGCTCCAACCTGCAGGTGTCCGACCGCGCCCATGTCGTGCTGCCTTATCACAAGGAGCAGGACGCTGCACTCGAGGAGTTCCTTGCGCACATCGCCAGCGGCGAACGCGGCTCACTCGCCATCGGTACCACGCGCCGCGGCATCGGTCCCGCCTACGCAGACAAGATCAGCCGCTCGACGGCGATCCGCGTGGGCGATCTGCTCGACCCATCGCACTTGCGAGATCGGCTGCGCGTGGTGTGCCGCCTTCGCACGGCGGAACTCAAGGCTCTCGGGGTGCCTGCACCCGCGCTCGACGCGGATGCACTCGCGGAGCGTTTCGCGGCGCTCGGCAACACGCTCCGCCCACATGTGACCGATACGGTGTATGCGCTCCATGACGCGATGGCGCAGGGGCGATCGCTCCTCTTTGAGGGGGCGAACGCATGCCTTCTCGACATCGACCACGGCACCTACCCCTATGTGACCAGCAGCAACTGCTCCACGCTGGGCATCCCATCGGGCACCGGCGTGACGGGTAACCGCATCCACCGCGTCCTCGGGATCATGAAGGCGTACACGAGCCGCGTCGGCGCAGGCCCGTTCCCGACGGAACTGCTCGATGGCACAGGCGAACGCATCCGCCAGCGTGGGCGCGAGTTTGGAACGACCACTGGCCGACCGCGGCGCACAGGATGGCTCGACCTGGTCGCTGTGCGCTACAGCGCGATGGTGTGCGGCGCGACAGGCATCGCCTGCACGCTCTTCGATGTCCTGAGCGGCTTCGACGAACTGAAGATCTGCGTGGGCTACCGCTTGCCAAGCGGCGCAGTGACAGAGCGCTTCCTTCCTGACGCTCGACTGCTCGCGCAGGTGGAGCCTGTCTATGAAACGCTCGAAGGTTGGCAGGAAGACATTCGCGATGCCAGCGACCGTCACGCGCTGCCACCCGCCGCCCGCCGCTATCTCGACCGAATCGAACACTACCTCGGTATCCCCGTCGAAATGATTGGGGTCGGTCCCGACCGCGCTCACACACTTGTCGCTGCCTGAGCCGCGCGCCAATCACTGACGCCAATCAACGACGCTGCAAACGACCGGCGGGCTTGGCAGGCTGAACGGGCTGCGAGGCATCATCTGCCAGACCGCCGCCCGCACAGAAGATCTGCGCCAGTTGCACGCACGATTCATCCCAGGCGAGAGAGCAGCACTCCGGCTGAACCTTGCCGCAGATGAGGAAGCAGCAGTTCTCTTGCGCGCAGAACGGCGTTGACTGTGCTTCAAAGCACGATCCCGTCGCATCGCTGCCGCAGCTCGGGCCATCACAACCACAGGAAACGATTCCTTGGGCAATCTTCACGCAGTTGCTGTCCCAAGAGGAATCGCAGCAGAATGGATCTGCTACGCACACTGCCTCGCAGCAGTCGATGTTGGCGCAGGATGGACCAGCATGCGGGAAACAGCATGGACCTGTTCCCGCGTCGCCACACTCCGGCGGAGGGCACGCGGCATCGGGTCCGCGCGCGCAGGATTCCAGCGCCGCCGCCACGCAAGTCACATCCCAGACCACCTCGCAGCAGAACGCATCTGCTCCACACACCAGCGTGCAGCAGGCCAAGTCGTTGCATGCCGTGCGTTCATGCGGCTCGCAGCAGGGTCCCGAACACGCATCGCCACACTCCTTCGCACAGTTGCAGGACTCTGATCCGAGCGCCAACTCCACGCAGAACTCATCCCAGAAGAAGTCGCGGCAGAAGTTCTCCGTGTCGAGTTCGCACACCGCCTCACAACATGCGGCATCTCGGCACTTCGGAGCGTCATAGTGCACGAGACAGCAATCACCCGCAGCCTCATCTCCGCACTCGATATCCGAGGCGCAGTTCTCCGTGTCCTTCTGAGCCATCTCGGCACACACATCGTCCCACTCCGTATCGCAGCAGTACGGATCCTTGCGGCAGACTTCGATGCAACATGGCGCGTTGCTGCAGCCCTGGCCAAGATGACCGAGGAAGCACGGCCCGTTCAGCGGCGATCCGCAGCCCGATGAGCAGCGCTGCTCGGCGGTCTGCACGCAGAAGCCGTCCCAGCCCGTCGAACAGCAGAACGGATCGACCGCACACACCGTTGAACAGCAGAACGCATCACGGCAGTACGGCGCATCATGCGGCAGCAGACAATCGCCACTGCACGGGTTGCCACAACCAGGTAATCCACAGCAGAGACCGCGTGCAAGGGACACGCACTCTTGATCCCATCCAATCGTGCAGCACTGTGCATCGTTGAAGCACACGGCGCTTGCACACGCCACATCCTCGCAGCCTGGGTTGTCATGCACCTCGGTGCAGGAACCGATGCAATCGGCAGTCCAAGCCGGAGCGGGACGGCAGCGCTGGAATGCGAGAGTCACGCACGCCTGATCCCATGCGTTGCTGCAGCACGATGGCCGTTCGAAGCAAACCGCATTGCAACAGGAGGGATCGATGCTGCCGGGTGTTGAGTGCACCGAAAACGAAGATCCCGTCCCTGGACATCCGCCCACCGTGACGCAGACAAAAGGCGCCAGGTCCGCGCACGCCTGATCCCACACGATTCGACAGCAGTTCGGCTCGATGGAACAGACTGCAGCAGCACACTCCACATCGGAGCAACTTCGTTGCGGGTGCGCTTGAAGGCAATCCCCTCGGCCGCTGCCAGCACCCGTGGGCAACTGGCAGCCGAAGCCGAGAGTTGCATAGGTGAGCGCCTGCTGCACACAGATGGAATCCCATACTTGCACACAGCAGAATGGGTCGAAAGAGCAAACCTGCCCGCAGCACGCGCTGTCACTGCATCCCTGCAGGAAGCTCGCCACAAAGCAGGTGCGTCCGTCGTCGGAGCCGCACTGCGTCTTCTCTTTCCGGCAGAGCGCCTCCGCAGTCTCCACGCAGTTGGAGTCCCACTCTTGCGTGCAACAGAAGGAATCGGTGGCACACACCAGCTCACAGCAGGGCGCGTTGTCGCAGAAGGGCGTCAAATGCGGCGTGAGGCAATCCTCGGCAAACACATCGCCGCATCCACCACACTCCGTCGCAACCAGCTCGACGCACTTTTCATCCCACTCGATATCACAGCAATTCGGCTCCACCTCGCAGACCTTCGAGCAGCACGCTGGATCCTCGCAACCTGGCTCCGCGTGTGCGACCAGACAACTGCCCGTTGCGGTATCACAGCTCGGATTCGATGCGCAGAAACTGGACGCAGCTGCGACGCAAGACGCGTCCCAGTTCACGCCGCAACAAAATGGATCGCTGTTGCAGACACTGTTGCAGCAGGTCGTGGAGCTGCATCCGGGCGTCGTGTGGACCACGAAGCAACCCTGCTCCTCGCCCCCGCCGCCGCAGGCACAGGACACGCCTGAACACAACTGCAGCGTTTCACTGACGCACTGAACGTCCCAAACGATGTTGCAGCAGTACGGATCCAACTTGCACACCGTGGTGCAGCACTGGGCATCATTGCAGTATGGAGTACCGTGGGAGAGACAGCAATCCCCCGCCGCCGGGCTTCCGCACGCGAGGTCGGGGCAAAAGAGTCCCGCATTGTCGATGCACGCCTGATCCCATCGCACCGTGCAACACTGGGGATCGACCACACACACGGTCTGACAGCACTGTGGGTCACTGCAGTACGGAAGCGGAGATGGAACGAAGCACGTGTTCGGGATGACGGATGCACCGCAGCTCAGGCAGTTGGCGACCGCCAAGTCTGCGCATGCTTGATCCCAAAGCGTGTTGCAGCACGCAGGCCGCAGCTCACAGACCACCTTGCAGCAGGTGTCATCATTGCATGCGGGCCCCGTTCCCCCGAGCAGGCAGGATCCAGTCCCGAGTCCGCCGCAAGTCCCGCACTGATCAGCTGCAAGCAAAACACAGTTCTCCTCCCACGCCAACGAGCAGCACGTGGGCAGGACCGCACACACGAACTCACAACAGTTCTTGTCCGAGCAGAATGGGCCATGGGTTTCGCTACACGGTCCAACCGCATCCGATCCACAGAACTGGTTGACTGCACTCGGCGGATTGGGGGCGCCAGGAGTGTCGATGCCCGTGATCACCACTTGATCAAAGCCACGGCACGCCTTGTTGTCGTTGTTGCGGTACACATGAAAAGCTGCCTGCTCCTGACCTCCAACGTCGACGGGTTCGACCTCATAGAGCGGTCCATCGCCGTAAATGCATCCTTGCCCCGTCGGTCCAGTCTCGTTGAGCGACCGATCCACGGAAATCATGTCGACGACGAAGTCCCAGGGCGGGAAGAGATTCGGCGGGGGCGACGCGCTGTTCGTGAAAGGGGCATCAATCTCACAATCTGAATTGGCATCAATCCGCTGCCCCACGGTGGGTATCGCGGCCTTTGCCACATACGTGCCCCCAGAGGGACGTCGATAGACCAACATCCATGTCGTGTTGAAGTCGTGCTGATTCGCGAATGTCAGTGACTGCCCCTGCGGGAGGGTGACCGCCGTGACCCCGTCTGGCGGCTCCAGCGAGCAACTGTCGTCTCGAACGAGCGCGAGTCCTGTCCCGAGGCCTGTCGTTGCGAAGGTGGCATTCGTCGCACGCAGGTCAATGACCTTCTTGATGAAGCCTTGCTGCAGGCTGGTGCCGTTGCCGCGCGATACTTGCAGCAGGTAAACGCCATTGTTGAACCTGTTGTCAAAGGCGAATCCTTGCGGGAAGGACCTCGGCAATCGAAACTCGATGTACCTCTGCTGGGGATCGATCGGATTCGGTACGCCGCTGCGGAACTCCGAAATGGTGAAGGCAGGTATTCGACCAGCAGACCCAAGCCCTCCCTGCCCGACAGGTCGGGCGACCTGCACGGCGGTAAGCAGCATGGTTCGGTCGCGCGTATCGAGGACTCCGTTGCGGTTGAGGTCCGCACACGCTCGGTACTGCTGCGGCGTCGCCGAGAACAGCGCGTTCCATGCCACCACATCATCCGCATCGACCTTCGTGTCCTCATTGATGTCGCCAACAAAGGACGCGGGTTCGCAGTACTGCGCACGAGCCGGGGACACCACACCAAAGGCAAGGACAGCCAGCACTCCTGCAAGGAGCGCTGACCAACACCCAGCCTGTGGCAGAGACTTCAATCGCACATCAAATCCGATCGGTTCATCGACCTCTTCTGTCCTCATACAGTACGGGCAGACAGCGGATTGGGATCACCTTTCGACAAAGTTGGAGGCAAGACCCCCCCGAATGTGCGCTTGCGAGCCGCGAACTCGGTCGCCGCGTCGCGCAGATGTGTGGGACGGAAGTCGGGCCACAACACATCCAGGAAGAGCAGTTCTGCATAACTGAGCTGCCAAAGCAGGAAATTCGACAGGCGCTGCTGCCCAGCCGTCCGAATCAGCAAGTCCGGGTCTGGAAGGCCGGAGGTACAGAGCGCCGAACTCACCTGCGCCTCGTCGATAGTGTCCACTGCGAGTGAGCCCTCTGTGGCACGGGTGGCAAGGTGACGAGCGGCAGCGACCAGTTCGGCTCGAGCACCGTAATTCAATGCCAGCGCCAGCGTGATTCTGTTGCACGCAGCCGTTGCTTGCTCAGTCGCATCCAGTTCGTCCAGGACGCGGGTCGGCAGCCCGTCTCGCAGACCAACACGCTTCAGGCGCACCCCGCTGCGAACCAGTCCATCTCTCTCTTCCACCAACTTCTCCACGCAGAGCGCCATCAGCGCATCGACCTCGGCCACAGGACGCGACCAATTCTCGCTGGAAAAGGAATAGAGCGTGAGCACCTGAATCCCGATCTCCGCTGCGCATTCCAGCACGGGACGAATGGCCAAAGCGCCAGCCCGGTGCCCGTCGACACGAGGCAGCCCGCGAGACTGCGCCCAGCGTCCATTGCCGTCCATGATTATGGCGACATGCTGCGGAACACTTGGCGAATCAACGCTCACTCCGTAATCCTCTCGAACATCAGAATGCGCGGTTCATCGCTCGGACGATTCACATTCGATCGGTCCACCACCATCAAGTAGCGCGACTCGTCGATCAGCGTGTTTGGATCGGTCGCATCCCACTTGCCGGTCTGCTGATTCTGTGCGACCGAGCGCACCCTCAGGTACACGGTGAACACATCGCTGCGGGTTGTCGCGATGTTGGCGATTCCCTTCAGGAGCGCGTTGCGTTCCACCTGGTCGCCAGCCACTTGACCCAGTGCGAACACTGGATCGAACGCGTTCGTGGTCGTCAAGTTGTCAGTGGCAATCACGCTGGTTGCCAATCGTTCCGTCGCCAGCTGGGCAGAAAATCGCCCTCCCACGGGCGACAGCGGAGGATGCACCATCGCGGCACCGGTCGATGTCGGTGCCCGCCAACCACTCCCTGCGTCGGTGGGCGGCGGGTTCACGGGTGCTGGCGTGTGACCGCCGGTGGGTGGCTGAACGACCGGCGGATCCTCGCTCGTTCGGTAGGGATCTCGCCCCGCAAAGTTCACGCTCCACGACTTGTTCGCTTGCCAAGTCGTGTTGGCGGCGACGGCCTCCGGATCGTCCTGGAGCTGCGACGGACGGAACTCTCGGTCGAGCACGGCGAGCTCACCGACGGAAACGAACCCGCGTTCTCCGCGCATGCCTGGGTGGAATGGGAATGGGTCGGTTGCTGGAGGCACTGGAACGAATCCGCGGTCGTCATACTTCGGACCATCGAGGAACCCAGGCGCTGCGCGGTAGCGATCGCGGTAGTTGATGATCGTTTCTGGGAAGTTGACTTTGACAAGTGTCGGCGGAAACGGCGGTTGCGGAGCCCCGCCGACCGCATCTCGGTTGTAACTGAGGTACTGCATGTTTGGAAGCGCCCGAAGTACTTCAAGCGGTGCAGTATTCAGATTGACAAGCCCGGGAGTCAACGCACCAGTGAACCCGCGTGCAAGCCGCAGTCGACGCTGCTCAAACGCCATCATCTCCCCGTTCTCACCGAGCGCTCCGTCGTTATCGAGGTCCTTTCGCGCGAAGCCTGCTCGGTCGAGGGTGAAGCCGTCAAGGATCGATGCACCCGCTGGCATCGCAGGTACAAAGCCGACGACGCTGCGGATCGCGGTTCTGCTGCGCTGGAACTGGAAGCGTGTCGTATCTCGTTGGTCCTGGGGATTGGCACCGAAAGTTGGGAAACCTGCATCTGCGCTCTGTCCGCCACTTCGCGTCGACGATGTTGAGGTGTCCGTTCCACCGCCAGACTGACCGGCGTTCGCGACTGCATCGCCAACCAGCATCTCGCCCATGGTTCCGCGGACTGTCCAATTCGATCCCTGCTGCTGCAGCACGGGACCCCACACTGGCACATCGTAAATCTCGGCAACCTGCTCAAACGGACCGTCACGCTGCGCAAGTCGAATCGGGTGGCGGTAAAAGTCGAGGTTGCGATTCGGCACCCCGGCTCCCGTGTCGCCGTAGATGGTCTCTGCGGCTCCGGTCGCGCTGCCGAAGGGCAGGTACAGCCGCGTCCGACCGTCGTTGTCCACAAAGGTGCACAACGAGAAGTTGGTTGGCTTTCCCATCAGCGGTCGATTGAACGGCGAGCGCGCACTGCTGACGACAAGCGAATCAGGTTTCGTTTGAAGGTCATTCAGCTGGAAGACTTCCCCTGCAAACGGCTCCGGGGGGCCGACTCGAGCGAAGAGTCGCGCCGTGTTCTGCTGACCACTCGACAGCGCGACGCTCCGCGGTCCAAGATCATGCGCGAACACATACCTCGGCGAGCGCTCGTTCTCCGTGATCTCAGAGTTCCCGTCGATATCGAGCACCCAGGGTCGGCTGATGCGAGTCCATGACATCAGAAAGTCATTCAAACCGATATCGACATGAGGAAACTGCTGCGTTGCACTGCCTGGATCGGGCGCCAGATACGGCGGCGGAACGAACTGGTTGTCTTCCTGCCCGGCAGCGGGTGGCTCAAGCATGCGGCGCAACTGATCGAGCCACGCGTTTGTCTGCTGAGGATTGAGTTGGTTTTCAAGGCGGTCGACGACGAGCGGATAGGAGTTGCCCGCGGCCAAGGGGTCTGCAACAAGTCGAATCAGCGAGATATCCCGACCTTCCTGCGCACCACTGATGCGGTTGGCGTAGTAATTGGGTTTCACGCTCCACTTGTTTGAGCCAGCCTCAAGAGCGGGCTCCGCTTCCGTGGGCTGAGATGCATTGAAAACCAGGCAATCGGCATAGGGCGTCGACGGATCCTCGAAGAGGTCCGCGACATTGCCGCCGCCCACGGGAAACACTTCCGCGGACGGCACAGCAGCCAATTCAGCCTGGAGGAGGTTTGGGAATGTTCCCGTCGCCACGCCAGGACGGAGCCATGGATGGGTGAGATCCAAGAAGTTCATCATGTGGGCGCGGAAGTTCAGGTCACGCCCCGCGCCAACGCCCATGGTCTTTGGAATGGCGAAGACGGTCGCCGTGCGCGGCCCTGATTCCGTTGTTGGACCGAGCACCGGCGTGACTCCGTATCCCCAGTTCCCGTTGGATGCGCCCGCAGGCGGCTGCAGGAACTGGAACTCCTGACCAAAAACACGCAGTCGATAGGACCAGAGATCGATGGGCGTGTTGTAGGGATTCGCAATCTGCACTGCGAGCACGACCCTCGCTCCACTGCCGTCGGTCGCGTTCGCCGCTTGTGCGGGGTCGTAACACACATAGGAATTGCCTGCGCCCGTGACCCCCTGCGGAACCACACCCGTCTTGGGATACACAACGCCAAAGAAGACTTGGGTGATGAATGGGTGCTTCTCCTGTCCGATGAAGCTCAAACGCTCGCCCCCCTCTTCCGTGATGAGTCCGCGCTCCGGATGGAGTGGAGCGTCGGTGGGAAGAATCATGCCGGGCCACTGACGGGGTCCATCGAGCGCAGCAATGATGTTCGCTGTCCAACTCAGCACGGCGCGCCGCGCCTCGCGAAGGGCATTCCTGTTGAAGTTCGGTTGTGCCTGGGAAAACTCCTGACCAAAGATGGAGATCCGCGAGTCCACATCGAGGAGCGACCGCTGGAGAACGCGCACAATGTCGCGGGCAAGATTGTGCTGATGCGCGAGGTAAAGAGCCGGCCCCGCATTGTCGTCTGTCACCTCCCTGTTCAGGTCGGTCTTGGTGTTCCACATGTTGAACTGCGCGCGCGCGAGCTGGACATCCGCCTCATCGAGTACACCATCGCAGTTGCCATCGCCCATGCTCGCGCCTGGCTCGTCGGGGAATTGGGCGGTGGGGTCAAACCCACCTCGAACAGGCACGCTCTGAAACGCGCTGTAATCACCCCAACCGTAGTTGGTCTCGTGAAGGTCCTTCCACCCGCGTTCCGTCCCCGCAGGCCAAGTCGATGGCTGCCCGGGCTGCTGTCCGAGGCGCGACGCAGGCGGCATCGTCCACAGCCACGGCGGCATCATCTCGTTGCGGGCCCCACTGATTGTCGTGAGCTTTCGCCGATTGTCGAACAGGAGTTGACGACCATCGAGTTGGTCATTGAACTCGCTGGTCTCCTCCCGAATGACCGCCGACCGCAGGAACTGCGTGCCGAGCACCATCGGCTGAGATTCTGAAGCAACGGTATTGAACTCTGAATCGACTGCGCGCTCGAGCCGCGACCGCAGGGCCGGACTGTTGTTGCCATGGAATGCGCGCAGTTCGTACTCGTCCGCCATCGTGAACGGATCGAGCTGGGCCGGCGTGATCGGACTGGCTGCAGACCGCAGGGTGGCGGTCGCTCCGCCTGACGCAAGAAATCGCAGCAGATCGCCCTGTCCGGCAGCCTGCTCGAAGGCGAAGTTCGTCGATGACGGATTCAGCGAGAAGTAGTTGTCCACATCGCCATCGCGCGACATCGCCTTGAAGTAGGTGGTGCGTTCAAGGTCGGACTGCAGCAGGTTTCGGAATGGGCCAATCGCCTCTGCTGCTTGCGTGCCGCTGCTGCGCCAGGCCACGACACCAAGCTCCGAGAGCAGCGTCGGATTCGTCCGAAAATCGGCCAGCGCCGTTTGCCCGCCAAGGATGCCACCAAAGCGGGCTCGGTCGAACTTCACAAGGAATTGGGGTGAACCGTTTTCGTACGTGTTTGGGCCTGCGCAGTTGTAGTCCGAGTCCAAGTACCCCACCCGCGAATTGGCGGGGTTCGTAGGGCCGCTTGAAAAGGTATCGCTGTCGGGGCGAACGGCGTTTCCAACGAGCGCGACATCGGACGGTGTTTTCCCCCCCGTGTTTGCCGGATTGAATTGGGTCGCGACATTCACATTCAGCAGCGCACTGTTGTCCACGATGGAGACCCCGACGACATGACGCACCGATCGGTCAATGGATGTTGGTGCGAGGAACCAGAAACTGTCCGTGAATCCATCGCCGTCGGTATCGCACAGCGTGCGGGTGATGATGTTGCGCGGGCTGTCGAGAACGAACTCATCGGAACGCGGACCGAACCACTTCAACCGAAGGAAATTCGGCAAGCAGATCTCGGAGTCTCCCAGCGCCAGCGGATGCTGCGAACTGAACCAGCCGCCGACGGGATTTGGGTTCGGCGTGGCACCCAATGCGAGCTGCCGAAACAGGAGCGCCGCCTCGCCCTGCGGCGTTGAAACATTGGGGTATGGCGGCGAGGGAGCAGCAGGAACTGCGCCGATGGTCGTGGGGATCCACAGAACGGGGTCCGGCGGTACCGACGGCAGCCACTGCTCGTAGGGAATCTCGAGACCCCAGCGCCGCGGCGGATTCGGAAAGAACGATGCCGCGGTCGCGGATGGCGCGACATCGGCGGCCGTGTTCGCAGCGACATCGGCGATGTCCGTCACGAGCCGCCAACCATTGTTCGCCGTTGGTATCCACGACAGGTGCGCCCAGTGCGAAAAGGTGAACTGTCCCTGATAGATGACACGCACGGGCTCCGTTGAGCGAAGCCATCGGCAATCGCCGAAGCTTGGGTTCCCCACTGGATTTGCCTCCACCGAGCGAATGTCGCCCGCGGGCGACTGGTTGTAGCTGTCCGGCCAGTTCGTCCAGGGACGGACTTCGTACGGAGCGAAGTTGTAACCGTCGATGATCCCATCGGATCCACCGGCGAGCGTGGAGTTGTTGAGTCGATCGAGGACATCCACGCCATAACGGATCGCATTGTCATCGGCCGCGAGGCGCGGAACCGCGGCAGATGCCGTGGGCAACACCCCAGCCGCTGTGCTGGCGAGCGCAGCATCGCGGCCATCCACCGCGCGCGGGAAGAGAGATCCGGCAATCTCGTCTGTCACGGCATTTGCGATTGGACCCACGCGGTCCGATTGCGCTGCAACACCCTGCTGCGCCGATGCAAGCACCCGCCCAGACTGCGCGCGCGACACGAATGCGGCCGCAATCAATACGAGCAGGACCAACATCGACACCACCAAGATCATCGTGCTGCCACGGCGAATGGGCTGAGGGCTCATGATGTTGGCCTCCGCGGAAGTTCGATGACAAGTTGCACGGTTCTGCCCTGCTCGATGCGATTCTCCGAGTCATGCAACTGCATGGTCAGGCGAATGGCGGTGGGCCATGGCGTGTAGTCGGCGCGCTCGATCGCTGTGACCGCAGGTGCACTCGGCGCAGGGTCTTGCAGCGGAACGAATACCTGCTTGTCGCTGTTGAACCCAAAGACTGCCGTATAGATGCGGATGGGCACGTTCTGCCCGTACGGGGAGAACACAGCCGGCGCTCCGCCCTCGACTGCCAAGCGAATCGCATCGGTGGCCGCTCCGAGCGGCGAACCCACAAGATCGTTCAAGCACGACACCCCCCGCCGCTCCACCGAGTTGGCAGGAAAAGCGGAGTCTGGAAACCCGAACCAGGTGATCTCGGACAAGGGTGTTTGCGAGAAGCCCGTGGTTGCAATGTCATCCCAAGTCCAGTCCACCATGAAACTGGAGCAGTTCGTGGCAAGCGTCGGTGTCGTCAGCATGACATCCTGGCGATTCATGCTCGGCGCGAACTTTTCGCTTCGGACATAGCCGCCCAACTGGCCAAACCCTGGTGGACCGAAGAAGCAATTGATGATCCGCCTGCGCTGCCCCTGCGATCCCGACAGCACCGTCCCAGCGCGAGCGATCGCAGCAGCATCGGGCGCAAGTTGTCGGCGAAGATCGTTCAGTGAAGATGCGGCAACATCCACTCGCGACGACACAAGGTCATTGCTCGGAGAGAGGGCGTTGTCCGCGAGAGGGACATCCGTGCCCTGCGCGACAGATGCTTCCCACAGGGCAATCGCCGAGTTGTTGCCAAAGGTCGATTGCGGCGCGCGAGGGCCTGCATGAAAGTAGATCTTGTTGGCGCCGTCATCCGCGAGGAGCACCGCCTGCCGCGCAAGAATCCAGTCTCGTGCCTCAGGCTGCGTCCCGCGCGCAATTCCCCCGCCGCTTGCGAGCCAAGATGTGTACTCCAAGGACCCTGTCGGCGCTGGATCGAAACTCCACGGGACGAGGGTGGATTCGCTGAAAGAAAGTGGATCTGGTCGCCTCACGATGCCGCCTGCCAACTGCGGCACGAGTTCAGGCAGCTGAACGCCGTGCCCATAGAGCAATCGCGCAGAGGAACTCTTTGCCATGGAGATGGGAGCTTGAGTGCCCTCACCCAGATCCTGCGTGCCCGTGAAGCGGACGGAGGTTTGCGCACCCTTGGTGAAGAACACGAGCTGATCGCAGCGAATCACCGCGTCATCGGGGCGCGATGGATCCACAAGCGGCGCACTGGCAGAACTGAACTGGATGCGATTCACATTGTTCTGCACGGCCACACACTGGATGGCGATGCATCCATCGAAGTCGAGCCGCGCGAAGTCGCTGCGGATCTGCCGCTCGATCGCAGAAGTCTCCTGCAGCAGGTCGTTGTTTGCCTCCCCGAGGCTCGTGACCTTGCTCGCCGTGCTGAAAACCCTGCTGACTGCGATGACGACCACCAGCAGCAGCCCAACCGCCACCATCAGTTCCACGAGGGTGAACCCGCCTGAAGGGCGCATCCTGTGATGTGTGCTGCGCGCCGGCATCAGAGCTCCTGCACCGTGGCGTAGACCGCTCGCAGCGGTCGACTTTGCGAATCGAATGTTGGAATGAACCAGAGGAACTGTCCGCCAAGATCGGGCCCGGGCGTTCCATTGACCGACCCGCCCACATTCAGGAGCCCTCGAACCTCTGGAATCGCGGGCTGCTGGGGAATCGGTCGCGACAGCGTGATGTTGACGGCATCGCGGGTGTTGCGACGCCCAACCGCCACACGGTGCACATCACCGTACTGGTCAAGCAGCCACTGGTTCGGCGACTGCCATGAGTGCTCCCGCAAAAGTTCAGTTGGTGTCGCGGTCATTCCCTGCGTTGCCACGACAGAGTTGTCCAAGAATGTCGCCAGATTTCCATCCAACCCGCCAGCGCGAATCCGAGCAAAGGGCGGTGCTGACACATCGAACAAGAATGGCAGCGGCGGAACAACGGCGGCAGCACCGGTGCCCTGCGCAACCGAATAGGGGCGCGGCTCACCCCCCCCGGGAGCAACTCGGTAGACGAACACCGCCACTTGAACGCGTCCCGCAAACTTTCGGAACATGCACTCCCAGAAGTACACGGGGCGGGCGGTCGATCCACTTCCTTCGGATACCTGCGGATAGGAGCGCTCCCCCTGAGTGATGACAACGATCGGCAAACCCAGTCGGCGATTCCAAGGGATGCCGAACAGTTGGTCACCTCCACCGACCGAATCTTGGTTCTCGACGGCAACCTTTGCCAGATTGAGTCCACCGAACGAAACACCGTTCACGGTTGCCCCAAACTGATTGAGTGTGAAGTACGAACTGAAGATGTCGATCGCACCAAGCTCGTTCACGAGCGGGGTGTCAGCAAAGTCCGCGAAAAGGAAACCTGGGCGGCGCCATGTCCAGTCTCCCTCGACGGTGGGAGGGACGGCGATCGGCCCTCCGATGTTGGTTGTCACGAACTGCTGCTGACCAAATGCCTCGAGCGTGCCGAACTGCTGCGGCGTTAGCCTCGCACGCAAGAGCGCGATGGCACTGTCAGCGACGATGGGCCCCATGATGTCGTCGCTTGCTTGCCGCTGCTGGGCGATGCCAGCCGGGAACAGCGCAGAAATGCCGATCAGCCCGATGCCCAGGATGAAGACAGCAAACAGCAGTTCCACCAGCGAGAACGCGCGGCGGCCCATACGAAGATGCACGCGGTGTGCGTTCATCGTGGCACGATCTCCGCAACCCCAGTGAAACGGTTGAAGGTGATCCTGTCGCAGAACTGATTGATGAAGTTCGTGCGAGCAGTATTGAGTCCAGTCATCCAATCACCAATGTTCTGATACTGCCGCCATTGCGCGATCTCGTTCGCCGTTGCCTGCTGATGGAAGAGGTCGTCGTCGAAGACCGCGAGGAACAGTGTGTGGTTTCCCAAGGGCTCGTCGCGATGCTCATCGAGTGCGTAGAACTTTCCGTTGGAACTTCCAGTTGTTGTTCCGATGCCACAGAAACCATCGCGGTTGAAGTCGATCCAGGGCGCAAGAGCTGCGGTGTCCGTCGACATGGTCGGAGTCACATTCGCCGGCAAACTCGGGTTGCGGGTAATGACGGTCCCATCGGGGGAAAACCGAACCACCACGAGCGAGCCTCGCTCGACGGACGCAACCGTTTCGGTCGGTCGAAGGCTCATCACAGGTTGCGACACCCAGATGTCGTCGTACGGGAGCCCATCGATCGTCGTGATGTCCGCAGCCTGCCCAGCCACCTTGATGCCGACGGGCAGCAGACGAAGTCCGACCCCATCCACGGGAACAAACTCCTCCAGGAGCAAGTCGTCCGTTGCCCCGGGCGTCGTCACGAGCGGATACTGACCTGTGCCTGTCAGCGACCCCGGATAACCCAACCGGCCCGTTGCCTTGGCAATCACGATCTGAGTCTGTTGCGGCTGGGTGAAATCGATCGTCTCAGGGCTGGTTGTGGCGGCGCGGTAGGTCTTGCGGAACACGGTAAATGCCACGAGCACCTGCACACGGTCACGGATCGCGATCGCTCGTCCCTCGGCAAGAGCCGCGAGCACCTGATTGGCGGAAGTTGCCACGCGCGCTTCCTTCGCCACTCGCCCCGCACTCGTTGTCACAACCACGCCAAGAATCGCGATCACCGCCATCACCGCGAGCAGTTCCACCAATGTGAATCCACTCGGAGCGCGCTCTTCGCGAGTCCAAGGTTGGACCGCGCCTCGCTTCACTGCTGCGGCCTCGGCAGAAGTTCATAGGAATAGATCTCATCCCCAGTGCCAAACTCTCCATCGGGTCCCGCGGACACAAAGCAGATCTTTCTCCCACGGCACACACCAAAAGCAAACTCGTCGAGTGTCCGCACAGATCCGTCTTCACGGTCCACGCTGTTCCCCGACGCGCTCAGCTCACTTGCTCGCGCAAGGCGTCCGGGGAACACGACTCCGACCCGCTTACCCCACGGGTCGCACACCTCGCGGATCAGCCCCACATCGTTCGGCATCTGATTCGGATCGCCCTGCACATCGCTTCCAGTCCAACCAGACGGAAGCGCCTCCAGGGCAGTTCCCATGGTGTTCTTCGGAACAAGTCGGAGTGCCGTGCTCGGGATCTTGGCGATGATCTCCGACGCTTCGGGGTTGGATGCCAATCGATCGAGAATCACGCAGACGGCGTAGGGGCCAGAGAAGTTCTCCTCGTAAATGTCGAAGCCGGCCGAGGGTCCCGTCGACGACACCGTGAAGTCCGGAGTGCCGGTGGTACCGGTAGGAATCGTCCGGCGTCCGAACGACAACTCGCGACCCGTCTGCGCCTGCCAGGACGCGATCGCCTGATCAAGCAGGAGGAATGTTCCTTGCATGCTGCGTCGGTCATTGCCCGACAAGACGCTGCTTGTCACCGTCAGCGCGAGCGTCATCAGGATCAGGATCACGCCGATCACCACAACCAACTCAAGCACAGTGAATGCGCGCCGCATCAGTTTCCAACCTCCACGATGTTGTCCTCGTTGAAGAGATCCGCGTCAGCGCGAACGAAGTTGTTCACACGCTGATCGGGTCCCGAAGAAAAGAGTGCGAAGTCGGCAGTCTGCAGCTGTCTCGAGGTGGCTCCGTCATTGTTTGCATCCACGACTCCGACCAGTTCGCTTCCGGGCGTGAATCGCTGCGGACGAAGGACAAAGATGTCCGACAAGTCCCAGCCGATGCCGCTGCTGCCGCCCGAGCCCGATGACTTGCCAGCCGTCCGCCGCGGATCGTCGCTCGAATAGCCCTTTCGGTAATAACGGATCGGCTGCCCGTAGTAGTCCAGCAACACCTTCGGACCGTTCGGATTGAAGTGGTTGTCTCCCGGGCGAGCGACGACAACCAAGCCGTTCTGATCGAATCCTGCAACGGCTCCGATTGCCGAACCATCCTTCAGTTCGAGGTAAGGGCCCAGTGAGCGCCCCTGCACATTGGGGTCGGTGGAGGTGTTCGCTTCGACTGTTCCTTGAGGCAGGTTGCGCGAGTTGAAGGCGCCATTGCCAGGCGTTGCCTGCCGCGGCGAGGCCAACGCTCCCCACACGCCATCTCGCAGCGGCGAGCGAATGCCCACGGCCGGCATCTCCTTCGCACCAAGCCCTGTTGGCGTGGCGCTGACGCCGCCGTATCCATCTTCATCCCTCCCGCCGGGACCGATGAGATATTCCACCGGGGTCGTCAACGAGAAATACTTCTGCAAGTCAGTGACTTGCTGCGTGTTCAGCCCCGCAGGCGCCACCACAGGGCGAATGAGGTCACGCATGTAGCCCCTGTCCGCGTCTCCCGTCGCACCGATCCCAAGCGCTGGCGGGAAGTACCCGACATCCCCCTTGAACATCACAAGTGCGCGGCTGACGGATGACATGAGGTTCCGCGTGTTCGCAGCCTGAGCGCTGCGCGATGCGGCGGAGATCCCCACCACCAGGATGCCAACGAGGGTGACGATCACCCCCACCACCGTGAGCAGTTCAAGGATGGTGAACGCGCGCCTCTTCATCAGCTTCCCTTCTGTGCGGAGCTCGAAACGCTCTCGATCATGGACACGAGCGGGAGGAACAGCGCCAGCACGATCGTGCCCACGATGCCTCCAAGGATCACCACCATGAACGGCTCGAGCAGCGACAGCAGGCTCGCCACCGCCACATCGACCTCTTCGTCGTAGTTGTCCGCCACCTTCATGAGCATCGAATCGAGATCGCCGGTCTCCTCGCCGACATCGATCATGTTCACCACGATCGCGTCGCACACCTTGCTCTCGCGAAGCGGCTTTGCAAATGTGTCGCCCTCGCGGATCGAATCATGCACCTTCCCGAGCGCCTTCTCAAAGACATAGTTGCCGGAGGTATCGCGCGTGATGGTGATCGCCTCGAGAATCGGCACACCTGCCGCCACGAGCGTTCCGAGCGTGCGCGTAAAGCGCGCGATCGCCGTCTTGCGGATCAACCCTCCGATGACGGGGATCTTGAGTCGTATCACATCGGTCACCGCCCGACCGAACTTGGTCATGCGCACGAGTTTGAAGAAGAAGAAGATCAAGAACGGCGACATGATGATCCAAAGGACGCCGGGCACCTTCTGGCCATCTTGCTGTCCCGCCACCCACTGGCTCGACGAAATGAGCCACTTGGTCAGGGCGGGCAGTTCAATGTCGAAGTCCGCAAAGATCTCCTGGAACTTCGGGATCACGAAATACATGATGCCCGTGACGATGGCCACGGCGATCAGGATGACCACCGATGGATAAATCATCGCGCCGATGATGCGCCGCTTCAGCCGCTGCGCCTTCTCCATGAACTCGGAGAGCCGCCGCATCACGACATCGAGCACGCCGCCCACCTCGCCGGCAGCGACCATCTTGACATAGAGGCGCTTGAACACCTTCGGATGCTGGTTGAAGGCCTCCGAAAGCGACGAGCCCGAGGACACCGCCTCGCAAACATCCTCGAGAACGTTCTTCAACTTCGAAGGCTTCTGTTGGTCTTCGAGGATCTGCAGCGATCGAAGCAGCGGCAGACCTGCGTCCTGGAGCGTGGACATCTGACGCGTAAAGAGCGTCAACTGCTTTTGATTGACGCCTCCGATGGTGATGGCACGCTTCTTCTTCTTCGCCCCCGCCTGCTGCTTCTTCTTGGCAGCGGCAGCCTTCTTCGCCTCCTTCTGCTCGCGCACCGCCGTTGGAAACAGCCCCTGGCTGCGGATCTTCTTGATCGCATCCTCGCTGTTGTCCGCCTCAATGGTGCCCTTCTGCGTCTTGCCCGCAGTGTTCGCGGCCTCGAATGCGTAGCTTGGCATGTTCAGTCTCCCGTCAGGATCGTCTCGCGGACGATCTCGTCAATGCTGGTCTGCCCTTCGTACAGCGCGAGCAGTCCCGACTCGCGGAGCGTCCGCATGCCGCGCTTGCGCGCTTCCACCTGGAGGACTGCGGTCGACGCCTGCCGCATCACCATCTCACGCAACTCATCATCCATGAGCATGATCTCAAAGAGCGCCATTCGTCCCTTGTAGCCCGTCTTGGTGCAGCGATCGCAACCTCGACCACGGAAGAACTGCCGTCCTGCCACGTCCGCCGGCTGCATGCTCAGTTCGAGGAGCTGCTCGTGCGATGGCGTGAACTCCTCCTTGCACTGGGTACAGACCCGACGAACGAGCCGCTGCGCCACGATCGCCTCGATCGTGGCCGTCAGCAGGAAGGACTCCACGCCGAGATCGAGCAGACGAAGGATGGAACTGGGTGCGTCGTTCGTGTGGAGCGTCGCGAACACCAAGTGCCCCGTGAGGCTCGCCTGAATCGCGATCTGCGCAGTCTCGAGATCTCGCACCTCACCCACAAGGATGATGTCGGGATCCTGGCGGAGGAACGAGCGGAGCAGTTTGGCGAAAGTCAACTCCTGATCGATGTTGACCTGGCACTGCACCATGCCGTGAATGTCGTACTCCACGGGATCCTCCGCCGTCAGGATCTTCGTATCGATCTGGTTCAGCTCGCGCAGCGCGGCGTAGAGCGTGGTGGTCTTCCCCGAGCCCGTGGGGCCCGTGACGAGCACGATGCCGTTGGGCTTGTTGATGATGTACCGCATCTTTTCCAGCTCATCCTCGCGGAGTCCGATACGGTCGAGTTCGAGCTGAACGGCCGAGCGGTCGAGCACACGAAGCACCACCGATTCCCCGTACATGGTGGGCAAGACCGCAACACGAAGATCAATCGGATCTCGGTCCGCAGACAACTGGTAACTGATGCGGCCGTCCTGCGGAAGACGCCGCTCGGCGATGTCGAGCTTCGCGAGAATCTTCACGCGGCTGACGATCGCCATGGCGATCTCTTTCGGCGGATTCTTCATCTCATACAGCACACCATCGATTCGGTAGCGCATCTTGAACTCGTCCTCGAAGGGTTCGAGGTGAATATCGGATGCGCCGTTGGCGATCGCCTGCACAAGCATGTTGGTCACGAGTTGAACGACGGCGTTGTCACTGCCCGCGTCCACGAGAGACGCAACGTCCACGGAATCTCCGCGCCCCTGCAGATTCTTGACTGCTTCGGAGCGGTCCACCTCCGAGAACAACTCCGCAGTCTCGGACTTGCGCGTGTACTCCTTCTTGATCAGCGCATCGATGTCCGCTGCCGGGGAGATCACCACCGTGATCGAGTACCCCGGGAACATGTTCATCCGCAGGTTGTCGATCGCCTGGAAATTGCCCGTCGAACCAATCGCCACCGTGATGGTCTTTGCGGCAGGATCGATTTCGAGTGGCACAACCCGCATGACCGTGGCGGCCTCCGGGGTGAGCGCTCGAAGCGTCTCCGGTGGGATGACCTTGCCGCTGAGCGGCACAAATCGAAATCCACGCTGACCCGCGAGCGCAGCCGAAAGGTCCTGCGCGGAGATGAGGCCCATGTCCACCAAGACCTCGCCAAGCTTCTTGCGGCCCTTGGTCGGATCAACCGTTCTCGCAGCGATCGCCTCGTGTACCTGCTCGCGCGTGATCTTCCCCATCTTGGTGAGAACACGACCGAGCTTTCGCCCTTTGAGTTCACTTGGATCAATGTCCGAAAATGCGCTCATGAATACACCTCAAGAATGTACGACCGAGCAAGCAAAACCACGCAATAGCGATCCAATAATTCTGCCACCACTATTTCGATACGGCAAATGAAGACTAATCGCCCTTGGCAACTTCTTCTTTTTCATCCCATTCCGGGCGACCAACCGTCCCGCCAGAGCGATGGATTTTGTCGCGGATAGCGCCTGGGTTCTTGGCGCAGTCGATCATTTCTTCCGCGTCGATGGTGCCAGCTTCGTACAGCCGCCACAAGTGATCGTCAAGCAACTGCATACTGAACTTCCGACCAGTCTGAATCGCAGAGTCGATTCGGTAAGTCTTGTTCTCGCGGATCAGGTTGGCGATCGCCGGCGTGATCATGAGGAACTCGTAGCCGGCCACGCGCCCTGGCGCATCCTTCCGCTTCAGCAGAACTTGACTCAGCACGGCGATGAGCGCCGTCGAGAGCTGCACTCGGATTTGCTCCTGCTGATTGGTCGGGAACGCATCGATGATTCGGTTGATTGTTCCAGCCGCCCCTGTCGTATGCAGGGTGCCGAACACCAAGTGCCCTGTCTCGGCGGCTCTGATGGCTGCTTCGATCGTCTCCAGATCGCGCATTTCACCCACCAGGATCACGTCGGGATCCTGGCGCAACACGCGCTTGAGGGCTTCGGCAAACGAGGGCACGTCCTCACCCACCTCGCGCTGATTCACGACCGACTTCTTGTGGAAGTGATAGAACTCGATCGGATCCTCGACCGTCACGATGTGACGCTCGAGCGTGTTATTGATAATGTCGATCATCGTGGCGAGCGAACTCGACTTGCCGGATCCTGTCGGGCCAGTCACGAGGAACAGGCCGCGGGGCCGACGAATCAGTTCGAGACAGATGCCGGGCAGGCCGATCTGTTCGAAGGTGAACAACTTGTTGGGAATCTGGCGGAGCACCATAGAGACCGCACCGCGCTGTTTGAAGATGGACACTCGAAAACGGGCAAGGTCCTTGAACGCCATGCCGAAATCCGACCCCCCGTGCTCCTGAAGCTGCTGCTGATTTCGCTCGGGGGTGATCTGCTTCATCAGCGACATCGTGTCCTCTGGCTCGAGGACCTTCGTCGCCAGTGAACGCAGCCGTCCGTGCAGTCGGACCGTCGGAGGGCGACCGATGCTGATGTGAAGATCGGACGCGCCCTGCCGGACTGCCGTGTCGAGCAAGCGGTCCATTTGAACGGATGTTGCCGCAACTTTCGATGATGGTGTCGATTCGCCCGATGACATCTCGTCTCCTTCACTCGCTCAGCGAGCGTTCAACTGGCCATTTCCGACTGCGCGAACTTCGCGATCTCATCGCATGTGGTCTCACCCTTGAGCACCTTGATCTTCCCGTCGCCGAGCAGCGTTCGCATGCCTGCGCGAACCGCAGCGCCCCGAAGCTTGGAAACGGTGGAACGCTGAAACGCCAGATCGCGGATCTCGGCGTTCATGATCATCATTTCGTACACGCCGCGTCGCCCCTTGTAACCGGTGCCGTAGCACTTGGGGCAGCCCACCGGTTTCATGATGGTTCCGCGAGCGACATCCTCCGGGCTGATGTCGGTCAGGCGGAGCATGCGTGGATCTGGGTCGGTGTCAGGTGCCTTGCACTCGGGGCAAAGGATGCGCGCGAGCCGCTGTGCCAGCACCGCCTGGATCGAACTCGCGACGAGGAACGGCTTCACGCCCATGTCGATGAGACGCGTGATCGCGCTTGGCGCATCATTCGTGTGCAGCGTCGAGAAGACCAAGTGCCCCGTCAACGCAGCTTGGATGGCGATGTCAGCCACTTCGCGGTCTCGAATCTCGCCCACGAGGATGATGTTGGGTGCCTGTCGCAACATGGACTTCAGGATGATCGGGAATGTCAGGCCGATGTGCTCGCGGACCTGCACCTGATTGATTCCCTTGAAGGAGAACTCGACAGGATCCTCCGCCGTGATGATCTTTCGGTCCGGACGGTTGAGGTCGTTCAGTGCCGAATAGAGGGTGGTGGTCTTGCCGGATCCGGTGGGTCCGGTGACGAGGAAGATGCCATTGGGGCGGCGAATCACTCGGTTGAAGAGATCGAGCGTGTCCTGCTGCAGTCCGAGGTTGAGCAATCCGATGCGCGCGGACTCCGGGCGCAGAATTCGGAGCACCACGCTTTCGCCCCACACCGATGGGCACGAACTCACACGGAAGTCAATGGGCGATCCTTCCACAACGAACTTGATGCGGCCGTCCTGAGGTATCCGCTTCTCCGCAATGTTGATACCCGCCATCAGTTTCAATCGAGCAAGCACCGAGCCCTGCAGTTTCTTGGGGATCGATGGCGTGATGTCGACGCAGGAACCGTCGATGCGGAATCGCAGTCGGACGAATTCCTTCATCGGCTCGACATGGATGTCGCTCGCGCGATTCGTGACTGCGTTGATGATCATGCGGTCGACGATCTTGATCGCGCCCTCGTCGATCTTGGCAACGCTCTCGCGGTCCACGGAGGCGTCACGAGAGGCGTCGCGCGAAGAGTCACGGCTCGAGTCCGTGCTGCTGTCGCGGGTCCGTGTCACCGAGTCCGTGACGACGGACATCTTGTTGAGAAGCCCCTGCGCAGATCCCCCGTTGTCGATGAACGAACGCAACTGCGTTCGGCTCGTGATGAACTTCTCGAACTGGCAGTTCAGCCGGAACTGCAGCGCGGTCAGCGCATCGAGATCCATCGGATCGTGGATCAGGATGCGCATGGTGTTCCCGGTCTTCTCATCGAGCGGCAGGATCAGGTACTTCTTGATGATGTCATCCGTCAGCAACTTCTTGTTGACGCGGTTGAGCCCCTCCGGTCGGTCGAGGTTCACGAACTCCAGGCCGAATTGCTTGCCAAGCGCACGCGCCACATCCTCGTCGGAGCACGCGGACATTTCCACGAGCACCTCACCGATCCGGCGCCGCGATCCCTTGGCAGCTGCGGCAGCCTCCCCGACCTTGTCAGCCGAGGCAACGCCCGCCTCGATCAGCAGGTCTCCGAGTTTCTTGCGTTCCTTGCGGGCCAATGGTCACTCCAGATCAGAACCTTCGGAATGTACGGCAGAAGGGCGGCATGCGCAGCGTCCGAGCGGAAGAATCAACGAACAGCGTCCACGCCGCTCCACGAGGACCCCCACCGGGGGGTCGTCCTGTCCTTCGAGGCCATGCAGGTGGTTTCGCCACTGCCCTCGATGGACACCCTATTCTCCCCCTCCCCTCCCGGCGTCATGCACTGGATCGGTATCCAGCGATGACTCGATGGGCTGAGGACACACCTGTGACAGGAGACACGCCATGCAACTTGGAATGATCGGGCTCGGACGGATGGGTGCCAACATGACGCAGCGACTGCTGCGCGCAGGCCATGAGGTCGTGGTGTTCGACCGCAGTGCGGATGCCGTCGCCGCACTGGTGAAGGCCGGCGCGAAAGGCGCCACGAGCCTGCAGGATCTTGTGAGCAAGATGAATGGACCGCGACATGTGTGGCTGATGATCCCGGCTGCATTCGTCGACGGCACCATCCATGACCTGGCACCACTCCTGTCCAAGGACGATGCGATCATCGATGGCGGCAACTCCTACTACAAGGATGACATCCGCCGAGCGAAGGAACTCGCGCCGCGCGGCATCCACTATGTCGACTGCGGAACATCGGGCGGCGTGTGGGGCCTCGAGCGCGGCTACTCGCAAATGATCGGGGGAGAAAGTGCGGTCGTGGCCCGCCTCGACCCGATCTTCTCGGCCCTCGCGCCGGGGAAGGCGGCTGCCCCTCCCACGCCGGGCCGCGCCTCGCGCGGCACCGCGGATCAGGGCTACCTCCACTGTGGTCCAAACGGGGCGGGACAC
>SYGP01000032.1 GCA_005799495.1 Planctomycetia bacterium
ACGACGACGACGACGACGACGATGATGACGACGATGGCGAGGATGAAGAAGACGACGACGACGACGGAGACGAGGATGAGGACGGCAGGAGGGGTGGTGGACGCAAGGGTCCCAAGCCGCCTGCTCCGCGTCCTTTGCCGAAGCAGCCTGCAAAGAAGTCCTCGCCGCCCGCTCCGCCAGGCAAGCCGAGCGGCAAGTCTGCGGGGGGCAAGCCTTCGGGAAAGCCTTCGGGCAAGCCTGCTGGAAAGTCAGGCACCGACGGCGGCCGTCGCAAGCGCTGAAACAGCCGTGTGATTTCAGTTGGGTGGCAGCAGGTCGATTCGGACGATGTCGACCTGCGCTCCACGCATGCGAGCAAGGACCGCGCGGCTGTCGCCGAGGCGCAGCAGGGGCACCCAGACACCGCTCAGAAGCCGTGATGCATCGCTGCGTGCATCCATCCAAGCGGGAGAGTCGATATCAAGCCCCTCGGTGACTGCCACAAGGAAACGCTCCGAGTCCATCTGCACGATGGACGAACTGCCAACTCCAAACAAACTGGATCGACCGCTGCGGACATCCCACACCCCGACCCGCCGAAAGCGTGGGTGAAAGAATGCCCACTTCGTTCCGTCGAGCAACTGCATGCGCTGGGGAACGGCTGTCTGATATGCCATGGGTGCAGTCGCGCGCCATGACAGATCAAGGACGTGCTCGGGGCGATCTGCAACGCGATCACCCACGGCGAAGCAACATGCGCTGAGGGTGCCATCGCGGAGGCGCAGGGCGACAAGGGCGCGCCCATCGCTGGTGAACTGTGGGGCGAGCCAACTGCCGTCCTCGGGTGCGGCGATCACCTGTTCGTCCTCCGCGTGCCGAACCACCAGATCGAAATGGTTGCCCTCGCGCGCTCGCCTGCACCACACGAGTCGATCCTTCGGCCCCATGGATGCAAGGGCGTTCACATGATCGTCTTGCACCAACCACTGCGGCTCCGAACCATCCCACGGCGCGAGACCGATCCAGCGTGAGCCATCGGAGCGTGGCGATTCGACCACACATCCCCGCGCATCGGCTGAACGACCGAGCACCATCTCGCCACCAGGCACCATGGCTGACGTTCCTGACGTGAGATCATGCAGGGTGACGCAGCCCGAATCGACTCCATGTTCACTCGATGAGGCGAGCAGCGTCTGAAAGCGCGTTGCACCCGTGGACTGCACGGCTGCATACGAACCATCGGGGCTCACGATCGGCAGTGTGAAACCGTTGCTCGGACAGGTGTGCAGCGGTGTCAATCGAAAGCGCACCGCAGACTGTCGCGCCACCAGGAGTTGTGCAGGCTCGCGCAAGCCGGCATCCGTCAGCGGAGGGCTTGTCTCATTCTCGGCACGCGACGGACTGCTGCCGCCGCCGAGAGTGCCGCACGAAGCGGTGAAGGGAACGAACGCAAGGAGTGCGCAGGCGGTTGCTCCGATGGATCGAAGTCGCGCGGCTGCCGCCGGACGACGCATGGCTCACGGTCCCTTCGAAGGATCGATCGGCGCGATCGGATCCACGGGTTGCTCCCCGCTCCTTTCGGGCAGGTTCATGTTGTTTCGTTCGACCAGTCCCTCGGATGTGGCATTCAGCGGCTTGCTGAAGATTTCAAGGCGCTCTCGATCGTCCGCGTTGTAATTGCTGTCGTTCTCGTCTGGGTTGATGACCACCGTCGGCGTGATGAAGACGAGCAGTTCAGCGACGGACTTGTTCTCATCTTTGTTGCTGAAGAAGAGGTCGAGGATGGGAATCTGACCCAAGACAGGGAATCCATTCTTTTCAAAGTTCTCCGATTCTCGGCGCACGCCACTCAGCACGATGGTCTGCTTGTCCTTGACGGTGACCCGAGTCTGTGTCTGCCGTCGATCAATCGTTGGGTTGTTGCTGCCACCCACATTCAGGGAACTTGTCGTGTTGATGTTCGACAACAGGATGTTCACCTCCATCGCGACATTGCGGTCCTGCGTGATGCGAGGGCGGACATTCACACCGATGCCGACGGAGATCTGATCGAAGCTGCTGGTGGTGCCGCCGCCGGTTGTTCCGCCAGTCGTGGTTCCGGTGAGGAAGGGGACATCCTGCCCTGCGAAGAAGACGGCCTCTTCATTTTCCGTGGTGAAGACGCGTGGCTGCTGCAAAATGCGCACGGATGTGTCGCGCTGCAGTGCCTGCAAAACGACGGTCGCATTGACGCCGAAGGTGAAGTTGGAGACATTCAGCACGGATGGGAAGATGTTGTCCTTGCTCCCTGTGAAGCGAAGCCGATCACCTTCTGCCTCAGCCCCGATGACCACCGCGTTGTTCGGATTCAACGGCGCAACCTGGCCAGCAGGACCGAACTGGATTCCCATCGCGAACTGATCCCCGAGTTCAACCTCGGCAAGGATCGCCGCAATCATCACTTGACGACCAGGCGTATCGAGATTCGAGATCAATTCCTTGATCTGCCCCTTGATTTCCGGGGGTGCCAAGATGAGGAGCGAGTTCTGCTCCGCCACGGGCACGACGCGACTCTTGCCGATGAGTGCGCTGACCTCCGCCTGTCCGTCCTGATTTCCACCGCGGGCTCCGCCGCCGCCTTGCCAGGGGAACTCGATCTCGCTCGGTGTGCTTGTCGCCGTACCGCCGGTCGTGCCGGTCACTCCAGGAGTCGTACCGACATCGCCGCCCTGCGTGGAAGTGAAGTCCGCGTTCAATCCTTCGGCAGGCGCCTCAAGGGAGCCGCCCGTCCCACTCTCTGCGAGCAGGATATTGATGAGTTGGGCAACATCCACGGCGCTTGCATACTTCAGGGGAATGTTCTCCGGCATCCCTGCCTCGAGCGGCGTGTCGATCTTCGCAAGGAGTGCGTCGAGCCATATGAAGTTGTCGGGGGCCTTGGATACAACGACGAGTCTGTTGGAGTCTGGATACGCCTCGATGGTGAAGACTCCCTGTGTGGCAGCAGTCGCTCCACCACCGTCGCCGCCTCCGCCACCGCCAGGCACAGCAAGATTGCGTGCGTTGTTCCGCTGTCCGCCCGTGCGGGTCGTGCCACCGCCCGATCCAAGCAGCGCATCGAGCAGCTCCTTGACCTTCAGCGGATCGGTGTACTTCAGATCATAGGACTTGAAGATGCTGCCATCGCGATCGGGTGGGACATCCCACCACTCCAGCACCATCGCGCGGATGTTCTCCATGATCTCGCGGGTGGTGCGGACGGTGATGGAGTTGGTTGCAGCCAGCACCTGCGTCGTCAGTACGGGTGTATCGCCGCCACTCGCTGCTCCACCCTGATTGATGGGCTGTGGATTCTGCCCGGCCCGATTGCCTTGTCGCGGCTGTGCAGCACGGCCGCCTCCACTCCCAGCACTGCTCGGCACGAATACCACATTGATGGCGTCGGCAATGACGGTCGCATCGGCGAATCGGAGGCGAAAGGTCTCGGTGATGGTGTCCTCATACGGCGGTACATCAACAAGATTGACGACCTCCTGGACACGCTTGGCGTACCCCACATCGCTCTCCACCACGAGCTGGTTGGAATTGCCATCGGTGGCGATTTGCGCATAGTCAGGCTTCGAAGTCGTGATGAGCTGTTCCACCGAAGACGCGCGAGCATGCTTCAGTTGGAAGATCTTGATCACATATTGCCCGTTCTCCAGAAGATCGAGCACATTGACCTCGGGTCCGAGCACAACGCTCGGCAGCAGTTTGTTCACCTGCGCGAGATCATCGATCATGATGAGGGAATCTGTCTCCACGATCCCGACTCCGTTGAGTCGCAGGGCTTGGTAGATCAGTTCGAGCGCCTCGACTCGTGTCACGGGCCTGTCATTGAGGATGGTGATCTTCTTGGTCTCCAGGGTCTCCGCCTTGGGGATGACTGGCTTTCCCGTCCATGACACGATCAACGGAATGAGATCCTTGACCGATCTTCCATTGACGGCAAAAACCGAACGCTCCTGGGGATCCGTGGGACGCCTATCGCGTCGCCCCTGTCGTGTCGGTGGCTCCCAGGGATCGACGACGCCAGACTGAGCGGCAGTGGCATCGGCCGAAGAGGGCCGCTGAGAGTTGGGGTCCGTGTCCTGCGCTGCATCGGGCGGGAGATCGACGGGCTGCTGCTCGTCCAGCGATGCTGGACTGGGCACTGGCGCAGCGGCGGGGGCAGGCTCTGACGTGCGCGCGTTCAAGGTGCGCTGCCCAGCCACACTGCCAGTGGCTCCAACGGGAACGGCCGGCGCCGGCGATACCACTGGGATCGCTGCCGGCGGAGGGGTCATGGCTGGTGGCGGAGGATCGACTGGCTGTGGCGGTGCGCTGGGTTGACTTGACGGGCTTACTCCTCGCGGTGCCTGTCCAAATGCGGTGGATCCGTTCACGCAGGCGAATGCGGAGACAGCAATCGCGAAGGCGCATCCACGCGAGATCGCCGATCGCTTGGAGTGCGTCGATGATTTTCCGATGGCTGCACTGGAGAGTTGGGGGCTGCGATTCATGATGTCTCCATAGGAACGCGCATGAGTCAAACTCATTGCGGGGTCCGACCTTGATCTGTCTGAGGAAGTGCGGCTTGACGAGCGCGCAGCATGTCCAAGTCTTGCTGAAGTCGTTGTTGCGTTGCTGTATCGAGATTGGGCTGCGTTCGGGCTGCCATGACTCGTGCGAGTGCAGCAATCAGTTGGGTACGCGACATGCTCTCCACTTGCGCCTGGCTGAGTGGCGGAGGTGCACTTCGCGGCTCTGCAACGGGTGCCACAATCTCGGTCGCCAAAGGCTGCGATGATGTTTCCTCCGCACGCATCGGTTCCGTCGCATCGGAGGGTGCCGCGGCGGCAGGCGGCGCGTTCACGCGGGTTCGTGGCGGGGTCGCGGCGCGTGATCTGTTGAGTGATCCATCGCCCCACTGCGGTTCACTCATCCGACCCGTCGGGGCTGTCCACGTCGGCGCCAGAAACGCGTCGGGAGCAGGGGCTGCACTCTGCCAGAGCGTTTCATCACTTGCGAAGAGCGGCACCGTGTGTTCGCCGCGGTCCCACAAGACGACCACGCTGTACGGCAGCACGACGCGCAGCACTTTCACCTCGCCGAAACTCGATCCAACTTGAACTGGGTCGGAGGATCCATCGAAAATCACGGAGTCACCGATGATGGCCAGCGGCTTCGGCCCGCCATAGTTCCGCTGGGGCGGCGGAGGTGGTGGTGGAGGCGGAGGTTCTGTCCGAGTGATGATCGGGGCAGCACGCTGGACGGGTGCAGGTCGTGGCCAGTCTGTTGGAACCCGATCAAAGAGGCTCCGGCCGACAAATCGTTCAAAGGACCTCTGCATGAGTTCATCATGTTCCGCCAGCGGCTTCGTCAGTGGTGCGTCAAGACTGTCGCCACTTCCAGATGCGCGCAGCGTTGTGAAGATTGGATAGAGCGCCGAGGCTCCGAGCCACACCAATGTCGCGACCGACACGGCACTGATGCCGAGTGACCAGCCAACACGCGTCCACTCGATGCGGTACTGCGGAGTCATTTCGAGCCTCCAGCATTGGCCCAGCCTTCCACCACGAGATCCACGGTCAACTTGGACTTGTCATCCTTGTTGCGCCGGATGATGATGCTCGCAATCGCATCGATCGAGGCATCCTGCTCCAGATCGCGGGTGAGCTTGGTGAGTGTCTCAGCGGTCGTCTCAACTTGGAATTTTCCGCGGCAGCGCTCCACCCGATTCGATCCAACGGACTTGGTGAAGGCGCCCGATGACATCTTCCCGCCTCCAACCTCCTCGTAGCCGAACTTGGCCACGCCATTTTTCCTGAGAATCTCATCGACGCTCTTGGAAAGGCCCTCCCGAGTCGTCGGAATGTCCGTGGGAATGGAGACCTTCCCATATGCCACGGCGTTTTTCCTGGCCGCGTCGGGCAGGCTGGTACGCAGCTCGTTGCAGCGCTCCAGATCCTTCTCGATTTGTGCACATTCGTCCGCCCACTTGCGCGCTGGACTCCAGCAATAGTCGTCGAGGAAGAGCCACAGCACGAGAGCAAAGGCTCCAACGAAACCAACTCGCATGACTGGACTCAACGACAGAAACCGCTGCAAGAGCACATGCTTGGTTGCGGGTGCCGAACTCATTTCTTCACCTCACGAAGCCTTCGCATGACAGCATCAAACTCCCGCTTGAGGCGTTCACGAGTCTCGTCGTCCAAGCCTGCAGCGTTTTTCGCTGTTGCGATTCGACCAACTGCCTCCTTCGCTTCTGCTTCCGTCATCGATCCAATCTGCGCGTCGGTCAGCGGCGGAGGAACTGTCGGCTTGGAGGACTCGGCGGAGCGCTCGCGGGTGCGAGCTGCGCCTGGAGCTCGTCCCGATCCGGCGGAGGACCGCCGATTTGCCGAATCCGCAGCGACCGCAGCGTCTGCAGCTGCGGCAGGAGCTGGCGATCCCAAGACGGTCGGACTGGAATCGTCCCCAGGGGTTTTCCCAGGCAGGGTGGGGGCAGTGGAGGCGGTATCCACGATCGCAGCCGAGGCCTGCTCAACGGGTGCGCTGCTCG
Organism: Planctomycetia bacterium; assembly: GCA_005799495.1. Taxonomy (GTDB): domain Bacteria; phylum Planctomycetota; class Phycisphaerae; order Phycisphaerales; family SM1A02; genus F1-60-MAGs104. The sequence goes on from SYGP01000032.1 coordinate 6,542, forward strand.
CCGAACCCGGATCCGCTGGTGGCGATCCGTACCGCCGCTCGCGCAAGCTCTTGGCCGCGAAGTCCTGGTCCTCCTTGTAGGCGGGAATGCGCACAGGGTCCTTGACCGTCATCGTCAGATTGAACGACACAAGGCCGTTGGCATCCGCCTTCTCGGTGGACTTCTCGATCTTCTCGAAGACCTTCGACTCGCGCAGCCACTGTTGCATCAGGTTGACGAGTTGGAAGGGCTCCTTTGTCCCACCTGCGCTCTCGGACTTGCTCGCTTCAGCCTGAATATCCACTTTCGACTGTTGGCCTTGCTGGTCGATCGTGATTCCGGTCACCTCGATTCCCTCAGGCGTGCACGAGGCGAGATCGCCGAGCAACTTGGTCATCGGAGTCGCTTGGCGATCGATCTCTCCATACATCTGTCGTTCCTTGTCGGCACGGTCCATCTCCGCTCGGAGCCGTTCTCGATCGGGTACGGACCACTCCAGGTATGCGAGGCGCCCGTACGCCACGCCCATGGGCACGAGGGCAAGCGCAAGCAGAGCCGCCACTCCGAGCTTCGCAGCAACCGATGGACGCTCCAAGGATCGGAGCATGCGAAGCCACCACCGCGCACTCTCCGCCTCAGCCTTGAGCCGAAGTGAAAGCAATCGAGCAAGTGAACTCGTCAGTGCCACGGCACACCCGAGCGCGACACCGAACCGTTGCTGCCACTCACCGCTGTTGCCGATCCCCGACGCAAGGCCTTGGATGGCAGTCCATCCGCCGCCGCAGGGCAGGAGCAGCCCATTCGGCTGCGTGTCGATCGCCTCGCGCACCGCGGTCATCGTTTGCGCAATCGCTGCGTCGGGAAGCTCCAGCATCATCAGGCTTTCGGCGACGGTTCGCACGACCGCTTCCTTCCAAGCCGACAAGTCTGATCCGTCTTCGAGCGCAGTACGGAGCGCGATCTTGATGCCATTGGAGTACGCGAGCGAGATGCCGCCCGACTCGCGCTGCAACAAGAGGCACATCGACTCGTGCGATCCGCGAGCGATGGTCGCGAGCGTCAAGGCAGCAAGCGCAGCAATCGGTGGTGCGTACAGCACATCCCGCGCATCGCCGAAGCAACTGGGAAGGGCGGGCCCGTCACTCGCCACCGGCCAGTCGACCATCAGTGCAACACGCTCGCGGTCTGGATCGTTGGACGGCAGCACTGCCGCACCAGTGCGCCACCGCGCTGCACCACCGAGCAACACATTTTCCACTTGCAGCCGCAGCGCCATCTCCAACTGATCGGGCGATGCCGATGGAAGTGCCATGGTCCGCGAAATCACCTCTGCCCCATCGAGCAGCATCACCATCCGAGCCGCCAGTTGCTCGGCAGCCCAGGCGTGTGCGTCCTCGAGGCTCGACGCGCCGTCCCACGACTGCGCAGCGATGCACTCGATCCGCGTGCCCGCCAATGCGACGACGATGGCATCGCAACGAGTCACCCGGTCCTTCACCCGTTGCGGCGAGATGATCGCGACGCGCGAGGGGTCGGGTGCAGCCTTTGTCTGCTTTGTTCGGGGGCGCTTCAGTGCCATTCGTTCGATGGGTTGGTCAGCAGTCTTCGGTCAAGGTTCTCGGTACATCAGGATTTGTGCAGGCAAAGTGGAACGATCAACCGTCACCACCATTTCATGTTCTGCGCCTCCCATGAAGGAACGACCCTTGCAGGAGATGGTGAAGACAAAGCTCTGGACATCCAGCACTCGCGACAGGGGGGAGAGTACTTCGGGCGTCATTCCTGGGATGTCCATGATGGCGGCAAGACTGGTGAGCCCAACCGACTTCGCATCGCGCCGCTGGATGATGGCGCTTGCGATTCGCGGGTTCAGATCAAAGACATCGCGAAGCACCTCCTCCGAGACGGTGTTCACATTCATCTTGCCTGCCGTAGGTTGGGTGAACTCTTCGAGCGTGCACTCATTCAGCACATTGCCCACCGTGACAGGGTCGAGGTTGTTGGGCGACTGCTGCTGCACGGACCCGCCGCGCCGACCCGCCCCTCCACTCGACCGACCTGTGCGCCCTGCACCCGTCCCAGCCTGGCTTGGTTGGGCAGCTTGTTGTCCTTGTCCACCCGAAAGTGTGCTCAGCGGTGCAACCATCAGTTGCTCGAGTCGTGCGTTCGGCGTTCTCGCATAAGCAAGCAGCGCTGTCGCCTGAGGCTCGGACATGGGAACGCGTTCCATCAGGACAGCGGTGTCCGTCTCCTGTGCCTTCAGATTGAGCCGAGGCTGTCCACTGAGCGCGAGCGGCGAGGTGCGGGAGGCTGCCGTGAGCAGATCGCTCCATCCCGCATCGAGGACGCCGTCTTCGTTGTCTTCAGGCCATGTGAACTCGCCATCATCCTCGTTCGCATCGAGGCGGCCGTTGAGGTTCCAGTCCTCGCCGCGAAAAGATTCTGGCATCACCCCCGCCACGAGTTCCACCTCGGCGCTGCTGCGAAAATCCTTGTTCCGCGGACCGTAGGTCTTTCCTCGTCCACGATAGAACGATGCCTCCGCGCCAAGCATCCCAGGCTCCGTATTGGAGTCGCGCCAATCCACGATTGCCTGGGCAGTATCCATGCCGACACCGCGGATGTTCATCAGTTGCATCTGGCCGAGCAGATTGACGTTTGCCTTGGAGTGCTCATCGAGCGGTCCTGCGATGTCGACCCGTGCGAGCGTGTGACGAATATCCCAGATCCCCGTTTCGAGTTCGCCGTAGGAGTTGTCCTGCAGCTCGTTGATGAGTGCCAGCGCATCCTCCGGATCGGGGTTCTCCGTGTGGTACTCCATGATCGCGATCATCGTCTCGACTCCAGCGCGCGCAGCCCACCGCGCTTGCAATCGCGCGATCACCTGATTGCCCATGCTTGCCTGACGGAATGACACGACTTGGAGTCCAGCGGCCAACGCTGCTGCAATGGCAACGGCCCAGATCACGATCACGAGCACCGCCCCGCGGCGATTGTGGTGCGCGCTGCGGGAGTTCAACTCGAACCTCCTTGACCACCGACTCCGCCGGCACCACCTGCACCTCCGCGTCCTGGTCCACCGCCTGGTCCACCGCGCCCACCAGGACCACCGCGCCCGCCCATACCCCCGCGACCGCCTGGACCACCTGGACCGCCGCGCCCGCGTTGACCTCCCGCGCCACCAGCGCCGCCACCAGATCCTGAAAGCGGGACTCCTGCAGTGGGATCGCCCGCGACACTCGCGCCCAGTGCTCCTGCAGCGCCCGCACCTCCCACGGGATCCTGCGCGAGCGCCCCTTCACCGCCGGCACCCGTCTCGTCGGGAGCGGGCGGCTCGTAGGGAGGAGCAACGCGATCGATCGGCACGATCGTTCGCAGCGTCATCAACTCTCGAATGTCCTCGTAGGGGTCCTCGCCATCCGGATCGCCACCAGCGAACACCCAAACGCGAAGCGCGTGGGGCAGTCCGTTCACATCAGAGTCCCAGGTGTCGAACCACTCCTCGCCGTCAAACGCCTCCACGAACAGTCCAAGCACACCGTCCATGACCGGCTCTGCAGTGCCACCACCTTCATCGTTCTCGTCTGGCACTGGGTCGTCGCGCATCCACAGGGCGCTGCCGCCGTCGTCATCCTCGACTCTGAACTGGATCTCGTGCTCCATGCCAGTCCCCTCGAGCGTCTTGTTGCGAACAGGAGCGATCTTCGTCGTGTAGACACGGAGCGTGGTGCGGAACATCTCGCCACCTTCGATGGGTGCGGGGACCGTCGCCTGTTCGATCACGACCCGCGTGTCGATGAGGTTGTCGCTCCGGATCACGGACTGCACTTCCCGGCGAACGCGCTCGAGGGCGGCGTACGCGCGGAGGTGGGCGGCAAGTCGAACGCGCGCCGTGGCCCGCGCAGCGGCAAGTTGCTGCAGCGATCCGCCGATCATGCCAACCACGATGACGGCAATCAGTCCCGCGATGATCAGTTCAACCAGCGTGAACCCGCGGCGGCTGCGCGCCGATCGGCGAACCGTCGCATGAAGTGGTTCACTTGGCTGCACTGGGGTCCTCCTCGAGGGACTCGAAGTACGCGGTCCGGTCAAGCGCCTCGCTCGGACTGCGTTCAGGATCAGGCTCTTCGCCAAGCCGCAGCGCCACGCGCGTCGCACATCTGTACTCACGCCCAAGTGGATCCGTCACAATCAGCAGTACATCGCATGGCATGCCCTGTGGGGCGTCCTCGATCTTCATGTCATACTGAAAGTCCGCGTATTTGTAGTTGGGATCAAAGGACGAGAACGCGCCCGATGGCTGATACTGCCTGTTCCACTCCACGGGACCAAGCGCCACCAAGCTGCCGAGCAGTTCATCCATCAATGCCGCTGCCTGCACGGCATGCTCGCCGCGCTGCTGCGCGGTCAACGACTGCATCGAAAGCGAGATCGCTGCGCCCAGCCCAATGGCCAAGATCACGCCAGCCACGATGACCTCCATCAGGGCGAACGCCCTGCGTGTTGGCCGTTGCGCGGCACTCACGATGGACTCGCTGCGTACGCACATCACCAGCGCTCTCCCCGCACGCCGCTCTCGAGGTCCACGGGCTCCCGGACGAATGCTTCGCGCCGGCCTTCCTGCTGCCGCAGCGGAGTCATGGATGACGAAGGCAGCGCAACAGTCGCCTCGATCAGGTCGGACTCAAGTCGAAGTTCGATGGAGGGGCGTCCACCACCCGGCACACTCGGTGCCATCCAGTCGCCGCCACTGACGGGCTCCCCATCGATGACCACATCCACGAGGCGAAGCGCCGTCGGCAGTCGCACCGGTTCACTCATCCAATCCTGCTCCCACTCCTGCTGTTCCGGAAGATCGCCCGTTGTGCTGAGTGCAGACCCCTTGACGAGCAGCGCCAGATCGCCTGACTTCGGATCCTGCCAGAGCGCGACCTGCTGACCAGCGGACATGGCCTCGCGAAAGGCGTAGGTCGCCAGCAGTTCCTCCACCGCATCGATCGCAGCCTCATGCTCCATGCGCGTTGTGGTCGCCAAGCGCGGAACGATGAGCCCCCCGATGATGACCATCACCACAATGGCGACAATCAGTTCAATCAGGGTGAATGCGCGGCTCATCCATCATCCTTCCGTATGGGCATCTTGCCGTGACCGTGACTCTCGAGTACTCACTGCGAACTGGAAATGTCCGCATTTTCGCCTTCACCGCCGGGCTGTTTGTCGGCGCCGAAGCTCACGATCTCGAACGGCGTTCCGTTGTCACCAGGCACCTTGATGATGTACCGGCCACCCCACGGATCATCGAGCGACTTCGCTCCACCTTCGATTTGAGGATTGTCGCCCTCGGTCAAGACGATTAGATCATCGGGCGGCGTGCTTGTGCCAGAGGCCACCATGTACAGGCGCACCTGACTGGCGATCTGCTTGACACCCGCCCTCGCGGACTTTGACTTGGCATCGCCGATCCAGCGGATCACATTTGGCGCGACCACAGCGGCGAGGATCGCCACGATGGTCACTGCCACGATGACTTCCAACAGGCTGAAGCCGGCGCGGGCGCGCGGGAGTGTGCGCCGCATGACTCGGCGGCAACCAAAGGAGGCTGCGAGGGTCTTTCGGTCATCAGTCGTGCGCATGGTTCATTTCTCCAAGAAGTGGTGAGGGAACAAACGGCGAATGAAAACGAGATGATTCGATCAGCCTGCAAGTCCCTGCTGCATCTTGAGCAGAGGGAGCAGGATTCCGCTGAGGACGAAGCCAGCAACGGCACCCATGACGATGAGCAGCACGGGTGGGAGTGCCTTCGTGAAGACTTTCAGGGACTGGTTCACTTGTCGATCGAACGCCGTCGCCGCATGAAGCAGCATCGGCTCGAGGCGACCGGAGCGCTCGCCGATGTTGACGATCTGTACGAGCAGCGGGGGAAACAGACCTGACCGCTCGAGCGGATCGGCGAGTGACGACCCGGTCGTGACGCGTTCAAGGACCTCATCGATGGCTGCCATCATCGCTGCGTTGCCAAGCGTGTCGCGAACGACGCGGAGCGCCTGAAGGATCGGGATGCCGGCGGAGACCAGCGTGCCGAGCGTGCGCGTGAAGCGAGCCACGGCCACATCGCGAAGCAGCGTGCCAAGAATCGGAATCCGCAGCAGGAAAAGGTCGACCTGCAGTCGGTTGGTCGGCACCGCGATCCATGTGCGCCAGGCCAGCAGCGCGCCGACGATGCACAACAGGATCAACCACCACCACGATGCCGTGAAGTCGGCAACATTGAGCAGCACCATGGTGGGCCACGGCAGTTCGTCGCCCCCCGGCTGACTCATGAGCGGCTTCATCAGCTTCGGCAGCACGAAGGTGACGAGCACGATCACGCTGGCGACCACGAGCCCTGCCACGATCATCGGGTACACGGTGGCGCCAACAAGCTCCCGCCGCAGTTCGACGGAGCGGTCGAGCAGGTCGGCGAGCTGGTGCAGCACCTCCGCGTTTCGCCCTGAAGCATCGGCGGCGCGGAACATGCCGACGGTCATGTCATCAAACGGAGGTCCGTACTCCTTCGCAGCTTGATGCAGCGTGACGCCCGCCTCCACTCGCTCAATGATGAAGTCGAGGATCACGGGAAGCGCGCGTCCTGCCGCCTGGCGGCGAACGGTTCGCAGAGACTGCAGCAGGGGGAGTCCGGCTTCCAATGCGGTCGCCAGATTTCGAATCAGCGTGGCCAATTCGGAACGAGTCATCGTCGGCTTGCCACGCACCGCGAGGCGAAGTGGAGCAGCGCCCACAGTGCTCGCTCGCACTCCTTGGCGATCCTCACGCATCTCTTCGAGCGAGGTTGCCACGACGCCCTTGACCGACAGCATCCGCATCGCCTCCGAGCGATCCTGTGCTTCGATGACGCCAGCGCCCGTCGCGCCAATGCCTTGGTACCGGAAGGAGGGCATGGGAGGCCTAGGCGGTCAGGTCCTCGACATCCTGTGTCGCGCGGAGCACTTCGTTGATCGTGGTCATGCCCGACTGCGCCTTGCGAACGCCGTCATCGCGCATCGTGGTGAAGTCATCATCGAGGAGCGTCTTCAGTTCCGCAACGGGCAGCCCCTTGGCAATGCCTTGTCGCAGCGCTGACGAGACGCGGATGAGTTCAAAGAAGCCGATCCGCCGTCGGAATCCGCTGTTCTTGCATTCATCGCAGCCGCCCGGCATCCACTCCTGTCCCCCGAATCCGTTGATCTCTGTCGTCGTGAGGCGCACTCGGGAGTCCTCGGTCATCGGCACATGCTTGCGGCAGAGACCGCACAATCGTCGACCGAGTCGCTGTGCGAGGAGTCCCTCGAGCACGCTCGCGACCAGAAACGGTTCCGCGCCCATGTCCGTGAGTCGACCGATGCTCGAGATCGCGTCGTTCGTGTGCAGTGTCGAGAGAATGAGGTGACCAGTCAGCGCCGATCGGATGGCAATGTCCACTGTCTCGTTGTCGCGGATCTCGCCGACGAGGATCACATCGGGATCCTGGCGGAGAATCGCGCGAAGCCCGATCTGGAAAGTGAGTCCACGCTTCGGATTCACGGGAATCTGGTTGACGCCCGCGAGTTCGTACTCGACGGGGTCTTCGACCGTGATGATTTTCAGCGTTGGGTCGTAGAGCTTGCTGAGAGCCGCATAGAGCGTGGTGGTCTTGCCCGATCCCGTGGGGCCCGTCACCAGCAGCAACCCATGGGGCTTATCGATCAGCCGGTCCATCGTTGCGACATGCGCATCGCTCATGCCGAGACCGCGGAGGTCGAGCGGCAGATTGCTCTTGTCGAGAATTCGCATCACGATGCTCTCGCCGTAGATGGTTGGCACGGTCGATACGCGAAGATCCACCTTGCGTCCCTCGAAGCGCAGCGTGATGTGCCCGTCCTGAGGGATGTATCGCTCAGCGATGTTCATCATCGACATGATCTTGATGCGACCAACCAGCGCAGCCTGCAGGTGCTTCGGTGGCGATGGCTGCTCAATCAGGACGCCATCGATGCGATACTTGATCTTGATGTCGTTCTCGAACGGTTCGATGTGGATATCGCTGGTGCGACTCTGGATCGCTTCGAGAATGAGCAGATTGACGAGATTGATGAGCGTCGGCTGCTCCGCCATGCGGTGCACATCCGCCGCTTCGATCGCATCGACATTGTGGACGCCCTCTTCGGCGGACGCATCGCTCGCGCCTGCAAGCGACTCCGCGATGCGTGCAGCGGTCGTGCCGTACGCCTTTCTCATCAGATCGCCAAAGGGCGCTGGCTCGAGACCGATTCGCGTCACGGGCATCCGAGCAAGCGTGGCAATCTCATCCGCTGCCATCAGATCGAGGGGGTTGAACATCGCCACATGAACGCGTCCCTTCTCGATGCGAAATGGAACGGCGCGAACGCGGACGGCGACTTCCGGCGTCAGCAGATTGATCGCAGTGGCATCCATATCGGGTGCCTTTTCGAGCCACTCGATTCCAAGCGCCTTGCATCGCTCCCGGACGCGAGCCGCTTCCATTTCCGGTCCGCCTGCGGACTTCTCATTCGGCTGGGTGCCGTTGGCGGAGAGTTGCAACTCGGCAGCCGGGGGCGTCATGACTTCAATCGGCGGACTTCGGTGCGTCCTTGTTCGAGCCACGGGTTCCCGATGACGGGGGCGTTCGACCCTCCTGACCTCGACCTCGGGTGCGAGGTTCCGCCATGTCGCCTTGCGGCGCGAGATTTGGCTCGAATGAGGAGCCTTTCGATGTGCCCGTCATCGGTCGCTGCTGTGCGGCTGCGACCTTCGCCGCACCCGGCAACTGCTCGCACAACTCGGGGCCAACGATCTTGCAGATGGCCTCGCGCGTTTGCTCGTCGTGGCGGTCGCGTTCTTCGTGCATGGGCTTGTAGGGGTCGACTGGCTTTGGAACATCGGCTTGGCCTTGAGTGGCGCGTCTCCGTGCTTCTTCGGACTGCTTCTTCGGCTCTTCCGTGCGGTACACCTGCGCGAGATTGGCTTGCCACTGGGCGTACCAAGTGCCGTACTCCGTCTCGAGCGCGTTCAACTGCGCAGTCTGCTCGGGCGAGAGGCCCGGCAGCTCTCGCGCGGCCGCAAAGTATGGAATCATCGAACTCGGGCGGTACACGCTCGGGAACGCCTCTCGCAGCGCACGGTCACGAAAGGCGGCGCCGTACTGCGATCCGAACGCAGTGGCGAGGGCAGTGATGTGCTGTTCTTGCAAGTCCCGCAGAACCACGCGCTTCGCGACGATTTGTTCGATCTCGCGCAGCCCTACACTCTGATCGTTGCTCGCCAAGGCGGCCTTGATTCGCTCCTGCGACTCGGCCATCTGGCGCGCTCGTTGGGCGAGTGCGCCATCGATCGCAACCTCGTACGCGGTGATTTCCGATGCAGAAGCCTTCATCACCTCGGGCGGAACTTCCGATGCCCGAGCGATCACAACAAGGTCCAGCTTCTCGCCGCTGAGGATGCCTCGCGGCAATTCCTTCTCGCGCCGCATCGCGCGCTCGAGCTTCGGCCACCGCGCAACTTGCTCATCACTCAGGATGGCCTGCACGTTCTCCACGAAGCGATCGTGCAATTTGCGCTTCTCTGCAGTCCACTCATTGATCGGCCCGAGGATGACAGCCATCGCACCCTGATCGCCTGCAGCGATGATCTGGTCCTTCATCGCCTTCATCTTGTCCTTCAACCCCTCGGTGCCGAGCTTGAAACTATCGGCGTAGTCGGTCAGCAGGCTCTCGAGCACTGCTTGCTGCGAATCATCGAGTTCGAGCACATCCGCGAACACCACCAAGTCACGCGAAAGGAAGTCGGGCTGGAACGCCTCGACGAACCCGGCATTCGCACCGAGTTGGGCGTGAGCGATCGATGTGGGGGAAAAGGCAGTGATGATGGCGGCAACGGCGCATGCGATGACTGCTCGCGGGGTCCTCATGAGTGCATTCCTTCTCGATGCGAAGTTTCGGGGAGTGATCTTTCTCACCAGATCATGAACGAACGAGCCACGAATGTATGCCACTGACACACATCGATTGATTCCCAAAGGACCCCACCGCCAGCGGGGGGACGCACATCGGTTTCATCGACATGTTATAGGACCTCACCGGGCAGATCGAACAGTTCGCTGCTCGATCCGCTTTTCGCTCACGGTCCTGACGAGGCGGTCCACATAGATGGCGGGGGTATGGATCTGATCTGGGTCGAGGGTTCCTGCCGACACAATCTCCTCCACCTCGGCGATGCAGATCTTCCCGCACGCTGCCACCATCGGATTGAAGTTGCGCGCGGTCTTTCGGAAGATCAGATTGCCGACGGTATCGCCTCGCCAAGCCTTGACCAGCGACACATCCGCACGAATGCCTCGCTCCATGACGAAGGTCTCGCCGTCGAAGACCTCATGCGGCTTCCCCTCAGCGACCAGCGTTCCGACGCCCGTCCTGGTGACGAACGCGGGAATGCCTGCGCCGCCCGCTCGCAGGCGTTCGGCGAGCGTGCCCTGCGGAGTGAACTCGACTTCCAGTTCGCCGGCCATGAACTGACGCTCAAACTCCGCGTTCTCGCCGACATAACTCGAGATCATCTTTCGGATCTGTCGTGTCTGCAGCAGCACACCGAGTCCCCAGTCGTCGATGCCCGCGTTGTTGCTCGCGACGGTCAGGTTGCGAACGCCGCTTTCGCGCAGCGCGAGAATCAGTTGCTCTGGAATGCCGCACAGCCCGAAGCCTCCGACGGCGATCAGCATGCCGTCCTTGACCACGCCTCGCAGCGCATCTGCACACGTTGGAAACACCTTGGAAGCAGCCATCGTGCGAGTGTAAGTGCCTCGCGGGATGTGCAGTGCTAGGCTCGACCCGTGCATCCACTGCTCTTGCTGCTGATCCTGCTGTCAGCAATCCCCGACACCATGGCGGCGCCCGTGGTGAAGGAGTTGCTGGTCGACCGCTATGGGGCATCCGCGTCAAGCGCACAGATCTTCAACGGCATCAATCTGCTCGGCGCGCTCGCCGCCGTGCCACTCTTGTGGTCCGTGCGACGCAACTGGGGATCGCGCGCGGTTCTCATCACCGCGTCGCTCGTCGATGGCGCGCTCCTTGCCGTGATGGCGCTGCCGCTCGGTATCGCATGGACGCTCGCCCTTCGCTGTCTCGAGGGGGTCACGGACGTGCTTGTGTTCGCGGCACTGTTCGACATCGTGCGCGGACGCTCGCGAGGTCGTGTTGGCATCGGGCTTGGCATCGCTTCATCCCCGCTTCTCATCGGCCTTGGTGTGGGCGCCGTGCTCGGTGGTGTCGTGGTGCGGCAGGCGCAGGGCAGTGGCTCTGCGATGTGGCTCTTTGGTGTGTCTGCTGCTCTGAGCGCACTGGTCGGCATCGTCGCTTGGCGATGGCAGGGCATCGACTCTTTCCCGCGCGAACCGATCCGTGCCGCGGATGCATCGGAGGGAAACGGTTTGGCCGCGGAGAGAGTCTGGCCGCCGCTTGCGATGGCGTTTGCCGATCGTGCAACGGGCGGACTCCTCACTGGAACGCTGCCGATCGCGCTGTCGCAGATACTGGGTTACTCCCCGCTCGTTCGCGGCGTGTTGGTGGGGCTGCCGCTGCTGTTGATGGCGCTGGGCACGGCTCCCTTCGGATGGCTCTGCGATCTCCTGGGAGCAAAACGCATCCGAATCGCGTGCGGCGTGTGTTACGCAGCGTCCTTTGCGCTGCTGCCTGCCGCGAGCGCGAGCGCCGCGGCGCTCGGTCTTGTGATGACCATTGTGGGACTCTCGGCAAGCGGGCTCTTCGCCAGCTCTGTTTCGCTCACCGTGCGGTCGGGCGCATCGACGGTCGCGCTTGGCGCATTCCGCGCGGCGGGCGATCTCGGATTCCTCAGTGGAACGATTCTCTCCGTCCTCCTGCTCGCGTCACTCGGCGGGGCAGAGCCAACCTTTGCCGACTATGCCACGGTCCTGATCGTGTTTGCGGGGTTCCACTTGCTGACGACCTCCATCGTCTCCCTCGCGCTTCCGCGCGATGCGAAGGCGAAGGACTGACGACAGCGACCAAGCGCCGGAGGATTCAGTTCAGGGCGAACTCAGGCACGGAGCCGAACGAAGCACGGTCTGAGACCAGGGCGTCGCGGAGCTTTTCCAGCGCCTTGTTCTGGATCTGCCGAACGCGTTCCTTGGTGACACCAAGGATGTCGCCCACCTGTTCGAGCGTCAACTGTGACGACTCCACCGGCCGATCGAGCCCAAAGCGGTGGAAGATCACGCTGCGCTCGATCTCGGTGAGACATGCGCGGCCGTGCGAGATCAGATCGTTCATCTCGCGAAGTTCATCCGCCTCGCGCGCGGAGCGGACTTCCGCGACATGATTGGCTCGTTCCAATTCTGGGTCGAACTCAACGGGGAAGTGCTTGCGGTGCTTCTGCGTCTTGATTCCCAGTCGGCTGTACGCCTTCAGGATCGCTCGGCAGGCGTAGGTGGAGAACTTGAACCCTCGGCTGAAGTCGAACTTGTCCACGGAGCGCATCAGCGCCATGTTGCCTTCGCTGATGAGGTCGCCAAAGTCCAGTTCAGCGGAGCGCACACGCTTGGCCATCGCGAGCACGAGTGCGAGATTGGTCTCCGCAATCTGCGTCCGGATCGCTTCGGCTCGGTCAAACCACCCGAGCAGTTCCCGCGCCAACAGTGCGCTGACTCCTTCGCGCCTCATTCGGCGCTGCACCTTGGCGGCGCAGAAGCGTGCGAAGTTGAGCTGTGCGAAGATCACCCGCTCCTGCGCCGCTGTCAGCACGATGGATCGGGGGGCGTTGGGCATCGGGGTGTTCACGCTGCCGAGACGCTCGCTCAGGAGAGGTTGATACCAGTTCGTGTCGGGGGAGGGAACGGGCGAGGGATCTTCCATGATGCGTCGCTGTGCATTGGCGCGGCGAAAGTCAGGGCTGTCCACAAAGTCGATGTCGTTTTGCATCAGCTTCTCGACGGTCGCGCGCTGCGCCTCGGTGAAGTTGCCTTGCAGGCGGGTGGAGCCGAAGGCAATGGACGGTGTGGAGCGGCGTACGGAGATGGATCCATCGCTGCGCGTCACGGATCGCGCGCGAACTTCCTTCGGCCGTGGCTGGGTAGTGGACTTCGGCATGGCGATTCTCCTTGGGGGGCGCCTCTCTCTTGGGCGCTGGTCCGAACCGGTGATCTTCACGCGACTCTGCCTGGAACAGCCGCGGCGCACGACCTGACCGCTTGTGCATCGATACGGCGAGAGTCGTCCACCGGGTTCTGACTTTGTGATTTTTTTCACAAAGTCGCTCCCAAGCCCCAGGCTCCCTCCTGTGGGTCAAGTGAAAAACCAAAAAAATGCGGTTGCTGCGGATGCAACAGCGCGGCCTCCCGCCCATCGCACGGGGTTGGTCCTCGGCAGAGGTGTTCGGCAGCCAGCTCCTCTTGAAGGGGCGCGCTGCAGACACTCGCGAACTTCAGGCAGCGATGGCGATCACTCGGGCTTGCCGCCGCTGTGGTCGTACACCCACTGGTCAATCGCCCGCTTGCCATCAAGGACTTCGCCCTGCTTGAAGAACAAAGCCAGTTCCCGCGCGGCGGCTTCCGGGCTGTCCGAACCGTGCACAAGGTTGAAGGAGTTGGAGATGCCGAAGTCGCCACGGATCGTTCCCGCAGCGGCCTTGGATCCAAAGGTCGCGCCCATCAGATTGCGGCAGACGCCGATGGCACCCATGCCGCGAAGGGCAAGCACAACGACGGGTTCACTTGTCATGAAGCGCACCAGACCCGCATAGAAAGGCTTGCCCGCGTGATCCTTGTAGTGCTCCGCCGCCAGCTCCTGGGAAATGCGCATCAGTTTCATGCCGACCACCTGCAGCCCCTTCTGCTCGAAGCGAGAGGTGATCGCGCCGATCAAACCGCGCTGGACGGCATCTGGCTTGAGGATGATGAGGGTGGTTTCCATGGGAATCAATCCTTCCAAAGAGAGAGGGGCGGGAACTCCATGCCGAGTCGCATTCGATCGGCACGAAGGGGGCGGGATGGTAGCGGCGAGTTGCGGTTGCGTCAGCGGATGCATGCTGCCAGTCGGCTGCATTTCCGCATGCGTTTTTGCCGATGCTCGGGCATGGCTACTATCGCCGCCGGCATGGATGCCTCACCCAAAGCTCGTTCCAAGCCCGCCGATGGTCGCCGAGGCGCCACGGCGGAAGAGATGGCGCAGAAGCAGCGCGAGATCTCCGTCAGCGAGTTCTTCGCGAAGAACCGCCACCTTCTCGGATTCGACAATCCACGCAAGGCGCTCATGACCGCCGTGAAGGAGGCGGTCGACAACGCGCTCGATGCATGCGAAGAAGCGCACATCCTGCCGGACATCCGCGTGGAACTCCTGCAGCGATCCGAGACGCGCTTCAAGGTCACGGTGCGCGACAACGGTCCAGGCATCGTTCGCCAGCAGATCGAGAACATCTTTGGTCGACTGCTCTATGGCTCCAAGTTTCATCGGCTGAAGATGAGCCGCGGGCAACAGGGCATCGGCATTTCCGCTGCAGGCATGTACGGACTGATGACGACAGGTCAGCCCGTGCTCATCATCTCCAAGACGAGCAAGAAGAAGCCGGCGGTCGAGGTGCTTCTCAAGATGGACACATCGAAGAACCGCGCCGATGTGGTCAGTGAGACAGAGCATCCCGAGGACGATGGACTCTTCCCCGATGGACACGGCACGCAGGTGAGCATCGAGATGGAGGGGCGATATCAAGGCGGTCGACAGTCCGTGGACGAGTATCTCGACCAGACGGCGATCGCGAATCCGCACGCCCGCATCACCTTGGTCAATCCATCCAACGAGACGATCGAATTCAAGCGCGGTACGAATGAGCATCCGCCTGAGGCGAAGGAGATCCTGCCGCATCCGAAGGGGATCGAACTCGGCACGTTGATCCAGATGGTGGAGCGCACCGAGCGGACCCAGATCGGCTCGTTCCTGCAAGAGGAGTTTTCTCGCGTCTCACCGAGCGTTGCGAAGGAAATCTGTGAACGCGCCGGAGTCACCAATCGCACCTGGATCAAGCAGGTCGGGCACAAGGAGTCCGAGGCGATCTACAAGGCGATTCAGGATGTACGCATCATGGCACCGCCCACGGACTGCCTCGTGCCCATCGGCACGAAGGCGCTGCTCTCCGGCCTTCTCAAGGGCGTGCGCGCCGAGTTTTTCACGGCATGCACGCGACCCGCCGATGTGTACCGCGGCAATCCATTCCTGATCGAGGTCGGCCTCGCGTACGGCGGTGAACTGCCGAAGGACGAACTCATCCGCGTCATTCGTTACGCCAACCGCGTTCCCTTGCTGTACCAGCAAGCCGCCTGCGCATCCTTCAAGGCAGTGCTTGAAACCACTTGGCGCAACTACGGACTGTCGCAGTCGCGTGCCTCGCTGCCCGAGGGGCCGCTCGTGGTGATGGTGCACATGGCGAGCGTGTGGGTTCCCTTCACGAGTGAGTCGAAGGAAGCGATCGCGGACTATGATGAGATCCGCAAGGAGATGAAGCTGGGATTGCAGGAGGTGGGGCGAAAGCTCGGTATCTACATGCGTCGGAAGCAGCGCATGCGGCATGAGGGGGAACGCCGCAGCATCTTTGAGCGGTACATCGGAGAGATCGCACAGTCGACCGAGTCCATCACGGGCACGGCTGCCCAGAAGGTGTATGACTCACTGATGCGCGTTGCGAAGCGCAAGACCGAGGAAGCGGATGCGGTCCTCGATGATGAGGGTCGACGCGTGAAGGAGCAGGATCCGCTTGGGAAGGACGACTCCGTGGTCATCATGGAATCGCGCATCGCCGCAGCGCCAACGGATGCGGGCGGTGATGAAGAGGACGCTCCCGCAAAGGGCGGGCGGGCGCAGGGATCACTGTTCGGTGAGGACGAGGCGCCGCGTTCGCGGCGCAAGCGCGGGTCTGGCAACTGAACGGACGCGGAGGACGCATGGCACGCAAGAGCACATCGGCATCGGTCGGCGCAGGCACCGGCAGCGAATCCGGCTCGCGCCGCACGGCGGGCGCATCCGGCAAGGTTCGTGAGGAGACGCTCGGCAAAATTGGAGCACTCGGGAAGGCGGTCGCGAAGACAGCGCTCGCCGAAGATGACCCATTCGTGAATGTGCCGATGCGCACGATGTCAAACACCTCCTACAACGAGAAGCGGCGTCTGCTCGAGATGGGCGACGCCACGCTTCGGAGGAATCTCTTCAATACGGCGCAGGCACGAAAGTTCATGCAGACGCTGCTGCTCTCCAAGGGCTGCAAGGATCTGCTCGAGGCACAGAAGACACTCAGCCTCCGTGGCATGTACTACAAGAGCCTTCACACGATTGCGGGCACGAAGGAGAAGACCTTCGAAGATCAGGAAGAGTCCGACACCATCCTCGAAGACATCGAAGTTGCGCTCACCACGCTGCGCGAGAATCTCAATCTCTTCGCGAAGAAGCGCGGCACGATGGTGGGCAACATCACGGTCATTGACAACGGCGACACGATCGACTGCCGACGCATGGGGACGGGTGGCTATGCCATCCCGTCGATCTGCGAGCCATCGATCATCCAGTTCGGCAAGTGCGAAGCGAAGTTCGTGTTGCATGTCGAGAAGGACACGGTCTGGAGCCGCTTCAACGAGGATCGTTTCTGGGAGAAGCACAACTGCATCCTGACCGAGGGAAGCGGGCAGCCGCCGCGAGGTGTTCGCCGACTGCTGTATCGACTCAACCACGAACTCGGTCTGCCGATCATCTGCCTGCTCGACTGCGATCCTTGGGGGCACTACATCTACTCCGTCATCAAGCAGGGGTCGATCAATCTCGCGTTCGAGAGTCAGCGCATGGCGATCCCCGACGCGAAGTACCTCGGGATCCGCTCCGCGGACTACACGCGCTGCGAACTCTCCGAGGATGTGAAGATCGCCTTGAACGATCGCGATACGGAACGCGCAAAGCAGATCGCGGAGTACCCATGGTTTGCGGGCAAGAAGCACTGGCAGAAGGAGATCGCACTGATGCTCCGCAATGGGTTCAAGATGGAAGTCGAATCACTCATCACGAAGGACATTTCCTATGTGACGGAGGTCTACGTCCCCGAGCGGCTCAAGGCGAAGGATTGGATCGACTGACGATCGATCAGGAGTTCGTTCGTGCAGGCGCCGCAGCGGGGGTGGGGCCGGAGCCGGGGCCAAAACCAGGACCAGAACCAGGACCAGAATCAGAGACCGAGTGAGCGGCTTGGTCTGGCGCCGAATTGGGAATCCGAATCTGGAAGTCACTTCCCTTGCCGACTTCGCTCGAGAGCGTCAGCCGCCCGCCATGTTCTTCCACGATGCGCCGTGCGACAGGAAGTCCGAGTCCCGAGCCGCCGCGGCGCTCCGTCACATAGGGGCGGAAGATCTCGTCATGCCGCGCGGGGGCGATGCCTGGTCCCGTGTCGATGACATGGATGATCGCCTCTGCCTGCCGCCGCGCATGCGCAGGGACCTGCTCCACACGGAGGATCAATTCCCGGCGCACATCGGGCGCATTCGCTTCCATGGCCTGCATCGCATTGAGCATCAGATTCAGCAGCGCCTGCTTGACGAGATCCGCATCGACGGATGCCGTGACGGCATCCTGCGGTAGGTCCGTGCGCAAGAGGACCGATGCGGCCTCCGACTGCGGCAACAGGAAGTCACGGAGTTCGCCGACCACTTCACGGAGGTCGTGGGGCTGGCGGTGCAGGCGGAATCGACCTGCATAACGGAGGAAGTCCTCGAGGATCGCTCGGATGCGCGTGGTCTCGCGTGCGAGTGAATCCACCTTCCGAATCAGTGGCGCTGCATCCGCTTCGGGCAGGTTTGCATCGATCACCCCCTCGCGCAGGAGCTGCGCATTGAGCACGATGCTCGAAAGCGGATTCTTGATTTCGTGCGCCAGTCCGCTCGTCATTGCGCCGAGTTCGGCCAAACGCTCCGCCTCGATGGACTGTCGTTCCGTACGGAACGCCCGCTCGATGCGTCGACCGACCACCGCATACCAAATGATGGATGCCACGAGCAGACCCAGGCCGACACCAGTGATCAGTTCAGCCGACAGCACGACACGGCCAAGATAGAAAACAGGCGAGCGAGGAAATGGAAAAAGCGCTCAAGGACGAAAGTAGATTTCCTGCGGAAATGCGAACGGCCTGCGTCACGCAGTCGCTGTTGGCGCGCGGCTTGTTGCCTTCGCGGCCGTGGCGGCCCACCCCTTGGGACCGCTGTGCGCGCTGTACTGGACCTTTTCGCCGTCGCGCAGTGTGCGGAAGCCGTGCTCCTGATCAATCACGCTGAAGTGGACGAAGATGTCCTGCCCCTGCGGACCCACGATGAAGCCGAACCCCTTTCGACTGTCAAACCACTTCACGACGCCTTCACAGTTCACGATCTTTTCAGGGTTGTCGGACATGCATTCCTCCACGAAAGGGCAGATTGGCGAGAAGTGAACAATGACCTCGCGATGTGAATCCACTTGCAAACGCCAAGTGGGGAAACCTTGACGGAAGGGATTGTGCATCAAGAGTCGGCATTGTGCAACTTTAGAACGGGAAGAAGTCCACCTTCCCCGCAACCAACTGCACGCCATCCGTCTCACCTCGCGGCTGGCACTCGGTGCCGAAGAGAAGTTCACATCTGGTTCATGCGACTGAAAATCCTATGGAAACTGCAATTCTCTTGAGCGCCAAACCCTGTCAAAAAAGGAACCGAGCCGTTATGCATTCGCATAACGGCTCGGTTGAAGAACCAAGGTTGTCCTCTTCGGTCAGCGACGGTCGCGCCCGCCACCCCGGCGATCGCGGTCGCGACCACCGCCGCCATCGCGCCGTTGACCGCCGCCGTCGTTCTCGCCCTCGCCGCCGGCGGGGACGAGAGCCGGGTCTGGCGGATCGAGCAGCGCCTTGCGGCTGAGCTTGATGCGACCAGTGTCATCCACATTGATGACCTTGACCTTGATCTGATCGCCGATCTTCACCACCTCCGTCACATTGCGGACGAAGCCGTGGGCGAGTTCGCTGACATGCACCATGCCATCGGTGCCTGGCGCGAGTTCCACGAACGCACCGAACTCCTTGATGGAAACGACCTTTCCGTCGTAGATCGTGCCGACCTTGATCTCCGCGCCGAGCGCCTCGATTTCCGCCTTGGCTTGCGCGGCGGCTTCAGCATTCGAGCAGGCAATGAACACGGTGCCATCTTCTTCGATGTCGATCTGCGCACCGGTGCGCTCCTGGATGCTGCGGATCATCTTGCCGCCAGGACCGATGACCTTGCCGATCTTCTCGGGGTCGATCTTGACGATGGTGATGCGCGGAGCATTGGGCGAGATGTCGGGCCGAGGTTTCGCAAGCACCTTCTCCATTTCGCCGATCAGGAACAGTCGTCCCTGCTTCGCACGCTCGAAGATCTGGACGATCTCGTCGATCTTCAGACCGCGTGCCTTCAGGTCGAGCTGGATGCCGGTGATTCCATCGCGCGTGCCCGAGACCTTGAAGTCCATCTCGCCGAAGAAGTCCTCTTCGCCGATGATGTCGGTCACGTGCGTCACGCGTCCGTCGCCACTGGTGAATCGACCCACGGAAATGCCCGCACAAGTTGCCTTGATCGGCACGCCCGCATCCATCAACGCAAGGCAGCCGCCGCAGACGCTCGCCATGCTCGACGACCCGTTGCTTTCGGTGATCTCGCTCGTCAGGCGAACGGTGTAGGGGAAGTCCTCTGAACTGGGGAGGATCGCCAGAAGCGACCGCTCGGCGAGCGCCCCGTGCCCGATCTCGCGGCGTCCGGGGCCCGTGATGCGTCCCGCTTCACCCGTGCAGAATGGAGGGAAGTAGTAGTGCAGGAAGAACTTCTTCGCGTACTCGGGGAGCAGCCCGTCGACGATCTGCTCGTCCTTCGTGGTGCCCAATGTGCAGGTCACCACGGACTGCGTTTCGCCACGCTGGAAGAAGGCAGACCCATGTGTGCGGGGCAGCAAGGCAACGCTCATGTCGAGCGCACGGATTTGGTCGAGTCCGCGTCCGTCGGCGCGAACGCCCTTCTCGGCCACGAGGTAATGCGTGATCTTCTTTTCCAGGAGGCGCAGGCTCTCTTTCGCTTCGCGCAGGCGCTTCTCCGCGGCGAGGTGATCCGTGTAGCTGAGACCCGCCGGCACGGCAAAGGATGACTCGATGACCCACTTCTTGATGCGGTCGACTTCGTCGTTGCGCGCCTGCTTGCCGTGGATCTGGCGCGCCTTCAGCAGCTGGTCGTACGCCTTCTCCTTGACGAGAGCCATCACTTCCGCGCTCGGCGCGACGGAGTCGCCCGCGCGCTTCGCAGGCGCGCCGCTCTTCGCGTGCAGTTCCCCGATGAGTTCGAGGATTGGGCGAACGCCGTTGTCGTAGCCGAAGCGAATCGCCGCCAACATGTCCGCTTCGCCGATCTCAGCCGCACCGACTTCGATCATGTTGATGCCATCGCAGTGACCCGAGAGCACCAGATCAAGATCGCTGAACTCCATCTGCGCTTGGGTCGGATTGATCACGAAAGTCGGCTGGTCGTCGATGAAGATGCGGCCCACTCGGACGGTGGCGACGGGGCCGTTGAACGGTGCATCGGAGAGATGCAGCGCTGCAGCGGCGGCGCTGCACCCGAGCACATCCGAATCGTTCTGCCCGTCGTGGGACAAGACGAGTACTTGCAACTGCACCTCATCCACGAAACCCTCGGGGAACAGCGGACGGATCGGGCGATCCATCATGCGCATGGTGAGGATTTCCTTCTCGCTTGGTGGACCTTCCTTCTTTCGAAAACCACCTGGATACTTGCCTGCTGCGGGTGCCTTCTCGCGGTAGTCGCAGGTGAGCGGGAAGAAGTCGATTCCGGCGCGCGGATTGGCGCGAACGGCGGTGGCGAGAACGACGGTCTCGCCGTAGGTGGCGACCACAGCGCCGCTTGCGAGCTTCGCGATCTTGCCGGTTTCGAGGCGGTAGATGCGACCACCGATCTCGCGTTCCACGGAAACATGCTGTCGAGTTGTCATGAGAGCCTTTCAGTCAATGCGTTGCGGGGCGCTGGATTCTTTGGAATGCGCCGCGCGAGGTGATGCCACAGGTCTTCGAGTCGAGGATGCTGCAGCGGAAGATCCCGGCATGGCAGAGGCTGGAACGCAGAAAGCGCTGCGCACAAGCGACTGCCACCCACGGGGGTGAACAATGCGTCGTTTACTTGCGCAGACCAAGCTTCTTGATGAGCGACGCGTAGTCCGCACGCCGGGTTTCGGCGAGGTAGCGGAGCAGGCTGTTGCGCTTGCTGACCATCAGGAGCAGTCCCCGTCGCCCCGCATGGTCCTTGGTGTGTGCCTTGAAATGGTCCTGCAGCGAATTGATGCGCTGTGTGAGGAGTGCAATCTGCACTTCCGTGGAACCACAGTCCTTGTCGTGCTTTCGGTGCGCCGCAATGATGGGCGCGCGCTCGGTCGTCGTGATCATGGAGTCCTTTGTCTCGTCCCCCGTCGCGGGGGCGTTCTTGATGCCTGTGAATTGAGTCCCGAAGGGTACCGCGGGCGGGTGGACAGGTCAATGCACTGCCGACGGTGGCCCGCATTATCCGATAACCGCCTCCCATCGGAGGCTTGGAGTGCGAGGAATGCGCGATTCGACCGCCTATTCTCCTCTCCATGACGACCACGGTCCATTCGCTGCGGAGCGCCACGGATGAATGGACGGTTCTTGCCGCCACGATCGAGCAAGGCGGCGGCGCGGGCGGTGCGGAGCGCCAACATCGTCACGGCCGTCTCACCGCGCGCGAACGCATTGCACTGCTGCTCGACGCCGACACGCGTTCACTCGAGTGTGGATTGATGGCCGCCTGGAACATGTACCGCGAGTATGGCGGTGCGCCGGGTGCGGGCGTCGTCACCACCATCGGCAGCGTGCAGGGCAGGCTCAGCATGGTGATCGCCAACGATGCGACCGTGAAGGCGGGGGCGTTCTTTCCGATGACCTGCAAGAAGATCATTCGCGCGCAGGAGATGGCACGGCGGGCTCGACTGCCGCTTCTGTATCTCGTGGACAGTGCGGGCGTCTTTCTTCCCCTCCAGGAGGATGTGTTCCCAGACACGGATGATTTCGGGCGCATTTTCCGCAACAACGCCGTGATCAGCGCGGATGGCATTCCCCAATACGCCGCGATCATGGGCAATTGCGTGGCGGGTGGCGGCTATCTGCCCGTGCTGTGCGACACACTGCTGATGACCGAGGGCAGTGGCCTGTACCTCGCGGGGCCCGCACTGGTGAAGGCGGCGATCGGACAGGAAGTCTCGAGCGAGGAACTGGGCGGAGCGCAGATGCATGCGCAGATTTCCGGAACGATCGACTTCCGTGAGAAGGATGACCCATCCTGCATCGAGCGGCTGCGACGGCTGATGAATGCGAACGCAGCCGTACGCACCGCGGCGCAGCCTCCCTGCGATGCGCACGCGCCGTCTCGGAGCGGCGAGTCGATCTACGACATCCACTCGAGCGAGCCGGGAAGTCAGTACGACATGCGGACGCTTCTGGAGTGCTTCGTCGATCGCGACTCGATGGATGAGTACAAGTCCGAGTACGGGCCGTCGCTCGTCTGCACCTACGCGCGCATCGGGGGATTTCCGGTGGGGATCGTCGCCAACCAGCGCTGCATGACGGAGCGGCGGATGGCGGGAGGAAAGGCCGGACCATCCTCGGCGAAGTGCATGCCCGCCGTGATCTATGACGACAGTGCGGACAAGGCGGCGCGGTTCATTCTCGATGTGAACCAGCGGCGCATTCCGCTGTTGTTCCTGCATGACACGACAGGCTTCATGGTCGGACGCGACAGCGAGCAGGGGGGGATCATCCGCGCCGGCGCCAAGTTGGTGAACGCGATGAGCAACTCGATCGTTCCCAAGCTCGTGCTCATCATCGGCAATTCGTACGGGGCAGGCAACTACGCGATGTGCGGGCGTGCATTCGATCCGCTCTTGACGCTCGCGTGGCCCGCGGCGCGCTGCGCGGTGATGGGTGCCGCGCAGGCAGCCAACACGCTTCTGCAGATCGACCTCGCGGCACGCGAGCGGCGCGGCGAAGTCGTCGACGAGGCGATGAGGAAGCAACTGCTCGCGGCGATCTCGGCCTCCTACACACAGCAGCAGGACATCCGCTACGCGGCGAGCCGCGGCTGGGTCGACCGCATCATCGAGCCACACCGCACGCGCGAGGAACTGCTGCTCGCGATGCAGATCGCGGCGCAGGCGCCGATCGATGGTGTGTTTCGGACGGGCGTTCTCCAGACTTGACCCAAGGAAGGCACGCCACCGATGCAGGAGATCGTGGTCGCCAGCGGAAATCCCCACAAGGTGGAAGAGGTTCGCAGTGTGCTCGGCGCGCTCGGCTGGCGCGTGCTCTCGCTGACGGATGTCGGCTCAGGTGATGCACCGGAGCCCGAGGAGGATGGGGAGACCTTTGCGCAGAACGCCCGCATCAAGGCACTCGCCTACGCATCGATCGTGGGCAGGCTGGTGCTGGCGGACGATTCGGGTTTGGTCGTCGATGCGCTCGGTGGCGAACCAGGCGTGCTCAGCGCGCGCTGGGCTGGTGTGGACGGCGATCGTGCCACGCGCGACGCGGCGAACAACGCGAAGTTGCTGGCGCGTCTCGCGGGCGTTCCCGACGCTCAGCGCACGGCACGCTTCGTGTGTTCGATGTGTGTGGCGGGTGTGGATGCAAGAGTGATCGCGCAGTCGGAAGGGGTCTTCCATGGCTGGATCGGTCACGAGGCGAAAGGCGACAACGGATTCGGATACGACCCGCTCTTTCGCGTGCGATCGAGCTGCGTGTCGGGCGCGGAACTGACGCCCGAGCAGAAGAACGCACTGAGCCACCGCGGCAGCGCCACGCGCGCCATCGCACACACGCTCGCGCGCCTGGCATCGGCAGTGCGGTGAGCATGCCGATCCAACTGCCCATCCTGCCGCTCGCGACGCCGAACCAGCGGTATTCCTGTCATGGGTGCGGTTCCTGCTGCCGAGACTTCTCGGTGCAACTGCGCGATGTCGATCTGCAGCGCATCGAAGCACAGCAGTGGCGAAGCGAACTCGGCTTCGACCCCGTGGTGACGTTTCGGGGACAGCGGTATCTGCGCCAGCACAGGGATGGCGCGTGCGTCTTTCTCGAGGCAGATGGCAAGTGCCGCATTCATGCGCGCCACGGATTCGCTGAGAAGCCGCTCGCGTGCCAGATGTTTCCGTACACGCTCTCACCGGATGCCCACGCATCGCAGCTCGGCGTGAGTTTCGCGTGTGGCAGTGTGACGGCGAACCGCGGCGAACTCCTGCGCGGACAGGAAGTCGAGGCGCTTCGGATCGCTCTCCGTGGAATCCCCGAGTCGCTGACAGCCGCGCTCGATGCGCCGCTTGCGCGTGGACTTCGTTCGCAGTCGGGTGAATTGCAGGCGCTCGAACGGCGACTCGTTCGGTGGCTTGGCAGTTCGCATCCGCTCTCCGTTCGGATCGATGGACTGGGCTGGATGGCACAGATGCTGTCGGTCGCAAAGTTGGCGTCCGTTCGCGCACAGAGGTGGAAGGAGCTGCTCGACATCCTGCTCGGCGCACTTCCCGATGAGCTTTCGATGTCGACGCTCGGGCCTCCCACGGCGCGTCAGCGAGCGATGCTTCGCGGAGCGGTCTTTGCGCGAACCGAAGACCCCAAGCCGCTCGCTGCTGGAGCTCCCTCGCGCGCGCGCGCCACCGTTCAACAACTGCTTCGCAGCATGCGCTGGCAGCGCGGTCGACACGATGCGCTTGTTCCGACGATCGGCATGGGTTGGCCCACCGGAGCGCGATTCGGTTCGGTCGATGCGATGCCGGCTGCGGCGGACTCGGATGACTGTTCTTCCATCGATGAGCTCGTTACGCGTTGGTTGCGCGCGCGTGTCGAGGGTGGTCGCGTGTGGGGCAGCGGCGCCTACGGATGGAGCGCCGTCGATGGAACGGCTGCGCTTGCGCTCGCTGTGGCATCGGTCGGCTGGGTCGCGCGGTGGCATGCTGCCGCGTGCGGGAGAGGGAAGGTCACGCTTGAGGACATGCAAGCTGCAGTCGGACGGATTGATCGCACGGCGGGGCGCGCCCCGTGGCTCGGTGGCTCGACGGAACGCTGGCGAATCGCGTACTTGCTGCGCGACAACGGCCTCCGGCGTGTGCTGCGCGAACAGTGGTCTGGCCCCGCACCCATCGGCGGATCTGGAACGCAGCACGCGCTCCAAACATGATGCGTCACGGCTCGCGCGCCTGATGCACCCACCTCAGTGGATCAGGCTGTGCCTTTGCCGATGGAGGCGCGCATGTCCGTATCCGCGTTGAGGTTCTTCATTCTGTAGAAGTCCATCACGCCCAGATTGCCTCCGCGGAACGCATCCGCCATCGCACGCGGAATGTCAGCCTCCGCCAGGATCACGAGCGCACGGTTCTTCTGTGCCTCCGCGTTGTACTCCGCCTCTTGCGCCACGGCGGCTGCGCGGCGCTGCTCGGCTTGCGCCTGGAAGCGCTTGGTGTCCGCTTCCGCCTGCGCGGCCTGCAACTGCGCCCCGATGTTCTCACCCACATCGACATCCGCGATGTCAATCGAGAGAATCTCGAAGGCCGTTCCAGAGTCCAGTCCCTTGGCGAGCACGGTCTTGGAAATCCTGTCGGGGTTTTCGAGCACGCTCTTGTGGTCCTCGGCCGATCCGATCGTCGAGATGATGCCTTCGCCGACGCGGGCAATGATCGTCTCCTCCGTTGCGCCGCCCACGAGCCGCGCGATGTTGGTTCGGACAGTGACGCGAGCCTTCGCCTTCAGTTGGATGCCATCCTTCGCCACCGCGTCGATCGTCTGCTTGCCGGAGGTGGGATTCGGACAGTCGATCACCTTCGGCATCACGGATGTGTTCACTGCATCCACGATGTCCCGTCCCGCGAGGTCGATCGCAACGGCTCGGTCCCACGCCATGTCGATGCCAGCCTTCTCCGCTGCGATCATGGCGCGCACCACATTGGTGACCCGTCCGCCTGCCAGGAGGTGCGCCTCCATCGCCTGGGTGCTGATTTCCAGCCCCGCCTTGCGTGCGCTGATTCGGTTGATCACGATGACGGACGAGTTGACTTTTCGGAGGCGCATCATGATGAGGTCGAGCAGGCTCACGGGTGCACCGCTCAACCAAGCCTGCAACCACAACTGCAGGTACTGACCGATGATCAGGAGGAAGATCAGTCCGACAACGGCGAGGACGGCAAGGCCAACCCACGCCCACGGAGCGATCGCGAGTGTCGAGAGAGAGTTCATCATCCCCGGATGTTAGTGCCCCGGCACTTCGCGGACCTTGAGTTGACCCTCGAAGACTTCGATGACGTCCACGGCAGCACCTTCCGCGATGAATCCACTTTCGGCAATGGCGTCGATGCGTTGACCGTCCACGCGCACAAAGCCGATGGGTCGGAGTGTGGTGACTGCGACGCCGCTTCGTCCGACCAGCTCCGACAAGCGCGCCGTCAGCGCCGCAGCTGCCTTGCCCCGTGCGGCAACGGATGGGTCCGCGCCCTCCGCATGCAACGCATCTCCGACAGCGGCACCATCTGCACCCTCCTGCAGGATCATGCGCCGCGCGATGGGCGTGTGTGACCACACCTTGAAGATGAGCAGCAGCAGAAGCGGACTTCCCGCACACAGCAGAGCGAGGTAGACGGCGCCGTAGACCGTGTCGTAGATGAACATGGACGCGATCGAAGCCACGGCAGCGACGCCCGTCATGATGGCGAGAGCGCCACCGGTGGGCACGAAGATCTCCAGCACCAGCAAAACCAGGGCGAGCGCGAGGAGTCCGAGCGCGACGAAGAGATAGACCTCCTCACGAGGCGCGGGGGCTGCAGCAGATTGCAGGAGCGCAACAACAGTCATGAATGTGTCTCGCCCGTGTTGGTTGGATGTTGCCGGGTTGCCATCGAGGGCGCCATCGTAGGTTCCACATCCACAGTGGCGCCTCGCACGCGGACGACGCGGACCAGCGAGCCTGCTTCGACGAACTCGCCCGCGGTGCAGGCATCGAACAGTTGCCCCCCGACGGAGATCCGACCCGCGGGACGGAGTGTCGTGATCGCCACCGCACTGTCGCCCGCCACAGGATTCTTGGAGGAGGCGCGCTGCGGCGCGGATCCTGCTGCCGCCTCGGAGTGAAGCACCGCGCGTCGGAGCAGTGGCGACTGCGGCAGCGAGCGGGCTGCGAACCAGAGAATCGCGACGGAGCCGAACAACGAGATCAGCACCGATCCGATGCCCAAGAACAACTGTTGCTGACCGACGGCCGTCGACAGGTCGCGCGTCACGAAACTGGAGACAAGTCCGCCGAGGAGCAGTGCGCCTCCCATCACCGCAACCCAGCCACCCGTTGGAATCACGATGATGTCGAGCGCAACGAGCGCAAGCCCAATCAAAACGGCGATGAGTTCCCACCACTCCGCGAGTCCCACCAGTGCGGGCGCGCCAACGAGCAGCAGCAGTGAAACTGCAGCCACGCTGCCAAAGAACCCGAACCCCGGCGTCAAACCTTCGATGACGAAGCCAACCAGCATCAGCACGATCAGTGCGATTCGAACTGGCCAAGACACCAGAAACCGTGCGAGCGACTCCGACCAACTTTCCTCGAGGCGGTCGATGGTCGTTGCACCGAACCATTGGGCCAGTTGGGCATCATTGGCAATGACACCCCGAGCGAGCCCCAGCTCGCTCGCTTCGCGCGGATACACCACCAAGAGTTGGTCGGGACGCGCCACCTGCTCGACCACCTTCCAGTTGGCGCGCTCCGATGCGGTCAATCGCGCGCGAGAGAGGCGAGGTTCAGCGTCGGGATCCGCCTCCTGAGGTTTCTCGACTTGCCCTGAGGCTTGTGGTGCGCTCGACGGGGACCGTTGAGTGAACATCGGCAGCAATTGCTGAACGAGCGACTCATCGGCATCGGCCCGTGGCGCATCTGGCACATCGGCAAGCGCAGCCTTTGGGGGGGCTTCGCCGAACAGATCGCGGTACTCCTCCTCGTCCACAATGGCGGTGCGGTCACCCTCCACCGAGCGGATCAGCCACAACGCAGTGCCAAGGCGCACGAATGCAGTGACCAAGTGCTCGTCATATCCGCGCGCCCTGGCACTGTCGACCACTTCGGCGATCAGCGGAGCCTCCAACTTGGCGCGCTCTGTGGGCGGCAGCGGGATGAGTCCGGCACCTGGGATCGCTTGGATGGGTGCGGCATCACCGAAGGATGAGCCGGGCGACACCACGATTTCACGCGCTGCAAGCGCAATGATGGTGCCTGCCGAGAACGCGCGCGGGTGAATCCATGCCACGGTGTTCGGCGGGAACTCCTGCTTGATCATGTGGCAGATTCGGAGCGTCGCCACCAGATCCCCGCCAGGGGTGTCGATCTCAATCACGATGGCCGTGGCGCCGCGCTGTCGAGCGACTTCCACGCGGCGCTCCAGTGAAAGCGCCGTGATGTCGTCGATCGCACCTCGGACGGGCAAGACGGCGATGTGCGATGCTTGGCGCTCGGCAGGAACGGCCTGCGCTGCCCGAGCAGTCGCCGGAAGCTCGGTCAGGGCAAGCAGGCAGAGAATCAGTCGCAGTGGATTGCACCGCACCCACGAGCGATGTGACAACTGCATGCGTTCCATGGTAGTTGCGACGGACCGCCTCGAATGGTTCCGATCGGACTGCTGCAGCGGAGTGACCCTCATGGATTCCCGAAGGCCAAAAAAAGACCCCGGCAGTGCCGGGGTCTGGAGTCGACAGAGAAGGGGGCTTTGGCGATCAGTCCCACGACGCGACATGCGTTGTTGCAGTGCCGCTTCCGGTGACTTGCGTCACGATTTGGATCAATGAATCACGGTTATTCGCGCCGCTCTCCGCAAGGAAGATATTGTCGAGGATCGCCGTGGTGCCTGAACCGATGCGATCAAGACCTTCAGGGGAGAAGGTGCGCTCGAATGTCACATGGTTGTCGTTGTAGCACATGTTGCCTTCCCACTGATCCTTGTCACCGTGAATCCGGAGCGTTTCCGAGGCCTTGTAGTCGTTTGCGGTCAATGACCCATTGAGCACGCCTCGGTTGCCGAGGATCACGAACTTGGAATTGCCAGACTGACGCCATTCGCGGCGACGCCGATCATTGTTGGGCAGCGGCATCGCGGCATACGAGGTTGCGGATGAGGTCAGGACCGCACCGTTCCCCTGAATGCGGAAGTTGCCAATGCCTCCGCCTCCGCCACCATCGGGCGTGTCGCCATCCCAATAGATGTCTGAGGCGGGCTTGTAGGCGTTGAAGTTGTAGTTGGTGCACTGACCCACCTTCGAGCTGGTCTCGGCGGGGCAGATCAACAGTGCGGGCGAGAAGAGATTCTTGGCAATGCACACAGCCCACATGTTCTGGTGGGAGTTCTTTGCCTCGTTGAAATCACCGCGACCGGGGATGTTCTGTCCTCCGATGGCAAGTCGGTTGATTTCGCCCGGCGTCGGATAGCGCTGCTGCTGCGCATCGTTGTTGGATTCGGTGATCCAACCCTTGTGGATTTCCTTGACCTGCGTCGCACACTTGACTTGCTGCGCGTTCTTTCGGGCGCGTGCAAGGGCAGGCAGGAGGATGCCGAGCAGAAGGGCGATGATCGCCATGACAACGAGCAGTTCAACGAGCGTGAATGCGCGACGGTGTGACTTCATAGTGGTTCCATTCAAATGAAAGGCGTCTTTGGAAGATCGCATGGTGAATACTTCGAGTGACTCAGTTCGCCGGGAGATTGGCGTCGTAGACCAACGAACCATTGTTTTCCTGAACGGCGGTTCCGATGGTGAACGCAAGAATGGAATCGCCCTGCTTTGCCGCGCCAGCCGCTCCCGCTTGTCCGCAGGCGAAATCCATGTTGAAGATGTTGTCTCGCTCGAGGTTGGATCCGGAGTTCGGGCAGATGTAGGAGGTCTGCTTCGGGAAGAAAGTGGCCGTGAACTCGGCGTGGTTGTCGGCATAGATGACATTGCCATCCCACTCTTTCTTCGTGCCGTGCAGAAGCAACGTCGGGCTCTGCCTGTAATCCGCGGGGGCAGCGACAGCCGTGGTGCCTTGATTCAAGTGCTTGACACCGCGCGTCGCGAGCAGCGGACGGCTGCTGTCACCCGTGTTTCGCCAGCCCAACTTCTTGCGCTCGCCAAAGAGGGGCTGGTGGGCAAAGGACACATTGCACGCGGAGGTTGGCGTGCCACCAGGGTTGCCCTGATGAATATTGGCGAGGAATGAGTCGTCCCAGTAGCCGAGGGGCGTGTTGTCGTTCGAGTCGAGAGTCGGATCGTACGCGGCGTAGTTGTACGGCTGGTCGGAGGCGAGTCCGATGGTGGATGCCTTGCCCTTTTCCACCACATTCGAGCCTGGATATTCGGTCGGGCCCACCAAGATGTCGGTGTTGAAGAGTTCGCGAGCGACGCAAACGGAGTAGAGACGAGCCGTGTTGTTGAACGTAAAGCTCTCGAGCCCTTGCCCTTGGGTTTGGATCCCGCCGTAGGCTCTGCGGTTGTAGAGACCGGGCGTCGGAAGCCGACCCTGCGAGTCGCTGTTGGACTCGATCACCATGGCCTTGTGAATCTGCACCTGTTGGGTCGAGTCCTTCATCGTGCGGGCCTGATCGCGTGCCTTCGAAAGGGCTGGCAGCAACAGCCCAATCAGGACAGCGATGATGCCAATGACCACGAGAAGTTCGACGAGCGTGAATGCACGGCGGGTGTTTCGAAGGATGTTGTTCATGGTGATGTTGTTCATTTCAATATCAGAGGACGAGCACGAAATGCCGGACTACCTACAGAAGCGGGTAGCCCGAGAGAATCCACAGGAAGTTCTGGGAGGTTGACCGCCGCCACGGCGTGACGAAGATTCGGTGAAACCACCCAACCAGCGCGAACGAAATCTGCCAACAGATCCCCTTCAGGATTCGCCCAGCTCAGGAGTTGCTCCAGAGTTACTCCAGAGTTGCTCCAGGGAAGGGCGCCGAAGAGGGCTTCGAAATGTCGGCTCGCGGGTGGGTAGGAATCGCCCTCGAACAAGGGCAATCAAGACAGGGTGAGCTCAACACGCGCTCGGTAAAAGTACCCGCCAGCCAAGATGTCAATCAACTACTCTTACGAGAGTAACCCCGATTCAGGTTGAGTCAAGTTTCCACTTCCTCTTCATTTTCTTCATCCTTGCTCCCATGACCCAGTCAAAGCCACACCAAGCCGAGTTCCGTTCGCCGAGCGATGCCCTTTCCCGCCTCGGGATTGTGCTCCCGCCCGCGCCGAAGCCAGTCGCGTCCTATGTCCCCTGTGTGCGGACCGGCAATCTCTTGATCGTCAGTGGACAACTTCCTTTCCGCGATGGCACACTTCTGGCGATCGGGGCGGTTCCCGATCCCGTCTCCATTGAACGCGCGCAAGAGGCAGCGCGACAGTGCATCCTGAACGGACTTGCCGTGGTGGCGGGCGAGTGCGGCGGATCGCTCGATGGAGTCGCGCGCATCGTTCGACTGGGTGTCTTTGTCGCAAGTTGCAATGGATTCACCGAGCAGCCCAAGGTTGCCAATGGTGCGAGCGATCTCCTGCAGCAGATCTTCGGCGAGGCGGGGCGTCACGCGCGAGCCGCCGTTGGAACCAACGCACTGCCGCTTGGTGCAAGCGTCGAGATAGAGATGATGGTCGAACTGCGCTGAGGAGTCCGCGGGGCGCACGGCGCGGCGGGCGCGTTCACTTCAGGATGACAAGGGTGAGCAGGGCGAGGCAGGTCACGGACAGCACGACGATGAGCAGAACCGCCCACTGCGGCAGGCTCCCCGTCGTGGCGGCGGTCTGCACCGTGGTCTGCGCCTGCGACTCGACATCGCTGGCAATGTCGGCGAGATCGACCGCGCGCGTGGCGTACCGCAGCGGCTGATCGGCAAGCGCCAGATCAAGATCCTCCATCAGTTCCACGGCGCTTTGGTAGCGCTCCGCGGGACGCTTGCGCATCATGAGCTCAACGATCTCGGCGGTGTGCTGCGAGACGCCACCCACCACCTGATCCGGAGGAACGAGTTCCTCGGACAGATGCGCCCGCATGACTTCACTCGGGCCGTTTCCCTTGAACGGAACGCGCCCCGTGAGCATGTGGTAAAGCGTTGCGCCAAGTCCGTAGATGTCAGCGGGTGGGCCGAGGTCCACGGACCCGCGTACCTGCTCCGGGCTGATGTAGTAGGGCGTGCCGAACGCCTTGTGCCTCTCCGCTTCGGCGGTCTTCTTGTCGTCGATGGCCCGCGCAAGACCGAGGTCGGCAAGTTTCGCGGTACCGGACTTCGTCATGATGATGTTCTTCGGCTTGATGTCGCGGTGGATGAATCCCTTGGCATGCGCATGCTTCAGCGCACTGGCGATCTGCCGCGTGATCGCGAGCGCGTCCCGCTCTGGAATTCGCTTCGACTTCGTGATGAGGTCGTGGACGGTCTCGCCATCGACATACTCCATGACGAAGTAATGCTGCTCGCCCACACTGCCGACATCGAGCGCACCCACGATGTTCGGATCGGACAGCTTTGCGGCGGCGCGTCCCTCCTTGTAGAAGCGTTCCACGAAGGTGGGATCCGAAGAAAATCGGCGCGGCAGGATCTTGATCGCCACCAATCGGTCGAGACTGGTCTGGCGCGCGAGATACACGGCGGCCATCGCGCCCGCGCCGAGTTTCTTCACCATTTGATAGCCGGGGATGCGCAGCACGGAACGGTCGCTCTCCGCCTCGCTGCGAAGCCGCGCCAGTTGGCGACGCGTGACGATCTGTCCTTCGACCAGGATGTCAACGAACGCACGCGCGGCTCCGGCGGGTGTTCGCATCGCAGCAAACACAGCGTCCAACTCTGCTTGTGTCGCGAGCCCGCGATCCACGATGAGTTTCCCGAGCATGGTGTCGCTCGAACTGCCGGTTCGTGAACCACCACTCTCGCCGCTTGCCGACTCACCTGGATCGCGAGCAGGAGGACTCGCCGCTGGCTGTGCCCTCGGCGCCGTGGGCGGAATGGACGCCGCCGGTGGAGTGGCGGGGCGCGGAGGTTGTTGCTTTGGGTCGTTCACGGATGCCGCTCGGAATCGCCCGCCGGGCACACTATACTTCGCCTCCTCCCTCCGCATGCGCTCGCCACCCAGGCGCATCCTCATTGTGCGCCCGAGCGCGCTCGGCGATGTGTGCCGAACGGTGCCGATCGCCTGGTCGCTGCGGGAGGCGTTCCCGAAGGCGTCCGTGGATTGGGTCGTGGAAGACCGCTGGATGGGCGCGGTGCAGGGGCACCCTGCGGTGGACCGCGTCATCGCATTTCCCAAGCGCGATTTTCGGCGGTGGTGGCGCAGCATTCCCGTCGCCGTGAGAACGGTCCAGTGGTTCACGAAGCTGCGGCGCGGGCGGTATGACCTGGTGATCGATGCGCAGGGGCTGGCGCGAAGCGGTCTGATGGCTCTGGTCACAGGCGCGAGGACGCGCGTCGGGCACCAAGGGAGCCGGGAGTTCGCGTGGCTCGGCGCGAATCGGCGAGTGCCGAGGCGACCGGATTCGCACGTGGTGGATGCGATGCTTGAGTTGGTGGCGGCGGTCGGTGCGCCTGCGCGCGCCGACATGCGGCTCGATGTTTCGGTCGCGGGCAAGCGTGAGTGGCAGGCGGCGAGCGAGCGCGCATCGATCGGTCCGCGCATGCTGGTGCTTGCGACCACCAACGGCTGGGCTGGCAAGCGTTGGCCGAACGCGCGCTATGCCGCGCTGCTGCACGCGGTGAGCGCACAACTTCTTGCGAGCGGTATTCGTGATGTGCTCCTCACCGGTGCGCCCGGCGAGGAGCCGCAGACTGCGCCCATCGCCGAGCTGCTGCGCCAAATCGGCGGATTCCGCATTCATGACATGGCGGGACAGTTGTCCGTTGCCGCAACCGTGGCTGCGGTCCACGATGCAGCACTGTTGATCGGGCTCGACTCTGCGCCGATCCACATGGCCGCTGGGCTCGGCACACCGTTCGTGGGCCTCTACGGTGCCACGCGACCGTGGATCGATGGTCCCTACGGCGGCGCGGAGTGGTGCGTTCACGGCGGAGCAGGGATGCAACTCGATGAACATGAACACCGCGATGCCGTGCGCGGCGCAGCCGTGATGGAACGCATCAGCGTGGAAGCCGTGGCGACACTCGTGCAGCGGCGACTGCGCTCCATGGAGGGTGTGGCGTGACGGCGCCCGTGATCCTTGCCAGTGCAAGCGTGAGTCGCAGGGAACTGCTCGAAGCGGCAGGAATTGCCGTGTCCGTTCTTGTGCCTCGCATCGATGACGGGATGCTTCGCGTGCGCGCGGATCATGCGGGCGAGGATTGCTGTGCGCTCGCCTGGTTCAAGGTCGCACAACTGTTGCGGCAGCGGGAGCGGCTGACGCGCGATGCGCCCAACGCGCGCGTCATTCTTGCCGCGGATACGGTGTGCGTGCTCGATGACCAGGTGTGTGGGAAGCCTGCCGATGCAGCTGCCGCGCGGCAAGTGCTCGAAAGCGCTTTCGGGCGAACGCAACGCGTGGTGACCGGTGTCGCGATTCACTGCCTCATCACCAGTCGGCGCTTTCTTTCGAGCGATGTGGCACGCGTGCGCCTCGGCGATGTTCCGAAGGACCTCTTGGATGCGCACATCGCGTCGGGTGCGTGGAAGGGTCGTGCAGGCGGTTACCACATCGACGAAATCCTGCTGGCCGGTTGGCCCGTCGAGTGCGACGGCGATCCATCCACGGTGGCGGGATTGCCGCTGCGGATGGTGTTGCCCATCCTGCGCAGGCTGCTCGGCGCAGGTGGCGCGCTGCACACATGAATGCGGATGAACGCTTGCTGCCGACGTGGTGCGATCCCGCGGCGCGGATCGCAGCCGCCGCCTACGGTGCGGTCGTTCGCGTGCGAAATGCGCGTTTCGACCGTGGCGTGGGCGTTCACTCCCTCGGTGTTCCTGTGGTGTCGGTGGGCAACATCGAAATGGGCGGTACGGGGAAAAGCCCCGTGGTGCGTTGGATCGCGGCGCACGCGCTTGCACGGGGGTGCGTTCCGCTGATTGCGCTGCGCGGATACCGCAGCCACGGCGGGCTCTCGGATGAGGCATCGGAACACCAACTGCTGCTGCCCAATGCGCGCCTCGCGGTGGGCGCGCGGCGCCTCGATGCCATTCGGCATGTCATGTCGGATGATGCAAGTATTGGATGCGTCATCCTGGATGATGGATTCCAGCATCGCCGCATCGCGCGCGATCTCGACCTTGTGCTCGTGGACGCTCGTGGTCGCGCCTTGCGCGGCGGACTGTTGCCGCTCGGTCGGCTGCGCGAGTCCGGGCTGGGCATGGCGCGGGCGAGTGCAGTCATCGTCACGCGTGCTTCGGCGGTCGATGCGCAGTTGAGTTCACTCGTCGAGTCGATGCATGGTCGTCCGCCGCTCGCCTGGTGCGAGCATGCGTGGGCGGCGCTTTCCACCTTCGCGGTGGAGCCGTGCGGACGGCGCACCTGCGTCTCGCAGCCGGTGGAGTGGTTGCGAGGTCGGCGCGTGTCGGTGTGGGCGGGGGTCGGTCGTCCGGACGACTTTGCCGAACAGTCGCGCGCATGCGGAGCCGAAGTGGTTCATGCCGCGGGGCTTCGGGATCACGCTCGGTACGGTCGAACGCGGGTCGCGCAGTTGACGGTGGCTGCGCGTGCCGCGCGCGCGGAGGCGGTGGTCATGACCATGAAGGACTGGGTGAAGGTGGCGCCCGATCATTTGGTGATCGGACTGCCCGTGATCGTGCCGCGATTGGAGATCCGATTCCTCGTTGGCGAGACGGAGCTGCGCAGGCTGCTCGACACCCTTTTCGGCGACGCCTTGGGTTCAGCCCCGGTGCGGCGGTAGCCTCTGATCCCATGCCAACGACCGAGGATCGCATGCTGGCTGCGCTTCGCAACTGGAAATCGTTCCGCCTGCTCGTAATCGGGGACTTCATGCTCGATCAGGCGCTCGAAGGCGATGCCGAGCGGCTGAGCCCCGATGCTCCCGTGCCGGTGCTCGCCGTACGGGAGCCGAAGGCGACCACCGACACGCCCGGCGGGGCTGGGAATGTGTCCGTGTTTGCGGCGGCGCTCGGCGGATCCGTGTCGTGTGTCGGCGTCGTTGGGTCTGACGAGGAGGGAGGCGTTCTGCGCCGATGTCTTGAACACGGCGGGTGTGCGACCGACGGTTTGATCGCCGATTCCACGCGCCCCACCACGGTGAAGCGTTCGCTGATCGGGCGCGCTCAGCACCGCCATCCGCAGAAGATGTTCCGCATCGATGTCGAGTCGCGAGCGCCGATCCGTGACGCGACACGCGCCGAGATCTCGCGCGTGGTCGACCGGGAGATCGAACGATGTGATGTCGTGTGCATCGAGGATTACAACAAGGGAGTCTGCTCGGCTGAACTCTGTGCACGGGTGATCACGCGTTGCAGGCAAAGGGGCATTCCGGTGCTGGTCGATCCCGCCGCCATCCATGACTACGATCGATACCGCGGTGCAACGGCGATCACGCCGAACCGCTCGGAAGCGGAGAAGGCGGTGGGGCGGACCGTTGATCCGACCGATGTGATCGCGGGATCGAAGGTGCTCGCGGCGCAACTGCGTACGGCGCTTGACTTGGATGCTTCGATCGTCACCCTGGACCGCTTCGGCGCCGTCTTGCAGGAACGAACGGGTGAGGCGCAGCACCTGCCCACCGTGGCACGCCCCGTGTACGACGTGGCTGGGGCTGGAGACATGGTGCTCGCAGTGCTCGCGGGTGCGGCGGCGAATCGCGTGCCCTGGGCTGAGGCCGTGGCGCTGGCCAATGTGGCGGCGGGCATGGAGGTGGAGGTCTTTGGCGTTCGGGCATTCACCCTGCCCGAGGTGCAGGCACAGGTGATCCGACTCAGCCAGTCCGTGCGCGGCAAACTGCGCACACGAGCCGATCTGTTGGTGGAGATCGCTGCGCATCGCGCCGCGGGTCGAACGATCGTGCTGACCAATGGCTGCTTCGATGTGCTGCATGCGGGGCACGTCGCTTATCTGCGGGAGGCGAAGTCACACGGCAGCATCTTGGTGGTGGGACTCAACTGCGATGCGCAAGTGCGGGCACTGAAGGGCGCATCGCGTCCGATCTACTGCGAGAGTGATCGCGCGGAACTCATCGGCGAGCTTTCGTCGGTCGACTACGTCACCATCTTCGAGGAGCCCACCGCGGAAGCGCTGCTTCGCGCTACCGTTCCCGATGTGTATGTCAAGGGGGGAGACTACGACGGGAAGTCCGTCAACGAATCTGCCGTTGTCAAGGAACTTGGCTTAAAAATGTTGATCTTGGCTCATCGACCGGGGCTCTCGACCACTTCGGTGGTCGATCGTGTGCGAAGCGAGTTGACAAGTGGTGGAAATGTTGCCGCAGTTGCTCGAGGCTCTTGACTCGAGAGAGCGGAGGGACAATACTGATCGCGGGCGTCGGTTGAACGGAAGCACACCAAACAAGTGGGATTGAAAGAGACATGGCAACAATCACCAAGAAGGATCTCGTGGACCGCATCGCAGAGCGCACCGGGCAGAGCCGTGCGGAAGTGAAGGAGGCGCTCCAGATGTTCCTCGATGAGATGATTGGTGAACTCGCGTCTGGGAATCGCCTGGAGTTTCGTGACTTCGGTGTGTTCGAAGTGAAGACGCGCGCGTCGCGAACGGCCCAGAATCCCAAGACGCTCGAGCGTGTGAGGGTGCCCGCCCGCAAGTCCGTGCGATTCAAGGTGGGGCGCCTGATGCGCGATCGCGTGGTTGGTGAGGTGAGCGAAGTCGATCGACAGCCCGTCGCGGCCGGCTGATGGCGCGGCGCGAGCGAAACCGGGAGGGGGATGGCGGCGGCTTGCCCGTGCGCGTGGATCCGCAGGACACCGTGCGTCTGCTGAAGGCGATGCCGCCCAATGCGCAGGAGGCTGAAGCCGCCGTGCTCGGTTGCTTGTTGGTGGATCCGGCAGCGATCGGCGATGTCGTGACGGTGATCCGCAGTCCCGAGGACTTTTTCCAGGATCGCCACAAAGTCATCTATGCCAACATCGTTGATCTCTACGACCTCAGTGCGTCGGTCGATGTGGTGCGCCTTGTGCAGCAACTGACGGATCGCAAGGTGCTCGATGCGGTGGGCGGGTGTGACTACCTCTTGCGCCTCTCCGAGAGCATGCCGAGCGCGCACTACGCGTTGGAGTACGCGCGCACCGTTCGTGACAAGGCGACGCTGCGGCAACTCATCGACGCATCGAGTGCGACCGTGCACGAGGCGTTCGCGGGAGATCAGTCCACGGACAAGGTGCTCGAGCAGGCGGAGCAGCGCATCTTCGCCATCGCGCAGCGCCGCGAGAGCAATTCGGTATCAAGCCTGCCCGAACTGCTGCGCGAGGCGATGGAGCGTCTCGAGGCGCGGGAGGGTTCGGGGCTGACGGGCGTCGGCTGTGGGTTCGACGATGTCGATGAGATGACGAGCGGATTGCAGCGAGGGGAGATGCTCATTCTTGCCGCGCGTCCGTCGATGGGCAAGACTGCGCTCGCGCTGAACATGATGGAGGGCGTTTCGCTGGGTGGCACGCCATCGGTGATGTTCAGCCTTGAAATGGGGAGGCAGCAACTGGTGCAGCGCTTGCTGTGTGCCAAGGCGGGTGTGGACGGTCAGCGACTCCGCCGGGGAACGCTGGTGTCGGATGACATGCGGCGGTTGGTCGGCGCGTGCGATTCGCTCCAGGACTCGCGTATCTACATCGATGACACGCCGGGGCTGACCCTGCTTCAGTTGCGCTCCAAGGCGCGCCGCCTGAAGGAGAAGTTCAACATCGGTTGCGTCTTCATCGACTATCTGCAGTTGATGAGCTCTGGTTCGCGCAGCGAGAGTCGCCAGGTGGAGGTGAGCGAGATCAGCCGCGGCATCAAGGCGATGGCTCGTGAGCTCGATGTGCCGGTCGTCTGTCTCTCGCAGTTGAACCGCGCGGCCGAGCAGCGCGAGGGCCACCGCCCCCGCATGAGCGATCTTCGCGAGTCAGGCTCGATCGAGCAGGATGCCGATGTCATCCTCATGCTGCACCGCGAGGAGTACTACCACCAAGGTGATCCCGAGTGGGCGGAGTCGAATCTCGACAAGGTCGGCATCGCGGAACTCATCTTCGCGAAGCAACGCAACGGACCGACAGGCGTCGTGAAGCTGGTGTGGGATCAGGGCAGCACTTGCTTCCGTTCCTTCTCGTCGCGCGTTCCTCCAACGGGCATCGAGTTCCGCGCATACGAACCCCGGACGATTGCCGAGCAGGGCATCGAGGATGACCTTCCGCTGTGACATCGCCTGCGACTGGAGAAGGGCATGGCTGATGGTCCCTCGGACGACCTTCGCATCGCCGTCGAACGGGTGGCGCGTGGTGACGGGCTCGATCGAGGGGCGGTGGAGAGGGCATGGCGGACGATCATCGAGCGACTGGGTCCGCGGGTCTTTGCACTCGTTCGTGCTCGCTGCGGCGATCCGGAACTTGCGGAGGAGATCGCGCAGTCGGTGTTCGTGACGGTCGCCGAGCGGTTGCCGAACTTGGCCGACATCGTCGGCTTCGAAGCGTGGGTGTTCACGGTGGCGCTGAACCGCCTTCGAGACGAAATGCGTCGGCGCACTCGCCACGCGCGACCCTCAGGTGATCTCGAGGCGCTCGGCGGTTCGGGCGGCGATCCCGCGTTCACGTCGCCTCCCGTGCTGCCCTCCGAGCCCGACCCGCGAATCCGCGACCTCGAGCGGGCCATGGCGGAGCTGTCGCCCGCCGACCGTGAAATCATCGATCTCCGCCATCTCGGCGGGCTGAGCTTCCAGCAGATGGCAGATCTGCTCGGAGAACCGCTCGGCACATTGCTTTCCCGCCACCACCGGGCGGTCGCCAGACTTCGCGCGTCCATGGAACGCGCCAAAAAAGGAGCCTCGTCCGATGCAATCCCATGAGAAAAGGAGCGTTCTACCTTGCAGATGAACCCAGCGCACGGTGATGGAGATGGTCCTGTGGAGGGACGAGTTTCGGATGCGCAGCGACGCGCTGAGCAGCTCGCGGATGTGGCGGAGGGTGTCGAGCTTCAGGACATCCTTCGTCGACGGGCGCACATCCTGGCGGAGCGTCCCGGATTGGTGGATCGCCTCGAGGTGGCGACGCGTGGATCGTTGCCGCTGCGCACGCTGCGCTTCCCGTCCGAGCGGACCCGCTCGTGGGGTCGCGTGGCGGCTGCGCTGGTCGCTGCGGCAATCGGAGTCGCGCTGTTCCTGTGGCCGCAGTCCCGGCCAACGCCCACCGATGGTGTGGCATCGACGTTGGTGCAAGCGGTCGAGGGCGGCAGGGGCGTTCTTGTTGGAACGCCCTCGGAGCCACTGCTCGTCTCGCTCCTCGCGGACAGTGATGTCGTGGATGTCAGTGGGCGCACGCTCGAAGGCGGCGATGATCCGATCGACCTGCTGCGAGCTCGGGATGCGTCCTACCGCAAGCTTGCCAACGAAGTGCAACTGATCGCGCTCGCAGCGCAGGGGGCGCGATGAGACACCACGGATGGAAGAACCGCGTGAGTGGCAGCGACGCCGTGCGTCTGCATCCTGTCCTGATCGCGGCGGCGATTGCCTGTGCAGCGGCCTGGGGCTCGCTTGCCACCGGGTCGGCGCGACCTGCGCCTCGGGTTCTGCCCCTTCCTGCGTCGCTCGAACAGGCGGCGCCCGGAGGCGCGTTGCAGCCAGATCCACAGACGATCATCGATGTCGCGCGAGATGTTTCCCCCGAACTGCTGACGATGCTCGAGCAGGCGCGCGCGAGCGATCCGGTGGCGTTCAACGAGGCCGTCGCGCGCGCGGGAAAGCGGCTGACGGCGCTGGCTGTGCTTCGCGTGCGCAAGCCCGCTCTCTATGCGCTGCGCATCGAGGAGATTCGCGTGCAGGGCGAGATCGAGGAGGTGGGCAGCGCATGGCTGGCCCAGCGCGGCGCGGGCGATGAAGCAGCGGCGCTGAAGTCGGAGGCGCGCGTGCGGGAACTCGCGGGCAGGCTGGTCGATCTGAACCTGCGCTCGCGCGGGCTGGAACTTGCTGAGATTGATGCGGTCGTGCGCGCGATGCGCACCGATCTCGAGCGCGATGCTCGGCAGCGCGATGCGACGGTCGATCAGGTCGTGGCCGGCGTTCGCGAAGGCAGGCAGGAAGCGCTGCTCGGTGGGCGCACGGCGTTCACGCCGGCTCCTCCGTCATCACCCACCGTGGGGGGCGCGCCCTCATCGGCGGTGCCGGGCAGCGGGTCAGTTCCAACCGATCGAGCACCGTGAGCAGCGCACGATTGGACGCAGCCGTCACGATGGATCGTCCAGAACGAACGTGGGCAGTGTGGTCGCCGACCGCCCGCGCCGGTGGAGTGATACTCGCG
Organism: Planctomycetia bacterium; assembly: GCA_005799495.1. Classification (GTDB taxonomy): domain Bacteria; phylum Planctomycetota; class Phycisphaerae; order Phycisphaerales; family SM1A02; genus F1-60-MAGs104. The sequence goes on from SYGP01000032.1 coordinate 48,056, forward strand.
TGCATCGTGGGGCTGTGCGTGTTGAGCCTTCCCTGGACGCTCGCTCGGGTGGAGCGGGAGGGTGGCGCGCCAGTCCGCCGCTATGAAGCGGGCAACCTGCGACTCGCGCTGCTGCCACCGTCGTGGTGGGCGACGCCCGCGGATGCCGCACTGGTCACAGAACAGGAACGCGCGGCGGGCAACTACATCCCCTCGCGAGTGCTCGGCACAGACAGGCTCGGACGCGATTTGTTGGCGCGCTGTCTCCTCGGAGGCGCGGTCAGTCTTCTCGTCGGTGGAAGCGCTGCACTCATCGCCGTCACGGTCGGCACGATGTACGGTGCGCTCAGCGGTGCGCGCGGAGGACGGGTGGATGATGCGCTCATGCGAACGGTGGATGTGCTTTACGGACTTCCATCGATGTTGCTGGTGGTCTTGCTTGCAGTAGCCGTGGACGGTGTCGTGGAACGCATGGGAATCCGTCGTGTGGGTGGGGTCGGGCAGGGGATTGATCTGTTCGTGCTGCTCGTCGCGATTGGAGCCACCAGTTGGCTGACGATTGCGCGTGTGATCCGAGGTCAGGTTCTGAGCCTGCGTGCCCAACCGTTCATGGAAGCATGTCGTGCGCTCGGCATCGGTCCCGCTCGGCAGTTTTTCCGGCACGCGCTGCCCAATGTGGCGGGGACGGTGGCGGTGTATGCCGCGCTCGCAGTGCCGGCGGCGATCCTTGCCGAGAGCTTCCTCAGTTTCCTCGGCATTGGCGTGCGCGATCCGATGCCGTCGTGGGGAAACCTTGCCTCGGAGGGACTTTCGGAGGTGAACACCGTGCACAGTCGCTGGTGGCTGCTGCTGTGGCCTTGTCTCAGCATCGCCGCCACACTGCTTGCGCTCAACTTCCTCGGCGATGCGCTGCGCAGTGCGGTCGATCCCGCTGCTGCGGGCCGTCGGCGCGGCTCCTGATAGCCTCTGAAGTCCTATGCAAAGTCGATTCGGCGTCAAGGATTTCTTCACCATTCTGCTGCTGTTGGCGGTGCTGATTTCGGTCTGGCTTTCGATGACCCAGCGCACCCGCATGGAACTGGCCATCGAGTCCATCCGCGTGAAACTCGGTGAAATGGAGCGGCAGGACGCGCTCCTCCAGCGGCAGATCGAAAAGGGTTTCGCGAGTGGAGTGCCTCTCGCCGCCGGTGCGGCTCCGGCGGCGGCTGCAGCGCAGACCAATGATGCATGGGCCCGACCTGGTGTTGCCATCACGCGTTGGCCATCACCCACACCCGAGACCGATCCCGCGGATGTTCCAGGGTTCGAGGTCGGAGGCGAGTTCACCGAGATCTTCGAAGCTCAGCCGGCCAAACTCGTTCCCTACATCCAGTCGGATGTCTACGGAACGCGCGTCCTCGACCGCGTGTGCGAGAGTCTCGGGTCGTTCAATCCAAAGACCCTGCAGATGGTGGGAGTTCTTGCGGATGCCTGGCAGATCGACCCCGACGGGCTGTGGATCCGCGCGCACATCAATCCGCGCGCGCGCTTCAGCGATGGTGCGCGTGTGACGGCAGAGGATGTCCGCTGGACATACCTCGATTTCATCGGGAATCCCCTCATTGAAGCGGAGCGGTCGCGGAGTACGCAGGACAACCTCAAGACCGTGAAGGTGATCGATGAGCAGACGGTCGAGTTCGAGTTCAAGGAACCGTTCTTCACCAACACGCTGATTGCGTTCGGGAATCCCGTGCTACCCAAGCACTGGTACAGCAAGTTCGAGCCGTCACAGATCAATCAGGGCACAGGGCTCATGATGGGTTCAGGGCAGTTCAAGCTCGAGCGACTGCCCTCGGGTCCGGACAACATCGATGTGCAGTGGACGCCTGGAACCGATGTCGTGCTCGTGCGCAACGAACAGTACTGGGCGGAGAAGCCGCCGCTCGAGCGCCTTCGTTTCAAGGTGGTGTCCGACGAACTCGGGCGACTCGTCTCGTTGCGCAACGGCGAGGGATCGATGATCCTTCCATCGTCGCCGCAGTTCAACAAGGTGCTGCGCGAGGACGCTGACTTCGAGAAGTCGTTCTACGCGCTCAAGTGGGTGAATATGCGCTGTGGCTATTCGTTCATCGCATGGCAGTGCGGACTTCGAGCGGGCAAAGTTCAGACGCCTTTTCATGATGCGCGCGTGCGGCGCGCCATGACCATGCTGCTCGACCGCGAGCGCATGATTCGCGATATCTGGGATGGCATCGGGATCGTCTCGAAGGGTCCGATGAATCCAGAGAGTCCGGCAAGCGATCCTGCGCTGAAGCCCCTGCCTTTCGATCCCGAGCAGGCGAAGGCACTGCTGGCCGAGGCAGGATGGAAGGACCGCAATGGTGATGGAATCCTGGAGAACGAAGCGGGCGACAAGTTCTCCTTTGAGTACACCTATGCAACAGGAGGCGAGATTTCCGAGCGACTCGCGCGCTTCGTGAAGGACAGTTTCACGAATGCGGGCATTCTGGTGACCACTCGGCCCGTCGACTGGAGCCGCTATCAGGACCTGCTGAAACTGCGCGACTTTGATGCGATCACGATGGGGTGGGGCAACAATGCACCCGAGAGCGACCCGCGACAGATCTGGCACTCCGAGAGCACGCGCGAGGGCGGCGACAACTTCACCCAGTGGCGAAATGCCGACGCCGATGCGCTGATCGAACAGGGGCGGCGCACGATGGTCGAGTCCGACCGCATGCTGGTCTGGCGTCGACTCGAAGCGGTGATTGCGGAGCAGCAGCCCTACACATTCGTGCGCGTGGCTCCGTGGCTGCGATTCGTCGATCGTCGTTTCGGCAATGTCAACATGTATCGCACTGGACTGCAGCCCGAGGAGTTCTTTCGCACATCGGTGCCGGCGCCCGCCTACTGATCCGACCGCTTGATCGCGAGCCTGTCCGATGGCCACCTACCTGATCCGACGCCTGTTGCTGATGATCCCCACGGTGCTTGGGATCACGCTGATGGTGTTTCTCATCGTGGCGCTCGCGCCCGGCGGCATCGGTGCCGGACTCGCCGTGCAAGGTGGGCAGATGAGCGATACGAGCAAGGTTGCGCAGATGCAGGCGTACCTCGAGGATCGCTACGGGCTCAACGATCCGGTTGTGGTCCAGTACGGGCGATGGATTGCCCGCGTCTGCCCAGTGCGCTTTGGAAGCACGCCCCTCGAATCACCCTCGGGTGAACGCATCCCACGACCGCGCGAACTGCCGAAGCCGCTGATGCCATGGGCATTCGCCGCTCCCGACGCCTTCGAGGTCACCTTCACACCACAGTCGGGCGATGGCCTCATCGAAGAGTTCCGCACGCTGCAGCGCGATGCGGAAGGGCGACGGCGAACGTATGTGGGATCGATGCGGGCGTTCAAGGATGCCCTCGCCGATCATGTTCGCGCGCTTGGCGATCCGTGGACGGCGCGGCTGGACCCCAAGGGTGGTGCCGATCCGAATGAGTTCCGTGATCTGCCGCTCGGTGGTGGCGCGATGGATGGCTCTGTTTCCGACACGACGGCGACTTGGGCGAAGGTGAACGCAGCCGCCGAGCAGATGCATCAGGCATGGTCGCTCGCGGAAGAGGCTCGGCAGCGTGCGACGATCGCGTTTGCTGCACGCCCATTTCCGCCCGCGGGGATCGAAGTGATCCGCGATGTCGTGTCGATCGATTCGCCAGACTTCGGGGTGGCGTTCTCACGCAACCGTCCCGTGTGGGATCTCATCAAGACCGCGCTCCCCGTCACGATGCTGATCAACCTGATCGCGTTCCCGATCATTTATCTCGTCGCGGTGCCGACAGGTGTGCTCGCGAGCATTCGGCGGGGTGGCGTTGCGGACATCGCAAGCGGATTCCTCTTCCTGCTCCTCTATTCGGTACCCGTCGTGCTCGCGGGTGTGTTCGCCATCGGATTCCTCGCCAACAACCAGTATCTCGGCTGGTTTCCCGTGAGCGGTCTGCACGACAGCGCGGAGGCGACGATGACCTTCCTGCCGCACACGGACGCTTCGGGCGTGTGGCAGCGGGGCTGGATGCTGGACACGATCTGGCATCTGGCGCTGCCCGTGTTGTGCTTGGTGTACGGCGGCTTTGCGGTCCTGAGCAAGCAGACGCGCGCGAGCATGCTCGACAACTTCAATGCGGACTATGTGCGCACCGCGCGCGCCAAGGGCGTTCCTCGGAAGGACATCGTGATCAGTCATGTGCTGCGCAACAGTTTGCTGCCGCTGATCACCATGTTCGTTGGCATCTTTCCGGCAATGCTCGGCGGCAGCGTGGTCGTCGAGCGCATCTTCACGATCCCCGGCATGGGAAGCCTCGTGATTGAGGCGATCAATCTGCGCGACCGCGAATTGATCCTCGCCAATACATTCATGATTTCGTCCGTCAGCCTGCTCGCGCTGCTGGTGGCGGACATCCTTTATGCGCTGTGCGATCCGCGGGTGGCCTATGAGTGAAGCACTCGCAGACATGCCGCAGTCGGTCTCGGGCGTCGAAGTCATGCGCGGCATCGGCGCGCGTGAAGCGAAGAGTTTCTGGGGCGACGCATGGGATCGGGTGCGTGCACGACCGGGCGCAGTCTTTGGCATCGTGTGGATCAGCATCATGGGCTTCTTCGCGGTCTTTGCGCCGCTGGTCGCGAACGCACATCCGATCATGCTCGATCGGCTCGCCGCGGACGGCAGCGTCGAGTCGCGCAGCTTTCCCCTGATCACGCATCTCACGCCAAGCGATTGGCTGCTGATGATCGGCGCCGTGGTGGGATTGCCCTGGGTCTTCTTCGGCACGGCATCTCTCGGGCGGAGTGTTCGCATCACCGTGCTCGCTGCGCTGCTCGCCCAAGGTGGTGCGACCATCGTTTTGTCGCAGGTCTTCGTGTGGGCGTCCGAGAGTTCTTCGCTTCCGTGGCTCCGCACCTGGGCGCGGCTGGAAAGTGGCCCGTGGCCGCTGATCGCTTCCGCGGCACTGCTTTCCGCAGTGGTGGCGTTTGCGGTACCCATCATCCTTTCACCCGCGCGGCGCGTCCTCGTGGTGGCAGTCGTTGCAGTCTTCTCGGGTGTGCTCGTGTGGGCGGCGGGTGCGCCCACGATCGTGAATCACGAGAAGATCGTGCTCGAGGAGTCGGCGGGACGGGTTCGAGCGATCTGGACGATCATTCCCTGGTCTCCCGAGTACACGCGGAGCGACATGGTCGCACAAGCGCCTGGCACGCAGGTTTCGGACATCCGCCACCTCGATGGCTTCCGTGGAACGCCCTTTGGTGCGCGGCGGACTTGGCTGGGCACCGACGCCCTCGGGGGCGATGTGCTCGCGCAACTGCTGTGGGCGTGCCGCCTCTCCATTTCGATCGGCTTGGTCTCGACGGGAATCAGCGTCCTCATTGGCGTGACCGTGGGTGCGCTCATGGGCTACTTCGGCGGTTGGGTTGATCTGCTTCTCTACCGCGTCGTCGAGATCTTCATGGCGGTGCCAACGCTGTTCGTTCTCATCGTCGCCGCAGGCGTGCTGCCGCGCAATACCTATGTCATGATGGCGATCATCGGCATCTTCTCTTGGACGGGCGCGGCTCGATTCACCCGCGCGGAGTTCCTCCGCATTCGGCAGATGGATTTCGTGCAGGCGGCGCAGGCGACGGGACTGCCCGTGCGCTCGGTGCTCATGAGGCACATGCTGCCCAACGGTGTGACGCCCGTGCTCGTGGACACCAGTTTCGCCATCGCCGCCGCAATCACCATTGAGGCGACGCTGTCGTTCCTCGGGCTCGGCCCCGATGGGCAAGCAAGTTGGGGCAAGATGCTCTCGAGCGCAACCGCTGCCACAGGCACCTTTGTCTGGTGGCTTGCCGTGTTCCCAGGACTCGCCATCTTCCTCTCCGTTCTGTCGTACAACCTGCTCGGTGAAGCCATGCGCGATGCAATCGATCCCAAGTTGAGGAAGGCGGCCCAAGGATGACCGCGGCAGTTCCCAATCCGCCTCCGTCACAACCGCTGCTGACCGTGGCTGATCTTGCGGTCAGTTTCGACAATGGCGCCGGTCCCCGCATCCAGGCGGTGGCTGGGGTCAGTCTGACCATCCATCCGCAGCAGACGCTCGCCGTGGTGGGCGAATCCGGCTGCGGCAAGAGCGTCACCGCGATGACGACGATGCAGTTGATCCCGTGTCCGCCGGGGCGCGTCGAACGCGGGACGATCCTGTTCGGCGGTCGCGATTTGCTGTCGCTGTCGGAGCGCGAGATGCTGAAGATTCGAGGGGGGGAGATCGCCATGATCTTCCAGGAGCCGCTGACGAGCCTGAACCCCGTGTATTCCATCGGTGACCAAATCCTGGAGGCGATCTTCCTGCACCAGAAGGTTTCTGCGGACGAAGCCGTGGAGATCGCACTGAAGGCGCTCGACGAGGTCGGCATCTATCAGCCGATCGAGTCGCGGCTCAAGCGGGAACTGGTCGCGCTGCGCGCGGATGTGGATTCAGGAAGGGCGTCGGCCGATGCCATGCGTGACCTCGAGCGCACGCTGCCCGAACGCGTCCGCACGGCGAAGATGCAACTGCTGTCGGACTATCCGCATCGCTATTCGGGAGGCATGCGGCAGCCCAAATCCATACTAATCATCGCCACACACGCGGGCCCGCAGCGCTTAAACGTGGACTGGCG
>SYGP01000033.1 GCA_005799495.1 Planctomycetia bacterium
CGGCGCCACCACGCTCGATGAGTACCGAAAGCATGTGGAGAAGGATGCGGCCTTCGAGCGCCGCTTCAGCCCCGTCTACATCGGGGAGCCATCCGTGGAAGACACCATCGCGATTCTTCGTGGACTCAAGGAGCGGTATCAGGCACACCACGGTGTCCGCATCCAGGACAGCGCCCTGGTCGCGGCGGCCCACCTCAGCGATCGGTACATCAGCGATCGCTTCCTTCCCGACAAGGCGATTGACCTGCTCGATGAGGCCGCGAGCCGCCTGCGCATCGAGAACGACTCCATGCCCATGGAACTCGATGCCATCCGTCGCAGCATCACCACGCTCGAGATCGAGAAGGCAGCACTGCAGATTGAAAAGGATCCCAAGAGTGCGCAGCGACTCACTGCCGTCGAGCAGGAACTTGCCGAAGAGCGTGAGCGCGATCGCGCGATGACCGCACAGTGGGAAGTGGAGAAGGCGGACCTCGATGCTGTCAAGCACATCGACCGCGATATCGAGGCAAAGAAGGTGGAGTTCGAACAAGCGCAGCGGCGCGGCGACTTCGACCGCGCGGCACGCATCCAACACGGCGAGATTCGCGAACTCGAACGGCGCCGCACCCATGCGGAAACTGCACTGCGCACGCGGCTCGAATCGGGCGGTGCGCTCGTGAAGGAGGAGGTTGATCCGGAATCCGTCGCCGAGGTGGTTGCCAAGTGGACGGGCATTCCCCTCTCCAAGCTCGTCGAGAGCGAACGCGAGAAGCTGCTGCACATCGAGGAGTCGCTGCAGAGGCGGGTGGTCGGGCAGGACACAGCCGTTCGCGCAGTGGCGGAGGCGGTGCGCCGCAATCGTGCCGGGCTGGGAGAACCCAACCGCCCCATCGGCTCATTCCTGTTCCTCGGTCCGACTGGCGTTGGCAAGACCGAACTCTGCAAGGCGCTTGCCGAAATGCTCTTCGACTCCGCCGACGCGCTCGTGCGCATCGACATGAGTGAGTTCATGGAGCAGCATGCGGTTGCGCGCCTCATCGGCGCGCCGCCAGGCTATGTGGGCTATGACGAGGGCGGACGGCTGACCGAGGCGGTGCGTCGGCGCCCGTACTGCGTGGTGCTCTTCGATGAGTTCGAGAAGGCACACCCCGATGTCAGCAATGTGCTGCTCCAAGTGCTCGATGATGGGCGGCTCACGGATGGACAGGGGCGCACCGTCAACTTCGCAAACACGATCATCGTCATGACAAGCAACATCGGATCCGCAGCGATCCTCGATATGGGCGAGCGCGGCGAACCCGAGGAGATCATCGAGGCGCAAGTCCGAAAGTTGCTGAAAGAGCGCCTGCGTCCTGAACTGCTCAACCGCATCGATGAGACCGTCGTGTTCCAGCAACTCTCCCGAACCCAACTGGCTGCGGTCACGAGGATTCAACTGGAACTCCTCGGACGACGACTGAAGCAGCGCGGCATCGGTCTCGATGTGTCGGACGATGCCTGCAAGGCGCTTGCCTCGGAAGGCTACGACCCGCAATTCGGAGCTCGTCCGCTGAAGCGGGTGGTCCAGCAACGCATCGAGAACCCGATTGCCACGAGAATCCTCAGCGGCGTCTTTCAAGACGGTGACACGGTCGCTGTGGGCCACCAAGGCAAGTCGTTCACCTTCGAGAAGTCCAACGGTACTCCGCAGTCAGTGTGATTCGCCCGCGGATCAGGCTGACGCAGCGCGCAGCAGCGGAATGACCGCGACTGCACACGAGAGCAAGTGCGCACTCTCCTCGTCGGTGTAGGTGCGCGGGGCGATGCACGCGACGCCCATCACGCCAACCACTTCGCCAGTGCCAGTGTCGATTGCGGGAACGGTGATCGCCCCTTCCATGCCGGTCGCACGAGCGCCTGGTCGAACATCGCCCGACTGATCGCTCTGGAGATTGCACACCGTCACGGCAGAGCGACGCGATGCAGCGAGACCTGCGAGCCCCTTGCCGAAGGGAATCGTGCGGATCGCATCGAGCACGGGTGGCGGGAACTGACCAACGAGTGCACGCAGATGCAGGTGCCCATCCGCCGCGGTTGCGTGGATGGTGCCGCTGTCGCAGCGAAAGTGTCGGATCACCGCTTCCAGCGCCTCCTGCAGCGTGAAGCGTTCACCGAGTGAGTCGAGCGGCGTGGGCATCGGCGTCATGCGGCCAAGCCTATGCGCAAGCTCCTCGTGTCAGCGCCAGCGTTCACTCCATGCCTGCAGCATCAGCACGGACCACACCTGGTGGCGGGGCGAATCATCCCCTGCCAGCAGTCGTTGCCAGAGTGACTGAACGCCCTCCGCACGCAGGAGCCCTGCCCGCGATACCGCACTGCGCGAGAGGAGCGACTCCGCCCAGGGCCGAAGGGGGCCGCGCAGCCATGCGGCAATGGGAACGCCGAAACCCATCTTGGGAAGGTCGGCCACCTCTGGACAAACCGAACGCGCGAGTTCTCGGGCTGCCCACTTGCACACGAACGATCGCTGCTTGTGTCCAAAGCGAACCTTCGCATCCATCGGTAGACGCCAAGCCCACTCGACGAGATCACGGTCGAGGAATGGTGAACGCACTTCGAGCGCAACTGACATCGACGCACGGTCGACCTTGACCAACAGATCATCGATGAGCTGCCCTGCGAACTCCTCGCGCAAGACGCGGCGCAGGATGCCCTCCGTGGTGATCGCATCGTCTGCATCCTGCAGGCGCGCCAAGGGCTGCGTGGACTTCGCGAGCAGCGAGGAGCTGTCCACATCGATCGATGAGAGTGCGTCGATCGCCGCGCCGAGTGACTCGGAACGAACGAGCGCGCTCAGCTTCTCGAGCTTCTCCTGCGGCCGTGAAATGCCGCCGCGCCCGATGAGGCGTGGCGCCCGACGAAGCAGCGGCACGAGCACCGGCATCATGCGCCGAGCGAAATCCGCCTGCACAGTTGCCACCCATCCGCGGCCACCGAGCCGCGCACTCCACCACGATGCGATCGCCGCGGAACGCTCGTAGCCGCCGAGCACCTCGTCTCCACCATCCCCACTGAGAGCGACCGTCACGGAACCGCGCACAAACTCGCTCAGCAGCAGAACGGCGATCTGACTGCTGTCCGCAAATGGCTCGTCGTACACCTGCGAGAGACGAGTCGCCGCCGCGATCACATCGGCACTGGTGGCGATGCGAAGCGCGTGTTTCGATCCGATGACCCGCGCCGTCGACTGCGCGGCAGCACTCTCGTCGAAACCCTCGATGTCGAATCCAAGCGTGAAGGTGTGAATGGCCGATCCCGTCAAGCGCGCTGCGGATGCCGCGATCAGTGCGCTGTCGATCCCACCCGAAAGACACACGCCCACGGGCACATCCGAACGCAGCCGACGAGCAACAGCCGCATCGATCTGTTCCTGCAGCTGCCGCGGAATCTGGGCGGCATCGATCGCCAGCGGCTTGGACTCGCACGCTCGCGCCACGCGAAGAGGATTCCACCACTCCATTCGCTGCGGCTCAGCCCCCACCGCACCTTCGAGAGGCCAGGAGAGCAATGCACCTGGAGGTACACGGAAGATCCCACGCAGGATTGTTTGTTCGCCAGGCACGCACCCGTACCTCAGGAATGCGGCCACAGCACCATCATGCACAGGGGGCATGGCACGCCCGATCGCCCGCAGCGCGCGCAACTCGCTCGCGAAACCGAGAACGCCATCGATCCAGCCCCACACCATCGGCTTCTTGCCGGCACCATCCCGAATCAAGTGCAGGAGGCGCCGCTCCAGATCGACGACGGCTCCTGCGAACATGCCACGCCAGCGATCCACCGCTCGCTCGATCCCCCACGCATCGAGCGTGGCGAGCATGACTTCGGTATCACTGTGCCCACGCCACCGGCGCATACCTGCACGCTCAAGTTCGATGCGCAGCTCAGGTGCGTTGTAGACCTCGCCATTCCAGCCGATCACCCAGCGACCCGTCTCGCTTGCCATCGGCTGATGCCCCGCTGGCGTCGGGTCGATCACCGCAAGCCTGCGATGCGCCAAACCGAACGGGAGCGGCGGTTGCCACCACACTCCGCTGTCATCAGGGCCGCGGTGATGCAGCGCATCCGACATTCGATCAAGGACGCCGCGTGCATTGCGCACGCGAGCACTCGGATCGAGAAAGCCCGCGACTCCGCACATGGCATCGAGGATAGAGCGGCGTTCGCCGTCGCCCCTAGCATGACCGCATGAAGCTCTTTCCACATCCCGCAATGCTCCAGACTGCCACTCGATCTGCCGCGCGTTCACTTCTCCTGTGTGGAGCGGTTGTGCTTGCCGCAGCCTGTGAACAGGTGAGCAATCGGCTGCCCGCTGCCGCCTGTTCCGCCACAACGACGAGCGCGGTGCGCATCTCCACGACCGGCACCGATGCGGCGGCGATGCAAGAGAGCATCCAGACACTCGCTGGGATCATGATGCGCTCCAAGATTCCAGCAGTGGTGCAGATTTCGGGCCTGCTGCAACTGCAGGCGCTCGGGCTCGATCAGGAGCCCGAGATGGTCAAGTACGGAAAGTCGCTTGCGGCACTCCGCGCCATGGAAGGAAGCAATATCTACCTGCTGGCCGATGAGGCCCCGAGCGTCGGGCTTGCCACGGGTGGCGCGGTGCTTGAGGATCCTGATGCAACGCTGCTGCTCGTGCAGACCAGGAAGCTTGGCGCGGAGAAGGAAGTGGCGGCTGCAATGAACGAGTGGATGACGGATGCGTCTGTGGAGTCAGTCGGTGGCGGGTGGTATTGGGTGAAACCCAAAGGCATGACCCGCGCGCTCGGAAGTGGGGATGCTGCGGCGGCGGCAGCCCTGGAGAATGCGCTCGCTGGCGTGACCGCATCGCCCGTGACGATCGGACTTCGCATCACCGATTCCATGCGTGACTCGTTCTCGGAGGGAATGGACGAGGACGGCGGCATGTTGACCGCTGCGTTCGCGGGTTTCGAGGACTCCATGCAGTCGCTTCAGATGGCGTCCATCGGGCTCCAGTTTGGCCCCAAGCCCGAGATTCGCGCTGCGATGACATTCGAGAATGACGCTGCTGCGCAGGAGTTCAATGAGTCTTGGACATCCACGACTCGCAGCCTGACATCGATGCTCGGCATGATGATGGCATCGCAAGCAGTCGAAGAAGAAGCAGAAGGCGACGCAGCGCCTGAGCCGATGGATGCGACGATGTTCTCCGGCATGGCCGAAGCCCTCGCGATGCGGCAAGACAAGCAGCGACTCTCGCTGGTGATCGACGACGCCGCGTGGCGCAAACTGCTTCCGTGAACCGCTCGCGGCGAGGCGTTCAACTCCCGCCGCTGCCAAGCTGACGGGCAGCATGCAGGAACGCCGCGTGGTTGGCGCGAACCTCGCTCAGCGAGTCGCCGCCGAACTTTTCCACGAAGGCACGCGCCGCCTCGAATGCAACGACCTGCTCCATCACCACGCTTGCCGCAGCAACCGCGCTGATGTCGGATCGCTCGTACTGGCTCTGGGATGCTTCGCCGCTTCGAAGGTCCACGCTCGGCATGCCGCGAAGCAGCGTGGAAATTGGCTTCATGGCTCCGCGCACGACCACGGGCATGCCATTGGTCATGCCGCCTTCCAGCCCCCCTGCATTGTTCGTCGGGCGCGTGAATCCAAGATGGCTCTCGCCGCGCTTCGAAGGATCGAAGTGGATCGGATCGTGCACCTCGCTGCCTCGCCGCGCAGCGACCGCCATGCCAAGGCCGATCTCCACCCCCTTGAACGCCTGAATGCCCATCACCGCTGCCGCCAGTCGCGAATCCAATCGCGCATCCACGCTGACGCACGATCCAAGTCCAGGTGGAAGTCCGAACACATGCGTCTCACACCAGCCACCCACCGTGTCCTTATCGACCTTCGCCTGATGGATCGCCTCGACGAGGCGCGTGGAAACGGATTCGTCGGGGCAGTAAATCTCACTCGCGTCGCGCCGAGCCCGCAGCGCAGGAAGTTCGGCGGCGCTCGGCTGCAGCGCGCTCTGCACATCCAGTGCACCGCGCACGAAGCCGAACACCTCCACGCCAAACGCATGGAGCAGGCATCGCGCCACGGCCCCTGCCGCGGTTCGCGCAGCCGTCTCGCGCGCGCTCGCGCGCTCGAGCGTGCCGCGACAGTCTGTGGTGAGCCATTTGATGCTGCCCGCAAGATCCGCGTGTCCAGGCCGTGGACGGAAGACAGGCGGGGTTCGCTCCACATCATCGATGCGGGAGTCGGCGTTCACGATTTCGATGGCGATGGGCGATCCGATCGTCATCCCCTGCCGCACCCCCGACAGAAAACGAACCGCATCCGCCTCGATGCGCTGCCTCGCGCCACGGCCGTAGCCGCCCTGTCGACGCCGAAGTTCGCCATCGATGAATGCTGCATCGATCGGCACGCCTGCGGGCATCCCCTCGATGAGCGCAATCATCGCGGGACCATGCGATTCGCCCGCCGTTCGGTAGCTCAGTGTCGCCAATGCATTGCTCCTTGCCCGATGCTAGAGGGACACCGAGTCCGCGTTCATGTCCATGCAGACATCCGTGCTCGGCGGATCATTGCCCGTCCACTGCCGATGCTGTTGGGCGGCCTGCGCAACGAACATCGACCAGCCTTCCACGAGATGGGCGCCCGCTCTCTCCGCCCGTCGAAGGAATGGAGTCATTCGCGGGGTGTACACCACATCCATCGCGATCATCCCGTCGGTCAGCATCACCGTCTCGGGCAACGGATTTGCGTCGGGAGCATCGCCGCCGCTCATCCCGGCACTCGTCGCCTGCACGATCACATCGAATCGAGTCGCACCGAGATCGAGGAGTGAACGCGCAGCGATCGACAATGCCGTGGTGGCGCAACTGCGCAGCGAAGCGTTCAAGTCCGCCGCAACCGATTCTGCCCGATCGGTCGTGCGGTTGGCCATCGTCACCTCAGCGCCTGCACAGGCGAGCGCGACCGCTGCGGCTCGACCCGCACCGCCCGCACCGAGCACGAGCGCACGCCGCCCCGCCAGCCCATCACTCCATCCCTGTGCCATCGCGGCGCGCAACAGCGGATCGCGGATACCCGCGAGATCACTGTTGGTTGCGCACAGCGTTCCATTTGGTGCAACGCTGATCGTGTTTGCCGCACCGATGCAGCGAGCCACCGCGTCCACGACTCCGCAACGCTCCTCGACGAACCGAATCGCGTTCAACTTGTGCGGCACACTGACCGCGCATCCGCTGAAGTGCAGCGCATCGAGCGAAAGCAGTTCGAGCAGCGTCGCCTTGAACGATTCCCAAGTCGGACCCGCGGAAATCGCGAAGAGGCGCGCATCCACCTGCGCCTCACGAAACCAACGGTTGTGCAGCGCAGGAGAGCGAGAGTGCCCGACCGGATGCGCAAGGACGCCGTACACGCGCGTCCGCGGCCCGATGCTGCGGAAGCCCCACTGCTGCACCAGCTCCTCCACGGTGGGCTGCCCGGGCGCGGTGCCCTGCGCATCGCTGCGCGCGTAGGTCAGGAATCCGCCGAACTTCGGAGCGAGAACGCGGCTCATCAACCCATGCTCCCCCATGCAGAGCGCGATCGTCGGCTTCGCGCGCCCGACGAGCACCTCAAACGCTTCCGTATTGTCGCGCGGCGTGCGTGCAGTCCACACGATCTTGCTGACCGCGCTCGATGGGTCCGACCACATCTCGGCAATCCTGGCCGACAGCCCAGCGGGTCGACCATCGAAGTCGTGAAACGACAGGATCACGCGGGGACCATTCCCGTTTCCCGAAGCTCCAAGCCTCGACATGTCGCGAGCGCGTTCACCAGCTATGCCATCCGACATGTATGTTGCCAACTCGACGTCCACATACGCGGCAGGCGGATGCGCCGTGCAGGCGGCGGCCCACACCTGTTGCCGCTGATCATCGGTGCCGCAGAAGCCCCCGCCCTCCGCCACATGACGAACGGTCACGATGCACGGCAGAGGAGCGTCCTGGACGAGACGCGTGACCGCGCTCGAAGCACCAGGCTCCTGTGCAAGTGAGTCGACTCGCCACTCCACGAGATCCGCTCCTTGCGCCTTCGCCAATCGCGCGGTCTCCAACGCAGCGCCGATCTGATCAGCGCGTGCGACGGGAACGGCAATGGCGATGAATGTCATGCTTCGAGCATAGACCGTTCTCGCCGCGCAACGCGCCGAGAATGACGGTTAGCATCGCATGCGCGAAGGAGACGAGCGTTCATGAGCGAGAATGCCGAAATCGAGGAAAACGCCTACCGCTGGCTGCGCGGGCATCTCGCGGGATTCATTCGCTTCGATGGCGAGCGGGTGGCTCTTCGGATCGCGCCGCTGCCGGATGGCCGCTTCGTCGCGCCCGTCATGGTGGCGATGCTCCTGGCTGGCGAGGTGGTGATCGAGTTGCCCGATGACGGCGAAGATGATCTGCATCTGATGGTCAGCCTGACACCGTTCCACGACCGAGGCGAGGATGGTCGCGCCGCGGACCGATGGCGCGCGTATCACGGTGATCCGCCCGATGTGAACTGGGCGTTCATCGAAGTGGATGCGGCGAAGTTTCGCGGCTACTTCATCGACGGCGAGGTCTTCCGCCGAGCCAACCCGATCTTGGGGAATGAACCAGCCATTTGCAGGGCGTTGAATGCGGGTGACCGAGATCTTCTGCGACGGGCGATCGATGCGGCGTTCCGCATCGATGCAGCGGATCCCGTCGCAGTGGGCGCCGATGGATCGGGCATCGATGTGCGCCGCCAGTTCGATGTGGCGCGGCTTTCGCTGCCCACTCCCTTCGAGGATGCTGCAGGTGCCGAGGCGGCGCTGCGCGCACTCATCGACAGTGAAGGCAACTCGCGGGGTGCGCGCCTGCGCGAGTGACGCGTCGAGGAGTGGCCGATGGAAGCCGTGAAGACCGATGCCGCACGCCCCACGCTGTGGGATGCGATCCGCGAGGATCTCGCGCCTGAACCGGGACGCCTGCATGCCGCTCTGCGGCTTGGCCTTGCCGCCATCCTGACCATTGGGCTGCAGATGACGCTTCGCTATGAGCTGCTATACCCGGGAATGACAACCGTGCTCATCCTCACCGAGGCGCGCGGACTCGGCACGCTCACTCGCATCGTGCTCGCACTTGTGGGCGCCACTTTCGGCTGCGGCTGCGCCGTCGCGGTTGCCGCACTCTTCATCCAACAGCCGTGGTTCCTGCTTCCGATCATGTTTGTGTACATCGTGGCGGTGATGTATTGGATGGGATCGAGTCGATACCGCGGCGCGATCTTCGTTGCTGGCTACGCCTTCATCGTCACGATCTACATGTCGTTCTTCGCGAAGGAGCAGGCGGAGCACATCGCCACCATCGTGTACCGATCCATCGTCACGGGGATCGGATGCGGCGGACTCGTGATGACCGTTCTTTGGCCGGCGCCACCGTGGCGCGCCCTTCGCGCACAGCTGATCGAGAGCCTCGAGCAGAGCCTCGGCACTTTGCGCTCCATCCGTGAAGCAGACGCGTCGGGGGGCGTGCTTCCTTCCGAACCCATCCATGACCGATCGCGAACGACCGCATTCATGCAGTTGACTCAGCACACCGAGACCGATCTGGACTTGGAACCCGACGAAACGAGCGCGCTCGTCACGCTCGTCGCATTCGAGAGCCGTGCGGCCGGGGTGAGCGTATTGGTGTCCGAAGCCGCGCGCTCCGATCGACGAGCCGCGAGCAGCACGGACGACGCGCTGCTCCGCACATGTGAGGACGGGTTGGAAGCCGTGATCGCCACGCTCCGAACTCCCCCGTCGACGCGGCTGTGCCGCGATGGCGATGACGAACCCTCGCCCGATGCGCCCGCAACTCCTTCACCGCTCGAGGCACTTCGCGCGCTTGCCGTCACCGCCCCGAGGGCGCAGCGGGCAGCGGCGATTTTCGGTTCGCTGCCCACCGAACGGAACTTCCTGGTCGAACTGTTCCGCGAACTCGAGCACTGCATTCCGCGCCTGTTCCGAATGCCCCTGTGGCCACCGAACCCGATGCAACTGAAGCACGCCACCAAGTGCGCCTCATCCATCATGTTCTGCGCGCTCTTCTGCATCTCGATCAACTGGGCAAGCGGCATCGGCTGCGTCGAGACGGTCATGCTGGTCGTGCAAGCCACGTTCGGCGGAACCCTGCTCATCGGAGGGCTTCGATGCATTGGCGTCGTCGCCGGATACAGCTTGTCGATCCTGCTGATCATCTTCCTCATACCGACCATCGAGACGATCCCCGGCTTCCTCATTCTCTTCGGCACCGTCGTCACGGCTGCGGGTTGGGCACTGCATGGATCGCCGCGAGTCGCCGTGCCCGCGCTCCAAACCGTGATCGTGTTGGACTTCGCGCTGCTGCAGTACACACAGCCTTCCATCACTCTCGTGCCCGCCATGGACTTCTCGCTCGCCGTCGCCATGGGGGTGTTGGTCACATTCATCTTCTACAGACTGCTGTGGCCCGTCCGCGCAGCGCACGAGATGCGGGTGGCGGTCGCCGACATGCTGCGCAAGACCGCCGCGCTGCTGCGAAGAGCATCGAAGTCACCCCCGCGTCAGGCGCAACTCGACGAGGTTCGGCTCGCGCTTGCGGATGATGTGCGTACCGCGATGTCCTTCCACGCCAATGCGCAACTGGAAGCACACGTCCAGCCGACGCGCGGCAACACCGAGATGTCCCTGATCACCGGCAGCGCCGCGGTGTGCAGCGGCATCGTCGGGGCACTCGAGCACGCGGCGAGCATCCCCAGCGCTCTCCGCCGGGAAGTGATGCTGCTGAACGCAAGCGCCGACCGTCTCGACGAAGCGGCGGCGAGCATCCAGGGGCAAGGGTTGCCTGTGGACCAGCTGCCGCTCGACATTTCTGCGGCGGATGCGTCGCATGCATGGACGCATCGGCTGACGGAAGAGTCGGAGCGCATCAACGCGCTCCGCGCACTCGCGAAAAGCCTCGATGCACAACCGGAGGATCCACCGCTGTTTCTCGGCCTCACCTGAGCAACGGCGTGCGCAGGTGCGTTCGCTTCAGGGCGTCCGCCCCGGCGACGGCGGTGTTCGCGCTGGGCGCGTGTTGAGCGTGTCGAGCCAGCGTTCCACCGCATCGGGGAGCAGCGGCTTCAGGATGTCAGGAACCTCCCGCTTTTCACGCGAACACACGATGGCCGTCGCTGTCGCTCCCATTCGATAGGGTTGCTTGATCGGATCGGGTGTCGGATCCATCACGATGCGCACTGGGAAACGCTGCGCCAAGCGAACCCAGTCCAGTGTTGGTGAGACCGTGGGAAGCACACCATCGCTGCCCTGATCCGGGTTGTAGAGCGCCCACGACACGCCCTGCACGGTGCCGGAGAATCGCGTCAGCGGATACGCCATCAGATACACATCGACCGCCATGCCGGGCTCGATGCCACGCAGATCCGTCTCCTGATAGTTCGCCAGCAAGTACCAGTTGCTCGTATCCACGAGAGCGAACTGTTGCTGTCCGATCTGCGCAAACTGCCCCACCGAGATGTTGAAGTTCGTCACATAGCCATTCACCGGCGAACGCACCTCGCAGTAGCCGACATTGAGTTGCTGCTCCAAGACCTCCGCCTGCGCACGCATGCGGCGCACATTCAGGTCGCCGATCTGCCCGAGATTTGCCTTCGCCGATGCAATCGCCGCCTTTGCCTGCGCGACTTCCGCCTCGGATGCACGGACATTTCGCTTCGCCGCATCGACCTGATCCGGCGTGACGAATTGGCGCGGCAACAGCGGCTCGATGCGCGCGAGGTAGGACACGTTGTACTCCGCGCGTGCCTCGGCCGCGACGAGATCCGCTTCCTTCTCGCGAATGACATCCTCGAGTGCCTGGATCTCCAAGTCGACATAACCGAGATTCGCGACAGCAAGATCGAGTGCCGCCTGATAGGGACGCACATCCACGCGGAACAGGAGATCCCCCACCTTCACTTCCTGATTGTCCACCACATTCAGTTCTGTCACATAGCCCGAGACATTCGCTGCGATTCCCACGATGTTGGCGCGCAAGTACGCATCGTCGGTGCGCGGGCGGATGTCGAGTTCCCACCAAGTCAGGAATGACAACACGAACGCGAGCACCACCATTCCAATGCTGAAGCCGCGGGCAGCCGCGCGCCGTGCAGCGCTCGCGCGTGGCGCCGGGGATGGTGCTTCTGGCGGGCTCATGTGCGGAAGATCAGCAGCCACAGTCCGAGCGTGCAGTTCAGGTACACACAGAAGTACACCAGCACCCGAGGCCGCACGAACGGCTCCCAGCCCAGTCGACTGACGATCCATCGGATGCCGCCAAGCAAGAACCCCGCTGCAATCATGCAGAGGAGCCACGCGGGGAAGAATGCCCCATCCACCGACAGGATTGGGTCGCAGCCGCACAGCGGTGAAAGAACCGCCGACGCACAAAGGCAGTGCCACAGAAGGCGACGGCGTGATGGAACCCTCGTTGCGTCCATGGGAGTGGAGAGAATAACGATCAGCGAAGGAACAGCCGCGATTCCACTCGGCCAAGCAAGGCACCCCATGGAGATGGTCGGGCGGGCATCTACACTGCTTCGTGCGCAGCCGAAGGCGCGAAGGAGCATTCCATGGCAGAGAGCAGCGGTTCATCCAAGTTTGCAGGCAGCCTCAACAGTGCAATGATCGACGGTCCCGAAGCGCAAGCAGCGCTGGAGTACGCCATGCGATTTGGGGAACCGGGCTTCGAGGATGTCGAGCGCATCTTCATCACGCAGCACTACGAGGGTTACTCGGCGGAAAATCAGGAAGCATGGACCACGCTCTTCGACCGCCAGATGGAGTTTCTCGAATCGCGCGCATCCAAGACATATTTGCAGGGCGCTCGGAGCATCCGACTCTCGCGCGATCGCATCCCACATCTCCACGGTCCTGAATCGATCAATCACCATCTCATGCGCCTCACGGGTTGGAAGAGTCGCGGCGTGCCGGGACTCGCGCCTGCGAAGGCATTCTTCGCCGCACTTGCGCAGCGCGAATTCGCGACCACCATCGTCATGCGGCCGAAGGAATCGCTGAACTATCTCCCCGAACCCGACATCTTCCACGATGTGTTCGGTCATGTCCCGCTGCATGCGGACGCGGTCTTCGGTGAATTCCTGCAGACCTACGGCAAGGCGGCATCCTTGACCTCCAACCCCGAACACATCAAGCGCATGGGAACACTGTTCTGGTTCACCGTGGAGTTTGGCCTGATCCGCGAGGATGGCAACCTGAAGCTGTATGGATCGGGGCTCCTCTCGTCGCCTGCCGAGAGCCGCCACGCGCTCGAGAGCAACGAAGTGGAGCGACGACCTTTCGATTTGGAGGCGGCATGCACCACCCCCTATGAAATCGATCATTTTCAGCCGATTCTCTATGTGCTCGACAGCTTCGACCAGTTGCGCGATGCGATGAATCGATACGCCGAGCGCATCTTGAACGAGAATGCCACTCTGCGCGGCAAGGTTGCGTGAACGCGCAGGGGCTGCAACACTTCCGCAATGCCCACACGATCTCGCCGCTCGACCACTTCTTCGCGCACGCTCCGACCTTCCGTCCCGACGATTGCGCTGCCAGAGTTTGCGAAGCGGCGTGAACGCGTTCTCGGCCAGCTCGCACGCGCCGGCAACGCCATCGGTCTTGTTCTTGCAGGTGAAGTGGCGGGATCGCTCGATCAACCATTCCGCGCGAACGCCGACTTCCGCTATCTCACAGGCATCGACGACGAACCTGGGGCGATG
The DNA here is from genome assembly GCA_005799495.1 of Planctomycetia bacterium. Lineage (GTDB taxonomy): Bacteria > Planctomycetota > Phycisphaerae > Phycisphaerales > SM1A02 > F1-60-MAGs104. The sequence goes on from SYGP01000033.1 coordinate 13,771, forward strand.
CTGCTCCTCGATCCCGCGCATCCCGTGCGCTCACGTCGCGTGCAGCTCTACCTCCGACCGCTCAACCCCGAAGTGGAACGCTGGGATGGTCTTCGCGAAACGGTCGGTCAGTCCCTGCGCTCGAAGTACGGTGTGGAAACGATCCTCCGCACGGGAGCATTCGGGCGGTTCCTCCTCGAATCGGCGCGTCGTTCCAAGCGACTCGCGTGCCTGCACGCGCTCGCCAGCCACACCGCACCCGTCTCACCTGATCTTGCGATCCTTCGCGACAGCGCCGCGCGAATCCCTGGCGCCGTGGTGATCGATCTCTCGTCGGTGCTGCCTTCGCTGCGTGCGGTCAAGAGTGCGGACGAAGTCCGCTGCATCGAGCACGCAGGACGCATCACCGGGCTTGGATTCGCCGCCGCGCGGAAGGCGTGTCGCCCTGGGGCCAATGAGTTCGATGTGCAGGAGGCGATCGAGCATGCCTACCGCACGAACGGATCGCGCACGCTCGCGTTCCGCACGATCGCTGGAGGTGGCGTGAATGGCACCGTGCTCCATTACCACGCGAACGATTGCCCGCTGAGGGACGGCGATCTGCTGGTGATCGATTCGGGCGCGGCGTTCGGCGGCTATGCATCCGATGTCACGCGAACCCTCGCCGTCTCCGGTCGATTCACGGCGCGGCAACGATTGGTCTACGACACCGTTCTCCGAGCGCAGGCCGCTGCGATTCGGGCGTGCCGACCTGGCGCCCACATGAGTGCGGTCGATCAGGCAGCGCGCAAGATCATCGAGGCCGCCGGATTCGGCGACTTCTTTCTGCACGGGATTGGGCATCACCTCGGACTCGAAGTGCATGACTCCGATCCTGCAACGCCTCTGGAACCAGGCATGGTTGTCACGATCGAACCCGGCATCTACATCCAGAGCGAAGCGATCGGCGTTCGCATCGAGGACGATGTGCTCATCACTCGCGGCGCGCCCCGCGTTCTCACGGCGCACATCCCGAAGTAGCGCGGGCGGGTCGAGCTACAACGAACTCGCGGGCACGAGCCAGTGATACGCGAGCAGGATCCCGGAGTAGAGCACCGGGCTCACGGACACCACCAGCGAAAACCAGACGAGGAATACCGCTGAACGGATGCGGCGGCGCACCACCCACTCGCAGGAGACGATGACGAAGAGCACGAGACTGAACTTGAACGCAATCGCTCCCCACAGTCCCCATGCTTCGATGACCACGCGAGCGACGGGGTTGACCTCCTCGCCGTCCTTCTTTTCCAGGATGTACCAAGTCAGCATCACATCCATCGATGCCAGGAAGAGGAGCCAGACATACTCCTCCTGGAAGCGAAGCCCCGGCAACGAAAGGAATGGCGGCGCATGCGTCCCCCCCGCCGGTTCGCGGCGGCGTTCGCCCGATGTTGTCTTCGTCGCCCTGTCGACCATGGCTGGAACCGCCGCATCGTAAGCGCCCTCCGCGATCTGTTCAGTTTCGATGAACCTTCCCCGAGATCTCACGCAGCGGCGCGTTCTCGGACGATGCTTGGAGTGAAACCAAGGAGATCGATGCGATTCCATTACCGCACCGTATTCCTCAGCGACGTGCATCTGGGCATGCGTGGTTGTCGCGCAGAGGAACTGGCGGCATTCCTCAAGCGCGTGCGATGCGAACGCATCTACCTCGTCGGGGACATTGTGGACATGTGGGTGCTGCGGCAGCGATGGAACTGGCCCGCATCGCACAATCAGGTGGTCCGCCGTCTGCTGAAACTCGCGCGTCGCGGCACACAGATCACCTATGTCCCAGGCAACCATGATGAGTCGCTCCGCCCGTACCGAGGTCTTGAACTTGGTGGAATCACCATCGAAGCCCAGGCGGAACATCTTCTTGCGGATGGTCGCCGTCTGCTCGTGACTCATGGCGACGAGTACGACCTCGTCGTGCAGAACTCTCGTCTGGTGTCGCTCATCGGTGCCTGGGCGTACGACCACCTCGTCGCACTCAACCGGATCGTCAACACGGCTCGGCGCATGGTTGGGCTCCGACGCTGGAGTTTCTCGCAGTCGATCAAGAAGCGAGTGAAGAGCGCGTGCACCTTCATCAGCCGATTCGAGGAAGTGCTGCTCGCGCATGCGGCTCGAAGCGGGCTCGATGGCGTCGTGTGCGGACATATCCACGAGCCCCGACTCGAGGGGCGTGAAGTGGAGGGACGGAGTGTTGTGTACGCCAATTGCGGCGACTGGGTCGAACGGGCAAGCGCGCTCGTCGAGCAGGACGATGGAAAACTCGAACTGATCGATGTCGAGCGGCTTCTTGCTGACGCAGGATGGAAGCCGGACCCCAACGAGTTGCCCGAGGAACTTGGAAGCGACGAGGATCTTGCCATTGCCGCGTGAGACTGCAGAGGGCGTGTCCGTTGCACTCGTCAGCGCATCGATCGGTTCGGGTCATATGCGCGCGGCCGCGGCGGTCGGCGATGCGTTGACGGAGTGGGGTGCAAACGCCTCGCCCGTGATCGATGCGCTGCAAACATCGCCCGCATGGTTCCGCCGCGTCTACCGCGACGGCTATCTGCGCGCGATTCGTCTGGCTCCTCGACTCGTCGGCGCGCTCTACGACCTCTCGGATCGCAAGCGTCCACTCTCCAAGCCAGGTAAGGGTCCGATGGCACGCACCGAAGACTTCGTGCTGCGCGCGCTCGGCCGCCACCCTGCGGTGCAATCCGCGGATGCCATTGTTTCCACACATTTCCTCACATCAAGTGCTCTCGGGCGACTTCGGCTGCGCGGTCGTCTGCGTCCGCGCCTCATCACGGTCGTCACCGATGAACATCCGCACGCGATCTGGTTGAGCGCGGGCAGCGACCTCATCTGCGTCGCGAGCGAAGCGGCGCGCGCCGCGGCGATTGCCAACGGCATTTCGGCGCATCGACTGCTGGTGACGGGTATCCCCGTCGACCTGCGAGTCGCTCAGCTCATCGCGCAAGTGCGCGAATCGGACGCGCGTTCGACTCGCCAGGCACAAATCCTGATCTGCGGCGGTGGACATGGACTGGGTCCCATGGAAACGGTCGTGCGTGCACTCCTCGACGCTGGTGTGGACGCCACGCTCGCCATCGTGTGCGGGCACAACACGGAGCTCCAACAGCGGCTGAACGCACTCCGCCCCGCCTCTGGAGTTCGAACCACGCTGCGCGTGATGGGATTCACCGATCAGATGCCCGCACTGATGGCATCGTCCGACCTGATGATCGGAAAGCCCGGCGGCCTGACCGCTGCCGAAGCCCGTGCCGCAGGCCTTCCCCTTCTTGTCCTCGATCCGATCCCCGGTCAGGAAGAGCGCAACGCCCGCATTCTCATCGCCGCGGGCGCAGCGAGACCACTGCCCAACCCACGGCTGGCGGGCGAAGCGGTGCAGTGTCTGCTGTCCGATCCACCCGCACTCGCTGCGATGCGAGCGGCGGCCGAATCCGCCGCACGGCCGCATGCTGCGCATGAAATCGCGCGCGCAGTCCTTGCCCAAGCATCGCAGGTTGCAGTCAGATCACCGGATCATGCGATGGGAGATTGTGCGCAGGCGCAGTGTTGAGTTGCACCAACCGCTCCTGCTGAACGCGACGCGCCGAATCGGGATCGACGAAGTCGCTGTGGCATGAAGCCTTCGCCGCATCGGCATCGACCGCCTTGCGTGTCTTCGCCGCAAGCCGATGGATCTCCTCGGGGGGCAGGACGCCGCGTTTCGCAAGAATCTCCTGCTGCTCGGCGGTCAGCGCAGCGCTCCGAACCGGCTTCCCACGCTCGAAGCCCTCCGCCTTCCCGCTGGCGAACTCCTGGATCTCCTTGCTGATACGCACGCTGCACCAATCGTGTCCGCACATCGCACAGAAGTCCGTATCGACATCGAGATCCTCATCGTGATACGCGCGCGCGGTGTCGGGATCAAAGCTCAGCTCGAAGTGCTTCTCCCAGTTCAACGCCGCCCGCGCCTTCGTGAGTGCATCATCACGGTCGCGTGTCCCAGGAATGCCGAGTGCGACATCCGCCGCATGCGCCGCGATCTTGTAGGCGATGCAGCCCTGCTTGACATCATCCTTCTTGGGCAGACCAAGATGCTCCTTGGGAGTCACGTAGCACAGCATGCTCGCGCCGTGGTATCCGGCAGCCGTGGCGCCGATGCAGCTTGTGATGTGGTCGTACCCCGGAAAAATGTCCGTGACCAGTGGACCAAGGACATAGAAGGGCGCACCGTGACAGAGCGATCGCTGCAACTTCATGTTGAACTCGATCTGATCGAAGGGCACATGACCGGGGCCTTCCACCATCACTTGAACGCCCTTGCGCCACGCACGCTCCGTGAGCTCGGCGATCGTCGACAGTTCCGCCAACTGCGCTTGGTCGGTCGCGTCAGCAAGACCACCGGGGCGAAGCCCATCGCCGATGGAGAATGTCACATCCCAGCGCCGCATGACATCGCAGATGCGTTCCCAGCCTGTGTACATCAGGTTCTGCCGGTGGTGCACGAGCATCCATTTCGCCAGCAGACTTCCGCCGCGACTCACGATGCCGATGAGCCGATCGCGCACGAAAGGCAGGTGCTCGCGCAAGACCCCAGCGTGGATCGTGAAGTAGTCGACGCCTTGCCGCGCCTGATGCTCGAGGGTCTCGAGCACGACGCGCTCATCCAACTCCTCCAACTTCCGTCCGATGATCATCGAGTAGATCGGCACGGTTCCAATCGGAACGGTGCTGTGACGAATGATCGCATCGCGGCACGCATCGAGATCGCCACCCGTCGACAGATCCATCACCGTGTCGGCGCCCCACCGTTCCGCCCACTGAAGTTTCTCCACTTCTTCGTCCGTGCCACTGCTGATCGGGCTTGCGCCCATGTTGGCGTTGATCTTGGTGCGCGACGCTCGCCCAATCGCCATTGGATCGAGTCGATGACGAAGGTGCTCGATGTTCGCTGGAATCACCATTCGTCCCGCCGCGACCTCATCGCGCACTTGCTCAGGCGTGAGATGCGGTTCGCGTTCCGAAACCCGTCTCATCTGTTCCGTGATGGAGCCAATCCTTGCGTGCTCCAACTGCGTCACGACGGCGAATCCACTCGGCGGAACGCACCGCACGAAGGACCCGAGGTGCGGAAGCGAGTGTCCTGCACAGCCCGATGCGTGATCCTGTGCGGACTCCACCCGCCAGTCCTGCGGAAGGAAGTCCCACGCGGTGCGCTCACTCGGCGCAGGCATGCCAGGCGTATCCGGCGAACTGAATGCTCGTGGACCACCCACATCAGGAGCAAGGGCAAAGCTGCCGCGGTTCGTTCCCTCGCGCAGCGAGGATGGATTGAGCGCTCCATGCAGGTATGGCTCCGGCACATCGGATCGACCTGCCACTGGACTGACCACTTGATGAGCAGCGGACTTGTGAGCCCTCATGTGAAATCTCCAAAAACGCACTTGAAAACTTGTGCTGCCCACCACAGTAGGCGGCAACACTTCCTCTCACTGACGTGGTTCAACGAAGAGGTGGAAGGAGCGGCACGGACACGCTCACGCTTCCCTTCGTCGGTATGAACCGAATCAGGTTCGACGGGTACTTCTCAGCCTGCCACACGCGACAGACGCCCCGAGCGATCAAGTCTGAATATACCCTCTCCGCGGTCAGTGACCAGTAGGTGTCGACGCTCTCCTCGGAGGGCGTTCCTTGTGAGAGCGATGGATTCGCTTTCGGGGACAACCTTCGCTCAACAATTTGTACCTGAGCCCACGTGGTGGGCTGCTTCTCGTTGTCTCACATCGGCAGGAGCTTTCCATGTTTCGAACCGTGTTTCTTGGATGCTCAGAGGCGTCACGAACTGCAAGCGACCTCGATCGCAAGATCGCCGGCTGCTTGATGGAAGACGGACGAATGTCCGGCCGCGATATCGCACAGCGCATCGGCGTTTCAGAGGCAACAGTCAGTCGGCGCCTCGCCGCTCTCGAACATGAGAAACTCCTGGTCGTCCGCGGGTTCATCCAACCCGAGTCCATCGGATGTTCCAGCACTTCGATCGCACGATTTCGGGTGGACGGCGATGCCAGACAGTCCGCTTCTGCGCTTGCCAGCGTGCGTGGTTTCCACCGCGTTGCACAGATTGACGGCGGACAGGAAGTGACGGCGCTCCTCGTCGCGCCGAGCAAGGAATCCGCCCAGCGGAGCATCCACAACGCACTCGCCTCCATCGCCACGATTCGCCTCGAGCGAGTCAGCGAGATCCTCCGACTCGTTCCACCGGGCTGCGCGATCCCTGCGACGACTCCAACCCGCCACGCGCGGGTTCCGCGACAAGCGGACATCCAAACCAAAATCCTCGAAGCCGTTCAGCCCAACATGCGGCGGAGTCTCAACCAAGTCAGCGACGCCATCCAAGCGTCACCTTCGGCCACGCGATCCAACCTCGATGACCTGATCGCAACTGGCGTCATCACCAGTGTTGTCTTCACAAACCCTCACTTCATGGGAACGCCGATCTTCACGCAACTGCGCGTTCGGCTGCGCGATCGCTTCGGCGAAAGCCTGAAGGTGTTCCGCGACCTCCTCCCCGACGCATGGATCTTCGAGTGCCTCGATGGCGAGGGCCTCATCGCAGAGTGCGCCTTTGCCACAAGCGCTGCGGCCGAGCAAAAGTCCCTGGAGATCCAAGGGGCACTCGACGGTGCCGAAGTTTCGACGCACTTGCTTCTGGAGATCCACAGCGATCTTTTGGACTGGTGGTGCGACGCGCCGTGCAAGGCGACAGGCGTTTAGCATCGCGCGGATGGCGCCCGCGATCGCAATCGATGACATCGTCGCGGCTGCCACGCGGATCGCCCCATGGATCCGCCGTACGCCCGTGATGTCGTGCAGCCATCTCGACCATCTCGCGGGACGACCGCTGTTCTTCAAGTGCGAGAACTTCCAGCGCACGGGATCGTTCAAGTTTCGCGGAGCAAGCAATGCCGTACTCCAGCTGGATGAGGCTGCCGCGCGGCGGGGCGTCGTCACGCACTCGTCGGGAAATCATGCGCAAGCTCTCGCGAAGGCTGCCGCGCTGCGCGGCATCGCAGCGCATGTCGTGATGCCACGCGACTCCGCTGCCTCGAAGGCAGCCGCGGTCCGTGCCTTCGGCGGCAACATCATCTGGTGTGATCCCACGCTCGAAGCACGCACGACGACCGCCGCTGAGGTGCTGAAGCACACAGGCGGCACACTCATTCCGCCTTATGACCATCCTGCCGTCATTGCGGGTCAAGGCACCATAGCCCTTGAGATTCTCGAGCAGGCGGCAGACCTTGACGCATGGGTAGTCCCCATTGGCGGCGGCGGACTGATGTCAGGCATCGCCACCGCCCTGAAGGCGCGAGCACCGCGCGTGCGCATCATCGGTGCCGAGCCGAGCGCTGCTGCGGATGCCGCAGCTTCGAAGCAAGCCGATGCTCGTCAGCCCGCATTTGAACAGCCGACGATCGCAGATGGTCTCCGCACGGCGCTTGGCGATCTCACTTGGCCGATCATCCGCGAGTGCGTCGACGAAGTCGTGACCGTGACAGAGGATGAGATTCGGCGCGCACTGCATTTGGTCCTCGAACGAATGAAGATCGTGATCGAACCAAGTTCGGCCGTCGGCGTTGCAGCGGTGCTTGGTGCGCTCCGAAGTCGTCGGGAACTGCAGCGGGTTGGCGTCATCCTCTGCGGCGGGAACATCGATCTCGCACGATTGCCGGAACTGATCCGCAGCACAGGGGATACCGCACCGTGACCGAACCACGCGTCCCTCGCGGCAACTCCGACACTCCAGTCTGGCGTTCACCACACACGCTCGCGGTGCTCGTCGCGGCGCTCGGTTACTTCGTCGATGTCTACGACCTGATCCTGTTCAATGTCGTACGGTGGGACAGCCTTGCCGACCTCGGTCTCTCCCCCGAACGAGCGACCGCGACTGGAATCTGGCTCCTCGACCTCCAACTGATCGGCATGGTGCTCGGCGGCATCGCGTGGGGCATGCTCGGCGACCTGCGCGGTCGCGCCTCCGTGTTGTTCGGTTCCATCGTCCTCTACTCCACCGCGAATCTCTTGAACGCCGGCGTCGGCGCGCACAGCGGCCCGCTTGCGTTCATGGGTCACTTCGATGCAATCACGGCGTATGCGGTCCTTCGTTTCGTGGCAGGCATTGGCCTTGCTGGAGAACTCGGCGCTGGGGTCACGCTGGTCGCCGAACTTTCATCACGACATGGACGCGGACTTGCCATCGCGCTCATTGGTGCAGTGGGAGTTGTTGGAGCGGTCGTTGCCGGGGTCGTCGGCGAACTGGCGGGCTGGCGCATGGCGTATCTCATCGGCGGCGTCATGGGACTGGCGCTGCTTGGGCTGCGCTTCGGCGTCCTCGAAAGCGGAATGTTCCATTCACTCGAAAAGGCATCGCCACTGCAGTCACGAGGACTGCTGCCGCTGCTGCGGACGCCGCGACTGCTCTGTCGCGGGCTGCTCGTGGTGGTGGCTGGCTCCCCCATCTGGTTCACGCTCGCCGTGCCTGTGGCTCTTGCACCTCGCATCGCGCACGACTTGGGCATGAACCCACCTCCCCGACCAGGCGTGCTCGTCGCGCTCTACTACAGCGGTGCGGTCTTCGGTGATCTGGCCAGCGGGCTGCTCTCGCAGCGGATGCGCTCCCGCCGGAAGGCGATGGCGATCTTCATGGCGGGAACGGCGATCGGCACCGTGCTGATGCTCACCGTTGGCGCGCAGAGTGCGTGGTGGTACGGCGCCATGAGCATCATCACGGGATTCTGCAGCGCCTATTGGATCATCACCATCACGATGGCGAGCGAACTCTTCGGAACCAATGTGCGTGCAACCATCACCACGACCGTTCCCAATCTCATCCGCGTCTCCGCAGTCCCCGTCACGGCGGTTTTCATGCTGCTCACCGATCATGTGAGTGCCGTGTCGGCGACCGTGCTCACAGGCGCGTGCTGCTTCGCTGCCGCTGGCGCCGCGCTGTGGGCGCTGCCGGAGCCCTTTGGACGCGATCTGGATTTCCAAGAGCCTTAGGTGAGAAGACCGTTCGGCGATCAAGAGCCTTCCGCGATGACTCACCTCGCGGGCGCCGTGCGCTCTGCCATCAGCGCCTCGAGCCGCTCGAGCCTGCGGCGATGCTGTTCGCGCATCGGCTCGATCCGCGTCAGCGCGAGCACATGGCGACGAGCCGCGGGCAAGTCGCCAGCCTCCACCGCGCACGCCGCCGCGAGTTCGCGAGTGGGCGCGCTGAACGGATCGATGCGCGCCGCGCGTTCCGCCGCTTGAAGTGCCGCGCGCGGCTGCTTGCGAAGACGCTCGATGCGTGCGAGTTCAAGGGCAAACGAGGGATCCGCATCCTCGCGCGCATCGAGAAACGCCAGATGATCGCGCGCCTCATCCCAGCGCTCGGCATCCATCGCGACGGCCGCGAGCCGTCGTCGCGGCCATGGATCGAGCGGGCGCGCGAGCGCGTACCGACGCAAGAGCGCGAGAGCCGACTCGGGCAGTGCCCCATCCGCCTCGCGTACGGCACGACGCGCCGCGAGTTCCAGAAGATCAGGATGAAGCGGATGCTGCGAGAGCAACCGCGCGAGTTGCTCCGCGGAAACCGCCGCGCCGCCACTCTCGTCGCCCGCGACACCCTCTCCCTCCTGCGCGGACTTCAACACTTCCGTCAGAGGTGGCTTGGCGGCAAGCCCCCAGGACTCCACCTGCGCAGCGGCCCACGCCTTGAAGTCCTCCATGAACCGCTCGCGCGAAATGCCGAGCACGGCCACGAACGCATCCGCTTCGCGCTCGCCGCGCGCGGCTCGATCCAGCAACTGGGTGATCGTGGCCTGCCCGTACGCCTCGCGCATGAACTGCACCATCCAGTGTCCCTGCGCATACGCCTGCGAACGGTCGCTTGGCTTCTTCGGTCGAACGAACGCCCACTTGATTTCGTCCAGATCGAACAGCGCATCCTGCTGCAGTGCGCGAGCGAGCAACTCATAGGTCGGCCAATCGCGCTCGCGGCGTTCGGTGTCGACCGCCACAGCCTCCGTGAACCAGTGCGGGATGCGATTGGCAGTGCGGTCGAGCGTGACCGTGTGAACGAACTCATGTCGAAGCGTGTCCAGCCAGTCGAAGCGCCCGATGGATCCCCCCGTTCCGCCCTCCCTCGGTGGCTCGAGGGCGATGACGGGCCCCGTGCTCGCGGCGACGGTGTGAATCTGCGGCATGCCGGTGATGCGAACCCCAAAATGTCGGTGGTCCGGCATCAGTTCAATGGTCGTGCGTTCCTGCGGAACATGATCAAATCGCTTGGTCACTTCGGCATGCATCGCCTCCAACTGCGCCGGCATGTCCTCGGCAAGAACCTCATCGACGCCTGGCTTGCACCTCACGCGAAAGTGCGCGCTTTCATAGGTGCGCCAGCCCATCATCTCCTCGACGAGCATCTTGCTGAAACGAACCCGTTTGTCATACGGATCGAGCCGCTGCGCCTCGGTCAGTGCATCGAGTGCTTCGCGGTCGCGCCCCGCCTGCATCTCCAGGAGACCGAGCTCGTTGCGCGGAGCAGCCCATGTGGGTTCACGCCGCGCCGCTTCCGCGAGCACATCTGCTGCCTCGCGGTACTGCCGCGCCAACGAAAGGAATCGGCCCACCACCATCCAGGCGCTCCCGCTGCCAGACGCCAGCGCATCGGCCGATGCAAGCGCTGTGCGCATCGCATCGAAGTCGTAGGTCAGTGCCTTCGCCGCCGCCTCCAGCGCCAACCCATCCATCCACTGCGGTGCGGCAGTCCGTGCTGCAGCGAGCGCATCCAACGCCGCCGCAGCATCGAAGCGGCAACACGCAGACTCCGCACGAAGGCGAGCCGCACCGAGGCACGGCTGCGTTGCATCGACGGATGCCGCCGCATCGCACATGGCCGCCGCTGCACGCTCCGCACCATCAAAGTCAAAGCCCATCAGCGCGACATCACCGAGCACCGCCCATGCGGCGCTGCTCCGTGGATTCAGGGCAAGCGCCTCGCGCGCAGCACCCACCGCCTCTTCGGCGTTGTGCTTCTCCAGCAGGAAGTCCGCCTCCACGACACGCGCCCGCCAGTTGAGCCGATCGATGGTGCGAGCCTGCGCCAGCGCCTCCAAGATCGCCTCGCATGCATCGGTATCCGCACCCACCACGCGCGACAGCACGATCATGGCGCGCGCGACCGCCACCAGTTCCGCCGACCCGTCGCACTTGCCATCCGCAACATCGCGAACCGCTTCTTCCGCAGCCGAACGCGCCTCCTGCGCACGGCCGAGCCCCAGAAAACTCTCGGCGCGCTGCGCAGATGCGAGGCATCCCGGCAGATCCGTCAGCACCTCGATCGCCGTGCCATGCATCCCCTGATCCGCCAACGCCTCTGCGGCCAGCAGCGGCGGAACCCCCATCGGCACGATTCGAGAACGCACAACCGCACCTGGGATTCCTGCATCCACTGCCGCGCGAGCCCGCAGCGCTGCATCCGCAAGATCATCCTCGGTCCACTGACCGAACTCGACGCGCGCACGCGCACGTTCCGCGGCCGTTCGGGCAGGTGCATCGATCGCCATTCGCGCCGCCGGCGTCAGTTGCACCTCCTTGGGCACCGCCGACCCCTGCGCGGATGCGAAGTGCACGCGGCACATCAGCAGCGCCGCGACAAGAGCCGCGCAGCGGGCTGCACGAAGGGAACACATCCACTGCATCAGCACAAGCCTATCCCCGCGGCTCGCGCGGAAGCTGTGCAGGCGCTGCGTCCACTTCACGCGCAAGCGGCCGTTCATCCACGCGCCACCCCGTCATGTCGGGGAGCGTGATCACCTCCGCCTGCTTGGCATCGATACCGCCATCGATCACGCTCTCCCGCAGCAGAACGCGTTCGGTATCGCCGTTGGGCTTGATCACCTCGACGCCGCGCGGAGCGAGCGTGACGCCATCGAACACCAGCGTCACGCTGCGCATGCTGCGGTGCGCCTCGGTGCCCTCCCGCGGCACCAAGTGGAGCGTGCGAAGTCCACCCTCCGCGCTGCGCAGCGACTTGAAAAAGCCGTGTTCAGGGAGCGAAGCGACAGACGCAACAAACTCGCGTTCGACGGACGCGCGCGGCTGCCCCAGCGGCACGATGAACGGTCCCTCGCCGAGCCGCAGTGGATCGAACGACTCCCCCGCCCGCACCAGTTGTCGCTTGACCGCCTGCTTGCGAGCTGCATCGAGTTCGATGAGCCATCCATTTTCGAAGAGGAATCGCCGACCATCGACCGCTCCGCGCCCGGATGCATCGATGACCTCATCCACCATGATTCCGATCACTTTCTTCTTCCCCTCGCCGCCCGTCATCACGACGCGCGCACGGCGCACTTCGCGCTCCTCAGTCAGCGCATCGAACTGTTCCACAACCACCGATGCGCTGAAGTCGCGCATCGTTCGCCCGCGTGCCTCGAGTCGGTCGAGCAGCGCGCCGATCGATTCGCCGTTTTCCGAAGCGGCAGGCGTCGGCGCTGTCTGCGCCGACGCATCATCCCTCGCCACCACCTGTGCCGTACCACACGCGGCGCACAGCATGCCGACCAAGAATGCGAAGGCGATCATGCGATCGGTACCCGATCGACGATCTCGAGCCCGAATCCTTGCAGCCCAGGCAAACTCTTCTGATGATCGCTCAGCAGACGAATCTGCCGCACGCCAAGGTTCCTGAGAATCTGCCCGCCAATCCCGAACTCGCGCTGAGCCATCGGATGCGATTTCGCGCCCACTCCATTCGCACCAACCAAGTTCGGCAGATTCACATCAGCCTCTCCCGTGCCGCCGCGCACCTGATGAATCAACTGAAACAGGTCCGTGCCCTCGGAGGAAGTACGCAGGTACACGAGTGCCCCCTTCCCCGCCTTCCGAATCGCACGCAGCGAGGCACGCAGCGTGTCCTGTCCGCACCGATCCGCGCCCGCGCCATGCACGCTGAAAATGTCGCTCAAGACATCACGGCGGTGCATGCGAACGAGGACAGGTTCCGCATGCTCCACGGGCACTCCGTCCGTGCCGCACGCTCCAACGCCACCGAGACACAGCGCCAGATGCGGCTGCGGATCGAGCGCACTGTGCCAGGCGAACAACTGAAAGACACCCTCTGGCGTCTCGACGGGCGTGCCAACCACGGGCGCCAGTCGCTGCACCAGCGTCTCGCGCTTGAGCCGATGCTCGATGACCTGCTCGACCGAACAGATGCGAAACCCATGCTCCCGTGCCATCGCACGCAAATCGTCCATCCGCGCCATCTCACCATCCGCGCGCACCACCTCGATGATGCATGCAGCTGGCACGAGCCCCGCAAGACGGCAGAGATCCACGGAACCCTCCGTCTGTCCTGTCCGCACGAGCACACCGCCATCGCGCGCGCGCAGCGGATTGATGTGCCCGGGACGAACCAAGTCGTCGGCGCGCGTATCGCCTGCGGCGATCAGACCAATCGTGGTCGCACGGTCCCTCGCGCTGATGCCGGTTCCAACCCCATGCCGCGGATGCCCATCCACCGAAACCGTGAACGCAGTACCGCGCACGCTCGAGTTCGATCCGACTTGCGGATGCAGATCGAGGCGATCGCAGATCGACCCATCCAGCGCGACGCACAGGTAACCCCCAGCAAGCCGCGTCAGCGTATTGACCATTTCAGGCGTGACATGCTCGGCCGCACACACCAGATCCCCCTCATTCTCGCGGTGCTCGTCATCCACCAGAATCACGATGCGACCCGCTCGAAGGTCATCCAGAATCGCGGGGATGGGAGCAAAGTCCGCCATGGGGGAACGGGACACTTTATCCTCCCCCGATGCCCTCGACTGCGACCCGCACCCACCGTTCACCGTCAGCGAACGTTGCGCCTGCGCAGCGCGTGCGAGTGGTCCGCGAGGTGCGACTGCTCGAAGTCACGAGCCTGCCGACTGCCGCGGGGCACGAGGAGCGGGTGATGGCGTGGATCGACGGATGGCTCGATCCCATGCGCAAGAGGCTCGATGTGCGCCGGGACGACGCGGGGAACTATCTCATCCAGCGCAAGGATCGCGAACGAGGCGCACAGCCCCTGCTCGTGACAGCGCATCTCGATCATCCTGCATTCATCCTGACGCGCCTCCGCGGCAACACCGCCGAACTGGAGTTCCGCGGCGGCGTGAACGATCCATACTTCGTCGGCACGCCCATTGAAATCCTGGATTTCGTGGGTCGCATCACGCCTGCCACGATCACCCGACTCGATGCGGGAGCGAAGCCCTTCAAGCGAGTGACGGCGAGACTCCACACTCGCCCGCACGGAGCGCCGTCGACGGGAGATATCGCTCGCTGGCTCCTGCCTGCACCGCGTCTCGTGAGCCGCGCCGTCGGCGCACCTTCCGCAGAGGGAACGCCGCGCGTCGTGCGCGTGATCGAAACACATGCCTGCGACGATCTCGCAGCCGTGGCAGCCGCGTGCTGCGCATTCGATGCGCTTCTGCGCGCTCCATGGGCGCGGAACATCGGACTGCTCTTCACCGTCGCCGAGGAGGTCGGCTTCATCGGCGCCATCCACGCGGCGCGCGGAACGCTGATTCCTCGCGGGGCACGACTGCTGTGCCTCGAAAACTCCCGCAGCTTTCCACAGGATTCACCCATCGGCAACGGTGCCATCCTGCGCGTCGGTGACCGCCTGAGCGTCTTCGACTCGGAATTCACGAACGCACTCTCGCGCGCGTTCACCATGCACGGCAAGCGCAACGCTTCATTCCGATGGCAGCGCAAGCTCATGGCTGGCGGTGCGTGCGAGGCGACTGCCTTCGCCGCGCATGGATTCGAATCCACGTGTCTCTGCCTGCCGCTTGGCAACTATCACAATATGTCCGACATCGACGGCGTGATCGCGGGCGCGCGTCCCGCCCGCATCGCACCTGAGTTCGTGTCGCTCGACGATTGGCACTCGCTGATCGACATGCTGCTGATCGCGGCGCGTTGGCACGCACGCGGCGGCGCGTCCGGCAAGCCCCCGCGAGCAGATGCCCCGCATCCGGACCATGCACTCATGAACCGGATCTATCGCAAGGCGTCGCACGTGCTCGGTGGCTGACGACATGTCTGCGCCAACGACCCCATCTCCTCGCCCGGACCCGCGCGCAGCGACGGCGTTGCATGCGAAGCTGGATGCGGCACTTCGCAACGCGATCATCCGTGCGCTCGGCGATACGGGCGCATCGGCGGATCCAACCCTGAAGCCAGCAACACAGGCGCGTTTCGGCGACTTCCAAGCAAACTTCGCCATGGGGCTCGCCAAGTCGCTCGGCCGAAATCCGCGCGAGTTGGCCGAGCAGATCCTGTCCGCGGGCGCCTCCCTGCTCGATCCACTTTGCGAGAAGCTGGAGGTGGCAGGCCCCGGTTTCGTGAACATCACGCTTCGCGGTTCCATCATCGCCGACGCGCTGCACGAAATGGACACCCCAGCGCTCGGCGTGCCGGCGCCGGGACGCGGGCGGTGCGTTGCCGTCGATCTGTGTGGCGTCAATGTGGCGAAGCAGTTGCATGTTGGTCATCTGCGCGCTTCGATCATCGGCGACTCGATGGCGCGGCTCCACGAGCGACTCGGCTGGACCGTGTTCCGACAGAACCACCTCGGCGACTGGGGGCTCCCCATCGCGATGACGCTCGCGTCGCTCGAGCGGGCCGGCGCCAACCTCTCGCGCCTCACGCTCGATGACCTCAATCACGCCTATCGACGAGCGCAAGCCGAGGGACGGGACGATGAGGCGGGGCTCGCGGCTGCGCGCGAAACCCAGGCGGGCCCACACCGCATCGCGGAACTCGAAGCCCAACACGCGGGTGCGTCCGCACTGCTGACGCAGACGCACGAGACGCTGCGCCGCCTGCAGGGCGGCGACCCATCCACCGTTGCGGCGTGGAAGAGCCTGATCGCCGTCACCATGCGCGAGGTCTTCGAGACGGCCGCGACGCTCGGGGTGATCCTCGATGACACCCACAGCCGGGGCGAGAGCTTCTTCCGCGACCAACTCGCTCCCACGGTCGATGCGTTCGTGCAGGCCGGGCTCGCCGAGCGCGATCAAGGCGCGCTCATCGTCCGCTTTCGGGATCGTGAACGCCCGCTGCTGATCCAGAAGTCCGACGGCACCAGCCTGTACGCCACCACGGACCTCGCTGCCGCGCGCTATCGCATCGCGCAGCTCGGCGCCGAGCGCGTCATCTACTGTGTCGACGCAAGGCAACGCGATCACTTCCGCGATGTCTTCGATGCCATTCACGCCATCGGTTGGGACCGCCTCCCGCATGGCGGTACCGCCCAGTTGATCCATGTTCCATTCGGTGCGGTTCTTGGTGCCGACAAGCGTCCGCTCAAGACACGCAGCGGCGAGAACTTCACGCTGAAGGCGCTGCTCGATGAAGCCGTCGCCCGCGGTCGGCGCGAAGTGCACGCTCGAGCGCAGCAGCCCGATGCACCCACGGCCGGGCTGCCGCACGCGGAACTCGACGCCATCGGCCAGGCGGTCGGCATCGCCGCGATCAAGTACGCGGATCTGTCGGGCGATGTCAGCCGCGACTATGTGTTCGACCTCGACCGCATGGTCTCCTTCGAAGGAGACACGGGCCCATACGCGCAGTACGCCCACGCGCGCATCGCAGGCATCCTCGCCAAAGCGGGTGGCCCGTCCACCGCCGCCCCCCTGCAGGTCAGCACTGCGGAAGAACGCGCGCTCGCGCTCATGCTTCTCCGTTACGCCTCGACCGTGCAGGACGCAGCAGAACAGTGCGCCCCCAATCGTCTTGCGGCGTTCATCTTTGAACTGGCGAATGCGTTCAACGCCTTCTACCAGTCCTGCCCCGTGATCAAGGAAGCCGACCCGTCGCTGCGTGCGTCCCGACTGCGACTGTGCGATCTCACGCGGCGCGTCATCGCCGACGCACTCTCGCTGCTCGGCATCACGGCGCCCGCGCGCATGTAAACGATGCCCCACCGCTTCTCAAACCTCTGCCTCGTCCGACATCCGCTCATCGCCCACAAGCTGTCGTTCATTCGCGAACGCCACACCACGACGCGCGACTTCAGGCGTCTGCTCTCGGAGATCGCGGCGTTGATGACCTACGAAGTCTTCCGCGAATTCGCCACGACTCCATGCGAAGTGGAAACGCCGCTGGAACGCGCTGCCGCGGAGCGCATCACCACACCGATCACCATCGTTCCCGTCCTCCGCGCGGGGCTCGGCATGACGCGCGGCGTGCTCGATCTCGTTCCTGAAGCGCGCGTGGGCCACATCGGCATTCGCCGCGACGAGTCGACAGCGATGCCGATCGGCTACTACACGAAACTGCCCTCCGATGTGTCGTGCGGACCCGTGATCCTCGTCGATCCCATGCTCGCCACGGGCGGCTCCAGTTCGCACGCGCTCTCCATCCTGCGGGGGGCGGGATGCACCGATCTCCGCCTGATCTGCCTCGTGGCGTCCCCCGAAGGCGTGGGCAGGCTGCTCGCCGACCATCCGACCGTTCGCATCTATACCGCGGCACTCGACCGCGAACTCGATGCGAACAAGTACATCCGTCCCGGATTGGGCGATGCGGGCGACCGCACCTACGGCACCGCCTGAGATTCGGCGCGTTCAGGCAGCGCCGCCATCACGCTGCCACGGCACATCCGGCACGCCCCGCACTGCGTTGGCGCGCCGCGCCATCGCGAACAGCAGATCACCGATGCGATTGAGGTAGCGAATCGGCTCACCGCCGATCGGCTCATCGCCATGCAGCGACACCAGCAGCCGCTCGGCCCGCCTGCACACCGTTCGCGCAACATGCAGACGCGACGCAAGTTCACTGCCGCCGGGCAGGATGAATGTCCGGATCGCCGTGTTCGCACCATCCACCTCATCGATGAAACGCTCCGATTCCTCGATGTGGCGATCACCGATTCGCTGCACACGCGCCTCGGTCGGCGCGCCCGCGGGTGTGGCAAGGTCCGCGCCGAGATCGAACAGCCGCGACTGCAACTGCGCGAGAATCTCATGCATGCGTCCCTCCTCGGGATTGTCCGGCAGGCACGCCGCGGCAGCCAGCCCGAGCCATGAGTTCAATTCGTCGACCGTGCCGTACGCTTCGATGCGCGGATGATGCTTCATCACGCGTCCACCGCCGTAGAGGCCCGTGGTTCCATCATCACCCGTCCGCGTATACAGATTCATGATCCACCTCCCGCATCCGCGGGATGCGGTCCATCGACCACATCCTCAGGATGCATGACGAACTGCGGCTGCAGCAACTCCGTACCGCTTCCCTGCGCGCAGCTCACGATGAACCCGCTGCGCAGTGCGCCCGCAGACCACTCTCCAGTTCGACTGAGCGCTATCAGCGCTACCTGCTGATGCGTCTGCGGGCGAAATCGCCGCTCAATGCGCGTGAGTACCTCGTGCACTGCCTCGCCCGGCGTCGCACCGCGGCGCATGCACTCCACCGCCAGAAAAGTTCCGTTCACGCCCATCACCATCTCGCCGGTTCCAGTGGCCACTGCACCACCTGCCTCTGGATCGACATACAACCCATGACCAATGATGGGCGAATCGCCGACCCGACCAGCCAACTTGAACGGCAATCCGCTCGTCGAGCACGCACCGGCAAGCGAACCAGCTCGGTCGATGGCAAGCACACCGATCGTGTCGTGAGGCGTCTCTCGCTCTGTCGCATGTCGGAAGCCCGCGGGCGCGTGTGCCGCGCTCGCCGGGGTCGCGAACAACTGTCCAGTCGTCGGCCCCGCATCCATGGGTCGCCCGATCGGCTCGCCGACGCGCCAGCGCTGCCACGCCTGCGCCGCAGCGGGAGACAGAAGATCGGTGGATGGCATGTCCATTGCGTCGGCGAAAGCATCGGCGCCTTCACCCGCGAGCATCACATGCGAGGTGCGTTCCATCACCCTCCGCGCGAGATCGGTCACGAAGAGATGACGACTCACCGCGCAGACAGATCCGCACCGCTCAGGCGCAACCATGACCGCCGCATCGAGCGTCACCCTGCCCGTGGCATCCGGAAGTCCGCCAAATCCCACCGAATCAACCGAGGGGTCCGCCTCTGCCTCGCGCGCAACACCGCAGACGACCTCAAGCGCACTGCTGCCCGAAAGCAAGTCAGGGAAGGCCTTCCGGCAGCCCCGTGCCGAGAAGCTCCAAGTCGCAACAATGAGCGGCGGCGGGTGATCAGGCACGCGTGGTTCCTTCGCACTTTGCATTTGCAGCATCGGATGGGACGCCTGCCATTTTTGCCACGAAGAAGCATACCTTGATCGCAGTGCCCGTATCATTCATCGTTCTCTCGTTTGTCTCCGCATTCTTCTTTGAAGGATCATGAACCCATGAAGACCTCTGCAATCCGCCGCGCCTTCACGATCATTGAACTGCTCGTGGTGGTTTCGATCATCTCGCTGCTGTTGGCCATCTTGGTGCCTGCCCTCGGTCGCGCTCGCGATGCGGCACTCATCACGCAGTCCATCGGCAACCTCAACACCATGAAGGCTGCCAATATGACCTACGCGGCGGATTGGTCAGATCGCCACTTCACTGCCATGCCCGATGATGCGGGATTGGTCGGCGGGGTCTGCGCGTCTTATGTGGCGCAGGTGGCATGCCCATCGCAGCAACTGCTCGGGTTCGACAACGACGGCGGCCTTTGGGGCTACTGGATTGCGGGTGCGCTTTGCCCCCAGGGTGTCGGGCAGTGCGGCAACTGGGCAGTCCTCCAACCATTCACCTTTGCGGCACCGGGCAGCGGTGGTACTGGCACAACCGGAACCAACCCCTACACGAATTGCTTCGGTGCATACCAAATGCCGAACACGAAAGCCTTCAATCCTTATGTGAACAACCGCTTCTACGACAAGAGTTACTACGCGCCGAAGGACACGGTTGGCACCTCCGCCTGCGAGTTCGGCTTCGAGAACGAGGGCGAGTACACGCCGAATCCCCAGAACAATCAATTCCTTACTTTCCCGACGTACATCTGGAGCCCCGTCAACATGATGGCCCCTGGCGTGTTCAGCAACAAGCAGGTGAACTCGGCTCAGTGGGGTCGCCCCAATCAAGCCGGACCAGGTGGTTTCAAGGCTCCATCCTTTGGCCTTGCGAACAACCCTGAACTGAAGGTCCTGATGATGGAAAAGCTGTGGCTGCAGAACCGTGGCAAGGCACCAGGCCTCAACGGCAACTTCGCAACTCCACGATCCTGGCTTTTCAATGAGGCGTACAACTCGGCGCCCGCAGTCCTTTTCATCGATGGGCACACCCAAGTGTGCGCGATGAACACGGCAGTGAACGATGACACCCGCACAGCGACCCAGAACGCCGCAGACAGTTCCATCGCTCAGCAGGCACGAGGTCTGTGGCACAAGGGCACGCCCTGCGGCCAAGGCGGGTGGTTCACCGCAGGCGCTGGCTTTGACCCGCTGATTGACATGCGTCCAACCAGCTTCGGCATGCTGACCGTCGATGGCATCATCGGTCGCGATATCCTCAAGGCAGGCAACTAACAGTTTCATCTGCTGAATCTGCCAGAATCCAAGGCGCCGCGCAGCAATGCGCGGCGCTTTCATTTTCGGGTTTAGACTCCCATCCCTGATGAGCCTGAACAATCAACCGCTGATCCCTGCGCCCGACGCCCCCGAGCGAGAACGGCAACCGTCAGGCCTATTCCTGCTGTTCTTTGTGGAAATGTGGGAGCGCTTCTCGTTCTACGGGATGCGTGCGCTGCTGACCTTCTACCTCATCAAGGGATTTCTGCAGGCACGCGATGACGCCGCCTATGCGATTTATGGAGCGTATGGCGCGCTCGTCTATGCGACTCCATACCTCGGCGGCATCTTTGCCGATCGGTTCATCGGCGCACGATTGGCCGTGATTTGGGGCGGGCTCCTGATGGCTGCAGGGCATCTGCTGATGTCCATTGAAGCGGAGTGGGCACTCTTTGGCGCGCTTGCACTGCTCATTTGTGGGAACGGATTCTTCAAGCCCAACATCTCCACCATGGTCGGACGCCTGTACGGCGCACGAAGCTCGGCCCGAGACGCAGGCTTCACCATCTTCTACATGGGCATCAATCTCGGTGCTGCACTTGCGCCGCTTGTCTGTGGATACATCGGCGAAACATATGGCTGGCACTATGGGTTTGGGCTCGCCACGATCGGAATGCTCGTCGGACTTGGCACCTTCCTCGCGCCGCGAGGCGTTGCGCGAGCCCTCATTCTGCTCACCTCTCTGGCGATCGTGTTCACGATGTTCTGGGGGTCGCAGGGCGATACCGTGCAGACGCTCCTCAATCTCCCCATCGCCCTCGCACTGCTTGGCGCAGGCTTCGTCAGTTTCACAAGGCTCCGCAGCGGCAGCATCCCCGCGGACATTGGCTGCCCCCGAACGGCGGATGGCGCCCCAAGCACGCCACGGCACTTCGGTCGCATCATCATTGGAACGCTGCTCGCGGTGCCGCTCTTTGCCTGGCTTGTCGCATCGCAAGTCGACGGGTTCACCATCGCAGGCGCCACCATCAACGCTGGCTCCGCGGCCGAACCGTTCGTCATTCGCCCTGCCACTTGGCTGCTGAACATCGTGGGAGTCGTCGCATTCGGATCGATCATCGCCGTCGCGATCAAGTCGCCTCGAATCGAACGCGACCGACTGCTCGTGATCGTCGTGCTGTGCTTCTTCTCGATGCTGTTCTGGGCATTCTTCGAGCAGGGCGGATCGAGCGTCAACAACTTCACGGACCGCAACATCGACCGTGTCGCATCTGGAACGAACGTGGTGGAGGGAAGCACCTACTCCGATGTCGCCATCACGCAGGAGTTCCTGGGCGTGGAGGTCGCCGGTCGCACCTGGACGCTCCGCGACATTGAAGTTGCCCAGCGCACCGAAAAGCAGCCCCCGGAACGCGCTGGCTGGACGATCCTGGACTTCGTTGCGACCAAGCAGGATGTCGATGCGGGGATTCAAGTGGACGGGCAACCCGTGGTCGAGGGGACCAAGTACACGGTGGCGATGTCGTGGCGCGAGTTCCTGCAGTCGCCCACGCTCCCGACGGCACGACAATCCCTGAAGGACAGCCTTCCGCAACTGCCCGATGCGGAACGCACCGCGGCGGGACGAGTCACATTCATCGCTGAGAGCGGTGATGTGCAGCAGGGATTGGTCGTCGGTGGGAACGAGATCAAGGCGAGCGTGTTCCAAGCCGTGAATCCGACCTTCATATTGCTGCTCGGCCCTGTTTTCAGTTGGCTTTGGCTGTGGATGGGGCGTCGCGATCCTTCTCCCGCCGTGAAGTTCGCGCTTGGCCTCTTCCAACTGGGGCTTGGTTTCGCGTGCTTCTGGATGGGAGCGCGCTTTGCCGATGCCAATGGCATGGTGCAGATGGAGTGGCTGCTGCTTGGGCTGCTGCTGCAGACGACCGGCGAACTCTGCCTTTCGCCCGTAGGGCTTTCATTGGTCACGAAGATCTCGCCCATGCGGATGGTCTCCACGATCATGGGCGCATGGTTCCTGGCAACTTCCTTCAGTCACATGCTCGCGGCATGGATTGCCAAACTCACGGGCATCGAGACAGGCGAGGGCGGCTCCGTTCCCCCGCCGACCGAAACACTGCATGTCTATGGTGATGTGTTTGGGCTTGTGGCGCTCTCCGCGTGCGGAGCGGCGGTGATACTGCTTGTCATCTCGCCATGGCTTCGAACGCGCATGCACCTCGATGCCGACGCGTCGGCAGTTCAGGCAGGGTGATTCACTCAGGGCGGTCGCGGCGACAACAGAAAAGGCCCCGTCCCACAACCGTGGGACAGGGCCTGATTCGCCCGCAACGAGAAGAGACGCCTTCGTGCGCGGGCGGTTGAGCTGGCTTTCAGCTCCCCTGCGAAAAGCAACGATCAGTAATCCATGTCCTCGTCGCCGCCCGCGGGGGCCTTCGCCTTCTTCTCCTTGATATCGGTGATGGCGCAGTCGGTTGTCAGCAGCAATCCCGCGATGCTCGCGGCATTCTGCAGTGCGACTCGCTCCACCTTGGTCGGCACGATCACGCCGGCCTTCACGAGGTCCTGGTAGACGCCGGTCGAAGCGTTGAATCCGAAGTTGGCATCATCGGACTCCTCGACCTTCTGTGCCACGATCGATCCATCCAGACCACAGTTGGTTGCGATCTGCTTGATAGGCGCCGGCAACGCACGAAGCACGATGTCCACGCCCACGGTCTCGTCGCCCGTCAGGGTCTTCTTGACCTTCTCGAGCGCCTTCCGTGTGCGAAGCACCGCAACGCCGCCGCCGGGGAGGATGCCCTCCTCGACGGCCGCGCGACA
>SYGP01000003.1 GCA_005799495.1 Planctomycetia bacterium
GCGCGGTGGCGATGATGGTGAGCGACCCGCCACCTTCGATGTTGCGCGCGCTCCCGAAGAACTTCTTCGGCTTGATCAGCGCGGAGTTGTCCACGCCTCCCGAACCGATCTTGCCCGAGTTGGGCATGGCGTTGTTGTAGCCGCGTGCGAGACGCGTGATCGAATCCAAGAGAATCACCACATGCTCGCCGCACTCGACGAGCCGCCGTGACTTCTCCATGACCATCTCCGCCACTTGAATGTGACGCGATGCCTCTTCGTCGAAGGTGCTCGCCACGACTTCCACGCGCGCAGGTGTATTGCGCTTGAAGTCGGTGACTTCCTCGGGGCGTTCGTCGATCAACAGGACGATGGTGTGCACATCGGGGTGGTTGATCGCGACGGCGTTCGCGATCTGCTGCAGGATCACGGTCTTGCCCGAGCGCGGCGGCGCCACGATGAGTGCGCGCTGACCGAATCCCAGCGGCGTCACCATATCGATCACTCGCGGCTCAATGCGCGTGGGTTGGTCGAGCATTTCGAGATGAATGCGGTGATTCGGGTGCAGCGGCGTGAGGCTCTCGAACACCG
Source organism: Planctomycetia bacterium (assembly GCA_005799495.1). Classification (GTDB taxonomy): domain Bacteria; phylum Planctomycetota; class Phycisphaerae; order Phycisphaerales; family SM1A02; genus F1-60-MAGs104. The sequence continues at coordinate 571 of SYGP01000003.1, forward strand.
GCAGCGAATGTGCATTCTCGGCCGCAACGCCGTTGACGGATTCGACCTTCAGCATCGCGAAGAAGAGTTCGCCTTCCTTCGGGGCGCGGATGTAACCGCGGACGGTTTGTCCGCGGCGCAGCCCGAGCGAGCGGATCGTCTGCGCGCTCACGAACACATCATCTTCACACGCGAGATAGGAGTATTCGGCGCTGCGCAGGAACCCATGTCCATCGGGAGTGATGTCGAGCGACCCCTCGGCCATCATCAATCCATCCTTCAGTGCGCGGGCACGCAGGATCTCGAAGACCAGCTTGTGGTTGGGCAGTCCGCCCATGTCCTCAAGACCCTCCTTCTTCGCTTCCTGCAGCAGATCGTCGGCATCCATGCGGTGCAGCGCCACGAAGTCCAGCTCCACTGCGCCCTTCTTCGCCGGCTTCTTCCGATCAGCGAGTTGCGCATCGAGCGCCTCTCGGTCCGCAGCCAGCACCTCGTCGCTTGGCAGCGTGCCGGGCGCGAAGACGACCTGCGGCTGATGATGATGACCGCCGCCGCCACCACCGCCACCGCCGCCACCACCACCACGACGGCGGCGACGACGACCTTTCTGGTGGAACTCCTTCCCGTGTTGATGGTGCGACTGAGGCTGCGCTTGTGTTTGACTTTCACTCATGATGTGTACCGGGTAGGTCTCTGACGAGGGTGCGCTGGGCGCTTGCGGGGAGACCGAGACGACAACGAATCGTTCTGGACTTCCCCTTGATGCATCTGCCGCATGCTGGACGAACACCGCGAGTGCGAGTTGTCCAAACAGCCGAGCGGCGCGAACGCCGCATCACTTCTTCCTGAAAAGCTCTTCGAGAATCAGGTCGAGGGTCCGGGCCACACAAGCCCGCAACGAGCCCAGCGGGCCATCGTTGACCAGAACATGATCGGACAAAGACCGCTTCTGGTCAAGTGGCATCTGCGATTTTTCTCGGCGATCCAGTTCCTCGGCAGTCCAACCGCGAGAGCGCTCGAGACGCTCCAAACGCATGGGACGCGGCGCGTCGATGAAGAGAACGCTGTCGCACTCGGACGCAAGCCCTGCTTCGATCAGGAGCGGCGCATCGATGATGAGCGCGCGGGTCCCTTGCGGAGCACTCGCAAACACCGCGCGGCGGCGTTCATGGATGAATGGGTGCACCACCGATTCAAGCCACGCGCGCTCTCGGTGCGCCTCTGCGCCCGTGAAGATCCGAGCCGCGACCTTCGCCCGGTCCACCGTTCCATCGCCGTGCAGAACGCCGCTGCCCCATCGCTGAGTGATCGCGCGATGAATCGGAGGATCCGCGAGCGCCAGCCGCGCATGCTCGTCGGAATCGGAGACCACGCAGCCAAGCGCCTCGAGTTCCTTCGCAACGGTGGACTTGCCGCCACCGATGGCACCCACGAGCCCGATGACGGGAAGCTTGGCAGAAGGATGCGCGCTCATGCGCGGGACCAGGTCGCGCCTTGTGGACCGTCCTTGATCTGCACGCCCATCGCCGCGAGTTCATCGCGCACGCGGTCGCTCTCCTTCCAGTCCTTGCGCGCTCGCGCTGCCGCGCGTGCAGCCATCAGCGAATCGACCTTCTCGATGAACGCCGGATCCTCCGACGCAGCAGGGCCTGCCACGATGGTGTTTCGACCGAACACGCCGAGCACCGAGTCCACCGAGAGCAGGCTCGCGAGTTCGCGCTGCGGACAACTGGTCGCGTGCCTGTCCGATGGCGCGGCGCCTGCTTCATTGAGGGCCGCGATCGCCCGAGCCACATTGAGGTCGTCGCACAGCGCCGCAGTGCATGCAGCGAGGGCGCGTTCAAAGGGCCCTTCCGCGCGCGATTCGTCGGGCGCCGTGGATCCTCCGCGCGCGCGGGAATCCGCTTCGGCAGCGGCGACCAGTGCGCTGCGGGCTCGACACCAGCGGTCGATCATGCGCTGACAATCCTGCAGTCCCTGCAGGGTGAAGTTGGCGTTGCTCCTGTAGTGCGTGCGAACGAGTTCAAGCCGCAGTGCCGCGGGGGTCACGCCCTTGGCGAAGAGGTCGCGCGCGGTGAAGAAGTTGCCCTTCGACTTCGACATATTCTCGCCCTCGACCTGCAGGTGACGCGTGTGGAACCAGTGGCGAGCAAAGGAAGGGCGGCCCGTCGCGCAGCAACTCTGCGCGATCTCGCATTCGTGATGCGGGAAGATGTTGTCTTCGCCGCCCGAGTGCAAGTCGATCTCATCACCGAGCAACATGCGGGCCATGACGCTGCACTCGATGTGCCAACCTGGGTAGCCCTCGCCCCAAGGCGATGGCCAACGCATCAGATGACGCGGGTCTGGTTTCCACAGCAGGAAGTCGGCGGGGTGACGCTTGGCAACCTGGTTCGCTGCATCGATCCGCTCTCCTGCGCCTTCGCGAAGTGCATCGAGCGTGTTGCCCGAGAGGCGCCCGTACTGCGGGAACGACCGCACATCGAAATACACGGCACCATCACGGCCGACATACGCGTGTTGACGCGCGATGAGTTCGGAGATCATGGCGACCATCTGCGGAATGCAGCGCGTTGGTCGCGGCATCCGTTCATCCTCGCTGCCGCCCGAGGCGACGATCGCCTGCGTTTCGAGGGCGACCTTCAATCCGAGCAGACATGCGTCCTCCATGAAGCGTGCCGCGTAGAAGTCGGCAATGGCTCGCGGGTCGGTGGGATCGATGTCCGCACCTGCGGGAAGTTTGCCGGACTTCTTCGCTTCCGCGATTCGCCGTCCAGCGACGGCCATCTTGTCCTCGCCGCCACCATCGGCAACGCCGTCATCGGTCATGTGACCGACATCGGTGATGTTCATGATGTGGCGAACTCGGTGACCGAGCAGTTCGAGCGTTCGCCGAAGAATGTCCGCGTTCAGGAAGGATCGGAAGTTGCCGATATGCGCGTCGTCATAGACGGTCGGACCACAGGAATAGAAGGTGATGCCGCGCTGTGCATCCACCGGCACCATCGGCTCACTGCGGTGCGTGAGCGTGTTGTGAAGGACGAGCGGCATCGACGGACAAGAATAGGGACACCACGAATGGGTCGGCAGACGCAACCGATGCGGGATACCTTTTCGCGGAACCCTCATGAGCCAACCATCGCCGCTCCACAACCGCCGCATCGTTGTCACGGGCGGCGCCGGATTCCTCGGCCGCGTGGTGGTGGAACGCCTGCGCGCAATCGGCGCAGCGGATGTGCTCGTACCGCGCCGCGCATCGTTCGATCTGACGCGCGAGGCGGATGTGCAGCGCATGTTCGATGACATGCGCCCCGAGATCATCTTTCACCTCGCGGCCGAGGTCGGCGGCATCGGCGCCAATCAGGCGAACCCTGGTCGCTTCTTCTTCGCGAACATGGCGATGGCGCTTCACTTGATCGAGCACGCCCGTCAGCGCGGACTGCAGAAGTTCGTGCAGGTCGGCACGATCTGCGCGTATCCGAAGTTCGCACCGGTGCCGTTCCGTGAGAGTGATCTTTGGAACGGCTACCCAGAGGAGACGAATGCCCCCTACGGCGTCGCCAAGAAGGCTGCGCTGGTGATGCTCGATGCGTATCGACAGCAGTACGGGATGAAGTCAACCTATGTGCTGCCGGTCAATCTGTATGGACCGCATGACAACTTCGACCTCGGCACATCGCATGTGATCCCAGCTCTGATCCGAAAGTGCATCGAAGCGGTGGACGCGGGCGCATCCCACATCGACTGCTGGGGCACGGGCGAAGTGAGCCGCGAGTTCCTGTATGTGAGTGATGCCGCCGATGGCATCATCCGAGCAGCCGAAGTCATGGACACACCGGAGCCGTTGAACCTCGGCACTGGGCGCGAAATCACCATTCGCGATCTTGTGGGACTGATCGCTCGGCTATGCGGATTCCACGGCGAAATCCGCTGGGATGCAACGAAGCCGAATGGTCAGCCGCGGCGCTGTCTCGAGACCGAGCACACGGCGAAGACGATCGGGTGGCGCGCGAAGGTTGGATTTGAAGAGGGACTTCGGCAGACCATCGACTGGTACCGCACGAACCGCTCAGCTCCAGTTCGCCAGCAGTATTGAAAGATCCGTTCCACCGACGATGCCATCGGCATCGAAGTCGGTGGCGGCATCGGCAGTCGCCCATGCAGCAAGCAGCGCTGCAAGGTCGGTGCCGTCCACCGTTCCATTGCCATCGACATCTCCAGGTTGCACTGGATTGCCGCCCACACTGCCATCGTTCGAAACGCGCTGCCCACGGAGATCCGTTGAGCCGCTTGCGCCGTCCTGCCACACGATCACGCTGGCGCCCGCCTGCATGATCGCAGCCATCCGCCCCTTGTCGGACGACGGCGCCACCTGCACGGTGCCCGCACTGAAGAGGTCCGTGCCTGTCGGCGAGAGCCGCCGCGCGCGCAGCACATCGGCACCGAACGCCGTCGACGACTGCCAACTGAATGTCACGCCCGATTCATCCGCCGCAGCGGCGCAGAAATCGGTCGAGTACAGCGTTCCCTGCGGTTGCAGTGCGACGCCGCTTTCGCCCCACAGGCGTGCGCCGCTGCCGCTGAGTGCAAAGGCCTGAGCGCCCATGCCATAGATGGAACTGTTGGGCACATGATCGGGCCACACCAGATAGATGCGGTCCGCGGCGGCGTTGACCGCACATGCGGGACTCACACGCTCGACATTCGCCGTCGCCGTCACGGTCACGCCGCCAGCGGGAAACCGCGGCGCGCCATCCAGCCCCAGCACCTGCACGACGCACTGCAACGGTGATGTCGTGTACCAAGAGAACACATAGCCCACACTCGGCACCGCAATGCACGACGGATAGTTGCCAAACTGCAGTGAACCGCTCGTCATCACATTGATCGGCGCGGTGCTGCCCGCACTCCAACCCACCACTCCACTCGGCGAGACGCGAAACGCACGCAGCAGCTTTGCGCTCGTGAATCCCGTCTGCCGAACACACGACATCATCACACCGCCGCTTGCGTCGGCTGCCGGCCACAGATCGGCGGGTGGTGTTTGCGCGGTCCCGTCGGTGAGATTCACTGCCGTCGACCACACCGCTGCACCCGTGGCCATGTCGAGCCGCTGCACGCGTGTCGTCGTGCCCTGCAGCCACGCCGCGTAGATCGCCCCGCTCGTTGGGTCTTCGCACACCTTCGGATTGGCCACATAGTCACTGCCGGTCGACATTGTGCTCGTCCAGACGGCAGTGCCGTCGGATGCGAGCAGCGTGATGCTGATGCGATCGCTTCCAGATCGGTCATCGTTGTAGGCGACTGCGAATCGATCGCCGCTGACAACCGCTGCGCCGTAGTCGACCGTGGAACTGAAACTGCGATCCGCCACAAGCACACCATTGGCTCCCCACATCGGCACGCCCGATGCGTTGAACCGATTCGCACGCACGTCGTAGCCGCCCGTTGAGTTGTCGAACCAGGCGAGGCAGAATCCACCATCGGACATGCGGCCGATCTTCGGCTGCACCTGATCATTTGCTCCGCCCGCGAGCTGCGTCGGTCCAGAGGATGTCCACGCAAGGGAAACGATGAGCGCACTGCACACAGCCACGCGAGCAAGATGGATCTTCATCCCCCGAGTATGCACCAAATCATGCGACTCTCCAAGGATGCCGCGGACAATCGCGGCAAGAATCAGACCGAATCCGCGCCGCCGTTGGATTCCGTGCAAAAATCCGTGGTGGGCCCATCCACTCGACGAGGGGAATGCAGCCCCTCCGACAGGTCGGCTGCATCAAAGAGGCTTGGCTCTGCCGAATTCTTGCGCTCCACCGACCGCTGCGCCGTTGTTTTCTCGGACGCGCGCGGCATCGGTGTTTGGTCGGACTCTGGCAAGCGCGTGGTTGGTCCGGTGAACGCGCCGTAGTCCTCATTCGGATTCGCGCCGATCCACTGCACGAAGTCGATCACCTCGCCGGCGATCGCGGTCGTGCGCCACTGATCACCGAAGGTGGAACTGATTCCAAGCCAGATGTGCGCGTAGGCATTGCGCCGAGCAAGTCCCGCGTGCGGCAACAGCAGTGACTGGATCGCATCGCCCGTCGCCGCGACCTGGTCACGGATGTTCGTCAGATCCGCCGCATTCACGCGAGCGAGACTACTCCCGGGGAGTTTCAAGGCGCCGCGGCACATGTACCGATTTCCGCTCCGCTGCTGCGTAGACTTGCGTTCATGTGGAAGCACGTGATCAGTGCTCTGTTCGCCTGCTCCTGTGCCGTACCTGCCGCACCCACCGATCCCGAACCGCCTGCCGTCGTCACGCTGCCGCCCGGATTCCAGTTGCAGGAGTTCGCTCGCGAGCCGCTCGTGTCGGACCCGGTGGCATTCGACATCGACACGAAGGGTCGTATCTATGTGGCGGAGTCGGAGCGTCAAGAGCGGGGCATCGAAGACAACCGGAGCAGTTCCTGGTGGTTGCTCGACGACCTGACCGCCAAGACCGTCGCGGATCGCCTCGCGTATTACGAGAAGTGGAAGGACAAGCGCGACGGCGGCATGGACTATTACCGCAAGTACGCGGACCGCATCCGCCGCATCGAAGATGCGGATGGCAACGGCAAGGCGGACCGCGTCACGGCCTTCTCGCGTGACTTCCGCGATCCGCTCGACGGCACGGGCGCGGGCGTCCTCGTGGATGGTGATCGCGTTCTCTACACCTGCATCCCCAATCTCTGGCAACTTCGCGATGAGAACGACGACGGCGTTGCCGACAGCACCGAAGCGCTCTCGACGGGTTACGGCGTTCGCACCGCACTGCGCGGCCATGACATGCACGGACTGGCGATCGGCCCCGACGGGCGTCTCTACTGGTCGATCGGCGACCGCGGCTACTGCGTCACGACGCGCGAAGGCAAGACGCTCGCCGATGCGAAGTCGGGCGCGGTCTTCCGATGCAACCCCGATGGCAGCGAGCTTGAGGTCTACGCCTTTGGCTTGCGCAATCCGCAGGAGTTGGCCTTCAACGAGTTCGGCGATCTCTTCACAGGCGACAACAACTCCGATGGCGGCGATCGCGCGCGCTTCGTGTTCGTGATGCCGTTGGGACAGACTGGCTGGGACATGAACTACCAGACGCTCGAAGGTGCGAATCAGCGCGGACCGTGGAGCCAAGAGCGCATCTGGCATGTGCGCGATCAGCCCGACCGCGACTATCCAGCATGGACGCTGCCGCCGCTCGCGTTTGTCGGCAACGGTCCAAGCGGACTTGCCTATGCGCCAGGCACGGGCTTGCCCGCCGCATGGGATCACCGATTCTTCCTGTGCGATTTCCTCGGCAGCGAATCACACAGCGGCATCCAGGCCGTGAAGGTGCAATGGAAGGGCGCGGGCTACGAAGTGTCCGAAACCAAGGAGTTCGCGCTCGGGCTCCTCGTGACCGATGTCGGCTTCGGCTTCGATGGCCGCATGTACGCGAGCGTGTGGGGCGGCGGCTGGCTCTCGACGGGCAAGGGGCGCATCGTTTCCATCTTCGACCCGGCCGCAGCGAGCGCACCGATCGTCGCGCAGACGCGTGCGCTCCTGACGCAGGACATCAAGTCCACATCGACGGATCAGTTGATCGCACTGCTGCAGCACCGTGACCAGCGGGTGCGCCAGCGCGCGCAGTTCGAACTTGCCGCGCGCGGCACATCGACCACGCTGCAGCTGCTCGCCCTCGCGCAAGCGGGTCCGCCGGACGCCGCGAACGACCGCCTCGCACAACTCGCGCAGATCCACGCCATCTGGGCGCTCGGCATGCAGTCGCAGGGCATTCGCTGTGAACGCGTTCAGAAGCCTGATCCGCTGCTGCCGGTGATCTCGCTGCTCGAGAGCGAGAACCCCGAGATCCGCGTGCAGGCCGCGCGAACGCTGGGCGAGAGCGGCCGCGTCGATGCAGCGAAGAAGTTGGTCGAACATTTGGTCGACGAGAACACGCGCGTTCGCGCAGCGTGCGCGCTGGCGTGCGCACGCTTGGCACCGAAGGCTCCCGCACTCTTCGCCGAAGCGGTTCCACTGCTTTCGGCGGCTCTCTTCGAGAACGACAACGCCGATCCTTTCCTGCGCCATGCGCTCGCGACGGCGCTCGCAGCATGTGCCGACACGAAGGCGCTCCAGTCCCTGTCGGTCGATCAGTTCGAGAGCGTGCGGCTTGGCGCGCTTCTTGCGATGCGCAAGAACGCAGATCCGATGATTGCGAACTTTCTCTTCGACCCAGACATGCGGATCGCCGCGGAAGCTGCGCGCGCGATCTGGGATGTGCCGATCGAACGCGCAGCGGATTCGCTCGCGACGGCTGCGGGTCGGCTTGCGGAATGGCGTCCAGCTGCCGGTTCCACGCCCGTCGCCGCTGCGACTTTCCAGCGCAGCCTGTGGCGCGATGTTCGGATGGCGTCCTCCGCAGAGCTGGAGTCGTGCGCAGCATGGACACGCCAGCCGGACAAGACGGAAGCAACGAATGAAGCGGTGGGCTTTTCAGATCGGACGCCTCACTCGGTTCAGCGCGTGCAGGGCACACTCACGGTGCCCGCCACCGGCGCGTACCGATTCTTCATCACGAGCGATGACCACTCCGTCCTGACGATCGAACACACTGGCGATGCGAAGCCGCGCGTCATTGCGCGATTGGATGGCTACGCCAACGAGGGTGACTGGGATGGCACTCCATCGCAGGTCTCCGCGCCGATCGAACTCAAGGCGGGCGAGTCGGTGACGCTCACGGCGCTGCAGGCGCAAGGTGGCGGCGCGAGCCATGTCGCCATCGGATGGCAACGGCCAGATGGAACGATGGAACGACCGATCGGCCGAGTGCCCGTCGATCCAAGTCTCTTCGCGTTCGCACGCCGCGCCATCGCGGCGAATGTCGTGCTCGGCGGCGACCGCACCCCCGCCATCGCATCGATCGCGCTCAACCAGGAACTGCCGCCCGTCATCCGTCTCGAAGCGCTCGGGGCGCTCGCCGAGTTTGCAGCGCCAGGTCGCCGCGACCGCGTTCACGGACGCGTGGAGATGCTGCCCCTTGGCAATCGCACGACCGAGTCGCTGCAGCGCGCACTCACGCTTGCGCTTCCGACGCTGGCAACCGATCAGCACACGGCGGTGCGAACGCGCGCGGTGCAACTCGCCAGCGAGGCGGGCATCGCGCTCGATCAGAAGGCGAACCTTGCGGCGGTGAAGGATCGAACGCGTTCCGTTCGCGAGCGCATCGCGTGCCTTGCGCAGCTCGGGCGCGCGCAGGACGCCGCGCTCGGCGAGGCGATCGACGCGGCACTCGCTGCCGACGAACCCAAGCTGCGCAGCGAGGCTCGCGCCTGGCTTGCGCGCACGGATCCGCAGCGTGCGCTCGACGAGTCCGCCCGTGCACTCACGAATGGCAGCGAGGCGGAGCAGCAGTCGGCGATTCTCGCGCTTGGCCAGTTGACATCGTGCGCGAACGGATCCGTCGCGGCGTCTGCTCGGACGCAGCTCGATCAGCTGCTGATGCGCGAGGCGAAGACCGATCTCCCCTCGGCACTGCGGCTCGAGTTGTCTGAGGCGGCGTCGGCGCTCTCGGAGGGGCATGAAGGCAAGCGCTGGCCGATCGGATCGACGGACCCCGGCGTTACGGATGCACTGCTGCCGCTCATCGCTGAGGGCGGTGATCCAGAGATCGGGCGCGAAGTGATGATGTACCACTCCGCCGCCGCGTGCCTTCGCTGTCATGCCGTTGCTGGCGTGGGTGGTCATGCGGGCCCCGCGCTCGACGGTGTCGCGACGAGGCTCGACCGCCGCGCGATCGTGCAGGCGATGCTCGAGCCAAACGCCCTCATCGCGCCAGGCTTCAGCCATCCGTCGGCCATGCCCGCCATGGGTCCGCTGCTGAAACCGCGCGAACTGCGCGACCTCACTGCATATCTCTCGACGCTGCGCTGATCGGTCTGGTGGTCGGTCAGTCGCGACCGATCGTCAGCGTCAGTGCGGGCCCGTCCTTCGCCACACTCTCCCGCGTCGAACCAAGCTGGAACACCGCCGACTCGGGCTCCTGGAAGTAGCCGACGCCCGTGAACACCTGCGGCGCACCATCGGACCACTGCACGCTCAGCGCGAGCACGCCGCCTGCGTCCACGGATCCCGCAAGCGTCGCCTGCCGAACCGGCTTCCCCTTTTCTCCATCGCTCCACGCGTCATCGATCAGCACGCCGCGAACGCTTCCATCGGCAGCGATCGTGATGCTGCCCGTCCCCGCATTCCCGCTTCGATCGTAGAAGTTCGCGGTCCACTTGCCGACCCACCGCGCCATCGCATCAAGCGGCGTGGTCGTCGGCTCACCGAACGGAGGCTGCGCAGCGACGCCCGCTTCATGCAGCGCGAAGGCAACGCCGCCATCCTTCGCGAAGTTGCCGCTCGAGTCGTACCGGGAAAGGTTGATCCCCAGCGATCCCATCGACGGCGCGAACGCCGTTCCATCAAAACGATCGCGCTGACCCGTACTCCAGGCGACGGTCACTTGCGCGCTGCCGCCCGCAATCGAGCCAGTCAACGAACCCGTGCGCGCCGTTCCATGCAGTCGCTGCCATACCGAATCGACCAGCGACCCATCGACGCCGCCATTCGCGGCGACCGTCAAGCGGACCTGACCTCCCGACGCTTGATCCTGTGCGGTGAAGGTGCCCGACCAGCGTCCGATCGTCGACAGCGGCTTCGACTGCGGGGTTGGCCCAGGCTGCTGCGGCGCAGCACATCCAGCAAGGATGAAGGCAACACAGAGAATGCTCGCGCACGCCCGCATGGTGGTTGCAAGGCTAACGCACCGCTGCGCGCAGCGCTGCGATCAGGCGGTGAAACCTGCGAGCACGATCGTGAGGTCCTCCCCGTCGACGAATCCGTCGCCCGATGCATCGCCATCCGGCGAACTCGTGCCGAACGCAGCAAGGACCATCGCGAGATCCAGCCCGTCGACCGATCCGTCGTTGTTGCGATCGCCCGGCTGCGGCGGCGTGCCCGGTTCGGTGAATGTGAGCACTGGCCCGTTGCCCACATTCCCGACCGCGTCCGTTGCCTGCACCGAGTAACTCACGACAGACCCCGCCACCTGCGCAGGGATGACCCCGCGCCAGAGGCAGTTGCCGGTCAGCCGCATCGCCACCGACTGCGTCAGTTGCCCTTGCAGCCCATATTGCAGCAGCACGCTGCGCGCGTGAAACCCCATGTGGCTCGTGTAGCCGTCACGGAGCGTCACGCGCACAGGACGCGGATCGCCCGCCACGGAGCCGGGCACCACCTGCTCCGTGCGAATGATGGTCGGCGCGATGGTGTCCGCAGGACCGCTGTTGATGTAGATGCGGTTCTGGAACGCACCGCTCTCGCCCTGTCCTGTCACGATGTCGTAGTCGCCGTCACCGTCGAAATCCGCGACCTTGACATCGAGCGATGAGTCGGACGATGTCGTGATCGCATTCGTCACTTGCGTGAAGGCGCCCAGTCCGTTGGTGTTCCGATAGATGCGCTTCGTGCTGCCGAGCGTCGCGATCACCAAATCGAAGTCGCCATCATTGTCCATGTCGAAGAACTTGCTGTCGTTGTCGTCGCTCGACGGATTCGGGCTGATGCTCGTGGAAATGTTCGTCCAGGAAGTGCCCGCGCTGTTTGCGTTGCGCGCAAGCAACTCCTGATTGCTCGAACCGGCATTGGTACCGAGCAAATCGAGATCGCCGTCACCGTCGATGTCGCCCGCGTCGTATGCGTATGCCGTCGAGTCGTTCGGGAAGTTGCCGAGGCTTGCGAATGTGCCCGTGCCGTTGTTGATCCAAAGCCTGCTCTGATTGGGAGTGGTTGCGCGCGTCGCCAAGAACAGGTCGAGGTCGAAGTCCCCATCGGCGTCGAGGAACAGCACATCCATCTGCTGCGACACATTGCCCTGCGGCAGGCGCGTCGTGGTCACATCGGTGAAGCGTCCCGTGCCGTCATTGAGATAGAGGCGTGGCTGCCCCGTCCCGAACCGACCAGAAGCGCCAGAGTTGCACAGCGCAATGTCGAGATCGCCATCCCCGTCCACATCGCCGAAAGTCGCGCGCGCGGTCGAAGTATTCAGCGTCGGAATCCGACCGGAGGTCTCGTTCGCGAACACGCCCGAGCCATTGTTGACGAGCAGCAGCATCTGCCGGTTGTAGTCCTGCCCAAGCAGCAGATCGAGATCGCCGTCGAGGTCGACATCGCCGAACTCCGCACTGCGGAAGCAGCCGGTGATGCCGCCCACGCGCGTATCCGTTTGATCCGTGAAGATGCCCGTGCCACCGTTGATGTAGATGCGCGGCTTCAGAAGCGTGCCGAGCGAGCTGTAGCCCTGGCCGTTGGCGAAGCAGATGTCGAGATCGCCATCCGAATCGATGTCACCGACGGCGATGTAGTTCGTGTACTCCGTCTGCACGGGAAAACGCGTGGATGTCTGATCGGCGAACTGCTGCGCAAAGACCGTTGGTGTGTTGGCAAAGAGCACGATCAGGGCTCCACCAACGGAACAGCGACAGGTCAAAGGGCGGATCATTTCCCCAAGGTACGGCGTTCGGCACACCTGTCGAATGAAAACAGGACAATTCTGCACCTTTTTCGGCTGCGTCAACGCAGAGGCGGAATCAGCGGCGACGGCGCGCTTGAACGAAGCCCTTCGGGGTCGGCTTGGCGCCCGCGTTGCCACTGGGTGACCGCGCAGCGCCACTCGGCACTGCCCCGCCATCTGCCCCACGCATCTGCTGATTCAAGTACCGAACGCGTTGCCGCGCACCCTGCACCCCCTGCACTCCGCCCCCCTGCAGGTATGCGGCAGCGACCGCATTCGCTTCGGAAAACTCCGCTTCGAAGGTGATGGTGTTGGTCGCGCGGTCCACGCTCAGCGCCACGATGCCAAGATCCGACGCCAGTTCGACGAGCGCGTCGATCCGCTCGTCCTGCATCGAAGCACCCGAGGCGACGATGCCGGCCAGCGCGCGCGTCGTGGTCAAGTGCACGGGCTCGTTCAAGCGCCGCATGTCCACCACGGCCTGGATCGCGGGCACGATCTTCTCGCGCGGGAGCAGCCGCACGGCACGAGGCTCGCCATTGAGGATGAATGTGCGGGCCGACACATTGCGCAGTGCCGTCGCCAACGCGCGTCCAGTCGCCATGTTCCCCGGTGAGTACGGATCGGATGCGTCGCGGGCAAGTTCCGCGGCATCCATGATGCGATCGATCGATCCGCCACTTGCTCCATCGGTCGGCACCGTCATCGCCCGCACGCCAAGCTCATGCAGCAGCCAAAGACACGCCTGCACCTTCGCGTCCGTCGGAAGCATCCCCTGCTTCAGCGCCTCACCGACGATGCCGCCGAGCGACGCGATGAGTTCGTGCCCAGCAGCGATGAGCGGCACGAGAGACTGCCCCAACAGCCCGAGCGTTTCCTGCGACTGCACGGTGAGCGGAATGTCCTGCCCATTGAGTGTGACCTGCGCCATCGCCAAAGCCTAGCGCGGGTTTCGCCGACGCAACTTCGACCACTTCTATACTTCGCGCATGGCAGTGGACGGGCGCACGCAGCGACGCTGGCCCGTGATCCTCGCGATGACGGGGTCCCTGTCCATGATCATGCTCGACTCGACGGTCCTCGGCGTTGCGCTGCCGACGGTCAGCCGCGATCTCTCGATGAACGCCGAGATGCAGGCATGGGCAGTGAACGGCTTCCTGCTCGCGATGGCATCGTGCGTTGCGATCGGCGGCAGGATCGGCGACATGATCGGGCGGGTGCGCGCGTTCCAGATCGGGATGACCGGCTTCATGCTCGCGTCGATCGGCTGCGCCGCGGCCACGACCGCCGACGCCTTCGTTGCCGCACGCGTGTTGCAGGGGCTCTCGGCGGCGCTCATGCAACCAGCCAGCGCGGCCATCGTGATCGACATCGCCGCACCCGAACGCCGCGGCGTCGCGATGGCAACCTATGCGGGCATCTCGCTGCTGTTCCTTGCTGCGGGACCCGTGATCGGCGGCGTCTTGGTCGAGCAAACATCCTGGCCTTGGTGCTTCCTGATCAATGTGCCCATCGTCATCGCCTCGCTCGCAACGACGATCGGGCTTCGACTGACTTCCACCGTTCGATCGCGCAGGCCGCTCGACGGCCCATCCGCGCTGCTGCTGCCGACCAGCATGCTGCTCCTGACCTGGGCTCTCCAACAAGGCACGAGCGACGCGGCGGATGCGCCGCTGCGGTGGGGCACAGCCGCGATGGGACTCGTGCTCACGCTGCTGTTCATCCGTCGGCAACTGCGCATCGCAACGCCGCTGATCGATCTTCGGCTCTTCCGCGACCGAGCGCTGCGGGCCAATGCACTCCTGCTCATGGGGCTGCAGGTGGTGACGGTCGGTCAAGGCATCTACGGGTCGATCTACATGCAGCAGTTCCTCGGCTTCACGCCTGTCGAGGCTGGACTCGGATCGCTGCCGCTGCTGGTCCCGGTGATCCTCCTGGTGCATGTCGCAGGACGGATGTACGACAGGCGTGGACCGCGCATTCCGATTGTCGGTGGACTCTTGCTCGTACTGATCGGCGCCTCCGTCGAAACCGCGGGAATCGCCGCTGCGAACTACCCGCTCCTCGGCACCGGCATGGCGCTGCTGGGTGCTGGCTGCGGACTCGCCATGAGCCCGACGAATGTCGACGCGCTCTCACGCGCACCCACCGAACGCCGCGGCGAAGTCGCCGGCCTCGTGCAGCAGATGCGCCAACTCGGCAGCACCTTCGGCATCACCGGCATGCTGCTCGTCATGCATCTCCTTGCAGCCGGCGACCCGATCGGCACGACGGGGCTCACCACGCGGGGGATCGCATGCGGCTTTGGGCTTCACATCGCCGTCGCTGCAGCATGCCTGTTCTTGGCACTCCGCTGCGTGCGCGAAAAGGCGTCGATCCACGCACCCGCGGCTCAGCCTTCGACACCAACGACCTGATCCGCATCGATCTGCACGGCCACTTCGCGCCCTTGCAGCGATGGACCGTGCGGATTGGTTTCGAGCACCTTCAGTCGGGCACCCGCCACTTCAACGACATGCTGCGCATGCGATCCGAGGTAGGTCGACTCCGTGCATCGACCGCGAACGCCCGCGCCACCCTGCGCTGCATCGCTGACGCGAATCGACTCGGGGCGCACCGACAGCAGCAGATCGGACCCGCTTCGCGCCGATGCAGGCACACGCGCACGCCACGCCCCGAGCGCCGACTCGACATCGCCGCACCCGCCCGCATCGACCGCACTGCGCAGCCGCGCCGTGATGAAGTTCGTTTCGCCGATGAACTCCGCAACGAATCGCGTGCGGGGACTCTGATAGATCTCGCGCGGCGCACCGAGCTGCTCAATCCGCCCGCGGAACATGACCGCCACTTGGTCCGCAAGCGACAGCGCCTCATGCTGGTCATGCGTCACATAGATCATCGTGATGCGCAGCTCCGACGAAATCCGCCGAATCTCCGCCCGCATTTCCAACCGCAACTTTGCGTCAAGGTTCGACAACGGTTCATCGAGC
>SYGP01000034.1 GCA_005799495.1 Planctomycetia bacterium
CACCAACTGCCCCTGGACCCATCAGGACATTGAGTACAAGTTCAACCGGATCGACACGCCTGGTCACGTCGACTACACCATCGAAGTGGAACGCTCCCTTCGTGTGCTCGACTGTGCGGTCGCCGTGTTCGACGGCAAGGAAGGCGTGGAAGCGCAGAGCGAAACGGTGTGGCGTCAGGCGGACCGTTACGGTGTGCCGCGCCTGTGCCTCATCAACAAGATGGACAAGCTCGGCGCGGACTTCGAGTTCTCCTTCGGATCGATCCTGACGCGCCTCGGCGCGAACGCCATTCCCGTGCAGTTCCCGCTCGGTTGGGGAAATGAGTTCAAGGGGATCGTGGATCTGATGTCCATGAAGGCCATGTACTGGTCCACAGACGACGATGGGCAGACCATCACGGAAGGCGACATCCCAGAGGATTGGCGGGATCAGGCGGAAAAGTGGCGCCTCCAGATGATCGAGAAGATCGCGGAACTCGATGACGCGCTCACCGAGAAGTACCTCGCGGATCCTGCATCGCTCACGGTGCCTGAGATGAAGGCTGCGCTGCGCAAGGCGACGATCGGTCTGCGCGCGTTCCCCGTGCTCTGCGGATCTGCGCTCAAGTACGTCGGTATCCAGCGCATCCTCGATGCGGTCATCGACTACCTGCCCTGTCCAACGGAGCGCCCCGATGTCGAGGGCGTCGACAGCAAGGATCCCTCGGTGCGCTTGACGCGTCCGCACTCCGCCACGGCGCCGTTCTCCGCGCTCGTGTTCAAGGTGGTGGCGGATGTGGCTGGAACCCTGACCTACCTTCGCATCTACTCGGGAACGCTGACCAAGGGCATGCGCGTACTCAACCCAGGCAATGACCGGCGCGAGAATGTCTCGCGTTTGTACGAGATGCATTCGAAGCACCGCAACGCGCTGGATTCAACTGGCGCCGGACAGATCGTTGCCGTCGTTGGGCTGAAGGATTCCTTCACCGGCGACACGCTGTGCGATCAGGATCACCCGATCATCCTCGAGCGCATGACCTTCCCGGAGCCCGTGATCTCGATGTCGATCGAGCCTGTCACGGCCGACGACAAGAAGAAGCTCGGCGAGGCGCTGACGACGATCCGCCGAGAAGATCCCTCGTTCCGATCCAACTACAACGAGGAGACGGGCGAAACGATCATTTCGGGCATGGGCGAACTCCATCTCGAAATCATCAAGAACAAGCTGGTGCGCGACATGAAGATCGGCGTGAACGTCGGCAAGCCGCGAGTGGCGTACCGCGAGACGATCACGGGACGCGCGGACAAGGTCCGTGGCCTCTTCAAGAAGCAGACGGGTGGCCGCGGCCAGTTCGGCGATGCAGTCGTGAGCGTCGCGCCGATGACCAAGGAAGAGGCGGAGGCAGAAGAGTTGGTGATGAAGGATGGCGTGGTCTTCGTCGATGCCATCGCAGGAGGCGTCATCCCGCGCGAGTTCATCCCCAGCGTCGAGTACGGAGCGCGGCAGGCAGCGGCCAGCGGCATTCTCGGCGGATATCCCGTCATCAATGTCAAGGTGGAACTGGTCTACGGTTCGTACCACGATGTCGATTCAAGCCAGATCGCCTTCGAACAGGCTGGCGCGCTCGCCTTCCGGGAAGCATGCACGAAGGCCGGACTGGCATTGCTCGAGCCAATCATGAAGTTGGTCGTCACCACGCCCGACGAGTTCTTCGGCAACGTGTCTGGTGACATTGCCAGCCGCCGCGGACAGATCGTGGACAGCGAGATGCGTGGCGTGGTTCGTCTGGTGACCGCCGAAGTTCCGCTGTCGGAACTCTTCGGCTACACCACGAGCCTCCGCTCCATGAGCCAAGGTCGCGCGAGCAGCAGCATGGAACCGCTGACCTATCGCATCATGCCTGATCGCCTGAAGGACGAAGTCCTCGCCAAGCAGTGATGGGCGGCGGCAACGGAGCGCCGCCAGCCGTGACGACGACAACGAAGCCCCGCACGAGCGAATCGCGCGCGCGGGAGTTGTTGGATCGTGCAGCGCGCTTGGCACTCCGTGGGCACGGAGCGGTGGAACCGAATCCGATGGTCGGCTGCGTCGTGCTTGCACACGATGGCAGCATCGCCGCCGTTGCGCATCACCGCGCCATCGGCGGCGCTCATGCCGAGGCAGCCGCGCTCCTGCATGCAGGTGAACGCGCGCGAGGTGGGACCGTGCTCGTCACACTCGAACCCTGCGACCATCATGGGCGAACGCCCCCCTGTTCGCTGGCGCTGTGCCATGCCGGCGTGCGCGAGGTTGTCTTTGGAGAGTCCGATCCCAACCCCGCAGCAGCAGGCGGTGCCGCGCGTTTGCGGAGCGCCGGCATCGATGTCTGGCAGTGTTCCACGCCGTGGACACGCTGGCTTCATGCTCCCTTTGCCCTTCGCGTGCGGGAGGGGCGGCCGTGGGTCATCGCCAAGTGGGCGCAGGACCGCACCGGTGCAACCGCTGCAGGCGTTGGCGCGGATCGCTGGATCAGTTCACTTCGGAGCCGCACGATGGTGCACCGTGAACGCGCGCGGGTCGATGCGATCCTGGTCGGCATCGGAACGGTCCTCGCCGATGATCCGCATCTGCTCTCTCGCACTCACGTCGCTGCGCGGCGGCGCACTCCGATTCGCGCCGTGGTGGATCCGTTTCTCGACCTCCCACTGCAGTCGCAGGTGGTGCGCACGGTTGCCGATGGGCGGGTCACTGTGTTCACGACAGCCAGGGCAGTGCGTGCGCGCGCGGAGATGGCGGAGCAGCTTCGCATGAGCGGCGTTCTCCTGCGTCCACTCCTCCCCGAAGCGCAGGGGCAAACGCTGCTGCGAGGCGTATCCGAAGAGGGCATCCGCATCTGTCTTGCATCGCTCACCGCCGATGGAGCATCCACGGTGCTGTGCGAGGGTGGCGCGCGCCTTCTGCGAGCGCTGCTGGCGGCGGACCTCGTCGATGATGCCTGGGTGTTCACCTCGTCCAATGCGCTCGAGTGCCCGGCGCCCGATCCTCGGCCCATCCAGTTCCCGGAGCGCAACGCCTTTTCACTCGTCTCGTCCGTCGTGCGCAACAGCGACCGCGTGGAGTTCTGGAGACGACACCGTCAAGGCACTTGAGCCGTCGGCGGATCGACGGGGTTCGTGCGCTGCGCAGCAGGCCGACAGGACTGCGCATCGAGCCGAAGCGCGAAGGACGATGGGTGGATTCGCAGGACACCACTTCCGTCGTCGAGGCCAAACCTCCCGTTGTTGCGCTCCTGAACGACCGACAAAGCAACCAGTTCCCGCCCGTCAAACGACTCGGCAACGATCCGCCCCGCGAGAAGGTCCGCCGATGGTCGCTCGAGCGTCAACTCGGATGCGCGCGCGGTGCACAACTTGGCAAGCAGCGAATCCGTTGCTGCCCGGTCCGCCGTCCACTCGCCTTGCGTGCTCACGATCTTCCACTCCCCGGCGCTGCGCTGCAGCCGCCAAGGTTCGTCGGCGATCGGCTCGAAGCGCAGAGCGGCGATGTCCTCCGCGCGGCATCCCGCCGCAGTCGGATCGACGAGCAGCAGCCCGATCGGAACCGCTGCCGCAACGGCCGTCGCATCGAGTTCAAGCACCGCATCCGGTCGCTGCATCAGGCGTGCAAACCGCTCGGCAGCACCGCTGCGAACGGGCGATCCAATCTCCAAGCGTTCCACTTCGTCCACACGCTGGACACTCCCGTCGGCGGCGACGGACTGCCGCTGACTGTGCACTTCCACACTGGTCGTCGGCCGATCGAGGCCGAAGGGCAGCAACTCGGCAGGCGAGTCCGCGACGAATCCGCTGGTCTGCGCACGCTCGAGGGCCTCGAGCCATCGCTCGATCGCCGCTCGGTCCGCGCGCGTCCGGAGCGGGGACACCAAGCGCCACTGCGGACCTTCGCGGACCACCTCGATGCGCTCGACCCCACCTTGCACCCGTTGCTCGCACACGAGCCGCGTGCACTCGAGATCGGCGCGCGAAAACAAGAATGGCAATCGCCACTGACGGAAGTCGCCGAGCAGCGCCGCATCATGAAGGGTGGACCGCGCGACTCGCGGCTGCGGATCCGCATCCGTGCACATCCATGCGAAACCAGCGGGGAGTCGCGAACCGAGTCGCACTGTTCGTGCGCCCGTACCCCAGGCAATCTCCACCGTCGGCGCATCGGGCGTGAGTCCGGTGGCGACGGCAGAGTCGCTCGCCGAATCAACCGCGGCGCTCTCGCGGACCTGCACCTCCGCCAGGCGAGCAAGCAGTCCATCGACCTCCGCATCCTGCATCGGGAAATCAAACGGCTTCGACTGCCACCAGTGCCCATCGCGTCGAACGAACTCCGTGATGTTCTCCGCTCCTCGGCGCACGGTCACACGCTGCACATCGGCCCAAGGCACGGATCCTTCGGCGATCATGCGCCGCAGCCCCCCGACCGACTTCTCCCGGTCATGGGCCGATTGCGATGCCCACCAGACCGTGGCTGCCAACGCGGCGAGCAACGCGGCGACGACCCAGAGTCGCAGCAGAGGTGCTCGCATCATCCGCGCGACCTCCACCAGCGGATCACGACACCCATGACGAGAAGTGACGCGGGCAGCAGCAGCGACAACCCCGCTGTCCACTGCAGGCGTTCACGGACCGAGATCGATCCGATGCGCGACGCCTGCCGCGAACTGCCGCTGTTGCCCAGACGGGCATCGAGTCCGGCCAGCCAGAGCGTGCCGTTCACGGCCAGTTCGCGGTTGCCAGGCGTGACAAGCACATTGCCGGATCCGGCCACCGTGCGCGCCGCATCGACCACCGAGGTGAACATCCACGACGGCGAACCCATCACCAGCGCGCGTCCACGCGTGCCGCCGACCACAGCGCGCTCCGACGCGACCGCCACGCTGATGCCCTCCTCGAGCGCTGCAGACGACCTTGCATCGGGTGAACGCCTGCGCCAGTCGCGCTCGATGGAACGCGCAGGCGCGGGCGGCGCCACAAGGAACCCCCACGCCTCGCCACCCGCGCGCGCGGGCAAGACAGGCACCGCCACTTGAACGCCCACTCGCTGCCCCTCGAGCGCACGAGCGATCGGCAGATCACCCGCACCCGCGAGCAGTTCCACACGAGTGCGGCGTTCCGTCCTGCCCTCGCCCACGGGGATGTCATCCACGATCACGGAATCGGTCTGCGCGGCAGCACCCAGCATGAACGCCGCCTCGGCCCAAGGATCCGGCCGACCAGCCAGCGGGCGAAGGCTCGGGCCGATCGAAAGCAGGAGCGGTCGCCCCTCCGCCACCAGTCCTGTGACCGCATCGAGCAGCGCACGCTCGCGTGCATCTCGCTCCAACGACACCGTACGCGGCGGCACCACCATCCACACACTCAGCGGACGCGCGATCGGCTGCGGTGCCGCAGTCACCTGCCACTCACGCAGATCGATGCGCGCAGCGCGACAGGCATCGGCAATCGCCGAGAGATCGCTGCCATCTCCCGTCGGCAACAGCAGTGAACGATCCTCCGCGTGCACGATCACCAGTTCTGGCCGTGCATCATCCAAGATGCTGCGCATCGCCGCATCGATGAGCTGCTCCATTCGGAAGCGGCGATCGAACCGAACGACGTTGGATGCATCGCTCGCATTGACTGCCAATGCCGTGTCGGCGACGAAAGCGACTCCATGGGGCGATTCGATCACGAGTCCCCCTCCCACCGCGAGTCCGACCGAGACATCCCGCAGCGGATCCGCTGCGATCGCATCGATGGCATCCACGGTACGGAGCAGCGCGCGCGCACGAACTCCCAGTTCGGGACGGGCCCGCTGCGCCAGTTCGACAATCTCGGGGCTCGCACCGCTCGCGATGCCACGCTCCATGAGCCAAGTCGAAAATGCGCCGAGCTGTGTCCCCCAGTCGCGGTTGTGCGCAGCGACGACGAGCGCTGCCTCGCCAGCGTCAGGAAGTGCCCGGTCGGGGCGACTGACGCGCATCGCGGCGATGGTGCGGAGGATTGCGGGTGTTCCAACGGCAAGCGCGCGCAGCCCACCGCGAACCCGCTCGAGCTGCACACGGTCCTCCGAGCCATCGGGCAGTCGATCCAAGACTGCACCCAATCGGTCCGACTCGCGGCCTGCGAAGGATGCAAGTCGCTCCATCTCCGCGCATCCGTTGTCGACGGCGGTGCCACTGTCGCCAGTCACCGGTCGGTGGCGACGAACGAGCGCATCCACCCACTGCGCGTACTCCACCGCACCACGCGGGATCGTCGGATCGATCCGCGTCCATGCGATCCGAGCACCCTCGGCAACGGCACATCGCTCCACGGAGGACAGGACATCCTCGAGCTGTTCACCGATGCTTCCACCCAGCGCTCCGCCTGGATCGATCCAGGTGACTCGCCACTCCCGCGGAGTGCCGCGAAAAAGCGAAGACAGCTGCGGCGCCACCTCCCACTGCCGCCCTTTCGTCAGGTCAACCGCGGAGCGCAGAAAAGGAGCGCGGGCAACGACGCAGACCGAAGTGGCGATGGCAAGCCCGGCAAGCACGCCGGAAACGACCCGGAGATTCACGGTGAACGGCGTTCGACCCGAGGAGCGTTCCGCATCGGTGCGTTGCAGCGCCCATGCACCGGTCAGGAACACGAAGCTTGCAGCGAGGAAGTACATCACATCCGCGCTGTCGACCGCGCCCGTGAGGAACCCTTCCAATCGTCGGATGGGATCCACTGCAAAGAGCAGATCGGCCTGATCGGCAGCGAGTGCGGGGGCAACGGAGCGCAGGCCAATGAGGAGCACGAGCCAAAAGAAGAATGTGCCGAGATAGGCGACCGATGCGCTGGTCGTCAGTGATCCGAAGAACATGCCGGATGCGAGCGCCGCGCTTCCGAGGAGTACGACGCCGAGCGCAGCGCCGATGCATTCGCCGAGATCTGGATCCGCCAGCGACTCCAATACGGCGAAGGGAACCCCGATGCCAACCAGCACGAGTGCGAGCACGCCCACCATCCCCGCCAACCATCGTCCCATGACAAGTGAGGATGGTCCCGTCGGACTGGTGGCGAGCACCTCCCAGAAACCACTTCGACGGTCCTCCGTGGTCGGGCGCAGCGAGAGGGCGGGCGCGACAAGCAGCATCGCCCAGCCCGCCGCCGCTGCCACCGCACGAATCTCCGCTGGAGCCCCTGGCACGATCGCAGCAACTCCTGCAATGACTCCCGTCATGAGCGCGAAGACCGCAAGCGCCCCCCACGCCGTGGTGGTCATGAACAGTGCACCCATTTCGCGACGCGCAATCGACAGCAGAGCGCGCATCAGCGAGTGCCCCCTGCGCGACCGACCAACCTTCCAAACACATCCTCCAAGGGTGGCGTGACGCGCTCCAAGCGTCGTACGGATGCGCTCGCACGCTGCAGGACAGCGGCAAGTTGCGTGGGTAGGGCAGCCGCATCGGGGTGGCTCTCGTCCGCAGTGACCACGATGTGAGACCACCCGTCCTCGAGCGACTCCGACCGCACATCCAGCACGCTTGCAAGAGATCGAATCGCACCGACATCTCCCCCCGTGCACTCGAGGTCGAAGCGTGCGGCCACGGCACCGCGTCGACGGAGATCGCTTGCCGAACCCTGCGCGATCAACCGGCCACCATGGAGCAGGACGAGGTGATCGCACACCGCCTCGACTTCCGCGAGATTGTGGCTCGAGAAAAGAACCGTGTGCTCCCCGCGCAGTGACTGCACCAGTCCGCGGAACGCCTGCGCAGTCACAGGATCGAGTCCCGTTGCAGGTTCATCGAGAATCACGACTGCAGGCGATGCCACGAGCGAGGCGGCCAGCCCGACCCGCTGACGGAACCCTCGACTCAAAGAACCGACGAGCTTTCGGCGCACCGACTCGAGTTGGCAGCGTTCCACCACCCGCGCCACCGCTGTCCGTTGATCGCCCGGCGCGACACCCCACAGACGGCAGCGAAACCGCAGGTATTCATCGACACGGGCCTCGGGTGGCAGCGCATTCGACTCGGGCAGATAGCCGAGAGAACGGCGTGCGAGCATCGGATCGCGGCGCACATCCGCAGACCCCACACGCAGCGAACCCGCATCGGGCGTGATCGCGCCCGCAAGCATGCGAATGGTCGTGGTCTTTCCAGCACCATTGGGTCCCAGAAATCCGCAGACGGAGCCAGACGGCACCTCGAACGAGAGGTTGTCGACCGCTCGCGTTCGCCCGAAGGACTTGGTGACCTGATCGACGGTGATCATGGTGGTGGTGTGAACCCGAAGCGTACACTTGACCTTCCGATGCCCAACTCGAAGCAGCCTGCATCGCCGCTCCACATGCTCGACAATGTCGGCGCGGGCATTGGCATCGTGGATGCGGCGGGCGAAGTCATCCTGATGACCTCGCGCCTCGCGGAGCAGCCCGCGGAGACCCTGCGTCTCTTCGCGGAGCAGTGTGCGCTTGCGCTGCCGCAGTTTGCCGCATCGCCGACGCTGCACCTTCGCAAGCGATTCCGGTCGGGCCCACACACCTT
The DNA here is from genome assembly GCA_005799495.1 of Planctomycetia bacterium. Taxonomy (GTDB): domain Bacteria; phylum Planctomycetota; class Phycisphaerae; order Phycisphaerales; family SM1A02; genus F1-60-MAGs104. The sequence goes on from SYGP01000034.1 coordinate 8,514, forward strand.
CGAGCTCCTCATTTCGCCCGCCGCCGGCGGCGGCGCGTCCGGCGTTCTCTTCGATGTTTCCGCGCACACGCGGCTGGCAGAACGCCTCGACAGCGTCGACGCAGCGGGTGCCGCCCTGCTCGACCTCGACGCGCAAATCGTGAATCCACTGAATGTGGCTGAACGCCTCGCGCTCCTCGAGGGGAAGATCGCGCAGGCGATGGAGCGTGAGTTGCCCGGGCAGCCTTACGAAGTCCGCCTCCGCAATCGCAAGACCGATCAACTCGAACTGGTCATCGGTCACGGCATCGATCCTCTCCGGATCGGTGAATCGATCTTTGCGCGAGCGGCAGCCAACGGCATTTCCGGCATCGTGGCGAGTTCGGGGCGCAGCGTCATCTGCCAGGACACGGATGCAGATCCGAACTACCTGCCTGGATTGCCCGGTGCGCGCTCGAGCCTTACCGTTCCCATGCTCCTTCGGGAACGCGTCATCGGCATCGTCAATGTCGAGTCGCTCCGAGCGGATGCGTTCACCGAAGAAGACTGCCTCGCGCTGGAGACCTACGGCCGCTACATGGCGATGGCGCTCAACATTCTGGACATGCTCATCGTGGAACGGTCGTCGACGAGCGAGCGAGTCAGCGCGATCCTGCGGGATGAACTGGCGGTTCCGACGCAGCGGCTTCGGGACGCCACGATGGATGTTGCCATGGGGAAACTGGGGGCATTCGAGCATCTGGAGCGGGCACTGGAGATGCTTTCGGCGCGGATCAAGGGTGCGACATCCGGGCCTCAGTCGGTGCTTGGCATCGATCGACTGCCGAGCGATCGGTCACGCGATCCGTGGATTGAAGGCAAGCGCATCCTGGTTGCCGACGATGATGCCAATGTCCGTGAGACGATTCAGGGACTGCTGCAGGAGGCGGGTGGAATCGTGGAGAACCGTCCCGATGGAAGCACGGCACTGGAACTCATCCGCCGCGCACAGGACGAAGGGAATCCCTTCGAGCTGGTCATCTCCGATGTGCGCATGCCGGACCGCAATGGATATGAGGTGTTCCGTGGCACACGCGAGGCGTCGCCGGCCTGTGCATTCCTCATGATGACGGGTTTCGGCTACGACCCGAACCACTCGATCGTCCGATCCACGCAAGATGGACTCAATAACTTCCTGTTCAAGCCCTTTCAGGCGGGCGTCCTGCTCGAGGAAGTGCGCAAGGCGCTGGGTGCGCCGCAGTAGTTCACGGGTCGAGCCGTGCGCGAAGCAGTCGGGGCAGCCTTTCCAGATCGCGCAGAACGACGGCCTCCGAGAGTCCGCCTGACGATGCGATCTCCAGCGCGGACTGCTCTTGACTTGCGGCAATCTCACACAACAGCACACCGCCAGCGCGAAGCAGGCGAGGCGCACACCCCACCACGCGCCGCACCATGTCCAGCCCATCGACACCACCACGAAGCGCCGTCTCTGGCTCCCATGCCCGCACATTCTGCGGCACATCCTTCCACTCCACATCGCTGATGTAGGGCGGATTGGCGCAGAGAACGCCCACGGTGCCCTCGATGCCCAAGCCGGCAAGGGCGCCATCCAAATCACCTTGCACAACTTCGACAACAGACTCGAGCCTGTGTGCCGCGACATTCCGCCGCGCGAGATCGACGGCCGCAGGCACAACATCGGTGGCAATCACTCGAAGACCTCGGAGCACTTCCCCATCGGACCCACCGCGCTCATTCTGCTCGGAGCCCTTCCAAGCCAACTGCCGCCGTCCCGTGCGGAGCGTCCGCAGCGCACGCGCCACGGCGATGGCGATGCATCCCGTGCCCGTGCAGAGATCCACGATGCAGGGCGGCGTTGCACCCGCCTCACAGGCAGCAGCCGCGACGCGAACAGCCTCCTCCACGAGCAACTCGGTACAGGGACGCGGAATCAGTGTCGACGGTCCCACCTCCAGTTCACATCCGTGGAAAGCCCACCGACCGACGAGATACTGCACTGGCTCATGCCGGCCCGCGCGCTGCACCAGATCACGAAGCCGCGCCAGTTCATCGCCCGTTGCCACGCGATCTGCGTCGACATAGGTCTGCAGACGCTCGCAACCGAGGACATTCGCCAACAGCAGATCTGCACATAACTGTGGCGATTCAACCCCCCTTTCCGCAAGAAATGGGTTCATCCATGCACGCAGGCGGCGGATCGTCCATGGCTCGGCCACAACGGAATCGTAACGCGGGTGAAGGTAAGATCGTCGGTCCGCCCCAATGCGCACGCAAACAAACGATCAGATTCTGGAAGCCATCGAATCCGCTGCACGAAATGCGCGCACCTTTGGTGACATCACGCGCAGCGATGGGCGCTTGGTCTGCGCGGCGTCAGGATCTGCAGCCTCGGCGGAGTATGTGCTCGAAGCCGCTGCCGAGGGATGGCGACTCTCGCTCGGCACTGCTGATCGCTGGCTGAGCGAGTCCATCGAGTCCTCGCTGGTCGAGTCGCGCGACTCCATCGAAGACCTGTTCCGCGAGGCGCTGCTCGACATCGGATCGACAGTCGATCCACCGCGCGTGAAGCATTTCCGCGACGATGCCAAGCGTTATGTCTTCGAGACGGTCCTTCCCGCAGACGGCAGCGATGCCGATGTGGTGGCCCGGCTTCAGACATTCCTGCTGGCGTTCGAGTCGATGTTCCGCCTGCTGGGCGACATGGACAGCGGACCGGAGGGCTGATGAGCGCGCCGTCCGTGCTGATGCTGGGATGGGAGTTCCCGCCGTTCATTACGGGAGGTCTTGGCACGGCTTGCCACGGGCTGACGCGCGCACTCAAGGAGGCAGGGTGCGATGTGACCTTTGTTCTTCCGAGGGCCGTGGACCACTCGCATGCGTCGCATGTGCGTTTGGTTTCCCCGGAAGATCTCGCAACAGGATGCTCCACTTCCGACGCCAAGTGGGCACCCGTACCCGCAGCACGCATCATCGAATCGACGGCAGAAGCAGCCGCGAGCATCGATGTCCACGCGGCGGATTCGCCCGCGTCTGCACGGGCGCGCCAGGAAGCCCTCCTGCGGGGAACGCCTGAACGCATCGACATTCTTCGCTTGGGAAGCACGAACGAAGGCGCGTACGGTTCGGTTGCGCGGACCCGGGAGGTCCTTCGACAGTCTGGCACACCCCTGGAGGAATGGTCGGGAGCATCGGATCCGAGGACCATGATGGCACGGCTGATCGCTTCGGGCGTCGAACCTGCACTCGCCTGGGAACAAGTGGTGATCGATCAGGTGCTCCCGGAAGCTGCAACGCCTCCTGCGCATGCGGTGATGCTGACCGGCGGATACGAAGGTGATCTGGTCCTGGCTGCAGAGCGGTACGCGCAGTTCTGCGTGCAGTCTGCGCGCGAGCTGAACTTTGACATCATTCATGCGCATGATTGGCTCACCTACCCCGCAGGGCTTGCGCTCGCACGCCTGACGGGTCGACCGCTCGTTGTCCATGTGCACGCGACGGAGTTCGATCGCTCTGGCACGCACGTCAACCAGCAGGTCTACAACATTGAACGCCGCGGCATGCACGGTGCCGTGCGGGTCATGGCCGTCAGCAATCTCACCCGAAACCTGCTGGTGAACCGCTACGGACTCTCGCCCAACAAGATCGATGTCGTCTACAACGGCGTGGAACTGGAGCCCGCGTCCTACGGCATCAAACGGATCGAGCGCGGGGAACGAATCGTGCTGTACTTCGGGCGCATCACCATGCAGAAGGGTCCCGAGTACTTCGTGCGCGCTGCCAAGCGCGTGCTCGAAGTGGAGAAGAATGTGCGATTCGTGGTGGCTGGATCGGGCGATCTGGCAAGTTCCATGATCGAGATGGCAGCGAGCCTCGGGATCGGCGGCAAGATGACCTTCACGGGATTCCTTCGTGGACGGGACATTCCCCGCGTCTTCTCGATGGCGGATCTCTATGTGATGCCGAGCGTTTCAGAGCCATTCGGCATCGCGCCGCTCGAGGCGATGGGGCACCGTGTTCCCGTGATCATCTCGCGGAACTCCGGTGTCTCCGAAGTACTGACACACGCACTCAAGGTGGACTTCTGGGATGTGGATGACATGGCAAACAAGATCGTCGCTGTCCTGCGCCACCCTCCCCTTCGAGCCGAGCTTCGCGATCGCGGACTCTTCGAGGTTCGAGGGATCACCTGGGACGGTGCGGCGAAGCGCTGCATCACGTCCTACCAGAGCGCGATGAACGCCGTGCGCCGCATCCCTGCTGGATTGCGGCACGGGTAACGCACTGTTCCGCGCAACTGCGCCGCACGGCGCTCCTATACTCGCAGCACGATGGGTCTGTTCACTCGTGCCAAGCCTGCGCCCAAGACGGCGCCGGCACCCCAACCCCGCCCCGCAGCCGCGCAGCAGCAGACGCACTCCACCGCAGAGCATGGAACACCCGTTCCGCTGCTGGGCGATGCAGCGCTCGAGCGCAGCGCTCAGGAGAATGCGCTGCGCATCCTGCGCAGCGCTCGAGGCAGCAGTGATGGAATGCTGTCGGCAGCATTCTGGTCCGACAAGCTGATGGCTTGGTCGATGCGCGATCCGGACTTCAAGGTCCAACTCTTTCATTTCGTCGATTGTTTCCCTGCCCTGCGCAACTCCGACTCGGTGTACGAACATCTCGTCGACTTCATGTCGAAGCCAGGACTTTCGCTCCCGCCAGGCATGGACTTCGGGTTGAAGGCGGGTGGTCTGGCGAAGGGGTTGGTCGCACGAACGATGTCTTCGCAGATCGAGTCGATGGCGGGCAAGTTCATCGCGGGGACCGATGCCAAGAGCGCGCTTCCGACGCTTCGTGCCCTGTGGGATCGCGGACTCGCGTTCAGCGTGGACCTGCTCGGCGAAGCCTGTCTCAGCGACTCGGAAGCGGCTGCCTACCGCGCCAAGTACGCCGATCTCCTCGAGCACCTCCCGAGCGCCGTTGCCGCTTGGCCGGCCAACGCATCGCTCGAGCGCGACCATCTCGGTCCGATTCCGCGCACCAATGTGTCGATCAAGATCTCCTCGCTGTTTGCGCGCACGGATCCGATCGACTCCGAGGGATCGATCCGCGGATTGGAAGAGGCGCTGCTGCCGCTGCTCGAGTCCGCGGCTCGGCGCGGCGTCTTCGTCAACTTCGACATGGAGCAGCAGTCGCTGAAAGACCTGACGCTCGAACTGTTCATGCGGTGCTGCGAGCGCGTTCCCTTTCAGGCGGGCATTGCCATGCAGGCGTACCTCCGCAGCGGCGAGTCCGATGCACAGCGGCTCATCGATTGGGCTCGGCGCACCCGGCGCGTCGTGACGGTTCGACTCGTCAAGGGTGCCTACTGGGATTCGCAGACCATCCTCTCCGAGCAGCAGGGATGGGCGAATCCCTGTTGGAGTTTCAAACGAGATACCGATGCTTGTTTCGAACGCATGGCGGCACGGTTCATTGAAGCGACGCCGAAGAGCGAGAACAGTGGCGGTGGAACGCGGCTCGCGCTCGGTTCCCACAACGCCCGATCGATCGGCGCGGCGCTGGCTCTCGTGGATCGACACGGCCTGCCGCGTGAAGCGATCGAGTTGCAGATGCTGCACGGGATGGCGGATGCGCTGAAGGGCGCATGCATCAAGGAAGGACTCCGTGTGCGCGAGTACCTGCCCGTCGGCGAGATGATCCCCGGCATGGCGTATCTCGTTCGACGCCTGCTGGAGAACACCAGCAACGAGAGCTGGTTGCGCTCGGGATTCGCGGATGCGGCAGACGACAGCCAACTCGTGGCGACCCCGCACCGTTCGGCGGGTGCAGGTTCGGGGCGGGATGATGGCCTGCTGCGCATTCGAGGTTCGGCAGAGCGACATGCGCTCAGCAGCGCACATTCGGAAGTGGCGGATGGACTGCCATTCTTCACGGAGCCGATGCGCGACTTCTCCGATGCCGCCACGCGGACGGCGTTCGCCGCGGGCGTGCACATGGCGCGTGTTCCAAGCGTCGCCAACGACACGACGGTGGAGCAGGCGCGCACGGCGATCGCTCGCCTTCATGCGGCTTTCCCTGCCTGGCGCGAAACGCCCATCGCCGAACGCGCCGCAGTCCTGATTCGTGCAGCCGCCGCCCTGCGTGCTCGGCGGGATGAACTTTCGGGCATCATCATCCGGGAGTCAGGCAAGACATGGCGGGAGGCGGACGGCGATGTCTGCGAAGCGATCGACTTCTGTGAGTACTACGCACGCGAAGCTGCGCATCTCTTCCACCCGCGCCGCCTCGGTCACTTCACGGGCGAACTGAATCAGGAGTGGCACCAGCCGCGTGGGGTCGCAGTCGTCATCAGTCCCTGGAATTTCCCGCTCGCGATCTGCTGTGGCATGACCGTTGCCGCACTCGTCACGGGCAACACCGTGGCAGTCAAGCCAGCGGAGCAGACGCCCGGCATCGCTCGAATCCTGTGCGAAGTCCTTTGGAACGCGGGCGCGCCCCGCGATGCGCTTGCCTTCCTGCCAGGCCCAGGCGAGAGCGTGGGTGCGGAGCTTGTGCGTGATCCGCGCGTGGCGATCATCGCATTCACGGGCTCGAAGGCGGTTGGACTCGACATCATCGCAGCCGCTGGGCAGACTCCGCAGCAGCAGGGCTTCGTGAAGAAGGTGATCTGCGAGATGGGCGGCAAGAACGCCATCATCGTGGATGAGAGCGCGGACCTCGATGAGGCGGTGCTGGGCGTTCGTCAGTCTGCGTTCGGATTCTCAGGGCAAAAATGCTCCGCGTGCAGTCGCGCCATCGTGGTCGGATCGGCGCTCGAACCCTTCCTGCACCGCCTCGTGGACGCGACGCGGACACTCACGGTCGGAGATCCGCTGTTGCCGGGCACGGACATCGGTCCAGTCATCGACGAGGAAGCGGCACGCCGCATCCGTGCCGCCATCGAGTCGGCAGGCCGCGAGGGTCGGATCGCCGTGCAGGTACCCATCCCAAACGGCCTCGAGGCACGAGTGGGAAAGCCGTTCATCGGACCGACCATCATTCAGGATGTCCGTGCGAACCACCGCATCGCCCAGGATGAGATCTTCGGTCCTGTGCTCGCAGTCATCCACGCACGCGACTTCACCGAAGCGCTGTCCATCGCAAACGGAAGCGATTACAAGTTGACGGGCGGCGTCTTCAGCCGACGACCCTCTCATCTCCATCGCGCGCGCAGCGAGTTCCGAGTGGGCAACCTCTACCTCAACCGCGGCATCACGGGCGCGCTCGTCGGGCGACAGCCCTTCGGCGGATTCGGCATGAGCGGCGTCGGGAGCAAGGCGGGCGGATCGCAGTACCTGCTCCAGTTCGTCGAGCCGCGAAGCGTGTGCGAGAACACGATGCGCCGCGGCTTCGCGCCGGGACTGACCTGAAGCGACCCCGCCGCAGGCGGCCATCAGCCCATGCCGAGGGCGCGGTACTGCAGCGCCTCCGAGACATCTTCCGCGTGCACTTCGGAGTGTGCATTCAGGTCGGCAATCGTCATGGCAACGCGGCGAATCTTGTCATAGGCACGCGCACTGAGGGCGAGCTCGTCGAGGCCGTGCGACAGCAGATGCATCGCAGCGCCATCGAGCCGGCAAACGCGGTCGAGCATTTCGCCCGGAAGCCGTGCATTCGCGCATGAACCCTGGCGCGCCCTCGCACGCGCACGAGCCTGCAACACCTGCGAGAGCAGCGTCGCACTGTCCGCACCAGGTTTCGCGCGCGCCAGATCACGCGCACCCACCCGCCGAACCTCCACATGCAGATCGATGCGGTCGAGCACAGGGCCCGAGAGCCGTCCGAGATACTCGCCCATGAGCCGCGCGCCCCGCGCGCCGCCCAGGCGATCTCCCTGGGCGGATGGGTTCATCGCCGCCACCAGCATGGCTGCCGCGGGCCATCGGATGCTCCCGCTCGCGCGCGCGATCGACACCTCGCCACCCTCGAGTGGCTCTCGCAGCGATTCGAGCACATCGCGGCGGAACTCCGGCAACTCATCGAGGAAGAGAATGCCATGGTGTGCGAGCGTGATCTCGCCCGGACGCCCATGCGGCCCACCACCGATGATGGCGGTGGCACTGGCACCGTGGTGCGGCGCTCGGACGGGTCGCGCCACATCGAGTCTGCCTGAACGCAAACGCCCTTCCATGCCGACTCCCGCACAGGAGGAAATGCGAAGCACCTCAAGTGCCTCCTCGGGCAGAAGCGGCGGCAAGATGCCGGCCAGCGCGCGCGCGAGCATCGTCTTGCCGCAGCCGGCGGGACCGAGCATCAGCACATTGTGCCCTCCCGCCGCCGCGATCAACATCGCGCGTTTCGCCGTGGTTTGCCCCTTGATCTCGCGAAAGTCGACGGGGGCGAGACCAGTCGGAGGGGCAGCGTCCCCCGCCGCCTCCCCTCCGACATGGTCCTCGCTGTCGCATCCCTGCTCCTGTTGGAGCTCCTGCTGGAGCGCCCGTTGGATGAACAGCGAATCCCCGCAAGGCGAGGACCGTTCCCCCCGAAAGAAGTCCACCGCATCGGCCAGCGTTTCCACCGCAGCGACCTTGCTCTGTGGCACGAGCCGTGCCTCGCACGCGTTCTCCGCGGGCAGCAAGATGCCTCGACCGACATCACGCGCCAGGAGCGCAGCGCTCACCGCCCCGCGCACGGCACGCACCCGTCCATCGAGTGCCAACTCGCCTGCCACAAGCCACTGCTCCGGTTCGGGCGCCCCACCCGTGCGAGGATCCGCGGCACCTGCGGCGCGTAACAGTCCAAGCGCGATGGGCAAGTCGTACACCGCCCCCTCCTTGCGTGTCCCTGCAGGAGCGAGATTCACCACCGCATGATGCCGAGGCACTTCAAATCCCGAACTCTCGATCGCGCGGCGCACACGCTCGACGGACTCTCGGATCGCCGCATCCGGCAATCCCACCACGGCGATCTGCGGCAACCCATGTGCGGACAGATGGACTTCCACCTCGCACGGACTCGCGTCGATGCCACGCAGCATGAAAGAGTGGATCCTCGCCTGCACAGGTGCGCACCCTATGCAGACGCCACGCCGGGCCGAGGAACATGCCCGTTTTTCGTATCCTCGAACGGCGCATGGAAGTCACCGTTGTCACCGCACTGCTTGTCGGTCTTGCAGGGGGCACGATCGGAGGACTTCTCGGGCTCGGTGGCGGCGTCATCATGATCCCGCTGCTGACCTTTTCGTCGGGCAGTCATCCATACCTCTACCAGTCTGCATCCCTGCTCGCCGCGGTCGCGGTCAGCATCGGCAGCATTCCCCGCCATGTGCGCTCAGGCTTGGTGGACCGAACACTCGTCCTGCGCTCACTGCCCCTGTCCATCCCCACCTCCATCGCGAGTGGACTCACAGCGGCTCTGCTGCCAGATCCACACCTGTTGGAAATGATCTTCGCCATCTTTCTCCTTGCCATCGGATTGCGCGAGATTGTTGCGGTATTCGGGCATGCAACCACCTCCGCGCCATCCGCCACCGTCCGCAACACCTGGCCCCGTGCGTGCGCCGTCGGTGGCTGCATGGGAACGCTCTCGGGGCTGCTGGGCATCGGCGGCGGCATCATTGCGCTGCCGATGATCCGCGCGCTCGTGCGGTTCGACATGCAAACAACCATCGCAACGACCGCCGTCCTGGTGCTTCCGGCCGTGATCGTCGGCGGGCTCGTGCGTCTTGCCGCAGCGCAGCATGCCACGACCGCAGATGGACCACCGATGACGGCCTGGGCGATCCTTTCACTCGCGCTCCTGCTTTCCCCCGGGTGCCTTCTTGGCGGCGTACTCGGTGCAGGATGGGCGCATCGCCTTCCTCGCAGAGTCCTGGAAACGGCCTTCGGCTTACTCTGCCTCGTCTTCGCCGCGCGCATGCTTGGAATCCTCTGATGAGCGACACCTCTCCGCGTCCGAATGCTGCACCGAACACTGGCCGCTCCGCGCGCACGCCGTGGCTTGTGGCACTGGCTGCAGCCTGGATCATCACCCCGATCGTGCTCGGGTTCACCCTGCTGACGCAAGTCGGGCCCGCCTCCGACTGGCTTCGCGCGCATCCAGACATCGCCGTGGCAACCTGCATCGCCCTCTTGGCGTTCACCACGGGTTTCGGATTGCTCCCGCCCTATGTGCAGTCCATCATCGCTGGCTGGGCATTCGGCGCCACCATGGGAACTGCTGCCGTTCTTGTGGGACTCCTCGGCGGGGCAACGATCGGGTTCTTTGTCGCACGCGCACTCAGCGGCGATGCACTGATGCGCTTGATTGCCGCGAATCCGCGCGCAAAGGCCATTCACCATGCGCTCGTCGAGGCGAAGCAGCAGCGCACCTTCCTGTTGATCCTGTTGCTGCGGCTCCCGCCCAACTCACCCTTCGCACTCTTCAATCTCGCAATGGGTGCGGCTCGCGTGCGATTCGGACCGATGATCGCTGCGACCGCCATCGGCATGCTGCCGCGCACTGCATTCCTCTGTTCTGCCGCAGCGGCAGCCGCCGCCACGGGAGCACACGACATTCAAGATCTCGTGCGCCGCCAGAGTTGGTCATGGCTGATCGTCGGTGTCGCCAGCTTCATCGCGGCGCTGTTCATCATCCGTGCAATCGCGGTCCGCGCCCTGCGCGCCGCGGGCCTCGGCTGACTGCCGCACCCAGGGCGGCAACCCATCAGTTTGGTGGCTCCAGCGGCTGCTGCGTGGGCGCTGCGGGGGCCTCCATCGGTTGAACGCGCTGCTGCGGACTCGGCTCATGGGCGATCGGTGCCTCCAAGCCGCCCTCGTGCCCGGGCGTCGCCGCAGCCGGGGTGAGCCCCTCATGCATCGAGGGAAGCTGCGCGAGGCGCGCATCGATCTGGCGGAAGAACTGATCGCTCTGCGAGAAGAACGAACCGCCTCGAATCCGACCGCGCGGCTGCATGATCACTCGGGGTATGCGGTCACTCGTATCGACATCCACGCTGAACGACCAGACTTCAGTCTGTCGCTGCACCGCCTGAGCCTTCATCACATCCCGCTTGAGTTCGCGGTGAATCTCGATGCGGTGTGCCGCTTCATCCACGAACACGCCATTCTCCGTCACGAACCAATCCGTCAACTCGGGCTGACGCGCCGCCAGCACCGTGGCCGACCAAAGCTGCTGCTCACTGACACCTGGGTACGCGCGCGACACACTGCCTAGACGACAGCCGCCAAGCAGGGGCGCGACCGCGAGCAAGACGCACACCAGCGCGCGCGGAGCGCCACCCGCTCGCGCAACGACCGATGCGACCGCGTCAATCGGGGAAAGCGGCATTCGCATAGACCTTCTGTACATCGTCGAGTTCCTCCAGTCCGTCCACAAGCGATCGAATGCGCTCGGCCAACGCGGCATCCACCGGCACTTCAACCTGAGGCACCCACAGTACCTGAGCCTGTTCGGGTGTGATGCCTGCTGCCTCGAACGCATCCCGCACGGCCGCAAGGGTCGATGCGGGGCAGGTCAACTGCCACGCGTCATCGTGCCCGACCACATCATCCGCCCCCGCGTCAAGGCCGATTTCCATCACACGCTCCTCCGTCAGCGCCTCGCGCGGCAGGATCACCACACCGCACTGGCGAAACGAGTGCGACACGGAACCGTTCACGCCGAGATTGCCGCCATGCTTGTCGAACAGCGTGCGCACTTCGGGCGCGGTTCGGTTGATGTTGGAGGTCAGGCACTCGACCACCAACGCGACTCCACCCGGCCCATACCCCTCGTATCGGATCGCCTGATACTCCTCGCCCTCGAGGGCGCCACTCCCCTTCTTCACGGCCTTCTCGATCGTGTCGCGCGGCATGTTCACGCTGCGCGCGTCATCCATCGCCATGCGAAGCGACGCGTTGAAGCGCGGATCAGCTCCTCCCGTGCGCGCCGCAACGATGATCGCGCGCGACGCCTTGGACCAAAGCTTGCCGCGCTTGGCGTCGACCGCGGCCTTGCGGTGCTTGATGTTCTTCCACGCACTGTGACCTGCCATGGAATCGAACCTCCGCGGCGATCAGGTGCGAGCCGTACTCGAGCGACGGCTGCTCCGCCCGCTCTTGGCGCGTTCGATCGCCTGCTTGACGGCGCCTCGCGGCTTCGGCTTGGCCTCGCGCGCCTCGCGCGCCTCATCCGCGCGCCCCGAAGCGTGGAAGTGGTCGACCGCTGCGGTCAGCGCGTAGTGGACCTGCAGCGCGCGTTCCTGGCTGAAGCGGCGCTCGAGTGCAGCTGCGAACTCCGCGGGGGTCGCATCATCGACCAGGACCTCGGTGTGGCGCATCAGGTCGACAGTGGTCTGGTCGATCGGCACGAGCGCGACCCCAAACCCAATGAGCATCATGCGCGATGACACATAGGTCGGCATGCCATCGAGGTGCTCGAGGTAGGTGCGCACATCACGCTTGGGCTTGCCGACGAGTTGTTCGAGGCTGACCTTGTGGTGGCGGCGGAACACATCTGCCAGCGTGTTCCGCACTCGGCGCATGCGGCTGAATCCATCCGGGAACTTCGGACCGATGGTCTGCACCATCTCCTCCACGAGATTCACACGGAACTCGTTGAAGTCCACATTCCGGCTGCGGATGCGCGTGAGCGCGGCGTCAGCCTGCTCCAGGGTCGCGTCATACAGCAGCGAGGAGTGGAGAAACAGCGCGACGAGATCCCCACTGTTGGGTTCCTCGGTGCGGGCCTTCGGCGACCACTTCTTGATGAGCGAGTTGAAACGATTGATGTTGAAGTGCGTTTTCCGGTCTTTCATGGTTCAGTTCCCCCGTTCTGGATGGTGCTCCGTGTGATCCGCATCGAACGAACCACCATCCGCAGCGTCCGAGCCCAGTCCCGAGCCCAGTCCCGAGCCCAGTCCAAGCTGCGGCAGCGATGCGCGAAGTTCAAAGGCAAGTTCAGGGACGCGTCGCAGCGTGGTGGAATCGCGGAGCGACGAGCGGAGGAAACCAGCCGCACTCCGCAGCGCGGCAATGGACAGCGGTCCTCGGTCCGACGGCAGCACCGACACCGAGACGCGTGCATGCAGCAGATCGGGGCTCACGGAAACATCCTGCACGGACACCATTCCCTGCAACCGTGGGTCTGCGAGTCCCCGCGTGATGCGCTCCTGCAGCGCTCGCTGCAGGACGCTCGCCACCTGCGCCGGGCGTGAACTCGGCACCGCCTCGCGCAGGCTGCCGTCGGGAGCGAACGAAAGTCCCGGCGGCAACTTCGGTCCCTTGCCGCGCCGCTCACGCATTGCCGCCACCCAGCGGTCGCACCATCGTCGTGCGGTAGCACTCGAGGATGTCGCCCTCACGAATGTCGTCGTACCCATTGATCTTCATGCCGCACTCGTTGCCCGAGCGGACTTCCTTCGCATCGTCCTTGAACCGCTTGAGCTGCTCCAGTCGGCGATCCTTCTCGACCACGATGCCGTCGCGCGTCACACGAATCTGCGCGTTGCGTTCGATCGTGCCATCCGTGACATAGCAGCCTGCCACCGCGCCCACCTTCGAGATCTTGAAGACCGCTCGAACTTCGGCGTGACCGAGCACCTGCAGGCGAACCTCAGGCTCGAGCAATCCGCGAACCGCCTTGTCCATGTCTTCGGTCAGCTGATAAATGATGTCGTACAGGCGAAGGTCGACCTTGCGTACCTCCGCAAGTTGCCGTGCCTTTCCACTGCTGGTGACATTGAATCCAACCACGACGGCGCCCGTCGTTGCAGCGAGTTCCACATCACTCTCGTTGATGCCGCCCACTGCAGCGTGCTTGATCGAGATCGTCACATCGTCCGCCTTGATCTTGCCGAGCACGGCCTTCAGCGTCTCGACGGAACCCTGCACATCCGCCTTGACCACCAGCGGCAACTCCTTCCGCTTCGACTTCGCCATGGTCTCGAAGATGTTGTCGAGTGTGACTTTCGGCGCCGACAGTTCGCGCTCCCGCTCATGCGCGCGGCGTTCCATGGCCGCCTGTTCGGCAGCGGCGAGGGAATCCACCACATAGAACTTGTCGCCCGCATCGGGAAGGATGTCGATGCCCGAGATCGCCACGGGAGTGGTGGGATCCGCAGACTGCGTTCGCTTGCCATGGTCATCCACGATGTCACGAACCCGACCGAAGGCGCGTCCGACGACCACAAAGTCGCCGCGCTTCAAGGTTCCCTCTTGCACGAGCAACTGCGCGACGGCGCCGCGCCCCTCTTCCATCCGCGCCTCGAGCACCGAGCCCTGCGCATTCCCGCCCCAGTCAGCCTTCAACTCCAGCACATCCGCCTGCAGTGCGATCAGCGCGAGAAGATCATCCACACCGGTGCCCTTCAACCCGCTCACCTGTGCGACCTCGACCGAACCGCCCCACGGCACGGGGTTCAACTCGTTGGCGGCCATCTGCCCATAGATCTTCTGCAGCCCCTGCTCGCTGAACTCGGGGCGATCGATCTTGTTGAGTGCAACGATCATCGCCACTTGTGCCGCGCGCGCATGGTTGATGCTCTCCACTGTCTGCGGCATGATGCCGTCGACCGCATCGACCACGAGCACAACGATGTCCGTCACGCGTGCGCCACGCGCTCGCATGGCGGTGAATGCCTCATGACCTGGCGTATCGATGAAGGTGATCGGACGCTTCTGTCCTCCGACGGTCACCTCAACCTGGAACGCACGCGTCGACTGCGTGATGCCACCCGCCTCCCCGGCCGCGACATTGGTCGATCGGATGCGATCGAGGAGCGTCGTCTTTCCATGGTCCACATGACCAAGAATCGTCACCACGGGAGGACGCGAGCGTTCATCCGTGCGTTGCCGATCTGCAAACCGCTCCACGATCTCTTCGGATGCGGTCTTCGTGCGGTCGATCTCCACCTCGACGCCGAAGTCCATCATCACTTCCATCGCCTGCTCGCCATCGAGCGCCGCATTGATGGTGATGGGATTCCCCGCGAGCAGGAATCGCTTCATGATCTCAGCCACCTTCACGCCGCTGATCTCGGAGAGTTCCTTCACGGAGACCGGATCTGGAACGCGGATCGGCCCCTGCGGCTTCGCCACAACGCGGCTCGGCGCATGACCTGTGGTACGCCGCGTAGCGCTATGCCGCTTGAAGTACCCATCCGCCCCCTCCATCTGGCGCTTCTTTTCTGCATCATCACGCTCGCGGAACTTGTCGCGCTGCCCGGCACCCGCGCGTCCCGATCGACCGCTGTCCGTAGGTCGTCGCGTTCCAGCACCACCTGCGCCGCCTATACCCGGAGGTCCTCCTGGTCGAACGATTCCTGCGCCGCCGCCACCCATCGGACTCCGACCCATGGGCGGTCGCGACGAACCAAACGGACTTCGTGGTCGAGGCGCCGCGATCTGGTCAGCCTGCTCCACGCGGATCAGCTTGGGGCCCGACAGCGCCGTCTTCGCCGGCGCCTGCAACTGCTCGCCCGGGTTGCGAGGGCGTACGGGTCGGGTGGGAACATTCATCGGCGCCGGAACAATCGTTCTCGGCGGTACTGGCGGTCTTGGGGGCGGAGCCGTCACCCGAGGCAACGTTGGCGCGGCAGATCCACCACCTCCAGCGGCCGGTGGCCCACCTCCAGCGGCCGCTGGCGCTTGCGGTGGGTTCACGCTTCCTGCTGGCGAGGTGGCAGGCGGAACCTTTGGAGGCGCAGCCTTCGGGGGGAATGGCGCTGGCGGTGCCGCTGGCGCTGCCGCGACGGGTACTGAAGTCGCCGGTGGGACTGTTCGAGTACCTGTTGTGGGACTCGCCGACACGGATGGCTTGTCGCCGAGCTCAACGGTTGCTGCGGACTCCTTCCCCACGCCCACAGCGGAATCTTTGAGCGCAGCAGACTCGACCTCGGAATCCGTGGAAGCGGCAGTCGAACTTGGCCCCGCATCCTGCTGTCGCTTCTTCGGTGCAGCCTTCTTTGCCTTTTCCCGCAGCGCTCCAACATCGACCTGCTCACTGGTCTCCGCTGCACTCGAGGCCGACACGCCGCCGAACCACTCTCGGATCGTCTCCGCAAGGCCGAGCGGTACGGTCGCTTGCGGAGTCGTGACTCCTTCGACCCCCTCGCGCGCACACTTCTCGATGATGTCCTTGGTGGATATCCCGATGTCCTTCGCAATCTGGGTGATTCGAACTTTCTTGAGGGTCTTGGTTGCCACAACAGGCTCCGTGTGTTTCGTTCAGTCTCGTCGATCCGTCATGAGTTCAATCCGCTCTCGATTCTTCTAGGCCAATTCTTCTGGGCCAATTCTTCTGGGCCGATTCTTCGGGGACGACTGGGCATCGCCCCGAATCCTCGGTGCTTCAGCCTTGTCCGGCTCCACCGCCGCCGAGGATGCTGTCCGCCGCTGCTTCACTTTGTGCGTCCGTCTCGACGATGGGCTCACCCGCCGTCCCGCCGCCGAGTACTGCATCAACGACGGCACCTTCTTCTGCCTGCCGAGCTTCCGCCTCTGCACGCTCTCGCTGCATCTCCTCGGCGACCACCTTCGCGCGCGCCGTGCATGCGTCGACAACCCGCAGAGCAAGCTCTTCACTCATGCCGCACTCGCTGATGAGGCTCTGTTCGCCGATCTCCTCGACATCGAACACGCTGATCATGCCCAGAGCGCCCATGCGGTCGAGCATCTCATCCGTCACGCCCTCGACTTCCTTCACCGCGAGCTGCAGCGTTTGCAGGCCCTTCTCGAACTCGGGTGGAGTGAGGATGTCCACATCCCACCCCGTCAGTCGCGCCGCGAGGCGAACATTCTGTCCCCGACGGCCGATCGCCAGCGACAGCTGATCGTCGCGCACGATGATCGTGGCGCGGCCGAGTTCGAAGCAGAGGCTCACTTCCTCCACCTCCGCGGGCTTCAGCGCGTTGGAGATGAGCACTTGGCTCGACTCGTTCCACCGCACGATGTCGATCTTCTCGCCGCCGAGCTCATCGACGATGTTTCGGATGCGAGAGCCACGCACGCCCACGCACGCGCCGACGGCATCCACCTTCGAATCGACCGATGACACGGCAATCTTGGTGCGGAAGCCGGGTTCGCGCGCCATGGCCTTGATCTCGATGGTGCGCTCCGTCACCTCGGGGACCTCCGACTCGAAGAGGCGCCGAATGAAGTCGGGATGCGCGCGGCTCATGACGATCTTCACCTGGCTGCCCGCGTCGCGAACATCGAGCAGGATGCATCGAACGCGGTCGCCCGGCTGGAACTGTTCGCCTGGAATCTGCTCGCTCTTGGGCATGAAGCCTTCCGTGCGATCGACCTGCACGATGAGGGCGTTCCCCTCGTACCGCAGCGCGCTGCCCGTCACCAGTTCGCCCTGCCGCTTGGAGAACTCATCGAGCAGCGACACGCGCTCGTTCTCGCGGAAGCGCTGAATCATCACCTGCTTTGCCGTCTGCGCGGGAATGCGCCCGAGCTTCTCGAGCGGGATCATCTCGTGACCGCCATCCTCAAGATTTCGCCAGAGCGAGATCGCACCCGTTTGGCGATCGATGGCGCAGCCGAACTCCTCGAGATCCTCTGAATTGAAGTGCTTGCGCACGGCACTCACCATGGCTTGCTCGAGGTCTTGCACGAGCAGCTCACGGTCAATGTTCTTCTCACGGGCCAGCGTTTCGAGGTGTCGGATCAGGTCGCTCATGGTGTCGGTCCTTTCAAGTTTTCGCCGGTCTCTTCTCGAGTGTTCCGGCTCGCTTCTTTGGTTGTTGGGATGTCGTTGCTTGGATGTTGGGATGTACCGAGTTGTCGCCGCGAACACGAGACACGAGAACCACTGGACACGAAGGCCCAAACAAAAAGACCATGCTCGCCGCGGCGCGAACATGGCCCGTCCTGGAACGGCGTTGTGCCGAAGAGTCAGACCACGGCGGTCTCCTCACGGCACGACACCCCTGCTCCCGAAAGACGCAGATGGACGCGAGAACGCGTCATATGCGGCTTCCGGCTGCCGATTCGACTCGATCCGAGAAAGAAAGGATGGAGGGTCGCATGAAGCAGCTGCACCTTCGGGAACCTTGGGGAAACCGTGGCGACCCAAAGTCGTACGGAGCCAAGATCCACTGGGGAAACGGAACGGACGGGCCTCCCAAAGTCACCCTTGGGAGAAGGGAAAGTGTACCGCCGCACGCCCGATTTTGCAAGCGAATTCGGTGGCGATCACTGGCCCTCCTTACACTCGTTCACGATGAGCGTCTCACGGTGGCTGTTGCTTGGCATGCCGATTTGGGCTTGGCTGAACGCCCCTGTGGCGGCGCAGTCCATGGAAGATCCCGTGCGCGCACGAGTCGTGCTCGCTGCGACGACGGTGGCGCCGGGAGCAGATCTTCCCGCCGCGATCGAGGTCTCCATCGCGCCGAACTGGCACATGTGGACGCAGGTCGGCGCGACCCTGCCAGGAGCCGTCCTCTTCGATGGCGCCGAGTGGACAACGGTCGAAGCCTCCGGTGTGGGCGGCGCAGTTCGCGCAGCATCAGCCACCACGGGACAGTGGATCACCGCGCCGACGAGTGCGTTCACGGGGGTCATCGCGCAGTGGCCGAAGCCTCATCTGGTCACGGCGGATGTCGGCGACGGGCCGCAGAAGTACGCCGTGTTGGAGGGCACTTTCATCATCGGCGTCCCACTCTCGGTCGCAGCCGATGCAGCCGAGGGGGAGTATTCCATCACACTGCGACTGCGCTACCAGGCGTGCGATGCAACGACCTGCCTTCCACCCACGGAGGTCGACTTCCCGATCACGGTGCGCGTGGCGGCTGGTGCAGCGATGCCCGCGCTCGATGCAGCACTTGCCGACTTCGATCCGAGCATCTTTGCGAAGCTTCACGGTGGCGGAGCGGGTTCGCGTCCGATCCAGTTCGACTTCTTCGGGCTGGCGTTCTCGATCGATCCGACCGGCACGGGGTTCTTGCTCGTGCTCCTGATCGCAGTACTCGGAGGCATGCTCCTCAACTTCACGCCCTGCGTGCTGCCCGTGATTCCCCTGAAGATCATGGGGCTGGCGCACAGCGCCGGGAATCGGCGGCGCTGCGTGATGCTGGGTGCGATGCTGTCGCTCGGCGTGATCGCGTTCTGGGTGGGTCTTGGCGTTGCGGTGTCGCTCATCAGTGGATTCACCACTTCGAGCCAACTCTTTCAGTATCCCTGGTTCACCATGAGCGTCGGCGCCATCATCGCCGTGATGGCGATTGGCATGTGCGGTCTCTTCGCCGTGCGTTTGCCGCAGTCGGTTGCCGGCATCGACTTCCGCCACGACACGCTCGCGGGCTCATTCGGTTTCGGCATCATGACGGCGGTGCTGTCCACGCCGTGCACCGCACCGCTCATGGGAGCCGCGGCGGCATGGGCCGCCACGCAGCAGCCGTGGGTCGTGCTGCTGGTGTTCGGCGTCATCGGCGGTGGCATGGCACTGCCCTACTTGGTCCTCAGCGCATTCCCGCAGCTTGTGCAGCGTGTCCCGCGCAGCGGTCCCGCAAGCGATCTGATCAAGCAAGTGATGGGTCTGCTGCTGCTCGCTGCCGCTGCGTATTTCATCGGCGCCGGCGCTGCAGGGATGCTCGTGGCGCCACCCGAGCCGCCGACGAACGACTACTGGTGGATCGTCGCCACGCTCGGCATCGCGGCGGGCGCTTGGATGAGCGTACGAACCTGGCGCATCACGCCGCGCCTGCAACCGCGACTGGCCTTCGGATCGCTCGGGCTGGGGATCGTGGCTGCAAGCGCGGCCGTCGGCATCCAACTGACCGATGACGGGAAGATTCCCTGGGTGTACTTCACGCCCGACCGCCTCGCCGATGCGCAGGCCCGCGGTGATGCGGTGGTACTCGACTTCACCGCGGAGTGGTGTCTCAACTGCAAGACGCTCGAGAAGACGATCCTCGAGAGCGATGTGGTGGCCGCGCGGCTCGGCAGCGACGGAGTCACGCCGATCAAGGTCGACCTCACCGGCGACAACCCGCAGGGGCGCGCGCTCCTGAAGCGGTTTGAACGACTCACGATTCCGCTGCTCGTCGTCGTCACGCCGCGCGGCGAGGTGATCTTCAAGAGCGACACCTATACGCCTGCGCAAGTCCTGCAGGCGATCGATGCCGCGCAGGGTGCTGCGCAGGGGCAGCGGTCGGCGCAAGGCGCTGCAGCGGCTGCGAATCCAGCGCAGCGCTGACCCTTCACTCCGCAGACTCGTTTCCGGCCTTCTCGTTCGGAGGCTCGACCGCCTGCGCGGCGCGCGATTCGATCTCCTGCCGTACCGAATCGATCCGCCCAGGGCGGAACTGCCGAAGCGGATCAGCGGCGAAAGACTCGTTGCACATCGCTGCCGCATCGAGAGCAGCGCGCGCATCACCGCGCCGTCCCTGTGCCGCGAGCGCGATGGCCAGCCGCAGTTGACTGTCGCAGTGCCGCGGGTTTTCCACCAGGACGGCCCGCAGCGCATGTTCGAGTCGCACGGCAGCGGCTCGGTCGTTCGGCGCGGCATCGAACGCATCGTGTGCAGCGAGCGATGCAAGACGCAGTGCAGCGAAACGGCTCCACGGGGCATCCGCCGCGAGTGCCGCACCCTCCTGCGCGCTCAAGCGAAGCTGCTGCTGTTCCATCGGAACTGCCGTGTCGCGCGCGGCTGCGAGCCACTGCTCCGCGGCGCACAAGGCGAGTGAACGCCTGCGCGGCGCATCCACGGATGCGGCGGCGAGCGCCTGCGCCGCATCGCGGCGCGCCGCCGCGAGTCGCTCCCGCGAGTGCGTTTGTGCCGCATCAAACACGCGCTGTGCCGCTGCAATGGCGATGTCATCCTGCCGAGTCAGCGCGGGAGCGGTCCACACCACCAGCCAGGCTGCCGCAGCGGCGGTGCTCGAAGCCCAGACGACCGAAGTGATTCGCGACGCGCGGCGCGGCTGAGCTGCCCGAGGAGTGGGCGCTGCAGCGAGCACAAGCCACGCCCACAGCACGCTGCCGGGGAGCCAGAAAACCATGTCGATCTGCCCGTGGGTCGCGACCACGCACGCCGCAGCGACTCCCCCGAGGGCAATCCCGTTGCGGGCGCGTTCGTCGCCGCCGCCCTGATGCGCGGTGGCCCACGCCACCAAGACACCGCCCACGGCACCCGCAGCCCGCCAAAGCCATGCATCGCCGCCGAGCGCCGGCGCTTCAAACAGTGCGGAGAGGATCACGCCGAACACGACGCTCGCGAGGGCAATCTCGCGCGCAATCCTGCCATCGCCGCTCGAGTCATCCGACCTCGGAGCACGCGCGCCGCCGTGCCACAGCAGACACAGCATCGCGCCGGCAAGCACGAAGCCGCTCACGCCGAGCGAAGCGGTCCAGTCGACGAACGAACCGTGCGCACTCGTGACTTCTTCGACGGCGCCGCTCGGGCGCACCTGCATGAATGCGGCTTGGAAGCCAGCGGGTCCAACGCCGACGAATGGCGTCTGCGCAAGCGCCCGAACCGCACCCACGAGATACTGCCAGCGGAACAGGAGGCTCTGCTCGCCCCAACCCTCGCCGATGAACCCTCGCACGACGAGGGCGAGCACAGCTGCGATCGGCAGGAGCGCAAGTCCATGCGCCCATCGCTCCGATCGCCGAAGCAGCACGCTCGCGACGGCACCGATGGCGAGCGCGGCAACGCCGCCTTTCGATCCACTGGCCACCACCAGACCTGCGCACAGCAGCGCTGCCATGCCCAGGAACGCGCGCACGGCAGCGCGCCCGCCGCCGAGTGCCGCGTTCGCCAGCAGCGTCGCCGTCGCGGCGGCGACCGTGGCGAACACATTGGCAAATCCGAACCACCCCGTCGCCTCATTCTGCAGCAACCGCCGCTCGTAGGTCAGCACCTCCGACGATCCCGCCACCCATCCCTGCGCGCGAAGGAACATCTCCTTCTGCTGTTCATAGAACGCCAGCGTCGCCGAGTGCTCGACCGTCATCTGCACGAGCCCGCGCACCGCGAGGGCAACCCCGATGCCCGCAAGCGATGCGATGACTGCACGGTGCATCAGCCCCGTGCGATCCCGCAGGCAACATCCGCACACGCCAAGCGCCGCGGCGATGGACGCGATCCATGTCGTGCACCGCCACAGCTGCTCGACATCCTGCATCCCATGCGCGGCAGCGACCGCACACGGCACCATGCACGCGCTCGCCATCCACGCCCACCAGCGCGGAAGCAGCGTGCGATCCATCGCGCAGCGTACGAGCAGCCAGGACGCTGCCGCCAACACCACCGCATCGAGCAGCACGCTCTGCGCGGGCGTTGCGCCCACGAAGACGGCGGACTGCTGCGCAGGATCCATGTCGAACACGGGCAACGCTGCGAACGCGATCATGCACCGCGCGGCAGCGACGGCAAAGATGGCACCGAGCGCCACGCGGTCACTGACAGGTGTGACAGGCTTCGACACGCGACTGCTATCGTAAGGCAATGCAGTCCGCAGCTTCGCGCCCCGCCGTCACGGTTTACTGTGCGAGCGCGCGCGGCGCAGACGCGGCGCACCTTGAGGCTGCCGCGGCGTTCGGCCAAGCCCTCGCGGAGGCGAACTTCCATCTCGTCTACGGCGGCGGCGGCATCGGATTGATGGGCGAGCTCGCCCGATCCGCGCAGCGGCATGGCGCCCATGTCACCGGCATCATCACCGAGCAGTTCCTCACCCTCGAACAGGGCTGGACGGGCTGCGACGAGTTGATCGTCGTCGGATCGATGCGCGAGCGGAAGCAGCGCATGGAAGATCTCGGCAGCGCGTTCGCCGTGCTGTCCGGCGGACTTGGGACATGGGAGGAGTTCTTCGAAACGCTCGTCGGGCGCGTCATCGGGCGCCACACCAAGCCCATCGGCATCCTCAACACGAACGGTTTTGCGGTGCCCTTGCGGCAACTGATCGAGCACGGCGTCGCGCAGGGGTTCGTCCGTCCTGCGGCGCGCGATCTCCTGCTCCTGCACGATGAGCCCGCGGGCTTGGTGGAGCAGCTCCGCCGCGAGCTTGCGGCGACCGACGCGGTCCCCCACGATCCGCAGCGGATGCTGCCGATGCACGGTCCGCATGAGGGACGCAGATGACCCCCCCCGCTGCCCACGCGGATGCTCGCGAACTCCCTTCGGGCGGGTCCATCGGTCTCATTGCAGGCAGTGGCGTGCTGCCGCTGCTCGTGGCGCAGGGCATTCGCGCGGCAGGTCACCGCGTCGCGTGCATCGGACTGCACGATCACTTCCACGCGGATCTGCCGAGCCACTGCGATACTTTCGAGCGCGCCGGCGTGCTGCAGATCGGGCGGTGGATTCGCTTGATGCGCGCCTTTGGCGTGGCCGATGCGGTCCTCGTCGGGCGCGTCAAGAAAGCCACGATGTACCGCCCGCTGCAGCTGCTGCGACAGATGCCCGATCTCCGCACCGTGCTGCTCTACTATCAGAAGCTTCGATTCGATCGGCGAAGTCCCGCGCTGCTGGCGGCGGTCGCCGAGGAACTCGCAGCATCGGGCGTACATCTGATGGACTCCACCCGCTTCATCGCAGATCACATCGCCACGGAAGGCATCATGGGGCGCACCGCGCCATCCGCGGCGCAGCAGCGGGACATCGACTTCGGCTGGCCGATCCTCCGCTCGGTGGCCAACCTCGGCATCGGACAGGCGATCACCGTTCGCGACTGTGATGTGATCGCCGTCGAGGCGATGGAGGGCACCGACGCAACCATCGACCGGACCGCCGCAATCTGCAGGCGTGTCGGATGGACGATGCTGAAGACGACGCACGACAGCCATGACCTGCGCGCCGATGTGCCCACGGTCGGCGTGCAAACGGTGGAACGCATCGCCGCTGCGGGCGGTCGCGTCCTGGCGCTTGGTGCCGGGCGCGTCATCATGCTCGAACGCGACCGCGTGATCGCCGCGGCGGACCGCCTCGGCGTCGCCCTCGTCGGCATTCGAGGCGCCGCACACGATGTGAAGCCACTGTGAGCGATCCTTCGCCTGCCCGCTTCGTCTCGCGTGCGGGGTTCAAGTTGCAGCATGCGCTCGACACCTTCGGCGTTGCGGTGGATGGGCTCGATTGTGCGGATTTCGGCTGCAACGCGGGGGGGTTCACGGATTGCCTGCTCCAGCGCGGGGCGCGCCGCGTGGTGGCGATCGACACCGGCTACGGGATGCTCGATTGGCGACTGCGCAACGACTCGCGGGTCGATGTGCAGGAGCGCACGAACGCACTGCATGCGCCTCCCCCGAGCGGCGGTGTGGACCTTGTGGTGATGGATCTCGCTTGGACCTGTCAGCGCCACTCGGTGCCCGCAGCACTCCGATGGCTGCGCGCGGAGGGGCGCATCCTGACGCTCATCAAGCCTCACTACGAGTCGAAGGACAGCGAACGGAAGGCGCTGGTGAAGGGTGCGCTCCCGCTCGATGTTGCTGCGGCGGTTGTCGCGCGCGTCCTCGGATCGATGGCCGAACTCGGCGCGCGCGTGCTGGCAGATTCGCCAAGCCCCGTCCTGGGAGGAGGCGGCAACAGCGAGCATCTCGCGCTTCTCGCGCGGCGCTGATCGCCCCCGCCGAAGGCGGCATTTCATTCGATGAAATCCACTCATCCGTGAGCCTGATGCACTCCCTCAAAGCGACCATTTCGGGTACCCTCGGGAGCTTCCCGTGAGCAGCGCAAACGCCCCCTCCCCCGATGCATCGTCCACGCTCGGACTGGTGATCGACAAGACGATCGACCGCGAGTTGCATGAGTCGTATCTCGTCTATGCGATGAGCACGATCATGGACCGCGCACTGCCGGATGTGCGCGATGGACTGAAGCCTTCGCAGCGACGCATCCTCGTCGCGATGAATGACCTGAACCTGACGCCTGGGCGCAAGCAGATCAAGTGCGCGAAGATCTGCGGCGACACGAGCGGCAACTATCACCCACACGGTGAATCGGTCATTTATCCCACGCTCGTGAACCTCGGACAGGCTTGGAAGACCCGCGCGTTGCTCGTGGACAAGCAGGGCAACTTCGGCTCGATCGAAGGCGATCCACCGGCCGCGATGCGTTACACGGAAGCGCGCATGACGGGCGTTGCCGTGGCGATGCTGGAAGATCTCGACAAGGGAACCGTCGATTTCCGCCCGAATTACGACGATCGGCTCGTGGAGCCCATCGTGCTGCCCGGCAAGTTCCCCAACCTGCTTGTGAACGGCTCCTCGGGCATCGCCGTCGGCATGGCAAGCTCGATGGCACCGCACAATCTCACCGAGATCGCGAACGCCATCGCCGCGACGATCGACAATCCCTCGATCGGTCTCGAGGGGCTCATGGCGATCGTGCAGGGGCCGGACTTCCCCACGGGTGGCACGATCGTGGGACGACGCGGCATCATCGAGGCCTACGCGACCGGTCGCGGCCGTCTGACCGTGCGCGGCAAGGTGCGGCATGAGACGCGTGATGGGCGCGCGGTCATCGTGATCGAGGAGATCCCGTACCAAGTCGTTCAGAGTGCGCTGATCGAGAAGATCGTCGAAGCGAAGAAGGAAGACCGCATCCCCGACATCTCCGATGTGCGAAACCACAGCGGACGCGACGCGCAGACACGCATCCTCGTCGTGCTGCGCAAGGGAGCGGATCCTGCCGTGGTGGAGCGACAGCTCTACGAATTCACGCCGCTGCAGACCACCTTCAGCATCATGAACATCACGCTCGTGAATGGCCAGCCGAGAACGCTGCCCTTCACCAGCCTGATCGGCTGCTACATCGATCATCGGCGCGATGTGATTCGCCGCCGCACCGAGTTCCTGCTGCGGCAGGCGCGCCAGCAGGCGCACAAGCTCGAAGGATTGGTGTACGCCGTGTGCGACATCGATGCGGTGATTGCGATCATCCGTGCCTCGCGCACTCGCGAAGAGGCGATCGAAGCACTCCTCGCGCGCGCGTTCCGCATCGCACCGGACCATCCACACGCAGGGCTCGTTCCGCAGCGGATTGCCGAGGCATCCCGGCGCGGCGACGGCGCGCGACTGACGCGCGTGCAGGCGGAAGCGATCGGCGCGCTGCGGCTGATCCAACTCGTCGGACTCGAAATCGAGCGTTTGGCGCGGGAGTTCGCCGAACTTCTCGCGGAGATCGACCGCCTCGAGGCACTCCTGGCCGACGACAAGCTGATCCTCCAGATCATCCGTTCCGACGTGCTGCACTTGGCCGAACGCTTCGGCGATGCGCGCCGCACCACGGTGGAGGTCAGCGAGGCAGACGACTTCAACCTCGCGGAACTGATCCAGGAGCATGACGTGGCGGTGACCGTCTCGCACGAGGGTTTCGTGAAGCGGTTGCCCGTCGACACCTTCCGTACGCAAGGGCGCGGCGGCGTTGGCATCCGCGGCTCCGATGCGAAGGATGGCGACTACATCGAACGCGTCTTCATCGCGAGCACGCACGATGATCTCCTCTGCTTCACGAACACAGGGCGCGTCTACCGTACGAAGGTCTGGCAGATCCCGGAAATGTCGCGAACATCGAAGGGACGCTCGGTCCAGAATGTGATCGAACTCAAGGCGGGCGAGCGCGTGGTGGCGTACCTGCCGATCCGCGACTTCGAGGCGCGCGAGGATTACCTCTTCTTCGCTTCCGCCAATGGACGCGTGAAGCGTTCCTCCCTGAAGGACTACCGAAATGTCCACCGCAGCGGCATCATCGCCGTGCGGCTCAACGAAGGCGATCGGCTGGTGAATGTCGTCGAGACCTCAGGGCAGGATCACATCCTGCTTGCCACGGCCGACGGCATGGCGATCCGCTTTGACGAGAACGACGCTCGGGTGATGGGGCGCGACACGGCGGGCGTCGCAGGCATCGATCTTGCCGACGGGGATGAGCTCGTCGGACTTGTGCGCTGCGACGACACGGCGCAGTTGTTCACCTGCACGGAGCACGGCTTCGGCAAGCGCACGGACATGACGGAGTACCTCGTCCATCAGGACGATGGACAGACTCGCGCCCAGTCGCGTGGGGGCAAGGGGCGAATCGACATCAAGACGGATGAGCGCAATGGCCGGGTCGTTGCTGTCCACCGGATCCACGAGGACGATGACCTGATGTTCGTCTCGAAAGGCGGCATGATCGTCCGCATTCGTGCCGCGGATGTGCGGGTTGTCGGGCGAAACACGCTTGGCGTTCGAGTGGTGAAGTTGCAGGATGACGATGCCCTCGTGGGGGCCGCGCGTTTTGACCGCGCCGATGAGTCGCCGCAGGAGTCCAGCGGCGCGTCCACCGGCGCGACGGCGGACACCCCTGCCGATGGGGTGCCCGCACCCAAGGGCGAAACTCCCTCGGCCGACGGGACTTGATCCGAATCCATCGCTCGGAACGGGCGGAGCGGTGGACTGGGGGTGGTACCATCGCACCATGCCGCTGAACGAATGGTCCGAAACCGTGCTCGTGGGTGAGTTGACGGATGAACCAGGTCTCACGGACGATCTGCAGATGTTGTTGCAGCGGGCGGAAGGCAAGTCATCGACCCCCCATGTGATCCTCGACTTTTCGGGCGTCACCTATCTGAACTCCTCGAATCTCGCGCAGCTCCTGCAACTTCGGAAGTTGCTGGCGGCGTCGAAGTCCACCCTCCACTTGTGTGGCGTGAAGGACGGCGTGTGGAGCATCCTCCTGATGACAGGCCTCGACCGACTCTTCAAGTTCACCGACGACCTTCCCACGGCGCTCGCTGCCGCGCAGATGGGCGCTTGAACACGCCAAAGCCTCCCCTGCACGCTTGAGCGCGAGATCCCCCGTTTCATGCGCATCCGCCGAACATCACACGAGCCACGGATCGAACTCATCCCGCTCATCGACGTGATGATGTTCTTGCTCTCGTTCTTCATCTACTCGCAGGCACTCGCCGTGCGCGTCAGCGTCATTCCGATGGAACTGCGCAAGTTCCAGAGCGGACAAGCGGCGAAGCCCGCGCCTGCAGCCACCATTTCAATCGCGCTCGACGGCAAGCTTTTCTACAACCGTGTGCCGTGCGCCCTGGCAGAGCTCGCAGGGCGCGTGGCGGAGTCGAAACAGGAAGATCCCAAGACGGTCATCTACATCGCCGTTGCGGATGGACAAGGAACGATCGACCGCGCGCCGCTGATGCAAGCGGTCTGGGACAAACTGCGCGGCTGCGGACTGGCGGTCAACTTCGTGGGCAAGCCCATGGATTCCGACGACAAGTCGCAGCCCACTCTGGCACCCGCACCCGCGCCTGCACCTGCACCTGCGCCTGCACCTGCGCCGTGAACGAGGCTCGCCAAGACAACGCGCCGCTGATCTTCGGCTTCGTCATCGCCATCCTGCTGCATCTTCTTGTTGCGGTACCCGCACTGCAGGCATCGTGGGGTGTCGGCGGCGCGAGTCCGCTGAATTCGTCGCTCGATGGCTCAAGCATGTCCGAGCAGAAACTGCGCGAGCGACTTGCGAAGGCGCTGCAGGAGGAGTTGGAACGCGCGGCGCGAGAGCAGGAGAACGAAGTTGTCCCCGGCATGGAAAAGGGTTCCGACGAGGGGATGACTTGGATCGGTTACGAGGAGTATCAGCAGCATCTCGCTGCACACGGGGAGACCGATCAGGCTGCATTCACGGAGAAGGATGCGGGTGGTGGAGGCGCACCAGCAGCAGGCGAGCAGGCTCCCGCTCCGCAGCCGACAGAGCCGCAGCAGCAGGCAGCGGCGCAGCCACCCCAGCCACCGCAGCCGCCGCAACCGCTTGTTCAGCCACAAGAGCAGCAGCAGGCGCAGCAGCAGCCGACGCCCGCGGTCGAAGCAGTGTCTGCGGCGAGCCCGCGGCCATCACCGCAACCATCCGACACGAAGGGCTTCGAGCCACAGCCCACGGAGGACAATCTGCCTCCGACAGCACCCGATGGCACGGATGCGGTCTTGCCTCCCGCAGTGCGACGGGAGGAAACGCAAACGAATCCATCCGCGCAGTTGCCACCCACCGCACCCAAGCGCGACGATGTGATGCCAGAGCCGGTGCCCCGCGCCGAAACACCGCCTGCGGCTGCGATTGCGCCAGCGAACACACCGCCACTTCAGCAGCCGACCGCAGCTCCGTCGCCCCAGCAACCCCCTGCGCAGACGACCCCGCAGCAGCCCGCAACCTCTCCATCCGTTGCGCCCGTGGCTGGGCTGCCAGGCAGTGTCGGGCCAGGACAGAGCCAAGGCGAACGCTCCGACCGCGAGTCGGATGCCACGAGCATCGCCGATGTTCCGCCGTCGCTCTGGAAGAATGGGAAGCCGCTCGCACGCAAGGGACTCGAGATCAAGACCAAGAAGCCGGCGCTGCCGATCCTGACACAGTTGACGACACGACCCGGCAATCCTGTGTGCGAGATCCTGTTCGGCAAGGACGGCGTTCCCGTGTCATGCAAACTGCTGATGTCGAGCGGATACCCCGATGTCGATGGGCCTGTCCTCGACGCGCTCTACCGTTGGCGCGCGAAGGGATCGCAGCTCGACAAACTCGCGCCAGGAAAAACGCTCACCTTCCGCGTGCGTTTCATCCTCAACTAGATGCTGCGATTCACGACTGCAGACGACTTCGCCAGAGTCCAAGCGAAGCATCGTCCGTCAGGTCGTACCACAGCGGCGTGACCGTCACGAAGCGGTCCATCAGCGCCTCGACATCGCTGCCTTCCGCCGTGTGGACGAACTCCATGCCGCTGCCACACGGCCAGTAGTACGCGCGACCATCCGGCGCCTCACGCCGCTCGTGACGGTCGATGCCCGCGGCGGTGTTCATGCGGACCACCTTGATCTGCGGCATCGGCGCATCGGGCGTTTCCGTCCGCGGCACATTGATCGAGACCACGCGGTGCGCGTCGAGCGGATGTTCGAGCACGCGGTCGATCGCAGCGCGAGCGATCGTCGCAGCACGCCGCCACTCGATCCTGGAATAGTCCCCAAGGTGCAGACTCACCGCGATCGCCGGAACACCGAGAAAGGCTGCCTCGATCGCGGCGGCAACGGTACCCGAGTAGATGACATTGATCCCGACGTTCGCGCCGCCGTTCATCCCGCTGATGACAAGGTCCGGTGCGCTCCCGGCACCGAATCGTTCGGGCCAGATCGTCCGAAGCCCGAGCTTCACGCAATCCGCCGGCGTTCCATCGACGGCAATGCCGCGAAAGGACTCCGACACTGCCACCTCGCGTGTCATCAGCGCGCGGTGAAAGGTGATGCCGTGACTCATGGCGGACTGCGCGCCTGCCGGTGCAACGGTGAAGATCTCGCCGAGCGATGCGATCTCGCGGTGCAGCGCCTCAATGCCCTGCGCTTCGATCCCGTCGTCGTTGGTCAGCAGGATGCGCATGGCAGTGGGACGAGCATAGGCAGGGAACGCCGCAGCTGCAGGCGAACGCACTCGAGCTGCTTCAGTCGCGCACGGGCGTCAGCACATACTCACGCCCACCCCAACGCACAGGTTTCCCCGCCACAAGATCGCGGGAGGCCTGCCACATGATTCCCGCAACTGCGATGGAACCATGCGCGCAGGTCAGCGCGCCAAGGCGTGGAACACCGATGAGCGCAAAGATGTGCATCAAGGTTGCCTGCTGCGAGA
This sequence comes from Planctomycetia bacterium, assembly GCA_005799495.1. Taxonomy (GTDB): domain Bacteria; phylum Planctomycetota; class Phycisphaerae; order Phycisphaerales; family SM1A02; genus F1-60-MAGs104. Next base: position 39,033 of record SYGP01000034.1, read on the forward strand.
CGAGTGCGAACGCACCGCAGCCGATGCCGGCCCACCCGAGCGGATCATCGCCCGTTTGGAGCGCAACGATGCCGCAGCCGATGCTCGTGCACGAGGCGATGAACACGCCGGCGCCCGCGAGCGCGCACTCCACGGCGTAGCGCTGAAGTTTGTGCGGGCGTCGGCGCGCAGCCTCGATGAAGATGCGCCGCCAACCATGGCGAAACTGCCTGTATGTCTCGTACATGCGCACATGCAGCATGTCGTCGGCAACGAAGAGCCCCGCGCGCAGGTGCGCCACTTGCACGGCCGCGCGCGCGAAGGCGAGGTCCTCGAGCAGGTCATCCTTCACCGCTGCATGGCCGCCGATCGCGTCGTATCCCTCGCGCGTGAAGAGCATGAACTGCCCGTTGGCAAAGGGGCGCGGGTGAGCGGCGTCATTCGCCCTCGCGATGGGAAAGAGCTTCATCAGTTCCATGGCGGCCAACGGCTGCACGGTCGCCTCGAAAAGATGGCGAATGCTGACTCCCGGCAGCGCCGACAGCAGCGACAGTCCGCGATCCTCCATCAGGGCAACCGACGCTCGCACGAGCAGCGGGTCGAACAGCGTGTCTGCATCGGTCAACAGGAGGCGTTCACCCGTGGCCGCTCTGGTGCCCACGGCGGCGGCGTTGCACTTGCCCGCCCAGTCCGGGGGACAGGAGTCGTTCTCGATGATCCGCAGCGAAACACCGCGCCGCGACGCATCGGGATGCCGAGTCCACTCGCGCTCGAGAGCGGCACGCGACGCATCGGTGCAACGATCGAGCACGAAAATCACCTCGAGAGCCGCGGGATAGGACTGTGCGACGAGACTTCGCAGCAACTCGGGCGCGTGCTGCTCCTCATTGTGGGCGGGAACAACAACGGAAACGGTCGGCCACGCATCGAGAGGCAAGTCGATCCCGCTTCGCATGTGGGGGCGCCCGCGGCGATCCCGGTGCACGCGCCAGCGCACGATCAGCCAGTAGAGGCCTCCCGCGACGGACATCGCAGCACACATCCAGACGGCGGCGACCAGCATCGGAAAGAGACTACCCCCCTGTCGCGCGCCGTGGGCGGAGTACGCTTGGATGTTTCCCATGCAGACACTCACGCGCAGTCAGGCGGCAGAGTACGACCGCCAGTGCAGCACGCAGTGGGCGATCCCATCGCTTGCGCTGATGGCCCATGCATCGGCGGAGTGCGCTCTCTCCGTGCTGCGCTCGCTCCCGACGCCGCCGCCTCGCGTGCTCGTCTTGTGCGGTCCCGGCAACAACGGCGGTGATGGATACGCCATCGTGCGCGCGCTTTTTTCGCATGGTGTTGAAGCCCGCGCGTGCGCCGTCGTGCCGCCCGCGCACGGCGGTGATGCGGCCGTAATGCACGAGGCAGCGTGCCGGCTCGATCTTCTCCTGCCCTGGACGGCGTGCGATGCATGGGCTTCGTCGATCGACTGCGTCCTGATCGATGCACTGCTCGGTACGGGAGCTTCTCGAGCGCCCGATGGCGAACTGCGTGCAGCCATCCGGTGGTTGAATGCCCGCCGCGCGGCCGGGGCGGAGGTGATCGCCATCGATGTTCCGAGCGGTCTGGATGCCGACTGCGGAGCGCCCTTCGCCGGCGGCGACGCCGTCCACGCAACACGCACACTGACCATGGTCGCAGCCAAGTCAGGCTTTGCAGCCCCGAGTGCGGCGAAGTTTGTGGGTGATACCGAAGTACTGTCGATTGGAGGCCCACCGCTCGACCGTGTTCCATCCCTCCCGTTGATTCCACCGTGTACGCATCCCTCGTCTCCAACCGCTATCTGACATCACGGCTGATCCCCGTGATCGCCGTCGCCGCCGTCGCGCTGTGCGTGGCGCTCGTCATCACGGTCGTCTCCGTGATGAGCGGGTTCCTCGACATGCTGAAGGCATCCGGACGAAGCATCGTGGGCGATGTGATCGTGTCGTCGGGGATCGGCGGCATGCCCTACTCCGAGGAACTGCTCACGGAACTTCGCGCGCTTCCCGAAGTTGCAGGAGCAACGCCGCTGATCGACACCATCGGGCTGCTGCGGATGCCCTATCCCGCGGGTCCGCAGAAGGAGACCGCGCATGTGCAGGTGTGGGCGATCGATCCCGCCTCGCTCTCCGGCGTCACGGACTTCGCCGACGACCTCTACTGGCGGGCGCCCAAGGATGCAGCCGCCGCGGATGCCATGGCTCCCGATGATCCGCGTCGATCGCTCGATCCGACCATTTTGGAGGATGGCAAGCGGCTCGTGCAGTCGAGCACCAAGACGCCTGGCATCGCGCTGGGCATGCATGTTTCCGTCGGGAACGCTCGGCAACGCGACGGCTCCTACTTGCCTCGATATGGGTGGTTCATGCCTGGACTCGAAGTCACGCTCACCGTGGTTCCCGTCTCCGGCAAGGGAAAGATCGCCGAGCCGCGTGAGCAGATTTTTCCGGTCGTCAACGAAGTCCAGACGGGGCTCTTCGAAGTCGACCGCAATCGCGTGTACATCCCGCTCGCGGAGGGGCAACGATTGCTCCGGCTCGACGAAGCACCGCTCTACGACCTGACGGCGGATCCCGATGCGGCGGGCAATTACCCAGTGATCGGGCGCACTCCTGCGCGCGTCACCAAACTGCTGCTGCGCGCAAAGCCCGGGTGCTCGGCTGACGCGCTGCGCGACCGCGTGCAGGCTGCGTACGACGCCTTCGCGGACCGCGTGGAAGCGGACCGCATGCGGACCGCCTCGATGCCCCGCTTCGTGCAGGTATTGACCTGGGAGCAGCAACTGCGCGATTTGATCATCCCCGTCGAAAAGGAGCGGGAGATGATGCGCGTGCTGTTCTCGCTGATCTACCTCGTGTGCGCAGGCTTGATCCTCTCGATCTTCTGGGCGATCGTCGTCGAGAAGACGCGCGACATCGGCATCCTCCGAAGCGTCGGCGCTTCGCGCACCGGCATCCTGTGGATCTTCCTGCGCTATGGACTCATCATCGGGACGCTCGGAAGCGCGCTTGGCGTCCTGTTGGCGTGGGTGATCGTCACGAATGTGAATCCGATCCACGAGGCCATCGGCAGCGACGCGCCGCTGGCGATCCGCATCACCGCGTGGAGCCTCGCCGCGGCATGCGCCCTGGGGCTCTGCGTCACCGCGCTGCGGCGCAAGTTCCTGCCCACCTTGCTTTGGATGCTCGGGACGATCGTCTTGAGTGCGGCAGCCCTCGGACTCAGTTTGCACCACGGGACACTCATCTGGGATCCGAGCATCTATTACTTCACGCTCGTGCCGGACAAGGTGGATTGGTGGGCAGCTGGAACGACCGCCGTGGGTGGCGTTCTCTTCAGCGTGATTGGCTCTGCGATTCCCGCGGCAAAGGCAGCGGACATCGATCCAGTGGAGGCGCTGCGCTATGGCTGATCAGCCACTTCTGCAAGCGTGTCGCGTTCACAAGACCTATCACTTCGGAGCGCACGGCGTCGAGGTCCTGCGCGGCGTCGACTTGGCTGTGCACAGCGGCGAGTGGCTGGCGGTGCTTGGCTCGTCGGGATCCGGCAAGAGCACGCTCATGCATCTGCTCGGGGGGCTCGACCGTCCCGATGCCGGCAAGGGTGAGATCCGATTCCGAGGCGATCCCATCTCCCTGCAGCCCGGAGCCGCACTCGACGCGTACCGAAACCGCGACATTGGATTCGTCTTCCAGTTTTATCACCTGCTGCCCGAGTTGAGTGTGCTCGAGAACACGCTGCTGCCGGCATTCGTGCGCAGCGCGCGAAAGCGGGACCGCGCGACCCTGCGACGCGAGGCAGAAGCCCTGCTCGGTGCCTTCGGTCTCGATCATCGCCTCTCGCATCGCCCCTCACAGCTCTCAGGTGGTGAACGCCAGCGCGTGGCGATCGCGCGCGCGCTGATCAACAGACCCGCCGTCCTGCTCGCGGACGAACCGACGGGAAACTTGGACGCCGCGACGGGTGCCGGCATCCTCGATCTGCTTGCCGAGCGGCATCGGCAAGGACTGACGGTGGTGATGGTGACCCACGACCGAGAGGTGGCCGCACGCGCCACTCGGCAGATTCGGCTGGTCAACGGGATGAGCGACGTTGTCGAGGAAAGCTGATCGTCGACGCCCTCGGCAAGCGCGAGCGCGGCTCGCAAACCGATTCCTGACAGTCTGTTGGCACTTGTTTTGCTCCTGCACTGTGTCCGACCAGCCCTCCGGCCGTATCCGAGATTTTCTCGGGCGAGGGTTGAGGAGGGGTCGGGCGAATCCGATAGTTCATTCGCAGCGTTGTTCTGCGAATGGGTGCTGCCTGCTCGGAGTCGTTCGGCGGCATCAGGTTGAGGGTCGTAGGATCAGCGATTCACCAACAGGAGGTTCCCCATGTTCGAACGACTGACCGATCGCGCACGCAAAGTGATGGCACTCGCCAATCAGGAGGCGCAGCGCTTCAACCATGAGTACATCGGCACGGAGCACATTCTGCTTGGCCTGGTGAAGGAGGCCTCGGGCGTTGGCGCCAATGTGCTGAAGAATCTCGGCATCGATCTGCGCAAGGTGCGGCTTGAAGTCGAGAAGCTCGTCAAGAGCGGCCCCGAAATGGTGACCATGGGCAAGTTGCCGCAGACTCCACGCGCCAAGAAGGTGCTCGAGTACGCCATCGAAGAAGCGCGCAACCTGAACCACAACTATGTCGGCACCGAGCATCTGCTGCTCGGACTGCTGCGCGAGCAGGATGGGGTGGCCGCGCAGGTGCTGGTGAATCTTGGCTTGAAGCTCGAAGATGTTCGCGAGGAAGTCCTCAACCTGCTCGGTGCGGGCGGCGAGACCGAGGAGGAAACTCCCCAAGCGCAGCAGGAACCCAGCGCCGGCGAATCGGGGCCTGGCGATCGCGAGCCTGGCGCGCGGCGAGCGACCAAGAGCAAGACTCCGGCGCTCGACTCCTTCGGGCGCGATCTCACGGAACTCGCCCGCAACGGCGAACTCGATCCGGTCATCGGACGCCATCAGGAAATCGAGCGACTCATCCAGGTGCTCTGCCGCCGAACGAAGAACAATCCCGTGCTGCTCGGCGAAGCGGGCGTCGGAAAGACGGCGATTGCCGAAGGGCTTGCCCAAGCGATCATCGCACAGGAAGTTCCTGACCTGCTCTTCGAGAAGCGGCTCGTGGTGCTCGACCTCGCAGCCATGGTGGCCGGGACCAAGTACCGCGGTCAGTTCGAGGAGCGCATCAAGGCGGTCATGAACGAAGTGCGCCGCGCCAAGAATGTGATCCTCTTCATCGATGAGTTGCACACCCTCGTCGGCGCCGGCGGTGCCGAGGGAGCGATCGACGCATCCAATGTGCTGAAGCCAGCGCTGTCGCGTGGCGAGATTCAGTGCGTCGGTGCGACGACCTTCGACGAGTATCGCAAGTCCAACGAGAAGGACGCGGCGCTCGAGCGGCGCTTCCAGTCGATCGCGGTCGAGCCGCCCAGTGCTGTGCAGACGATCGAGATCCTCAAGGGTCTGCGCGACAAGTATGCATCGCACCACCGCGTTCGGTACACGGACGAGGCGCTGAAGTCGGCGGTCGAACTCTCGGGTCGCTACATCACTGGACGCGTGCAACCCGACAAGTCGATCGATGTGATCGATGAAGCGGGCGCGCGCCTGCGCCTCAAGAGCATGACCAAGCCGCCCGACCTGACCGAACTCGAAGAGCGCGTGGAGCGGCTCGCCATCGAGAAGGATGAGGCGGTCAAGGGTGCAGACTATGAGCGCGCCGCAGAGCTCCGCGATCAGGCGGAGAAGCTGCGCAAGGAGAAGGAGAAGCTCCAACAGGCGTGGCGGGACCGCTTGAACGAGACCGAGGCCACGGTGGACGAGGAAGTCATCCGCGAGGTCGTGGCGAAGATGACGGGCGTGCCGCTGACCCGCATGGCCAAGGGTGAATCCGAGCGATTGCTGCAGCTCGAGAGCGAACTGCACCGCAAGGTCGTCAGCCAGGACGAGGCGGTCAAGGCCGTATCGCGCGCGATCCGCAAGGCGCGCGCCGGGCTCAAGGACCCGAAGCGCCCGATGGGTTCGTTCCTGTTCGTCGGACCATCGGGCGTCGGCAAGACGCTGCTGGCCAAGGCGATCGAGGAGTTCATGTTCGGCGACCCCGAATCCATGATCTACCTCGACATGAGCGAGTACATGGAG
>SYGP01000004.1 GCA_005799495.1 Planctomycetia bacterium
AGTTGGAACACGATCCAAGGGTTCCTCTCGCAGACGGGTATGCGTCTGCCGACGGAAGCGGAGTGGGAGTACGCATGCCGAGGAGGCACGACAACGGCGTTCCACGGCTGGCCAGCGAACCCAAGCGGGACGAACGATGACAGCCAAGTTGGGAACATTGCTTGGTCCTACGCGAACTCAGGTGACCAAACCCGCCCAGTGGGCGGCAAGGCAGCCAACGGCTTCGGCCTGCACGACATGGGGGGGAATGTGTGGGAGTGGGTGAACGACTGGTACGGCGGCTACAGCGCTGACGCGCAGACGAACCCGCAGGGGCCGTCGTCTGGCTCGAACCGCGTGTGTCGCGGCGGCTCGTATGACTACCTCACGCACTTCGTGCGTTCCTCCTACCGCATCAGCTACACGCCTGGCAGCTTGGGCAGCAGCCTCGGGTTCCGCGCCTTGAGGGCCCCCTGAATTCCCTTTCCACTCTTTCCTCTTCCATTTACGCTCTCTTTTCTTTTTCCGAGGACCAACCTGATTTCCACGGTCAACCGCACGATTGTCGCGGCGTGACCGAAGCACACTCGCGGCGCGCGGGTCCTGCCGCAAGGCAGGGGCCGCGCGCCGCCGTTTTTGTGCTTGGGTCCGCTTGGGCAGCGCGCTACCCAAGCGGTCGAAGGCCGCTGGCGTGCGCTCTACCGATTCGAGAGCGCTGCCGCGAGCGCTGCGGAGTCGTATGGCAGCGGGGGCCCTGCAAATGTCTCGCGCTTCTGTCGGATCGCCTGCGCTGAAGTGCGGAGGGCGTCTGCGTCCGCTGCCTTGCCGCGCGCTGCCGCGACGGCGGCTGCGCTCTCGTGGCACGCGAGGTGGTTCTTGTCGAACTGCATGCCGAGTTCGAAGCTGCGCGCTGCGTTCTCGAGGTCGCCCGCGAATGCGAGTGCGGTGCCGAGAATCCAATGCGCGGTGGGGATCGCCTGCGTGATTTCCATGGCGTCGAGCGCGCACTGCGCAGATGCTTCCCAGTTGCGCTTTCCAAGTTGTGCCTCGGCAGCCAGCAGCAGCGTTGCTGGAGACTTGCCGGAAGTGCTGGTCATCCGCTGCGCGGTGGCGATCGCGGCGTCGTGCATGCCGGCATGGAGTTGCAGGCGTGCGAGTTGCGGCAGGAGCGTGGCGTCTTGGCGGGCGGCTGGCTCTGCTTGGAGCAGGATGCGCGTGCCGCCGGATGCGTTGCCGCTGTCGATGTGCGCGCGCGCGAGCAGGAGTTGGAGTTCGGTGTCGGTTGGATGGGCGGTGCAGGCGCGTTCAAGAAGTTGGACCGCGTCATCGAATGTGCCTGATGCGACGAGGGCCGAGGCGAGGCAGGTGATGTAACGCCGCTCGTCGGGGCGCGCAGCGATGAGTGAGCGCAGGTGCGGCAATGCGGTGCGTGGCTTGCCGACCGAGAGGAGATGGACACCGAGATTGAACGCGCTCTCGCGGCGGACGAGTTCGATCTGGTCCTTGGCGGAGGCGGGCAGGGCTGCCATGTAGCCGAGATCGACGAGGTGCTGCACGGCGTCGGCTGCCTCGAAAGGGTCTTGGCGTGCGTCGGGGGGATGGAGTCCTGCGTCGCCGTCGCGTTGTTCCCAGGATGGGATACGTTCGGGGACTTGGCAGGTGAGGATTTCCACGATCGCGCGCCCGCCGAAGTCTGCAGCGGTCGGGAGGTTCAGCAGCGTGAGCGCTGTTGGAGCGATGTCGAGGATCGAGGCGGCGATGGTGTTCGCCTTCGGCTTGATGCCGGGGCCCGACGCGACGAGGATGCCGAGTGGGCGATGCCAACTTGCTTCCTTTTCCATGCGGCGCTCGGGGGGCAGGTCGGCAAGCATCGGTCGATGCGCGCCGCTGTGGAACCCGTGATCGCTGCAGAGGATCACTGTCGTGTCGGCGCCTGCGGTGTCGAGCAGTCGCCCGAGCGCCGCGTCATGCCATCGGTAGACGGCGTTCATGACTTGTCCGAAGTGACGGAGGTCTTGGTCGCTGACATGCTTCATGCGCGGCGGTCGGTACTGCATGAAGAGGTGCCCGACCGTGTCGATGGTTTCGAAGAACACCATCGCGAGGTCCCACGGTTGTGCTGACATTGCTGCGCGCGCGGCGGCGTCGATGCTTGCGGCGACGGCCATCAGTTTGGCGAGTGACTGCACGCGCTCGTCGCCGTGCATCGTGGGCTGCGCTTTCGGCAGGATGTCCTTCAGGTGCGCGGCGAGGAAGTCCGCGCGCCCGACGCGCGCCGCCGCGATGGCATCGGCCAGCGTCGGCGGGTGAACGCAGTCGCGTGCGATCGGCCATTCCGCGCCGCGAACGCCGGGATCGCCTTCGAGCAGCAGGTTGCTGGTGATCGAGCCCTGGATTGGTTCGGCGGGATGGCTGGCGTACCAGCCGGTGACCTGCGCGTGCAGTCCCGACTGCGACGCGATGTTCCACAGGGCCTTGACCCGTCGGCTCGTGCTGGATGCGACGCGGAGCCCGCTGCCGTCGGGTTTCGGTTCAACGAAGTTCAGGATGCCATGCAGGTCTGGGGTGCGCCCCGTGGCGATGGAAGTCCACAGGAGTGGGCTCAGTTTCGGCTCGAGGGTGGCGAGATCGCTTCGGATGCCAGCATCGATCAGCCGCTTGAGGTTTGGCATTTCGCCGGCGGCGAGGAGCGGGTCGATGATCTGCCAATCGGCGGCATCCCAACCGACGATCAGCAGGCGCTTGGCTGCGCGGTCCGACATGGATTCGAGTGTAAGCCGTGCGAGTCGGCGGCGCGCTGCGCGTAGTCTGTTGCGGAATGCTGCTGCCCGTGCTGATCGCCGCGACCGCGCTCCTTGCTCCGCAGGCTGCGCAGGCTCCGCAGGCTGCGCCGTCAACATCCGCTGCACTGCCAGGCGATCTGCCCGCGTGCATGCAGTCGATCGACCGTGACTGGATCAAGCAGTGTCCGCGAACGCTGCGCGAGTTCGCGCGCACTCGCACCTGGATTCCGAGCGAGACTGCGATGGCTGAACTGCAGCGCGTGCAGCCGACGGTCGAGGCGCTCTGCCGATCGCTGCGTGAGCCATGTCCCTGGACGGGCGATCCGCTGTCGATGGTGCTTGATGGCAAGACCATCGAGAACTGGGCGACGCTGCTCGACGCGGACAGTCGGCGGCTTGAACGATTCAATGAACGCGCCGCTGCGTTCGACCGCATCGTGGCGATGATCGATCTTGCGGGAGTCGTCGGGTCGGTGCCGCGCGCTGATTTCCAGCGCGCTGCGGTCCGCCTGCAGTCTGCGGCGGGTCGACGGCTCACCGCGTTCCTGCCGCTGTTTGGCGATGCGGCGATGGCGGCGCGCGCGCGCGACGCGCTGCTTGCGTGCCGCAAGGCGCAAGATCAGGCGTTGGCGGCGTGCATCGCGACGGAGCGGGCGCGGTGGATCGCGCGCCCCGCCGATCGAGTGCGTGCGGGCGCAACGGGTGCGGAGCTGCTTGCGGCTGCGCGTCTGGAACCCTCAGCCGCGATCCTGAAGTCGAACGAGTATCCGCTCGCACGGCTGAAGGGCGATGCCCTGCTGGTGGAACTGCGCACGGGCGATGCATACTTCGATGCGCTGGATCTGGCGTGGCGCGCTCCCAATGGCGCGGCACTGATCAGTGAGTTGCAGCGGCGCGCCGACCGCGGGGAGTTCGGCGCCTGGGTCGCAGCCGCGCGCCCGGATTTCCTGATGGTGCGGAGCGACCTCGACCGCGCGCGGACACCCTTCGATGCACTCGTCGATCTCGCGCGCGTTCAGGCAGCGGGCGGTTCATCGCCGCCGCCGGGCGATGTCGATGACGAGCCGCCGCCGAACGAAGATCGACAGCGCAAGTCGCCGCGCAAAGTGAAGCGCTGACGAGGCGCGTTCAGCTGCGCACCGTCCACCCGTAGGGGACATAGCGGTGCTCGAATGTGCCATCATCGAAGAGGTCGATGAGTCCATAGCCCTCGGGCACCCCTTGATGGATCCCCTTCCACCATGCGCCACTGACGGCGCCGTCGCAGATGTAGGCAACGCCATCGGTCGAGCAGTGGTCGAGCAGATGTTGATGCCCCGAGAGACACAGCTTCACTCCCTCCTTCGAGAAGAGTTCGTGCAGCGTGTCGCCGTCGGTGTGCATGGATGCCGCGTTGATGGAGGTGTCCTGCCCGCGCTTCTCGATTGCACGCGGCTTCCCGTAGGTGATCGCGGTCAGGCTGAGGATCGGGATGTGCGAGAGCACGAGCACGGGTGATCCCTTGGGACGATTGCTGAGGTCCTTCTTCAGCCAATCGAGTTGCTCATCATCGATGTACGCACAGTAGGAGTCGCCCTTCGGCTGAACGCCGTCGAGGATGACGAAGTGCCACCCTGCCTGATCGAATGAGTAGTAGCGCCCCGGCAGCGCGAAAAGTTCCGTGGCGTACTTCTTGCCCCAGTCTGGTTCCTGTCCCGTCGTGCCGCTCTTCGATCGATGCCAACCGAAGATGTCATGATTGCCGATCGCATGCCGAACGGGGATGGCGCAGTTGGCGCTCCAAGTGTCGCTGAAGAGGCGACGCAGTTCGGCGGCGCGGCTCGCCTTCGCCTCGAACACATCCATCACCGTGTCACCGCCGACGAGCATCAGGTCGGGTGCAGGCTGCTGCTGCGCGATGTGCTTGAGGCACTGCGTGAGCCCCGCGTCCGCGCCTCGCTCTGGTTGGACATGGATGTCCGTGAGATGCGCGCAGCGGAGCACGCGGCGCCGCGCCGCTGGCTGGGCGGGCGTCGAGGTTGGCGTTCCCTGCAGTGGCAGCAGGATCTTCGGCGAACCGCTCGCGAACGCCAGCGGGGCAGCGAGCAGCGAAGTGGCGGCGGCGAGGAAGGAGCGGCGGTGCAGCGGTGTCATGGGGTGTTCTCCTGTGGTGCCGGGCTGAAAGGGATCGCGGGTGGTTCGATGGAAGCGCGCGGATCGACGATGAGCTGGGCGAGGCGCTGCGCCGACAAGGGGGCGGATCCTTCCGCCTTGTTGTTGATGATCACGAACGCGCTGCGCATCTCGCCCGCCGCGTCGGCACAGAGTCGCGCGAACTGTGCGCGGCTCGACGGGTCCTCGTCCACGATGGCACCGAACGGTGCGTAACGATCGACCGCACCTTCGTAGGTGTGATCGGAATGGAGCATCCAGCGTGCAACGATCGCGCGCTGCGTTGCGGGTTCCACCAGGCGCGCTTGCTGCAGCGGCTGGTGCTGCGATGGATGCGCGTTGAAGCAGTGGACCGCGCCCGTATCACGCAGCATCGCCGCCCACGATGCGCGCATGAGCGCACGGTCGCGTGCTTCGACCGCGTAGAGCAACCCGCTCGGCAGTTGCCCGAGGAACGCACCCAATCGTCGGATGAACGCCTCCGCCTCGGCGGCCCCGCGAAGTCCCATCGGCGAGAGTTGGAAGAGCAGCGGTCCAAGGCGATCGCCCAGCCCGGTGGCGGCAGGCGCGATCACCTGTTCGGTCGCGTACGCGGCATCGAACAGGAGTGATGGGCTGCCGCCGAAGACTTCCTTCGCGCCCGCGGGCCGTGTGATGGCTTCATGCGCCTTGACGAGGAAGCGGAAGTGCGGGGGCACTTGTGCCGCCATGCGTTCGAACGCCGAGGCATCGATCGGGCGGTAATAGGTGCGGTCGATGCCGACGCAGCGCAGCAGCGGATGGCATGCGTAGGCGCGAAGTCCGCTGCGCGCGAGCGTCGATTCCTCCTCGCGGTCGCGCCAGACGATGCCGCGCCAGCCAGGGAAACTCCAACTGCTCGTTCCGAGGTGGATGCAAGGATGCAGGGCGCGCGCCAGTTCGACACACGCTGACGGATGCGCGGCGGGCGCAGGTTCGGTGCGTGCGCGGGCGCTCGCGGCGAGCGACTCGTCGGCATCGGGACCGAAGAGACTGGGCTGCGCTGGATCGCTGCGCCGTCGCGGCATGGCCATCAGTTTAGGAGGATCCGTCGTTGGAATTCGTTCAGGCGGGAGCGCTGACGCCCCGGAACATGAAGAACGCCGCCGCGGCAAGGCAGACGCTGGCGTACAGGAAGTCCATCGTGAGACGCTCCTTCATGTACCAGGTCGCGAACGCAGCGAAGACCACCATGGTGATGATCTCCTGCGCCACCTTGAGCTGCGCCAGTGTCATCATGCCGAATCCGATTCGGTTGGCGGGAACCTGAAGGCAGTACTCCAGCAGCGCAACGCCCCACGATGCCAGGATGGCTATCCAGAGGGGCTTTCCCTTCATGTCGCGCAGATGCCCGTACCAGGCGTAGGTCATGAACACATTCGAGGCAACAAGGAGCGCGATGGTGATGAGCAGCGTCACAGGAAGACCTCCGTACGGCAGCGAGAAAGTCGGGGGAGGGTAGGGCGGAGCACTGGAGCTGGAGCGGCCGCTTGTGCTTGACATCCAGTACTGTGTTAGGTACAGTACCGTGTGTGGCAGTTCACCTGAGCAACAAGATGGAGCGCGACCTCAGCGTGGGGACGGCTTGGCTGGTCGTCCTCGCGGTCATTGCCAAGTCGGACGAGCCGATTCACGGCTATGAGATCGGTCGTCGCTTGTCTGACGAGGCTCCCACGGGGCTGTCATTCAAGCAGGGCACCCTGTACCCCATGCTGCGCGCGATGGAGTCGGAGGGTTTGGTTCGCAGTTCGCTGACTCCCTCGACGGAGGGTCCTGCGCGGAAGTGCTATGTCCTGACTGCCGAAGGTCGCCGCGTGCTCGCTGCCTGGGTCAACACTTGGCGCTGCGCAAGCCGCTGGCTCAATCGCATCATTGGAGGCTCCCATGCAACCGAGTGATCCCGAGAATCGACATGCAGTGATCAGTGCGTACCTCGCGCAGCTCAGCGCCGAACTGGCTGATTGCGATGCTGCGCTTCGTCATGACGCGCTCATCGATGCAGAAGTGCACCTCCGCGCTGCCGTGCAGGCAGGTGCATCGCCGCAGCGCGCAATCGACGACTTTGGATCGCCCGAGGAAGTCGCGCGGGCGTTCCGCGAGGTGGAGGGCGCTCCACCGGTGCCGGTCACGACTGGGACGGTGCCTGCCACTGCAGATGCTCCAGCGACATGCCATTCCGCGGCGCCCCATTCGACAGGCGCCGCGGGCGCGGATGCCCGCGGTCCTGCTCGTCCGCGAGGGTTCGCAGCGCTCCCCATCGTTGGGGTCTGGGCGCGTCCGACGGCTTGGGGTGCGCTGCTGTACTTCGGCATCGTCGGGTTCGCGCTCGCGATGGCGTACTTCGTGTGGAGCATCACCATCGGCTCCATTGCGTTCGGGTTGCTGCCCACGCTGCTCGGACTGCCGCTCTTCGTTGCGCTACTCGGTAGTGCGCGAGCGCTGTGCCTGTTCGAGGGGCGAGTCGTGGAATCCCTCTTGGGCGTTCGCATGCCGCGCCGCACGCAGCCCATGGAAGTTGCGAATGACATCGGATTCTGGCAGCGCATTTGGTGCTGGCTTCGCGATACACGAAGTTGGCTATCGCTCGCGTATCTCATCGGAAACTTTCCCGTGAGCGTTGCCGCGTTCGCCGCCACCGTCACGCTCGTTGCTTTCGGCACCTCGTTGCTCATCACGCCGGTTGTCTCGCTGCTCGGGTACCCCATGATGACATTCGAGATTGGCAACGCGCCGCTGTCGATGGCTGCCGGTATCGCAGTCCTGACCGCAACGCTTTGGTTCGTCACTGCGCTTGGCTGGGTGTACGGACATGTTGTGCAGGCGATCCAAGTCGCGCGGCCCGAGCCGATTCGTCGACACAAGACTCCTCCGTTCAATCCAACCCCATCACTTCAACCCAACGAAGGAACCGTCCATGCTGCACATCACTGACCTCGTCAAGATCTATCCAGGGCCCGTGGCTGCGCTGAAGGGCGTGTCGCTCGACATCCCCGAGGGATTGTTCGGACTGCTCGGTCCCAACGGCGCTGGAAAGTCGACGCTCATGAACATCCTCGCTGGACTCCTCGAGCCGACGGGCGGCAGCGTGACGCTCGACGGCATCGACATCGTGAAGGACCCGCGTGCGGTGTGGGCGCGCCTTGGCTACCTGCCGCAGGACTTCGGGTTCTATCCATCGCTCAGTGGCGCGCAGATGCTCGACTTCCTGCTGCGGCTGAAGGGGGTCGAGGCGCCGCAGGGTCGCAAGGCGTTGGTGGCCGAGCTTCTCGAGCGCGTGAACCTCGCGCACGCGGCGAAGCGCAAGGTCCGCACCTACTCCGGCGGCATGCGGCAACGGCTCGGCATTGCGCAGGCAATCGCAGGGAATCCGCGGCTGGTGATCGTCGACGAGCCAACCGCGGGCCTCGACCCGGAAGAGCGCCAGCGCTTCTATCGGATCCTCGCCGAACTCGGCCGCGACCGCATCGTGCTTCTGTCGACTCACATCGTCGAGGACATCGCCACGCTGTGCCCGCGCTTCGCGGTGATCCGCGATGGCCGCTGCGTGACGAGCGGCGGCACATCGGACGCGCGGCGGCGCCTCGAGGGACGCGTCTTCGAGGGGATCGTCTCGCCGGAGGAGCTCGAGCGCGTCCGCGCCACACACCGCGTGACGCAGGCGGTGCTCGTCGAGGGCTCGCTCTTCCGAACGCGCCTGCAGGGGGAGCCGGGATCGCAGCCGGCCGGCTTCGTGCCGGTGCCGCCGACGCTCGAGGATGTGTACTTCGGCGTGATGGACGAGAGCCGCGCCTCGGACGCCGCGCGCGCCGGCGCCGCCACCGCCGCCTGACCCACGGAGCGCCCACACCATGCGACGCGCACTCACCCTTGCCTTCCTCGAGCTCCGCTCCGCCTGGCGACGTCCGTCGGTGTGGATGCTCCTGGCCATCCTCCTCTTCCTCAACTGGGGCTTCTCCGCTGGCAGCCTGCGGATCGGCGCGGGCAGCAGCGTGGCCGGCGGCGACCGCGCGTTCCTGAACAGTGAGTTCAACCTCGCATTCATGGACATGCTGGTGTTCGCGCTGTTTTGGGTGTTCTTCGTGTGCACCGCGTTCGGTAACGCCGCCAGTGAGGACGATTCGCTGCGGGTCATTCCGATCGTGGGCAGCACCGGTCTCACGCCGCGCGAGTATGTGGCGGGTCGGTGGCTGGGCATCGCGGGCACCTATGTGGCGATCATGGCCGCAAACCTGCTGCTGCAGGTGGCGTTCTTCCAGTTGTACCCCGTGGAGGAGCCGGACAAGATGCGCGGCGCCTTCGAGCTGATGAACTACCTGCGGCCGATGGCGCTCTTCGTCGCGCTGCCGGTGTTGTCGCTTGGCGCCATCGCCTTCGCTGTCGGGGCACTCACCCGTCAAACGGTGCTGGTGTTCGCGCTGCCAGTGGCGATCCTCGTTGGAAGCTTCTTCCTCTGGAGTTTCGCGCCGAGCTGGCTGCCTTCGTGGGCCGACCGCGCGCTGCAGATGGTGGACCTCGCCGGGTTCCGCTGGCTGAACGAGACACACCTGAAGGTGGACCGCGGTGTGGCGTTCTACAACACGCAGCCGATTCCGCTCGATGGGTGGATCATCGGGCAGCGGATCGGACTGGTGGCGATTGGCATTGGCGCGCTGGTCGTCGCGGCACGCCGCGAGGAGCGTCGCTGGCGCGCGCCGTACGCCGTGGACGCCGCCGCACGCACCGCGATCATCGCCGCAGCCGACCGCGCCCGTCGCGTGCAGGATCAGGCGACCGCGCCGAATCGGCCCATGGCGGCGCTCGGCATGCGGCAGGCGCCGCGCGACATGCGCAGCGCGGCCTCCGCGGCGGTGGACACCTTCCGCGCGGAGGCGCGCGAGCTGCGCCGCTCGCCTGGGCTGTTGATCTTCGTGCCGCTGATCGCGCTTCAGTGCGCGGGGTTCTTGCTCGTCCCCGGCGCCTTCGACACGCCGAACCTGGTTTCAGCCGGCAACTTCGCCGCGGAGTCCTACAACACGGTGACGCTGCTCTCTCTTCTGATGGTGCTCTACTACTTCACCGAGAGCCTCGCACGCGATGACCGCGTGCGCATCGGTGCGATCGTCGGCGCGAGCCCCGCACCGACGGCGGCGCTCGTGGTGGGCAAGATGCTCGCGTGCGCCATGACCGTGGTGCTGACAGTGCTCGGCGCCGTGTGGTCCACGCTCGCCGTTGCAAGCATCGTGCAGGCCGTCCAGACTGGCATCGTGCTTCCGCCCTCGCTCGTGCCGTTCGCGCTCGCTTGGGCGGCGCTGCTCTCTGGCACGCTCTTCGCGTGGATGTGCTTCCTGACGCTCTCGTGGAGCCTCTTCCGCAACCGCTGGGCCAACTATGTGCTCGGACTTGCCGCGCTGATCGTGACGGGCTGGTGCGTGACGCGCGGTTGGATGAACTGGGTCTTCAACTGGCATCTGTGGAACGGCATGCAGTGGACGGACTTCGAGTTGTTGCCGCTCGACCGCGGGGCACTGCTCCTGAACCGCATGCTGTGGATTCTGCTTGGGCTGGTGATGCTGCACGCCGCGCTTGAGTGGTGGCGGCGGCGCACGCCAGATGCGCAGGGCATCACGACGCGACTCCAACCCGCGCGCGCGTGGAAGCGTGCGGCGCGCCTGCTCGTCTTCGGTGCGCCCGCGATCGTCTGCGCTACTGCGCTGGCGCTGATGGTGCGCAGCGGTCCATCGGGCGGGCCCGCGGAGCGGCTGCAGCGCGACTACTTCGTTGCCAACGACCGCACCTGGCGCGATGTCCCTCAGCCGCTCATCACGGGCGCCGAACTCGACCTGACGGTTGACCCTGATGCGGGCACCATTGCAGTCACGGGAACTTATGTGCTGACCAACCGCACGGAGAGCCCGATGCGCCAGTTCGCGGTCACGCCGAACACCACCTTCTCCGATCTTGCCTTCACCTTCGAGGGCGAGGAGTGGGACGATGCGAAAGCGGCGAAGGAACGAAAGTTGAGTCCGTGGGTGCAGCGCGTTTCCAACCGCGCTGGACTGTGGGTCTTTACGCCGAAGGAGCCGATCGCGCCAGGCGCGAGCGTCGAGCTCGGCTTTCGCCATCTGGCACCCGGGCGCGGCACGCAGCGGAACCCCGCCGGCGCCGGCGAGTTCATCGTCCGCAGCGCCGTGCTCCTCAACAGCTTCGGTCCGAGCTTCCTGCCGATGATGGGCTTCGTCGACGGCGTGGGACAAGATCCAGAACGCACGCCAGAACCGAAGCGAGCCGCACCCGATGACTGGAAGAAGGTGACGAAGACCGCGTTTGGAACGGGAGGCGAAACAACGATGAAGGCCGTGGTCCGCGTGCCCGCCGAGTTCCGCGCCAACATGCCGGGTATCTGCACCGAGGACACGATCGCCGATGGCGTTCGCACCATGCGGTGGGAGTCCGATCATCCGATCATGGCGATGAACCTCGCCGCTGGGCGATGGGAAGAGTCGCGTGGCAAGAACACGGTGATCTGGCACCTGCCGCAGCACGGGTTCAATGTGCCGGCGATGCTCGAGGCGCTCGACGGCGCGCACGAGTGGTATTCGAAGTGGTTCTATCAGTATCCATGGAAGGAACTGCGGATCAGCGAATTCCCCGCGCTCGCGGGCTACGCGCAGGGCTTCCCCACCAACATCGTCTTCAGCGAGGGGATCGGCTTCATGTCGAAGCCCACGCCCGAACAGGACACGCCGTTCATGGTGACCGCGCATGAGGCAGCGCACCAGTGGTGGGGCAACATCCTGCGGCCAGGTGATGGACCTGGCGGCAACATCCTGAGTGAAGGCATGGCGCACTGGTCCACGGCGAGGCTGATGCGACAGTTGCGCGGCGAGCGCGCGCGCATGGCGTTCATGCGTCAGATCGAATTCATCTATGGCAACAGCCGCAGCGCAGACGATGAGCGGCCGATGGTGGAGATCGACGGCGCGCGCAGCGGCGACGGGACAGTCACCTATGACAAGGGCGGCTGGGTGTTCTGGATGCTGATGGAACACATGGGTGAGGAACGCATGAACGCGGGTGTTCGCGCGTTCATCGAAAAGTTCCTGCATGGCCCTGATTTCCCGCTGCTGCAGGATTTCGTCGAGGCGATGCGCCCGCACGCGCCTGATGCCGCGGCGTACGACGCGTTCGTGCAGCAGTGGTTCTTCGATGTGGTGGTTCCCGAGTTCAAGGTCGAGCTGGTGGAGGCGCAGTCGCCCCTTGCGCCAGGCGATCCATGGCGCACACGCGTGCGAGTTCGAAACACGGGAACGGGTCGCGTTGCTGTCGATATCGCCGTGGTCAATGGCGAGGAGCGTTGGCCTGAGTCGACGATCGTTCAAACACCCGAGGAACGCGCTGCCGCAGCCATGCAAAGATCGGAGTATCAGGATGCGCGTGTGTCGTTGATCCTGACGGCAGGCGAAACAGGTGAGGTGGACGTCGAGAGCGACTTCGAGCCGAAGGAAGTCGTCGTTGACCCTGATGTCCGCGTGTTGATGCTGAATCGAAGGTCGGCGCGCGCGGATGTGCCACCGAAGCCCACTGAGGTCGCGGCGCAGTGACGGGTCGCCGGGGGGCGTTGGGTTGGTTATCGCTCCATCGTGCCGAGTCGCAAAGAGGTATTGTGCATCCCGTGCAATCTGCTACCCTTGGCGGCTCAGGGTTGGACTGTCCAACCCTCTCAAGGTTTGCGCCTGCGCTTCGAAGTCGGCTGCGTCATTTTCCGTAACGGTTTTCGCTGAGCTCGCGCGTTTCAAGAAAGTGACGTATCTCTTATGAAGCTGTATGTTGGAAACTTGCCGTTCAAGACCACGCAGGAGGCGCTCGCTGCGCACTTCGGCCAGTACGGACCCGTGACCGAGGTGTTCATCGCTACCGACCGTGAAACCGGTCGTTCGCGCGGATTCGCCTTCGTCACCATGGGTGACGACGAAGGGGCAAAGAAGGCCATCGAGGATTCGAATGGCAAGGCGTTTGAAGGTCGCAACCTCACCGTGAACGAAGCTCGTCCGCCCGCATCGGGTGGTTCGCGCGGCGGATTCGGTGGCGGTGGTGGCGGTGGTGGTCGCGGTGGCTACGGTGGCGGCGGCGGCGGTGGCCGCGGCGGCTACGGTGGCGGCGGTGGCCGCGATCGTTACTGATCCGACTCACTCGAATCATTTCGATCGATCAACGACGAATCGTCGAAGACCCGCTGCTCATGCAGCGGGTCTTTTCTTTTCCCCGCTTCCCGTTCTCAGAAGTTGGCGGGCGCTTGTCGGCCCGCCGGTCAACGCGGAATGCTTGGCGTTTTCGGTGCGCGTCCCGATCCAGAGGAACGCGATCGCCCGCTGCCCGACCCCGAGTTTCCGCTGCCTCTCCCCGAATCATCCGCGCCGATCGCGCGTCGTGTGCTCTCGGTCGGCTGCAGCGTGCTTGCCTGCGATACACCCAGTTTGCGCTGCCCGGGTGGCAGGTAGCGCTGACGGTTCTGGAGCGCTTCCTCAGGGGAGACTTTCAGCAGTCGGAGCGAGAGATCCTGCGCCTTCGCGATGTCTTCCTTTGTCATCTTGCCGCGCAGCTGGTTGCGTTCATGCGCAGCCGATGGATTGCCCGCACTCGCCGAGAGATTCAGCCACGCGTACGCCGCAATCATGTCATAGGGGACACCTGCGCCGCGTCGATACATCTGCCCGAGGAAGAACTGCGCCCAGTCCAATCCCTGCTCGGATGCATCGAGGTAGAGCTGCGCGGCGACCGCATCGTTCTGCGGCAAACCATCACCACGCTCGTAGAGCACGCCGAGCTGCAACTTGGCATGCGGGACACCCTGTTCGGCAGCTGCGCGGTACCAGGCGGCAGCCTCGAGATCGCTCTCGGGCAGTCCCTGCCCATGGTCGTAGCGCCAACCGAGGACATAACACGCATCGGGCAGTCCTTGCTCCGCGGCCGAACGGTACAGCGCATTGCACTGGGCACTGTCCGCCGTCACGCCGCTGCCGAACTCATACATGCGCGCCAGTTCGTACTGCGCATCCGCGAGCCCTGCATCCGAGGCCTTGCTGAACCACGCTGCCGCTTCGCGCGGATTCTGTTGAACGCCCTCGCCCGCGAGCAGCAGCCGACCGAGCATCAGCTGCGCATCCGGATCGCCACGCTCTGCTGCTCCGAGGAAGAGTTTCGCTGCTGCCTGTGGATCGCGAGCAACGCCATCGCCAGCGGACTGCAGCATGCCCAGCGAGACGCTCGCCACCACCGAACCCTGCGCCGATGCCATGGCATAGAGCGCTGCCGCGCGCACAGGATCGCGCGCCACTTGGTCCCCATCGTCGTACATCCTCGCCGCAAGCAACTGCGCCACGGGCGATCCCTTCGCTGCGGCGCGCTCGAGCCAGGCGATTGCCTCGGACGCATCTGTCTTCACGCCCACTCCGTCGCGCAGCGCGAGCGCAAGCGACACCTGTGCATCGGTGAGGTCCCCATCCGCCGCGAGTCGGAACCAAACGACTGCCTCGCCTGCATCCAGTGCGCAGCCGCGTCCTTCGATGAGGAACTGTCCCAGCCGATGCTGCGCGATCGCATCACCGCGCTCTGCCGCCATGCGCATCCATCGCGCAGCTTCACCATCATTCGAGGATCCGATCGCCCCTTCCGAAAGCAGCATCCCAAGCCGTCGAGCCGCGAGCGCGGGGTCTGCGTTCACGCCTTTCTCGAGCCACCCGCGCGCGGCAGCCGTGTCCTTTGCGGTACCGATGCCGTCCGCGAGGCGAAGGCCAAATCGCAGAGCCCCTTCGACGCTGCCAGCCTCGGCCGCGAGTCGGTACCAGCGGGTGGCATCCACTTCATCCGTGGAAACGCCATTGCCACGCGCGACGATGCCAGCAAGTTCCAGCGCGCAATCCGCATCGCCGAGCTGCGCCGCTTCGCCAAGCCAGCGCTGCAGCGCGACGCGATTGGGCTGCCTGCCGTTCCAACCGCTGCGGTGAAGCGCAATGAGTCGGTGTATCGCACCAAGATTGCGTCCCTCTGCGGCGCGTTCGTACAAGGTCACCGCGGCATCGATGTTGGGAGGACCGTTGGTGCCGTCCTCCTGAGCCTGCGCCTGCGCGAACAAGTCCGAGGGCGCAGGGGGGGCGGGCTTCGAACACCCGTGCAGCGTCGAAAGGACGGTGCAAACAAGCGTTGTTGTGAGCGCGGCTGCGGAAAGGCCGGCGCGGAGCGAGGAGATGGGGGATGCTCCACCCATGTCATGGATGGTAGTCGGGTCTGTGCGCTCGTCCAACCTCGGGCGCGCTCTCAGATGTCCACTTGCACGCCGAGTTCGATCAGGCGACCCGGCGGGATCGAGAAGTAGAGCGGGTTGCTTGAACTGATCTGGCCAAGCGTGCAGAACAGCCGCTTCTGGAAACCGGGCATGGCCGATCGACCGCGAGGTGACAGGATGGTTCGTCCGAGGAAATAGGTGGTGCTGCCCTCGTGTGTCTCGAGTCCGCGGTCGCTCGCGAGTCGCATCAGTCGCGGGACATCTGCGGACTGCAGGAATCCGTTCTTTGCGGCAACGGTCCAGAAACCATCGGTCTGCTGTGCGACTTCCACTTGATCCTCCGGATCAACGAACGGCACGGCAACCGTCTGCACGGTCATGATGACGACCTGCTCGTGCAGCACCTTGTTGTGCTTGATGTGGTGCAGCAGCGTGGGAGGGACACCGACTTGCTGTTGAGTCAGGAAGACGGCCGTGCCGGAGACGCGAGGGAGTGGGTGCGTTTGCAGACTGTTGACGAGGTGGGTGAAGTCCAGCGTCTGCCGTGCGTAGCGTTCCACCATGACCTGTCGCCCGCGAATCCATGTAAAGATGATGTAGCAGGTCGTCGCAGCAATGAGCAGCGTGAACCAGCCGCCGTTTGGGATCTTGAAGGTGTTGGCGAGGATGAAGCACAGGTCGAGCGTGAAGAACACCCCGAGGAAGGCGGCCACACGAATTGGACCCCATCCCCTGTGGCGGTACATCAGCACGGCGAAGAGCAATCCGACGAGTCCCATGTTGAGCGCCACGGCGAGACCGTACGCACTCGCGAGCCGCTCCGATGACTGGAACACCAGCACGACGAGGCAGACGAGCACGACGGCGATGCCGTTCATCAGAGGCACATACACCTGCGAGCCATGCTCGGAGGTATGGATGACCCGAAGTCGCGGCATCAGCCCGAGTTGGATGGCGGCATGCGTGAGCGAGAACATTCCCGTGATGATCGCTTGGCTGGCGATGATCGCCGCGGCGGTCGCCAGTATCACCATGGGGCCGATGCCCCACTCGGGCACCAGTTGGAAGAATGGATTCACGATGGCATCGGGGTTCCGCAGCAGCAGCGCACCTTGGCCGAGATAGTTCAGCAGCAGCCCAGGCATGACGACGAAGTACCACGCGGTTGCAATCGTTCGCCGCCCGAAGTGACCGAGGTCTGCATAGAGCGCCTCGCCACCCGTGATGCACAGCATCACTGCGCTGACGATGGTGATGGCTGAGGCGAACGATCCTTGGAAGACATCGATGATGTGGAGCGGGTTCAGCGCTTCGAGGATCTGCGGCGTCTCGATCACGCTGCGCACGCCGAGCACACCGAGGGTCAGGAACCACAGCAGCATGACGGGTCCGAACAGGAAGCCGATGAACGCAGTGCCCTTGCGTTGGATGACGAAGAGCCCGATCAGCACGACGAGCGCCATCAACATGATCAACTCGGTCGAGAAGAGTGGCTCGGAACGCTGCTCGGAGGGTTGGAGTTCCTTCAGTCCCTCGAGCGCGGAGAGCACGCTGATGGCGGGGGTGATCAGACCGTCGGCATACAGCAGTGCCGCGCCGACGATGCCGATCCCGAACCAGAGCCTCGGCAGTCCGAAGACGCTGCCTTCCTGACGGGTCGGCAGCAGCGCGAGCAGTGCGAAGTTGCCGCCTTCGCCTCGGTTGTCCGCACGCAGGACGAACATCACATACTTGACGCTGATGATGAGGATGAGCGTCCAGAAGAAAATGCTGATGAGCCCATACACCATCGGCTGCGAGACGGCATCCGCGCTGACGGATGTCTGGCCGTGCAGCAGGAAGCCGGCGCGAAGTGCATACAAGGGGCTGGTGCCGATGTCCCCGAAGACGATGCCGATTGCGGCGATGACAACCCCGGCCTTCAACTTTGCGGCGGCGCTGGTGTGCCCTTCCGTGGGCGATACTGGGGATTCGGATGCACTCATGCGTCTGGGCAGGTTGGCCGTTCACGAAGGACCACCCAAGCGCCCACCGACGGATTGTAATCGCTGCCAAGGCCTCTCGCGTCGAGGGGGACTTTCGTGTCCACTGCGCGGATGACCATTTCACGACGCGACTTCGTGCTGGCTTCACTCGCCGCTCCAGTTTCCTTCAAGGCAGTCACGCGCCTTTCGCGGCAGCGTCCGATGCAGAACAGCAAACTTCGCGTGGTGAAGATCGGGTGTGGCGGGATGGGCAACGATGACCTGCGCGCCGTGGCGTCGCACCCGATGGTCGAGATCGTCGCACTCTGCGATGTGGATCGCCGCAGTCTCGATGACTTTCGGCTTGGCACGAAGGACAAGGAAGGCAAGGCAGTGCCGCCGAAGTTCCCGAAGGCGAAGGGGTTCGCCGACTGGCGAGAGATGTTTTCCATGATGGAGAAGGACTTTGATGCGGTCGTCGTGAGTACGCCCGATCACATGCACGCGGCAATCTCGATGGCGGCGATGAACATGGGCAAGCATGTGTATTGCCAGAAGCCGCTCGCGCATGGCGCTTGGGAGAATCGGCGGCTCGCGGAAGTGGCTGCGACGAAGCCGAACATCGTGACGCAGATGGGAACGCAGCGCATCGCCACGAAGTGGCGGCGCTACGGCGCAAAGCTCATGCGCGACGGCGTCGTGGGTCGAGTCAGTGACCTCTATGCGTGGACGAATCGTCCCGCTGGATGGTGGCCACAGGGTGGCGATCGCCCGCAAGGCAGCGATCCGATCCCAGAGTGGCTTTCATGGGATTTGTTCCTCGGCGTGTCGCCGGAGCGTCCGTACAAGGACGGCTACACACCCTTCAACTGGCGCGGCACGATCGATTGGGGAACGGGCGCGTTCGGCGACATGGGCTGCCACATGCTCGATGTGCCGTTCTACGAACTGGAGTTGGGAATGCCGCGTTCGGTCCGCTGCGATCCAGAGAAGGCGACGAGCGATCAGTACCCAGAGCGCGAGACAGTCGTCGTGACCTACGCGGCCGGTCCCAAGACGGGAGCGAATGGATTGAAGCTGCACTGGTTCGATGGCGGACGATTCCCTGATTTCAAGGCGCTTGGTCTTCCGGATGGGTGGGAAGGCGGCAAGGCGGCAGAGGAAGTGGTGAAGGGCGATGGCGGCGTGATCGCCGTCGGCGAGAAGGGGGTGCTGTGGTTCCCGATCGAGCATGCCTGGTCTCGTGTGTTTGTCGATGGCAAGCCAGTGGAAATGACCCCCGAGGACTTGGGTGCGTCGAACCACTGGCACGACTGGGTGGATGCCTGCCTGACTGGAAAGAAGGATGCGTGCGTCTCGCGCTTCGAGAAGGCCGGTCGACTGTGCGAGAGTCTCTCCATCGGCGCAGTCAGCGCGCTCGACCCGGGCAAGGAACTGATGTTCGACTCGACGCACTGTGCATTCACGAACAGTCCCGTCGCAAGCCGGATGCTGCGGCGAGCGCCGCGCAGTGGCTGGGGAGTCGCAAACCTCTAGCCTCCGTTGCCGCGGTAGCCGATCGCGCAGAGAACCGTCAGGGTCTGGGCGATGCTGCTGCCACGATTGAGGCGAATGACGGCAATCGGCGTGAGTGATGCGAAGTGCGGCGAGAGATCGCGCAGCGCCCCATCGACTTGATCGCTCGTCACGAAGAGCAGTGCGTCGCGGCCGATGAGGTCGCGGTCTCGGTGCAGCCATCCAAACTGCCGAGCGTCGCTGCTGAGGCACGCCACATCGATGCTTGTGCCGTGCAGCGCCGTGGCCAGCTTGCCCGCATCGCGCCAGCTCGTCGCTGCCGCAAAGAACCGCTCACGCGCAACACCCTCGTCGCCGCAGCGCACAAGGATGTCCGCATCCAACTCCGGCAGCGGGGGCTGCGGATCGACTTCGCGCGGTGGGCGCGTGACCTTCGGCGGCTTGCGCTCCCAGGTGGACGGCTCGGGCGCGGGTGGCGCGAGCACATCGCGCACGGGCGGAAGCGCCGCCAACGCCGTCGGCATGTCGTCGTTGCACGGGGCATCCGCTCCGAGCGTGTACACCGCAGGCGGCGGCACGAACGGCGACTGATGGGCTGCGAGTGCTGCGCGTTCTCCCGCTCGCCGAATGACGAAAGTCCGGACGGCGTTCCAAGGCAGTGCTTCCAGCGTTGGATCCTTGAAGCTCGCAGCAGATGGAACGTTGCGCTGCACCCATCCCGTCGACGCCTGGGAGACGCCGATCGGAACGACCGCGAGAACAGCGACGACCGAGAACGCCAGCCAGTTGCGCACAAGCGCGCGATTGCCATGGGCGAGTTCGTGCGCCGTCGCAAGACCGAGCAGCGGGAACGCAAACAGGTATCCAATCGCGGGCCAGTGCGGGAGCCCCTTGGGACTCCATGCCGCGATCACGAGAAATGTGGCGACGGGCACGAGCGTCATGCATGCAAAGAACCACATCGAACGCGCCGTGGCATCCGCGGCTGGACCGCGCCGCAGAGCCTTCGCCACCTCGAACAGAAGCGGCGCCCAGATCCACGGGAGGAGGATTCCCGCCTGCGCTCCGAGTGATTCCAGCACGCGAAATGGATGGAAGCCGCCATCCGTCGCCGCGCGCGCCCCTTGAAAGCGGAAGGATGCCCAGTCGTTCATGGCATTCCAGATCAGCACCGGACTGATCACCGCAATCGCAGTTGCCGCTCCGATCCACGGCGCAGGATGGCGAAGGAGTCCGCGTCCTTCTCGAGTCGTCATCAGGAACAGCAGCACGCCCAACCCTGCCAGAGCGGCTTGGTACTTCGCGAGTCCTGCAGCTCCGAGCGCAGCACCCGCGACGATCCATGTGATCCATGCGTTCCACGGTCGGACGCCATCGATCTGGATTGCACCCAGCACGCCGCCGCGCGCGAGCGCCCACGCCATGACCATCAGCGCGGCAAGCAGCGGCCCGTCGGGCAGCGCCCAACCGCCCAGGGCCACTGTGAAGAGCGCTGACACATTCAGCAGCACCGCCGTCCATGCACCAGCCTGCGGCGAAAACAGAAGTCGTGCCGTGCGCCATGCCATCCATGTGGTGAAGGCGAACAGCAGGATGAAGGGGAGTCGAATCCAAATGGGCTCCACGGGACCGTTGCCGCACAGCGCGAGACCGGCGCGCGTGAGCAGGTAGACGAGCGGCGGATGATCGAACCCCGAGAGCGTGACGGATCGGCACGCGCCAACTTCATAGGCCTCGTCGATGCCAAGCGGCAGCCACACGCCCACGAGCACGCGCAGCAGCGAACCCACCAGGATGGCGGTCCATGCGATCGCGGTCGGCGATCGCGGCCAGCCCGCATGCATCGCTCGCGGCACCGAAGGCGGATGCACCTTCCACCAGACCCACAGCGCGGTCATCACACAGCCTGCACCGAGCATCCATCCAGCGATCACATCGGTCAGGTAGTGCGCTTCGAGCACAATGCGAGTGGCAGCGACCGCTACCCCCACGATCATGATGGGCCATCGCAGCCGTGGGAACCAGATGGCAAGCACGAGCGAAGCCGCCGCAGCGGTCGTTGCATGTCCGCTTGGGAAGGACGCCTTCACCCATCCCTTCTCGAACCATTCGAATCCAGTGAGGTCGCCCGAGATGAATGCCGCTGGACGCCAGCGTCCGAACACGATCTTCAGTGCATTCGCGATTCCGCCGGACACGGCGACCGTGACACCGAGCAGGAATGCCCAACGCGCCAGATTGTCCCGTCCCGTGCGCCAGCCGTAGACGAACAGCACAACCGATGGCACGATGATCCACTGCCCTTCGCCGAACTCGGTCAGGACCTTTGCCAGATCGTGAACCACCCATGGCAGGCTCGCGCCGAAGAGTGCGATCTCGTGATCAATGAAGAACAGGAGCGCGAGCGCGCCGAGCCCCATCAGCGCCGCGTGCGCGACTCGGCGCAGCGACGGCATCTGCGGTGGACTGCCGATCATCGACGCCCCCACAGCGGCAGCCAGGCGAGGGCCGACAGCAGCATCGCGGCTGGGATGAGCGCCATCGCCCACTCCCAACCCCACGATGAGTCAGCGATGCGCCCGATGATCACGGGGCTTGGTACATCGCCGAAGGCATGGATCGCCAGCACATTCGCGCCCACGGCAAATGCGCGCAGGTCCGCAGGCACCGCGTTCACCAAGACCGCGTTCACGGGTCCCTGCGATGCGAAAGCCAATGTCGCTGCAAGGAAGAGGACCGTCATGACGAGCACCGTGTCCGTACAGTACAGAGCCGCAGCCGTCAGCGGCGTTGCCGCGAGCATGCAGGTGCCGCACAGCATCAGGCACGCGCGCGAACCGCCACCGAGTGCGCGCGCTGCAGCGCCGCCGCCGAGCGTGCCGAGCAGTCCAGCTGCGACGATGATGATGCCGAAGGACGCGGACGCATCGACGGCGCTCCAGCCGCGGACCGTGGTGAGGTAGTGCGGCATCCACACGGCAAGCGCGCCAAAGGCAAAGGTGAATGCCGTGAGACCAATCGTGGCGGACCGAAAGTCCGCGCTCGAAAGCACCGTGCGCAGCGCTGCCGCACGTGCGCCCTTCGATGGGGGGACGGCAGACTCCTGTTCGCTCGCGTCCGGCGGCTCACGCAGACGCAGGCAGAGAAACGCGAGCAACAGTCCTGGAACGCCGCCGGCGATGAACACCGAACGCCATCCCCAGTGCTGCGACAACATGCCAGACGCGATGTAACTCAGTGCAGTGCCGATCGGGATCGCCGCGTAGAAGATGCTGAGTGCCGACGCGCGGCGCTGCGGCGTGTAATGGCCAGCGATCAGTGCAGGCCCAAGCGTGGAGTACGCCGCTTCGCCGATGCCGACGAGCGCGCGCAGCAGCAGCAGTTGCAACAGCGTGTGCACGAACCCGCTCGCGAGCGTGGCCGCACTCCACACGAAGATGCCCGCCGCGAGCAACAATGGACGGCTCGCTCGCCGCGCCGCAAGTCCAAAGGCCGGGGCGGCAACCATGTAGACCAGCAAGAACGCGCTCGTGAGGAACCCGATCTCCGTCTGCGAGGCACCGAGTGACTGCTGCAGCGGCGCCACGATCCCGGCGAGCAGGTAGCGGTCGAGGTAGTTGAGCAGATTGAGCGCCGTCAGCAGCGCGAGCGTGCCGCTCGCCCCATGCAGGAACCTGCTTGCTGGCGCTGCCATTGGTGCGGCGTGGTACCGCAACGGCCGTCGCTGCACAAGCGCGGCGCCGGTCGGCGTTCGGGGACGGTAGTCTCCCGCCCTGCCGTCCACCGGATCCACGACCTCATCCATCCTCCAAAGGAAAAACGACCCATGAAACGATTTGCCCTCCTCACCGCCCTTGCCTTGGCACTTGTTGGTTGCGCCTCAGGGCCCAAGACCGACGAGCAGAAGAAGGACCTGGGCACCGAAGTGCGTGCTGCGATCGAGCGGCTCAAGGTTCGTGATCCAAGCATCGACAAGTTCTTCGCCAAGTCGTCGGGCTACGTCGTGCTGCCGTCGGTCGGCAAGGGTGGCATCATCTTCGGTGGAGCCGCCGGCGACGGCGAGGTCTTCGCCAACGGGCGTTCCATCGGATACTGCTCGATGAATCAGGGATCCATCGGCGCGACGCTCGGCGGGCAGGTCTTCGACGAGTTCATCTTCTTCAAGGATGAGGCCGCGCTGAAGCAGTTCACCTCGGGGACCTTCCAGTTCGCTGCGCAGGCTTCTGCGGTGATGGCAACATCCGGTGCAGGTGCGGCGAACGACTATCAGAACGGGGTTGCAGTCTTCATCGGGAGCAGCACGGGCGCCATGCTCGATGCATCGATCGGCGGACAGAAGTTCGACTACCACGCAGGATCCACCCCATGACGGGCGGTCGACTGACCCGGAGAGCGTGGTCGTCCCGCGGCGGTGCGCTCGCTGCGCTGCTTGCGCTCGGCTGTGCCGCGCTCGCGGGTGGATGGATGCAGTCCCAGCAGCGTTCGTTCCGCTGGGATGTCCACGACATGAAGCGCCCGCAGCCGCCTGTCGTCCAGACAGGCGCAGCGTGCACGATGACGCCGCCGAGCGATGCGATCGTGCTCTTCGGCGGCGGCGACACATCGAAGTGGGTCAAGGCGGGCTCGGCATCACCGATCGAGTGGAAGGCAGAGGGCGGCGTGCTCACGATCGTGCCTCGCTCGGGCGACATCGCAACGCGCGATTCGTTCGGCGACTGCCAGTTCCACATCGAGTGGATGGTCCCTGCCGACCTCAAGTGCGATGGGCAGAAGGGCTGCAACAGCGGCATCTTCTTCCTGTCGCGCTACGAGCTGCAAATCCTCAACTCGTCGGGCAATGTGACCTATGTGGACGGCATGGCAGGGTCGATGTACGGGCAGCATCCACCGCTCGTGAACGCCTGCCGTCCGCAGGGCGAGTGGAATGTGTACGACGTCGTGTTCCGAGGACCGCGTTTCGATGCGGCGGCGGGCATCGTGCGAACCGCGTCAATGACGGTGCTGTTGAACGGCGTGCTGGTGCAGGAGAATGCCGAAGTGCTCGGTGAGACTGCCCACATGCGGCGCGCTTCGTACACGCCGCACGCTGAAAGCGCGCCGATCAAGTTGCAGGATCACGGCGATGCGCTGCAGTTCCGCAACATCTGGGTGCGGCCGCTCGGCGCACCCGCCGTGGCTGAATGACC
Source organism: Planctomycetia bacterium (assembly GCA_005799495.1). Classification (GTDB taxonomy): domain Bacteria; phylum Planctomycetota; class Phycisphaerae; order Phycisphaerales; family SM1A02; genus F1-60-MAGs104. The sequence continues at coordinate 23,858 of SYGP01000004.1, forward strand.
GACTGAACCGATCGGATCGACCAAACCGACCGGACCGATCGGACCGATCGCGCGCGCGTTCACGCGATCGTGTTGTTGAGCAGGTTGTTGTTCGCGTTGTAGGCCGCCACCTTGTAGCACTCGGCATAGGTGGGGTAGTTGAAGACATTGGTGAGGAAGAAGTCGAGCCCGCCCTTCAATCGGATCACCGCCTGCCCGATGTGGACCAGTTCCGTCGCATTCGATCCGATGATGTGCACGCCGAGCAGTTGGCGCGTCTCGCGGTGGAAGATCAGCTTGAGGAATCCATCCGCGGTTTCCGCGATCTTTCCCCGCGCGATCTCGTTGTAGCGCGCAACGCCGATCTCGTACGGGACCTTCTCCTTCGTGAGTGCCTGCTCGGTCGCGCCTGCGCTGCTCATCTCTGGGATGCTGTAGATGCCGAGCGGATAGTCCTGCCCCATCGGCGGCGCGGGTTCGCCGAACATGTGGCACGCGGCGAGGCGCCCTTGCGCCGCGCTCGTCGCCGCAAGCGCGGGGAAGCCGATGAGATCGCCCGCCGCATACACGCTCTTCACGCTGGTCTCGTACTGCTCGTTCACGCTGATGCGACCGCGCGAGTCTGCGGCGAGACCAATGGCATCGAGGTGCAGCCCCTCCGTGCAGCCTTGGCGCCCCGCGGAGATGAGCGCGACATCCGCCGTCATGCGCTTGCCGCTCTCGAGTTCCACCAAGACGCGCCGCGGACGCTCGTCGATGCACGCAATGCGGACGACCGCCTCGCCACAGCGGAAGATCACATCCTGCAGCCGCATGTCATGGATCATCTCGTCGATCGTCTCGGTGTCCATGAAGGAGATGGGGCGTTCTGCCCGCTCGATCAGCGTCACCTTCGTGCCGAGTGTGGCAAAGAACGATGCATACTCCACGCCGATCACGCCGCCACCCACCACGATCATGGTGCGGGGGATTTCGCGGAGCGCAAGCACGCGGTCGCTCGTGAGCACGATGGGATTCTCGTCACTCGAATGATCGGGGCACGAGGTGGGGATCACCGGGCGCGTTCCCGTGGCAAGCAGGGTGAACGCGGTCGTCACGCGACGGTCGCCCTCGGGGCTGTCGACGGCAAGTGTGTGCGTGTCGATGAACGACCCGAAGCCCGCGAGGATGCGCACCTCGTTGCGAAGCAAGTTCTGGCGGATGAGCTGCTGTTCTTCATTGATGACGCCGCTGACGCGGTCGATCAGCATCGGCATGGTCAGGCGAATCGGATCGGCCCCGGCTGCTTCGAGTGACTTGCGCACCGTGCCGCGCTGCAGGCTCACCACTGCCTCGCGAAAGGTCTTGGAGGGCAGCGTCCCCAAGTGCACCGAAACCCCACCCACGCCGCGCCGAAGCTCGATCATCGCCACGCGCTTGCCGAGTTTCGCCGCTTGGATCGCGGCAGCCTGACCCGCAGGTCCGCTGCCCACGACAGTCAAGTCGAACTCATATGCGTCGCTCATGGGGGCAGCATAGGAGCGCCTCGGCGATACCGTGGTCGCCATGCATTTCACACCCAGTGACGAGTCGATCGCTGCCTGCTATCGCCTGCTGATCGGCGTGATTGTCCCGCGTCCGATCGCCGTGGTCGGCACATGTTCGGCGCATGGGCAGGTCAATCTCGCGCCGTTCTCCTTCTTCACGGGGATTGGATCGCGCCCGATGTCGCTCCTGTTCTGTCCAGTGAACAACCGCGACGGCAGCGAGAAGGACTCGCTTGGGAACGCAAAACCGCAGGCAGAAGGCGGGCAGGGCGAGTTCACCGTCAGCGTCTGCACCGAGTCCATCGTGCGCCGAGTCGCCGCTGCTGCGGAGCCACTGCCGTTTGGCGAGAGCGAGTTCGCGTTCGCGGGATTGAACGAGCGCCGGAGCGTTGCGGTTGCGCCACCGTCGGTGGCGGAGAGTCCTGCGGTCTTCGAGTGTCGCACGCGGCAGGTCGTACGGCTTGCGCCGGGGCAGGCTGGGGGCGGCAACATTGTGATTGGCGAGGTCGTTCATGCCTGGATCGACGATGCCCTGATGGTCCACGGTGCCGTCGATCCACAGCGACTTCGTGCGGTGGCACGCATGGGCGGCGATTCGTGGGCAACGACGCGCGAACGATTTGACCTTGCGATGGGGCGCGAGGCATTGCAGGCGCGTCCGCCTCTCGACTTCGGGGTGGTGTGATCGTTACCCTACAGACTCCATGCCGCCACGACCGAAGCGCCGCAGTTCCGTGACGAGGGGCAAGTCCAGAACCCAGGAGAAAAACATGCCAACCACCAAGTCCGCACCGAAGAAGCGATTGAAGAAGGGGAAGTCGACCGACACAGGTCGCAAGGTCAAGGCGAAGACGCGGACAACGCTGAAGGCCGCAGTCAAGCGGCCACGCACCAAGGCGCCAAGTGCCACTGCGAGAAAGGGCGTGCTGGCGGGCAAGGCGCGTTCCTCCAGCATCGTCGAAACATCACCGCTCACATGGTCGTCCGACAAGGCGGGGCCAACCTTCGACCAGATCCAGTTGGCTGCCTACCACGGATGGCTGCAGAACGGCGGCACCGAGTTCGACAATTGGGTTGCTGCCGAAAGCGAACTCAAGCGGAAGTCATCGGGGGATTCGAGGGGAGCCTGATCGGTGCCACGACACACATTCATTGCGGCTTTCGCGATCGCCGGCGCGGCATGGATGCTGCTCTCCTGCGGGGCGCCCAAGGACATCCCGCCGAGCGAGCGCCGCCATGTCGAACTGTTCAACGGGAGTGATCTCACGAATTGGAAAGTCTTTCCCGCGGACGCGCCGCCGGAAACATGGACTGTTCGCGACGGCGTTCTTGTCTGTGTTGGGCAGCCGATCGGCTACTTGCGCACGGAGCGCAAGTACACGAGTTTCGAGCTCGATTTCGAGTGGCGGTTCGATCCGACGAAGGGCGGCGGCAACTCAGGCGTGCTCATGCGTGTGCAGTACCCCGACAAGGTGTGGCCGAGGTCGATCGAAGCGCAGCTGCAGAGCGGCAGCGCTGGAGACATCTGGAACATCGAAGAGTTCCCACTCAGCGCGAACCGAGACCGCACCAAGGGACGGCACACCACGAAGGCCCATCCGTCGAACGAGAAGCCGCTCGGCGAGTGGAATCAGTATTCCATTCGGCTCGTCGACGAGAACCTGCAGTTGAAGGTGAACGGGCTGGTGCAGAACACCGCGACGCGCTGCGAAGTGGTGGAGGGCTGGATCGCCCTGCAGTCGGAGGGAGCGCACATCGAGTTCCGCAACATCAAGCTGCGGCCGCTGCCGTAGTCAGCTCATCACGCTCCTCAGCCCTTCGTGCGATTGAATTCGCGCATGAACGCGACAAGCGCTTCGACCGCGGGCAGCGGGCACGAGTTGTACATCGACGCGCGAATGCCGCCTGCCTCGCGGTGGCCCGCAAGCCCATCCATGCCCTCCGTCGCGGCGTCCTTCCAGAATCGCTCGTCAAGTTGCGCGGTCGGCAGGCGAAACGAGGCGTTGATCACCGATCGGCATGCCGACTGCGCGAGGAATCTGTAGAACCCGCCCGACGCATCGATCGCCTCCCGCACCAGACGCGCGCGAGTCTGGGCGCGGCGTTCCATTTCGGCAACGCCACCCTCGCGGAGCATCCACTGGCACATGCGCCACAGCGTGTGGATCGCGAAGGTCGGCGGCGTGTTGATCCGGCTGCCGGCGCGGGCGTGGGCGGCGTAGGAGAACATGGACGGCAGCTTCCGCGGTGCGCGCTCCAACAGGTCGCGCCGAACGATGATGACCGACATTCCCGCAACACCGAGGTTCTTCTGGCCCGACGCATACACCATGCCATGCGCAGACCAATCCACGGGCCGTGAGAAGATCTCGCTGCTCGCATCGTTGATCAGCACTGCGCCCTCGGCGCACCGCGGCGGTCCGTGGTACTGCGTGCCATGCACCGTGTTGTTGGAGCAGTAGTGCATGTACGCCGCGCCCGCGGTCGGTGGACACTCCGCATCACTCGGTACATGGTCGTACCGGCAGCGTTTGCCTTCAAAGGGAACCACGATCTGCGCCGCTGGCACGGCATCGCGTCCCTCGACGATCGCCTTCGCGGTCCAGATGTCCGTATCGGGATAGTCAGCCACGCCGCCATCGGGCAGCAGGTTGAGGGGAATCAGCGCGAACTGCAATGTCGCACCACCCGGGACGAACAGGATCTCATGCGAATCGGGAATTCCGCCGAGCCGTCGACAGGAGTCCAGCGCTCCAGACAGCACGCGGTCGAACGGCGGCTGCCGATGCGAGTGCTCGAGGATGCCGATGCCCGTTCCCTCGAGATCGAGCAGATCATCGCCCAGTTCCCGCAGCACGGGCTCGGGCATGGCGGCAGGACCTGCAGAGAAGTTCCAGATGCGTCCCATTGTCGGGGATCTTCAGTCGTGCGTGCCGCGACGAATCGACTGCACATGGACACCCAGCACATGCGGCGCTTCGCGGATCTGTCGCATCGTGCGTTCCGTGGGCAACTCGTTCAAGTGGATGCGTGCGATCGCGGCTTGCCCGCCTTCGCAGATGACATTCTCCATCTCCTCCACATTGATGCTCGCCTGTCCGAGCACATCGAAGATGCCGACGAGGACGCCCGGGCGGTTCAGGTGCCGGACATGGATCAGCGTCGTTGCGCTGCTGACCGACGCGCGGTTTGCGCAGCTGGGCACCGTTCCCGTTTCGAGCCATTGCCGCACGACGCGAACGACATCCTGGTCGATCGACTCCCGTGCCTGGGCCGTGTGAGCGCCCGCATCGAGCGTGGCAATCACGCCGGGTTCCTTGAGCAGTTCGGCAAACGGCAACGCGGGGCTCGAAAGTCCCTCGGCCGAGTGCAGGTCGAGTCCCGCGCGAATGCCCTTGGTTCGGCAGGCATTCAGCAGCGCACGCTCGTTCACGACGCTGCCCAGGCTCGTGTTGACGATCGAGCACCCGGGGCGCAGCGCTTGGAAGAACTTGTCGCCGAGCAGGCCTTCGGATTCCTCGTTGCCGGTCACGCTGACGCTGACCACATCGGAAAGCTTCGCCAGGTTGACCAGGTTCGCGCAGTAATCGATGCCGAGCGCGTTGCAGCGCGCTTCGGTGATGTGCTGGCTCCACGCGACCACATGCATGCCGAATGCAATGCCGCGCCGCGCGACTTCCTGCCCGACTTGACCGAGCCCGACCACGCCGAGCGTCCGTCCAAAGAGCCCAAGCGCTTCGCGGCCTCCTTCGCTGACCCGTCCCGCCCGCGCACGCTCGGCCGCGTTCATCAGATTTCGGTCACATGCCAAGATCAGGGCCCAGGCAAGTTCTGCGACGGCTGCCGCGGTGCGTCCGGGGCAGTGCGCCACGAAGATGCCGCGGTTGCTTGCTGCTTCGCGGTCGATGCTGCCGATGGTCGGTCCGGTGCCGATCACCAAGGCGAGTCGCTCGGAGGCACAGAGCACGCGTTCGTCCACCACCGCATCCCGTGTGACGAGGATGTCCGGCTCGATGTCGCGGACTGCATCGGGCAGGGTCGTGCCCGAAAGCAGCGGATTCTGGATCGCATCGCAGCCCGCCCCGCGGAGTCCCTCGAGCGCATGAGTGCTCAGGTGGTCCACGACCAGCACGCGCGAAGCCATCGCCAGTGGCGTGGCGAACACGGTCGGCTCCTGCTCACTCATGATTGCAATGTTAGCGGTGCATCCATCGCAGGAGAGCAGGCGTGCGACGAGAAGGTGTGCAGGAAGAGCCCACTTCGGATCTTCGGATGGAACCAGGTGGACTTCGGCGGCATGATCAGCCCCGCACCTGCAACGGTCAACAGTTCGTCGATGGATGTGGGGTGCATCGCGAACGCAATGTCCGCGCTGCCATTCTCCACATGCGCGGCCAGTTCCTGCGGTGTGCATCCGCCCACGAACGCCAGGCGCGTGTCCGTGCGCTCATCGGTGATGCCGAGGATTGGCGCGAGAACGGTGCGCGAGAGGCGCACGACATCGAGCCGATCGGTCGGCAGGTCACCGCTCTCGCGCGGCAGGCGCAGCCGCCACCAGGATCGGTTCAGGTAGATCGTGACTTCGCCCTTCGCGCGCGGCGTCGGGCCGTCACTTTCGTCCACCGCATCGAGGACCCCCACATCGCCGAGCGCGCGTTCCACCTGCTCCACGGTCTGCCCAGGAGCGAGCCGAACCAAGCGGTGGTAGGGGAGGATGAGCAACTCTTCCGCGGGGTAGATCACCGCAGGAAATCGCCCCAGTTCAGTTCGGTCGATGCCGTCACGGCCATCGGCGAGCGCTGCAGCCGCACGCGCTGCAGCCGCGCTCCTGTGATGACCGTCCGCGATGAAGATCCGCGGTACATCGCGAAACAGCGCGCGGTACGCATCGACGGATGTTGCGGCCCACAGCGTGTGGATCACCTTGTCCGGCGCGCTGAAATGAAAGAGCGGTCGGTGATTCATGTCGCGCGACAGCTGCGCTTGAAAGTCCTCGAGCCCTGCAACGGTCAGGAACACGGGTTCGGAGTGCGCGCCGAGAGCGATCATGTGATCGGTACGGTCCTGCTCCTTGTCGGGGCGGGTCAGTTCATGTCGGGCAATGGTGCCGCTGAGGTAGTCCGCGACATCCACACAGCACACCAATCCGCTCTGCGTGCGTCCCTTTTCCGCCTGTCGGTAGATGAAGAAGTTCTCCCTTTGCTCACGCACCATGCAGCGGCTTGCAATCAGGGCGCGCAGGTTGTCCAGTCCCTTGGCGTACACGCTGGGCGAGTGCGGGTCTTGGTCCGCGCCAAAGTCAACCTCGGGGCGCACGACGCGCATGAAACTGTGGGGGTTCTTCGCCCAGTCCGCGGCGGCAGCGTGGTCCACGACGTCATAGGGCGGGCATGCCACCTGCGAAACGCGATTTGCAGCGGCGCGAATAGCCAAAAATGGGTGAACGCGCATGCGGAGCGAAAGTGTATCGGACCTGCTGCCGCAGAATCTCGAAGTCCGCTGAAGCGAGTGCCTGCAACGGCCGAATGCCAACCTCATGGACCGCAACAGTTGCATCGCAGTGCTTGTGCGCCTCATTGAGGCAAAGGAGGGAGAGGGTCCAGGGCACTGCCACCGAGTGGCGTCGCTCGCTGCGTCGCTCGCCGCGCATGTCGGACTCGATCAGGGCCAGGTCGAGGCTGTACGAATCACGGCGATGATTCATGACTTGGGGAAGCTGACCATTCCAGACGAAATCCTCTTCAAGCCGAGCCGACTCAGCGAAGATGAGTTCGCGGTCATTCGGCGCCATCCAGAGACTGGTGCGCGGTTGCTCGGCGCGTTTGATGAACTGCACTTTGCTCGAGCCGGCGTTCGAAGCCACCACGAGAGGTGGGATGGTCAGGGCTATCCCGATCGTCTGCAACGAGATGCGATTCCGTTGGCATCGCGCATCATCGCCATTGCCGACAGCTTCGATGCGATCTGTTCCGATCGACCGTACGCGCGTCGGCGTTCATCACGCAACGCAGTCGATGAAGTACTGCGGTGCGCAGGTTCTCAGTTCGACCCGGAACTCGCGGTTCACTTCGCCGATCTCTGGCAGCAGGATGTTGCGCTCCAACGGTGGGGCGACCTCGAGAGGGAAAGAACTTCGGTTGGGAGTGGACAGTGTGAAGATTCGTGCTATTCTCCTGACTGTAGTGGCGACGGATTGCCATGGGGGCGTCCGAGAGCGCAAGGGTGCAAGGAGAACGCACATGCTCGAGAGATCAGCACAGCTTGTGTCACTTTTGGCGCGTAGTTTGAGCGGTTTTGAGCGACTGGTCGTGGAACTTCACTTCGTCGACAAGATGCCGACGAACGAGATCTCAGAAGTCCTTGAGGTGGGTCAGGACGAGGTGGAGTCCGCCCTCGATGGCATCCGAGCCCGCGTCAGCGCGGTGCGAGGTGCCGTGGTCAAGGCACTTTGCACGTCTCACGCAGAGGACAGCGCGCTTGTCAGCGTCGGTGGGGCGCAGTAACTGGATCCAGCAACCCACATCGTCAGTTCGACCAGGCACCGAGCAGTTCTGTCAGGTCGCTGCCGTTCACCGCACCGTCGCCATTGATGTCGCCGGTGTTGCCGCTGCCGTTGCTGCCCCACCCAGACAGGAGAATTGTCAGGTCGGTGCCGCCCACCGATCCATCACAGTCGATGTCGGCCAAAACACAGGTCGGCCCGGTCTGGACCGTTAGCGTCAGGGACGCGGGGCGCGCCTGGCCGGCCTGGATGAGCGGGTTCTCCTTCGCATAGAACACCGGGAAGTTGCCGCCCTGCTGCTGCACGAAGGTGAGACTGCTGACCACCAAGAACACGCGCCCTCGGTTCAAGCCATCCCGCAGGTAGGACTGAATCTGTGGCTGGGATACCGACACCGAAAAGCTCATCGTCGCGCGCAGCGGGATCAGTTCGCCGGGGGCGAGATCGCTGATCTGCCCAGTGGCAAATCGAAGCGGATCGAAGCCGACCCGCGGGTTGTTGGAAACATCGATCGGCGCACCTGCCTCGTCGAAACTGAGGGCGAATGCGTTGCGCACTCCCGAGGCCAGCGGATTGGGTGGTGTCGAGTACGGGGAGTTCTCCACGAAGTTGATCGCGCTGAAACCGTTGCGGAAGCCGCAGCCGAAGAGTTCGATCGGCTGTCCCGCATCGGAGTCTTCGACGAACGCGGGATCGGTCGGTGCGCGAAAGGTCTGCCACGCATCGGGCGTCGGGTCGTAGGCCACGATGCGGTCGTTGGCGAACTCGACAGTGAGGACTGCGCTCGACACCGAATAGTTTTCGCTGCCCAATCCGCCGGGCACGATGGGCGCGGTGTCGAATGCGATGATGAACTGCCCATCGCGGCTGTCGAACTGCGGCGATGCCGGGTCCGATCCGAAAGTGGAGATTGTCTGCCGAGCCCCCGGTGTTGCGTTGAATGGGTACATCCAGCGGTCGAGCGCGGGTGCTTGCCATGAGCCCACGATGGATTCTGCTCGCGCTTCGGACGGGAAGCCGAGGACGGTCAGCGGACAGGCAAGGATCACACTCCACGAAATCAAGCGCATAGGATTCTCCAAGGCGACTACTGTTCTGTTGCTTCGATCAACATGCAAACAGTAGGCGCCCAATCAGTGAAAGTTCAAGGCAAGCCAATCGCAGCGGCATCATCGCCACGCCCCACTCCTGTGCCGTCGGCGACGGGAAACGGACAGCCTGCGTCACGATTTCGTGGTTTCACCATCGTGGAATTGCTCGCAGTGGTCGGTGTCATCGTGTTGCTCGTTGCGCTCTCCGCATCTGCGGTCACGGCGGTCCAGCGAACTGCTCGGCAGGCAACGGAACTCGCCGCGCTGCGTGGCGCAGTGCAGGGTTGGACGGGCTACTCACTCGACAATGGGGGTGCGCTGATCCCCGGGTTCCTCCCGGGACTGCCGGCGTATCAGCGATCGGGCGAGTTGATTCCAACGCAGACTTACGGCGGCGGTGCGAACATTGCCGCGCGTTGGCCGTGGCGACTGTCGCCGTACCTCGGCGGTGACATGCGCGCGCTCTTCGCGGGTCCGCAAGCCGACATGTGGTCCAAGTTGGAGAACGGCGATCCCGAGCAACTGCTGTACTTCGCGAGCCTCTACCCGTCGTTTGGGATGAACTCGACCTGGGTCGGTGGCGACAGCGAGCGACTTGGGTTCTTGCCTGGGACCCTGCAGAACGGGCAGCCGAACCCGCTCGCCAACTTCTATGTGCGTCGACTTGCCATGGTGCGCAACCCTGCGCGCCTGGTCGTCTTCGCATCGAGCCGTACCAACGCAACGGTGGACGGCGGTGTTGCCGAGGGCTACTTCCGCCTCGAGAGCCCGATGTTCATGCAGCCGCAGTGGCAGGAGCGTTACGACGCGGAGGTACCTGCATCGTTCGGCAATGTCAGCGCGCGGTACCGCGACGAAGCGTGCGTTGGAACGATCGATGGTGCGGTGGAGGCGGTGGGGGTGAACGCCCTTCGCGACATGCGCCGCTGGGCCGATCAGGCGGACCGCGTTGATTGGCGTCTGCAGCCCTGACCCTCGTCAGCGCTACTCCTCGCTCTCGCGCAGCTTCGCAAGAACGGTGAAGTCCTCGAGTGTGGTCGTGTCCTGCCGCGATTCGCGCCCCGACGCGATGTCGCGGAGCAGGCGGCGCATGATCTTTCCGGACCGAGTCTTCGGCAGCAGCGTGGTGAAGCGGATCATGTCGGGCCGTGCGATCGCGCCGATCTCCCGTGCGACATGTTCCTGCAGTTCGCGCTTCAGCTGTGCGCCCGCCGTCGCGGCAAAGTCGGCACCGAGTGTCACGAACGCGGCGATTCCCGTTCCCTTGATTTCATGCGGCATGCCGACCACGGCGGCTTCCACCACGGCGGGATGGGACACAAGCGCGCTCTCCACCTCCATCGTGCCGAGCCGATGTCCGCTGACATTGATTACATCATCGATTCGACCCATGATCCAGAAGTAGCCGCGCTCATCGCGCCGTGCCCCATCGCCCGCGACATACATCCCGGGCACCTTGGTCCAGTAGGTTTCGATGAACCGTGCGCGGTCGCCGTGGATGCCGCGCAGCATCGAGGGCCATGGCTTGCGAATCACGAGCAGGCCGCCCGCGTTCGCCGGAAGTTCTTCGCCGCGTTCGTTCACGATGGCGGCATCGATGCCGAACATCGGCAGCGTGCAGGACCCCGGCACGGTCGGCGTTGCGCCGGGCAGCGGCGTGATGATGTGCCCGCCTGTTTCGGTCTGCCACATCGTGTCGACGATCGGGCAGCGTGAAGAGCCGATCGTGCGGTGGTACCACATCCACGCTTCAGGGTTGATGGGTTCGCCCACGGAGCCGAGGACGAGCAGGCTCGACAGATCGTGCCGCTGCGGATGCGCATCGCCCCACTTCATGAACGAGCGGATCGCCGTTGGCGCGGTGTAGAAGTGCGTGACGCGGTGGCGCTCGACGATCGACCAGAAGCGATCCTCGGCAGGGAAGTTCGGCGCCCCTTCGTACATCACCGTCGGCACGCGGTTGGGCAGCAGCCCGTACACGATGTAGGAGTGTCCCGTGATCCACCCGAGATCCGCCGTGCAGAAATACACCTGGCCGCGCCCCGGCACGAGGTTGAATGTGAGCCGCGCCGTATGCGCGGTGAAGATCATGTACCCGCCCGTCGTGTGCACGATGCCCTTGGGCTTGCCCGTCGAACCACTCGTATACAGCAAGAAAAGTGGGTGTTCCGACTCCACCGCGTCGCACGGGCAGTCGTGCGATTGCGCGCTCACGCACTCATGCCACCACACATCGCGCGTCGGGTGCATCGCGACTTCCTTCGCGGTGCGGCGAAGCACGAGCACATGTCGCACTTCGGGCAGTCGCGTGCACGCTTCATCGACATTCGCCTTCAGCGGAACCACCTGCCCGCGCCGCCAGGCACCATCGCAGGTGATGATGATCTCGCTCTGCGCATCGAGGACGCGGTCCACGATCGCATTCGGTGCGAAGCCACCGAAGATCACGGAGTGCGGCGCGCCGATGCGGGCGCACGCCAGCACGGCGATCGCCAGTTCGGGCACCATGCCCATGTAGATGGTCACCACATCACCGCGCTTCACGCCGAGAGACCGCAGCGCGTTCGCGACGCGGGATGTCTCACGCTGCAGGTCGCGGTAGGTGAGTCGACGCACCTCCGGATCAGGTGAACAGGGTTCGCCCTCCCAGATGATGGCCACCTCATCACCGAATCCCGCTTCGACCTGACGGTCCACGCAGTTGAAGCATGCGTTGGTCCGCCCTCCCGAAAACCACTTCGCGTCCGGTGCGTTCCATTCCAAGACCCGTTGCCAGGGTTGCATCCAATGGAAGCCTCGCGCCACTTCACCCCAATATCCCTCGGGGTCCTGCAACGAACGCGCATGTTCTGCACGGTACGCATCCATGCTGGGCACATGCATCGTCCCGATCGTCGTGCGGAAGTGTTCGCTCGGCTCGAACACACGGTTCTCCTGAAGAATGCTGGTGATGGCATCACTCATGCGCATCAGGCTATCGCCGAGTTTTCGAGAGACATCCGTAGGATGTCGGGGTGCTGACGCTGCGCGAAGTATCCAAGAGCTATGGAACGCTGCGCGCTGTCGATCGAGTCTCCCTTCGGGTGGCGGCGGGCGAGGTGGTCGGTCTGCTCGGCCCCAACGGTGCGGGCAAGTCCACGACGGTTGCTCTGGTGACGGGGCTGATGCGACCCGACTCGGGAAGCGTGACGATCGGCGCCTCGGGCGATCCCTCGCGTGCCGCGGTGCGACAGGCCATCGGATTCGCGCCACAGGAACTGGCGCTGTACGACATGCTGACCGCGACCGAAACGGTCACGCTGTTTGCAAGGCTCTACGGCGCTTTCCGCAGCCGCCGTCAGGTGTTGGAGGCGCTCGACACGGTTGGCCTTGCGACGCGTGCCGATGAGCGGGTCGGGAGTTACTCGGGCGGCATGAAGCGGCGACTGAATCTCGCCCTGGCTCTCGTGCATGAGCCGCCGATCCTGGTGCTCGATGAGCCGACGGCTGGCGTGGACCCTCAGTCGCGTGCTCATGTCCGCGGCATCATCCGTGCTCGCGCTGCGTCGGGATGTGCCGTCCTGCTGACGACGCACGACATGGAAGAAGCGGAGAAGTTGAGCGACCGCATTGCGCTCATGGATCGCGGGACGATCCAAGCGGAGGGAACCGTGGAGGAACTGGTGGCGATCCACGGCGCGGGAAGCAGCCGTGCGGCGCGCGGACTCGAGAGCGTCTTGCTGAAGTTGACGGGTCGGGAGCTGCGCGAATGACGGCTTCGCTGCTCGCCCTTGTGGGGAAAGACCTGCGCCTCCTGCTGCGCGATCGCAGTGCGTTCGTGTTCACGCTGGTGTTTCCGTTGGTGATTGCCGTGCTGTTTGGGATGGTGTTCGGGCGGATGGCAGCGCCTGGTCCGATCACGATCGCACTCGTTCACGAAGGCAGCGGACCGCTTGCCGATTCATTCATCGGCGCGCTGCAGGCGGACCCCGCGTTGCAGGTGGATCGTGTGGCAGGACGGGAGGAAGCGATCGCGCGCGTCCAATCGGCGCGTTGCTGCGCGGTTGTGATCGTGCCCGAGGAGTTCGATCGGGCTGCGGAGGCGCTGCTCACGGGCGGGTCGATGCCGATCGAGCTGCTCGGCGACCCGAGCCGTTCTGCGGAACTTGGATTGCTGCAGGGGAAGTTGATGGAGGTTGGATTCGTCCAGTTCATGCTCAGCGTGGGTGACAGCGCGCGCCTGCAGCGGCAGACGACGCTGCTGCGGGCGTTGCCCGCATCAGACATGGGAACAAGCGAGGCCGAACGCGCTGCGATCCTCGATCTGCTGGCCGCGGCGCAGCGGCTCGCAGAGGCGCGCGAAGAACGCGCGCAGCGTCGTGCCGGGAAACAGATCACTGGCGACGCTGCGGATGCGTTCCCGCGGCTGAGTGCGTTCCGTCCCGTGCGCGTCACGCAGCGTGCGGTGGTGGATGATCCCGCACGACCCCCATCCAGCTTCGCCGTGACATTCCCGCAAGGGGTGGTCTGGGGTCTTGCGGGGTGTGTGATGGCGTTTGTGACGAGCCTCTCGGTGGAACGCAATCGCGGGACGCTTCGGCGCCTGTGCGCGGCGCCGCTGTCGATGCACATGGTGCTCGCGAGCAAGGCGATTGCCTGCTTCTGCATGGCCCTGCTGATGCAGATCATGCTGATGGTGCTCGCCGTGACGGCCTTCGGTGTGCGACCTGTGCAACCTGCGCTGCTGTTGCCGGCCATGGCTGCCATCGCGGTCGCGTTCACGATGGTGGCGATGGCGGTGGCGTCGCTGTTTCAGAGCCTCGGTGGCAGCGAGGGCGCGGGGCGTTCCGTGATTCTCATCCTCGCCCTTCTCGGCGGTGGATCGGTGCCGCTCGTGTTCATGCCGCCCGCACTCGCATCGGCCAGTGCTGTCAGTCCGTTTCGGTGGGCGATTGCGGCGCTGGAAGGTCCGCTGTGGCGCGGCGGATCCATGCAATCCCAACTCACGGCGATCGGGGCGGTCCTCCTCGTGGCGGTGATCGCCGGGGTGATCGCGTGGGGCGCGCTGAGCCTGCGCCGCGCATCCGCGTGATGGAATGGATCAACGGTTCGCCGCGAACGCGCGCGCGGCATCGACGGCGTCACCCACCTTCGTGACATCCTTCCCGCCTGCCTGCGCCGTGTCGGGCTTTCCGCCGCCCGATCCACCGCATGCCTGTGCAGTCGTCCGAACCCAATCGCCCGCCTTCAGTCCCTTCGCGATCGCCCACGCGGGGCTCGTGGCCGCGATGGCAACCTTTCCCGATTCGGCGTCGGGGCTGAGCAGCAGGATCGGCGTCTCGGGCAGCTGCGCGCGCGACGAATCGAGCGCAGCCATCAGTGCGGCTGCATCTGCACCGCGGATCACGGCCACGAGCGGGCGGCGCGAATCACCCACCCCATGCGCCTCCGTGAGCGCGCGGACCTGCGTCACTGCTTCATCGCGCGTGGAGCCCTCTGTCTTGCGGCGCGCATCCTTCGTCCGATCGCGGAGCGCATCGAGTCGAGGCACGATCGCGTGTCGCGCGCACAATCCGATGGTGAGCGCAGTCTCTGCGCGAACGATCTCCGCAGCTTCCGTCATCAGCGCATCGCCCTCAAGGCGCATCGCCGCTTCGACACGCTCGGCAAACTGGCGCGCCGCCTCCGCCGCCGCATTCGCAGCGCTCCCTGTGAGTCCAAAGCAGCGGCGTACGCCCGCCGATGACGCGCTCTCCGAAAGCAGTACGAACGACTTCGCACCCCCCGTCGACGCGAGGTGCGTTCCGCCGCAGAACTCGATCGACAGTGACCCCCAACGCGGATCGTTCGGAGCGCGATCGAGTTCGGCAATGGCGGCGCCGATGCTGACGACGCGCACGGGATCCGGGTAGCGCTCGCCGAAGACGGCGCGAACGCCCGTGATCGTCTTGGCGTGGGCGAGCGGGAGCGTGCCGATCGATACGGGCAAGTCCGCGGCGATTGCCGCGTTCACCTGCCGCTCCACGTGCTGCGCGTCGTCCGCGGAAAGCGCCCGGGACGATGCGAAGTCAAAGCGCAATCGATCGGCTGCGACGAGCGATCCGCGCTGCTGCACGTCTTCGCCAATCACGTTCCGCAGCGCGAGATTCAGCAAGTGCGTGGCGGTGTGATTCGCTCGGATGCGCTCCCGCCGTTCATGATGCAGCATGATTTCCGCGTCGCTGTCGACACGCACCGTGCCGTGCGCGACGCGACCGATGTGCAGCACAAAGTCGCCGAACCGCTGGACATCACGGACCTCGAAGTGACCCGCGGTACCGCCGTGTTCGCCTCTGGCAGCCGATGTTCGAATGTCGCCCTCATCCGCCTCTTGGCCGCCGCTCTCGGCGAAGAAGCAAGTGCGATCGAGCACGATGCCGCCCGAGTGTCCGGCCTCGAGCGAGTCGCGGAAGTGCTTGCCATCCCACACTGCGCGAATGCGTGCACGCATGGGATGACCGAGATCGCGCGCGGAATCGTCGGTCGCATGAATGTGCATCGCCGCAAGCTTCGCCAGCGCGTCGGGAGGCAGTTCCATGCGCGCCTGGTCCTGCGATCCCGCACGGCTGGTTTCGCGGGCGCGCTCCATCAGCGTCTCGTAGCCCGCGACATCCACCCGCAGGCCGCGCTCGGCCGCCATGACCTCGGTCAGATCGACAGGGAACCCCCAGGTGTCATGCAAGCGGAACGCATCGTCGGCGGAGATCGTGCCGCTCCCCGAGTGCTGTGCGCGCGTGGCGGACTCGTCGAACAGCGCGATGCCGCGTCCGAGCGTCTTGCCGAAGAGTTCCTCTTCTGCGCGGATCGTCTGGGCAGCCTTCTCAGCACCCGCGGCGATCTCGGGAAACGCATCACCGAGCGTTTCCACCACGGCGGGTACCAACAGGTGCACGAACGGCCGTTCCATGCCGAGCGTCTGACGCCCATGCCGCGCGGCACGGCGAAGAATGCGCCGCAGCACATAGTTGCGGCCATCGCTGCCGGGTCCCGCGCCATCACAGGCTGCCGCAGTCAGGCAGCGCACATGATCGGCGATGATTCGATACGCGATGTCCGTGGGATCGGTCAGTGACGCGCTGTAGGGGCGTGCTCCCGTCGTGCGCGAAATCGCATCGAAGATCGGACTCCACAGATCGGTGTCATAGTTCGAACGCTTGCCTTGAATGACACTCACCAATCGTTCGAGTCCCATGCCCGTATCGACATGCTTTGCGGGCAGCGGCTTCAGCGTGCCATCACCCTCGCGGTTGAACTGAATGAACACGTGGTTCCAGATCTCGAGCACATCGGGATCGCCGCTGTTGACGAGCTTCGCCGCATCGCGTCCACCGATTCGATCGAAGTGGATCTCGGAGCAAGGCCCGCATGGACCTGTTTCGCCCATCTCCCAGAAGTTGTCCTTCATCGATCCGGGCAGCACGCGGTCCGCGGGCAAGTGTGCACACCAGAGTTCGCGCGCCTCCTCGTCGGGCTCGAGCCCGGCGCCCTTGTTCCCGCCGAAATAGGTTGCATACAGGCGATCCTTCGGCAGCCCGTACACCTCCGTCAGGAGTTCCCAGCCCCAGTGGATCGACTCTCGCTTGAAGTAATCGCCGAACGACCAGTTGCCGAGCATCTCGAAGAATGTGTGGTGATAGACTTCCTTGCCGACATCCTCCAGATCGTTGTGCATGCCGCCGGCTCGGAAGCACTTCTGAGAGTTGACTGCGCGCGTGAACGGGCGGGAACCGCGTCCGAGGAAGACATCCTTGAACTGGTTCATGCCCGCGTTCGTGAAGAGCAGCGTGGGATCGTCAAAGGGCACGACGGCGCTGCCAGGGGCGAAGGTGTGCCCCGCCTTCTTGCGGAAGAAGTCGATGAACGCGGACCTGATTTCAACTGCGCGTCGAGGCTGTGACATGGCGAGAGCGGGGAGGATACGCCGCGGAGCAGTCCCTACCATCTCGGGGATGCGGCGTCCCTTCATCGGCGGCAACTGGAAGATGAACACCGATCTCGCAAGTGCACAGATGCTTGCGCATGCGATCGTGGAGGGCACATCCGCGGAGTGGGCCGGGGATCTCGTGGTCTTTCCTCCTTTCCCGTACCTGCTGCCTGTTGCGGAGGCGATCGTCGGCTCGCCTGTTGCGCTCGGGGCGCAGGATCTGTCGAGCGAGGTGAACGGTGCGCGGACGGGAGAAGTCAGTGCGGAGATGCTGCGCGATGTGGGCGCTTCGTGGGTGATCATCGGTCACTCCGAGCGCCGTCACAAGATCGGCGAACGCGATGCGTTGATTGCGGACAAGCTTTCCATGGCGCTCGGCAGCGGACTTCGTGCCGTGTTGTGCGTGGGCGAGACGCGTGAAGAGCGCGATGCAGGCAAGGCGCACGACGTCATCGCCGCGCAGTTGCGTTCAGCGCTCGCTGCGATCGATGCGGCCGCGATGGTCGATGTCGTGATCGCCTACGAGCCAGTTTGGGCGATTGGCACGGGCATCACGGCGCAACCAGCGGATGCGGGCGAGGCGCACCGCGAGATTCGTTCTGCGCTTGCGGCACGCTATGATGCGCGGCTCGCTTCTGGCGTCCGCGTGGTGTATGGCGGGTCGCTGGTGCCGGCCACCGCGAAGTCGATTTTCGCGGTGGACGGCGTGGATGGTGGGCTTGTTGGCGGCGCGTCCTTGAAGGCGCCCGACTTCCTGGCCCTGTGCGCCGCGGCGACGGTCGGAGTTGCAGCCAGCTGAGACTGGCCGAGGAACGCATCCATGGGATTCTGGTTCAACTTGCTCACCTTCCTGTTCGCCGCCTCGAGCGTCATCTTGGTGCTCATCATTTTGGTGCAACGCCCCCAGGGCGGTGGACTTGCCCAAGCATTCGGCGGTGCAGGTGGAGGTGCGACGGATACCGCGTTCGGTGGTCGCACTGGCGATGTCCTGACCTATCTCACTCTCGGTGCTTTCTCCATTTATCTCGTGATTGCCATTGCGCTGAATGTGATGGACAACCCATCGGCGGAGCCGCCGGTCGTGGAGCCTGCCGTGCAGGTGTCAGAGACGGGCACCAATCTTTTGCAGCCAGCCGCCACGCCCGCAGATTCGAGTACTGCAACTGGTACTGGCGTGCCAGTCGATGTGAACGCAACCCCCGCGGTGGACCAGCCGCTTGTGGCGCCAGCGCCCGCGCCAGCACCAGCGCCCGCGCCAGCACCAGCGCCAGCGCCCGCGCCAGCACCGAATCCCTGACCGCCGGGAGGACACGCCAATGATCCGCTCGATGACCGGTTTCGGAGTCGCGCGCGGTGAAGTCGACGGCGTTCCCGTCGAGGCCGAGGTTCGATCCGTCAACAATCGACACTTCAAGTGCACGCTTCGCATTCCCGAGGAACTTTCGGCACTCGAGGGCGATGTGGAGGCTGCATGCACGCGGCGGCTCGCACGCGGCAGCGTTCTCGTCACGCTGCGCATCGTTGCGTCGGCCGCGCGCCGCGGTGCGCGCATCGACGGTGAGGTCCTCAACAGCTACATCGCGCAGCTGACGCAGATGCTCGGCTCCGAGGAGGCGCGAAAGGTGGACCGCGGTCAACTTCTGTCGCTGCCGGGCGTGGTGGTGGAGGATGGTGGAGAGGTCTTCCTCGAGCACTTGCGCCCGACCGTGCTGCGGCTGGTCGATGAGGCGTGCCACCGGGTGCTCGAGACCCGCGCTCGCGAGGGGGAGACGATCCGCACGCATCTCGTCGAGTGTGCCAAGACGCTGCGCGCGCGCACGATGGCGATTCAGTCGCGCGCGCCGAGGGTGGTCGAGGCCTACCAAACGCGATTGCGCCAACGCATGGATGCCATGCTGAAAGAGGTTGGCAAGAGCGTCGAACCATCGGACCTGCTTCGTGAAGTCGCGATCTTCGCCGAGCGGTCCGACATCGCGGAGGAGTTGGTTCGGCTTGCTGGGCACATCGATCAACTCGAACGGCTTCTGGATCCCTCCAACGGCGAACCCGTGGGGCGACCGATCGACTTCCTTGCGCAGGAGCTTCTGCGCGAGGCGAACACGATCGCGAGCAAGTCGGCGGATGTCGAGACTGCCCAGCAGGTCGTCGACATCAAGACCGCCATCGACCGCATCAAGGAGCAGGCGCAGAATGTCGAATGATGCCGAGCCGCTGCGGCGCGGTTCGCGCGTCGCGCCCTCTTTGCAATGTCGAAGCGTGCCAGTCGCGGCCGCGCTTCTTGCCGCGATGGGTTCCACCGCGCTCGCATGGACCAGTCAGGATGCCCTGCGCGATGCCCAAGGGGGGAACATGCGAAAGGTTCCCGTGAAGCCAGCGGTCCAGCAGCCGCAAGCGTGGCGGGGCGATGTGATGGGGCAGCCCGTCACGCCGGCTCCCGAGGTGCTTCGCCTGTGGTCGCCAGAAGTGCTCTCGTCCGTGAAAGTATCGGGGAAGGTTCGGGCTGCGGTTGCCGCCCTGGACTCCTCGGTGTTCAACGAGCGCAGTGAGGCGAGCCGCGTTCTGACGGACGCATCCGTGGCGCCGGAGCAACTCTTCGCCGTGCTCGACCGCGAGACACTCAGTACGGAACAGCGTGAGCGCCTGCTTGGCGTCGTGCGCGAGAAGGTGATTGCCCTGCCTCGCGGTGCGCTGGGGATCCGAATGCAACCGAGTGGTGATCCGCAGCGACCTGGTGTCGAGATCATCATGCTGCTTCCCGGCATGCCTGCAAGCACGGTGCTGAAGGTGGGCGACCGCATCGAAGAGATCGATGGAAAGCCCATCACCAACTCCAATGATCTGGTGGACCTCATCCAGTCGCGCTTGCCGGGGGAGAGCGTGAAGCTCCGCGTGGCGCGCCCGGAGCGTGATGAGCGCGGGCGACCGAAACTCGATGGTCAAGGGGGCTTCGTCGAGCAGCGCATGCATGTCGATATGCAACTGACGACTGCAGCCGATTTGGACAAGTTCGAGGGGCAGTTTCCGTCGATGTCTCGGAGTCTCGTCTTGGAGCGGCGCCTGCTCGCCCTGCAGCAGGCGGAGGAGCGATTTGCCCCCAAGCCGATCGCAGTCCTCAGGCGCGGCGGCGAAATGCCCAACGAGCCCGACGTGCCGGGCGCACCGTGATGGTGGCGCGCAGGGCAGGGCGCATGCAGGAATGCGCCGATGCAAACAGGTCGGTCGTTCAGTTCGCGGCAGCCGCGGGTTGGTTGAAGTGCGCGTCCTGAACGGGCACGACGACTTCGAGGACGCGCATGAAGACCTGCGCTGGTGAACCCACCGCATCGATGTTCACCACGATCGATGAGTGATAGAAGTCAAGGACTGGGTGTGTTTCCTGGTGATAGACCTCGAAGCGGTGGCGAATGACCTTGTCATCCGCGTCATCCATCCTGTTTTCCTTGAGTGCGCGGCGCCGCATCCGTTGCATCATCGCTTCTTCATCGCCGCAGGAGAGGTGAATGACCTTGAGGACATCCAGGGACTTGTGCAGCGCCTTTGCCTGCGCGACATTGCGTGGGATGCCATCGAGCACCAGCAGATCCTGCTTTGGTTTGAACAGGCTGAGCACCGTCTGCGCGTGCATGTTCTGCCGCCACATTTCAATCGTCAGCTCATCGGGGACGAGTTCGCCTCGCGAGGAGTAGGCGAGGAACTGTTTGCCAAGCTCGCTCGTCATGTCGAGCGATCGGAACACATCGCCGCACGCGAGATGAAAGAAGCCGGGAATCCTGCCGAGGATCTTGCCCTGTGTTCCCTTGCCGACGCCAGGTGCGCCAAAGAGCAACACGGACTTGTAGCGGTCGGTCATGGGGGAATCTCCTTCACGCTCGATGGTAACCCACGAAGGATGCGATGCAGGCGCGCGCTCCGCCCACCAAGGCGCGCCCCCGACGGCACGATCCGCGTAGTCTCCCTTCCATGCAAGGTTGGCTGAAGCGGTGGATTCTGCCCGAGGGTCCAGCGGATCGGCCAACGCGGGGCACACTCGTGCAGCGTGTCGCTGCAGCGCGCGGGATCGCTGCCGATGCGCTTGCTGGATTCACGGCGCCCACCTTCGATCAGTTGAAGCCACCCGGCGATCTCTTTGGTGCGGTCGAAGTCGGAGGGAGACTTTCCGCTGCCGTGCGCGCGGGCAAACGCATCGCGATCTTCGGCGACTACGACGCGGACGGCATGTGCGCGGCCGCGATCTTGGTGCACCTGATCCGTCACGTGCAGGGTGGTCAGGCGCCGCGCGTGTTCATCCCGCAACGCGCGACGGAGGGATACGGGCTTTCGATGGAGTCGGTCCGTCAGCTCGCGGTCGACGGCGCGCAGGTACTCGTGAGCGTGGACTGCGGGATCACGGCGCTCGACGAGGTTGCCTTGGCGCGAGATCTGGGAGTTGAGGTGCTCATCACGGATCACCATGCCATGCGGAGTGATGGTCGATTGCCCAATGCACACGCGATCGCACATCCCGCATTCGGTGGTGGAGATGGAACGCTCTGCGGGGCCGCAGTCGCATGGAAAGTGGGGCTGGCATTCTGCCGCGCGTGGTGCGGTACCGATCATGTGACTCCGGAACTGCGTGAACTTCTCGTCGAAACGCTTGCGCTCGCGGCATTCGGGACGGTGGCGGACATCGTGCCGCTCGTCGGCGAGAACCGTGTCATCACCAGACTTGGCATGGCGCGGATCGCGCGCAGTGGCTTGCCCGGGCTGCGCGCACTCGCAGAGCAGGCAGGGATCGGGCCGAAGGACCGCGTGGACAGTGAGCGAATTTCCTTCGGCCTCGCACCGATCTTGAACGCCTGCGGTCGACTCGGGAGCGCGATGGACGGCATGCAACTTCTTGCACTGCCGCACACGGTCGATGGAACGGATGCATCCCACGAACGCGAGGCTGTGCAGTGGGTGCAGCGATTTGCCGCGCTGAATGAGCGGCGCAAGGCGGAAGAGCGAGAGATCTTCGAGCAAGCCCTCGAACGGCAGGAGGAGGGGCTGGGCGCGGCACGCGGAGCATGCGTGCTGGCGGATCCGATGTGGTCGCGTGGCATCGTGGGTACCGCCTGTGCGCGGCTCGCCGATCGCCTGCATGTTCCAGTGGTGCTCATGCAATCGGGCGGAGGGACGGCACATGGCTCCGCGCGAAGCATCGACGGGTACTCGATCCTGGGCGGACTGGAAGCGTGTGCCGAGCATCTGGAACGCTTCGGCGGGCATGCAGCTGCCGCTGGTGTCGCCGTTGCTGAGGGAAATGTGACCGCATTCCGTGAGGCACTGTCTGCGCACGCCGCCGCACACCGCCCACCGAACGCAGGTCCATCGGTGCGCGCGGATGTGAAGCTCGTGGGAGGTGACATTTCGGCGGAGTCGTTCGCGGCGGTGCAGGCGCTCGGTCCGTTTGGTCGTGGATTCCCATCGCCGACCGTCTGGGCGCAGGATGCCGTCATCACTTCCACGCCGCGCGTCTTCGGCAAGGACCGTGACCACATCAGTTTCTTCGTGCGTCTCGGCGACCTGCCGACGGCAGAACTCTCCTGCATCTGGTGGCGGCAAGCCTCGCAGTCGCCGAGGCTGACGCGTGGGCTTGGCGTTCAGATCATCGGTTCGCCGCAGGTGGATTCGTGGAGTGGGCGCCATCGCCCTGCGCTGCAGGTGGCGGATGTCGCAGACTGCGCGTGATCGGGCGTCTGCACAGAATCAGAGTGTGAGGCGTTCTCCGGCGCCCACCTGCGCGGGAAGCGAGGTGCACTTCGCAAGCGCTGCAGCATCGAGCGCGGTGCGGGGCGAAAGCTCGATCTCGGCGAGGCAGCGACCCGTCGCGGCATCGCGCGCAACCTGCACACCACAGGCCTCGAGCCAGCGTGCGGCGCGTTCCGTCTGCAGAGCGTTGCTCGTGGCGGGGGAGTCGTCGCCGACCGCATTCTTGATCGGTGCAAACTCCTCGACTCGCGTGGTCTGTGCAACCAGCGCGCGCTGCGCTGCAGGCACCGTATCGAAGATGAACGACTCCATCTTGATCGCGTTCGGTTCCGTCGGCACGGTGTGAACGCCCGTCTCGGGATCGATGCACGGCACCTTCTTCCGCGCACGGTGCAGGGGCAGGCCATGTCCCTCACGAACAAGCCGTTGCAGGAATGGAACGCCAAAGACATGCACGGCAATCGAACCTGCACGGTGGAGCAGCGCGCCGTCTGCATCGCACAGCTCGGTCATCTCACGCGGCATGTCGCTGTACTCCATCACGAAGCGCGAGCCGCCGCGCTGACAGAACACGCCCACCTTCTCGGCGGCGGATGCCTTGGCGACCACCTTGCTCGACACCTCCGCCGAACTCTCGGGGTGGGCATGGTGGAGACCGATGAACAGTGCATCGATGGGTTTGCACAGCGGATTGTCCACTTGAAAGTAAGAGAGCGTGTCGATGCCCTCGCGTGCGAGTCGATCGAGCCATCCACCCTGATCGAGTGCGCGCAGCGCGCCTCCGTGCCCATCGGGATTGAGGGCGATTGCGCCCTCGCTCGCAAGCAGCACGCGCCCATGCCAGTCGAGCGATGGCAGCGTTCCCTGCATGATCAGGTGAACGCTCCCCGCACCGAGTCCGAACCAGTCATGGGCTGCGAAGAAGCGGCCCGTTTCCGCATGGTTCAGGGGGCTCGTCATGATGAGCCACGGAATCCGTGCGGACCAGCGCGCGCGCGCAGCGCCGATCGACTCGGCGAAGACCTCGAAGAGCGACTTCCGCAGGATTGGCGTGGCGGGGAAGGTGCCCTTGGGTGAGTCGGAGCCGAGGCGCGTTCCCTGACCGCCCGCCACCGTGAACGCCGCCACACGATTGGCCGCGATCACGGCGGATCCTTCTCGCACGAAACGCTCCGAATCCACCTGGTCCATCACGACTGGAGTCACGGGCAGGATGCCGTGTGCATCCTGCTTCGCGTCCGCGCTGCGGTCGGCGAATGCGCGCTGCAGCATCTCCAGTGGAAGCGCATCGATCTCGTCGAGCAGCCCGCTGCGTGCCGCATCGTTCAGGCGATCCCAGAAGTGCAGCAGGTGCTGTTGCCCGTATGCGCGAAGGCGCTCGGCGGCAGCGCTGCGGCGTTCGTCGAGTGATGGTTGCTGCGCTGTCGCCACGGCAGAGGAGTCTTCACCCGAGGTGGCTACTGCACCTTCGGAACAGTGGGGGCCGACCAGCCTTCGGGTCGGTGGCGCACGATCTTCCCTGTCCGCAGGTAGATCGTCTGCTCACAGATGTTCGTGCAGTGATCTGCGATGCGTTCCATGTTTCGCGCTGCCGTGGTGATGCGAAAGGCGAAGTGAACGCTGATGCTGCCGAGCGCGACCTGCTCCTGCGCTTGCAGCAGCAGTTCGTTTCGGAAGCGATCGACGGTGTCGTCAAAGAGGAGCACTTGGCGAGCCAGTTCAGGGTCGTTGTCCACCAACGCGCGGTGGCTGTCGCGCAGCATCCCGAGCACACTGTTCGCCATCACGCGGAAAGTGGGTGGCATGGACTCTGCAGGCTTCAGATGCCCGACGACCTGTTCCGCGATGTTGACGCCGCAGTCGGCAATGCGTTCGAGTTCGTTGTTGACTTTGACCAGTGTCAGCACTTCACGGATGGCGTGCTCATCGGTCTGTCCCATCGCAAGGATCGGGATCGACTGCCGCTCAATCGCCACATCCACCGTGTCGATTTCATCGTCCAGGGCGATGACCTGCGCTGCCTTCATCTCGTTGTGATCGAAGTACGCCTCGACCGCCAGTGTGACAAGCCGCAGCACACTGCCACCTTGTGCGGCCAGCAGGCACGTGAGTTCCATGAGCTTCGACTCGAACGATGCCATCGTCCTAGGATAACCCCGTGGCGAGATTGAGCGTCAACATTGATCATGTCGCGACCATTCGTCAGGCGCGTCGTACATGGGAGCCCGATCCGGTCTTCGCCGCAGCGGAGGCCGTGGCGGGTGGTGCCCACGGCATCACCGTGCATCTGCGCGAGGATCGCCGCCATGTTCAAGATGCGGATGTGGAACGCCTTCGCGCATCGCTGACGGTTCCCCTGAACTTGGAGATGGCGCCGACGGCCGCCATGGTGGCCATCGCGCTCGCCACGCGTCCCGAAACGGTCATGCTCGTACCCGAGGGGCGCAACGAAGTGACCACGGAAGGGGGGCTCGATGTGTTCGGGCTGCAGGAGCGGCTCCGAGCCGTGATCGATCCGCTGCGCGGTGCGGGCATCCCCGTGAGCGTGTTCATCGATGCCGAGGAGCGGCAGGTTGCGGCAGCAGCCCAGCTCGGCGTTGCGATTTGCGAGGTGCACACAGGTCCCTACGCCCACGCGTTCCACGATGAGGGGAAACTCGGTCCGCGTGCGACCGCCGCGCTGCGCGATGTGCAGCGAACGGGGGATCAGATCATTGCGGCAGGCATGCGATTCAACGCGGGGCATGCGCTTCACCTGGAAAATGTCGCGCCGATCGCGCGCTGTCCCGGGGTGTGGGAACTGCACATCGGTCACGCCATCATCAGCCGCGCTGTGTTTGTCGGGCTGCGCGCAGCGGTCGCCGAGATGCGCGAGTGCTGCGCGGACTGAACGGCGCGGCGTCACCCCGCCCGAGCCGGGGTGCTCTCGACCACTCGGTGCACGGTGGGCTGCACGGAACAATCGATTTCTGCCATGAAGAACCCGCCTCGGTGGCGCTGCACATTGGGCCACATGACCATCTTGTCGGCATCAGGTATCGGAAGGTCTGCGACCTCCGCTTCGGGAACCCAGCGGAGTTCGCCCTCATCAAACGACATCCGCGTCACCAACTCGTGGTCGATCGCGTTCGTGGACTCGAAGAGGAAGATCAGCCAATGATGTTCGCCGAGGTAGGCGCGCTCGGAGATGATGCCCATCAGCCGGAGATCATCAGGCTGCAGCAGCACACCGGCTTCCTCGAATGTCTCACGCCGAGCGCATTCATGGGGTGATTCACCTCGCTGCACTTCGATCTTCCCGCCGATCGCGGAGAAGCGGCCAATGTTCGGCGGCTTGCGCCGATGCAGCATCAACAGGCGCCCAGAAGCATCGAACAGGTACACCAGGACCGCGATGCGAAAGGGCAGTTCGGGCCAGTCCAGCAGCCGCTCGGTCGGATTGGGCTGAACACGGTCTGCACCGCTCATGCGCGCGCCTCGACAGCTGCCGTCCGAAGTGGCGTGGCATCCACGGCGTGCAGATTCGCCACGCTCAGCAGCCGCGCAATCTCACTGCGTGTGGCATCCGATGCCGGCGCCAGTGGCAGACGCACCGCACCACTGTCGCGCCCCAGCTGATGCAGCGCTGCCTTCAGCGGGACGGGATTCACATCGAGCGAAAGCAGTCCGCGCGCGAGCGGATAGAGGGCATCGTGGAGACGCCGCATCTCGTGCAGCGAACCCTCGGCGATCGCAGCGCACAATGCCGCCACACGATCGGGCACCAGATTGGATACCACACTGACGACGCCCTCCGCACCCACGGCGGCGAACGATGCAGTCAGGGAATCGTCGCCCGAGAGGATCGAGATGCCGCAGCGACGGCGAATATCGCTGGCGGAATCCATGGAACCCGTCGCTTCCTTGATCGCCACGATATTGGGATGCACACTCAGGCGTGCCACTGTTTCGGGTGTGATCGTCACAGCCGAGCGGCCTGGGATGTTGTAGAGCATGATGGGCAGCGGGCAGCTCTCGGCGATCATCATGAAGTGGCGATAGAGACCCTCCTGCGATGGCTTGTTGTAGTAGGGAGCGACTTGCAGCGAAGCGTCCGCACCGAGCCGATGCGCAAGACGATGCAAATGGATGGCGTGTGCGGTGGAGTTGCTGCCGGCGCCAGCGATGACTTGCAAGCCGAGGGGCCTGCCGATGCGAACGGCGCACTCCACCACCGATTCGTGCTCCGCTTCGGAGAGTGTCGGTGCCTCGCCCGTGGTGCCGCAGGGGACGATCCCGCGCACACCACCTGCTGCTTGGAACTTCACCTGCTGTTCGAGTCGCGCAAGATCGATCCGCACGCCGTCGGCGCTGAAGGGTGTGACAAGAGCAGTGAATGCACCAAAGAAGTTCATGCGATCGATGCTACGACAGGAAGGACATCGGCCGATCAGCAGCCCGCCGAAAGTCCCGCAGCAGCCGAACACTCCGCCGCGAGCGCGTTGGCATCTTGTGCAGAGGCCGCTTCTGCAATGAGTCGGATGATCGGCTCCGTGTTGGATGCACGCAGGTGAACCCACCCCATGGGAAGGTCGATGCGAATGCCATCTGCATCGTCGATGCGCGCATCGGCGCGCCCACAGAAGTGCGTGCGGACTCGCGCAAGTGCAGGCGCGACCGCAGCCTGACCGCCCACCGACGCCAGGTCCATCTTTCGCTTGATCATCGCATAGCGAGGCAGACCCTCGACGATCGTTGCGATCGGAGTGCCCTCATGCGCAAGCAGTTCCAGCGTGAGCGCCATGGCCGAGAGTGAATCGCGGACCCAGCACACGCGCGGCCAGATCAGTCCGCCGTTGCCTTCACCACCGATGATGCCATCATGGGCGCGCAGTCCGCCAACCACATTCGCTTCACCGACGGCGGTGCGCCACACGCGCGAGTCGGGAAAGCGTGCCGCGACATCGTCGATCATCCGGCTCGTCGAAAGGTTGGTCGCGAGCGAACCCCTTCCATGCCGCTGCAGCATGCGTAGCGCACAGAGCACCAGTGTGTATTCCTCACCGATGTACCGACCAGCGCCATCCACCATCGCCAAGCGGTCTGCGTCGGGGTCCTGTGCAAACCCAACGACTGCGCGACCATCACGCCGAACCGCATCACAGAGATCGCCGAGGTTTTCCGCAATCGGTTCCGGCGTATGGGCGAACGAACCTGTTCGCTCCGCATTCAGGTGCAGCAGATCACATCCAAGTTCGCGCAGCAGCAGTCCGCCGGAGCGCGCGCCGCCGCCATTCACGCTGTCGAGCACCACGCGGAATCGCGCGGCGCGGATGCGGTCGACATCCACGAGCCCCAGCACGCGCGCGACATGCGTTTCGTCGGCATGACCCTGCAGCGATCGAACGCCACGCCGCGCGGCTGGCGGGTGCACGTCACCTGCGCGGAAGGTCGCAATCACCTTCGCGGCCTCTGCTGCCGGCAGTGCAAGACCGTCGGCGTTCAGCGTCTTCAGCCCGTTCCACTGGATGGGATTGTGGCTCGCTGTCACGGCGATGCCGCCAACAGCCTGCGTGTGCCCGATCATCAGCCCGACTGTTGGCGTTGCCACGGAGCCGATGTCGATCACATCGAATCCACACTCTTGCAGTCCATCGGCAGCGGCAATCGCGAGTGCACCGCCCGAACCCCGCCCATCATTGCCGAGCACCATCCGGGGCGCGGAAGCGCCTGCCGCACGCTTCGAGTTCGCACGCACATGCTCCGCGAACGCACGGGCAAATCGCCGCGCCACATCTTCGGTCATCGAGGCGCCCACAATGCCACGCGCGCCAGACACGGAAAGCATGAGCGGTGCATCGTTCATTCTGCGCAATCTATCGGGCAAGACTTCGCTAGTGGGCTTTCGTTGTGCGGACTTTCAACCCCGCCTCCCTATACTCGGATTCATGTTCGAACTGGAGGTCCGGCGGATCTTTTCGGCGGCGCACGCGCTGCTCTTGCGCGGTGAGCGCGAGGTGCTGCATGGGCACGATTGGCAGGTGGATCTCACCGTGGCAACAGACCACCTCGACGCGGACGAACTTGCTTTCGACTTTCACCGACTCGAGCAGACTCTCGATGAAGTCCTGCAGCCCTTTCAATCCGCCAACCTGAACGAAACGCCCCCCTTTGATCGCATCAACCCAAGCGCGGAAGCGGTCGCGCGCCATGTGGCGCAGCAAGTCGAGCGCCGACTGCCCGAGAGCGTTCGCGTCCATGCGGTTCGGGTCACCGAGGCACCTGGCTGCGCGGCGCGCTTCATTCCGTGCGTGGTGGAGGCACCCTGCCGATGAGCTCCGAACCCAATCGTGATCCGGCGGCCGATGCGGCGACAGCAGGCTCGCCCGCGGATCCAAAGCGATTCATCAACCGCGACCAGTCGTGGGTGGAGTTCAACGCTCGCGTGCTTCAGATGTGCGACGATCGGAAGGTGCCTCTGCTGGAACGCGTGCGCTTTCTTTCGATCTACTCGCGCAACCTCGATGAGTTCTACATGAAGCGCGTGGGCGCGCTGCGGCACGACATGGAGGAGGGCGTGTCGGCGGGCGTGTTCGGCGGGATCAGCCCTGCGCAACTCCTGCACGCCGTTCGGACGCGCGTTCTGGAACTGGACTGCCAGCAGGCCAAGATCTACCGCGAGACGCTGCTCCCTGAGCTGCGATCGGCGGGAATCCATGTCGTCGGCTGGGCGGACCTGACCGAAGGCGAGCGCGCCGAGACGCAGGCATGGTTTCGCCGCAATGTCTTCCCGATCCTGACGCCACTGGCTGTCGATCCAGGGCATCGGTTCCCGTTCATCTCCAACATGAGTGTTTCACTGGGACTGGTGGTGCGGCGACCCGGGGAACCCGAGACATTGTTTGCGCGGGTGAAGATCCCCGAGTCGCCGTCGAGATTGTTTGAGCTTCGTGGAGGCGGCAGGTTCATCCCCGTACAGGAGATCATCGAGCATCACCTCGAGGAACTCTTCCCTGGCATGGAGATCCTGCAGGTCCTTCCCTTCAGGATCACGCGCGATGCGGAGATCGAACCAGAGCGGGATGCGGCGGACGATCTGCTTGTTTCTGTGGAGCAGAAGCTGAAGGAGCGGAAGTTCGCGCGAGTCGTTCGTCTCGAAGTCGCTGGAGGTGCGAGCCCACGCATCGTTCGATTCTTGATGGAGGAACTGAATCTCGGTGCCGAGGACATCTACGAGACGATGGGCCTGATCGACTACGGCATCCTCGATGCCATCGCCGATCTCGATCGCGCGGAACTGCGCTTCCCACGCTGGGTTCCGCTGCCGCCCGTGGACCTGCCGACCGAGGGTGGCGCGAGCATCTTTTCCGAGATTCGCCGCGGCGACATCCTCGTGCACCATCCGTACCAGAGCTTCGAACTCAGCGTGGAGCGCTTCATCGCTGCGGCAGCGGACGATCCAAAGGTGCTGTGCATCAAGCAGTCCCTCTACCGCACGAGTGGCGACAGTCCGTTCATCGCAAGTCTCATTCGCGCAGCCGAGTCCGGAAAGCAGGTGGCAGTCCTTGTGGAGCTGCGTGCACGCTTTGATGAGGCGCGCAACATCGAATGGGCGCGGAAGCTGGAGAATGCGGGCGTGCATGTCGCCTATGGCGTCATTGGGCTCAAGACCCACACCAAGACGGCTCTGGTGGTGCGGCGTGAAACGGATGGCATTCGCTGCTACGGTCATGTGGGAACGGGCAACTACAACTCGCGTACGGCGCGGCTGTATGAAGACATCGGACTGCTCACGACGGATCCGATGATCACCGAAGATCTCGTCGATCTCTTCAATTACATGACGGGACGATCGCGCCAAACGACCTTCCACAAGTTGCTCATCGCGCCGATCAACATGAAGCGGCGTTATCTCGAACTCATCGAGCGCGAGATCGAGTTTGCGCGCGCGGGCAAACCCGCTCGCATCATTGCGAAGATGAATCAGTTGGAGGACCGAGGCGTGATGGACGCGCTGTACCGCGCCAGTCAAGCGGGGGTGTCCATCGACCTGATCGTGCGAGGATTCTGCTGCCTTCGTCCGCAGGTGCCTGGGGTATCGGAACGCATCCGAGTACGGTCCATTCTTGGGCGCTTTCTCGAGCACAGTCGCATTTTCTGGTTCGGCGCCGGCAAGGAGAACCCGCTCGATGGCGATTTCTTCATCGGCAGCGCCGACTGGATGTACCGCAACCTGCAGACTCGCGTGGAAGCCTCCACGCCGATTGAGCGTCCCGAGCATCGGCGCACGCTGTGGACTGTCCTAGAGTATTCGCTGCAGGATGTCGCGCAGTCCTGGGAACTGTGCGCCGATGGTTCCTACACGCGGCTGCAGGATGACTCGCTGTCCGCGGACGATCCGCGCAGGCTTGGCGTCCATGCGCGCCTGATGGCTGATGCGCTTGCGGTCGCCTCACGAGGGAGCAGCGCAGCCCAGGGAGATCTCACTGTCGGTCGACTGCAGGAGCCTCTGCCCCCGGAGTCGAAGAAGTCCCAGAGCCGGAAAAACCGACGTCCGGTCGGCTGACGCCCAGATCAAAGAGTGTTTCCGCGAGTTGTCCGGGCAGCAGGTAGCTGAGCGATCCGTTCACCCGCCAGGACAGCGGCATCGCATCCGTCACCGATGCCGGGGTTGCGTCGGCGAGCGGAGTTGTCGCAGCGGCATGTGGGATCACGACCGGCAGGCGTTCAAGGGTGATGGAACGCGCTGGCAGGGTTCTCGTGGCAATCCACTCCGTGCTCCAGGATCCCGTCGGCGTCGAGACGGAATAGGTCCAGCGGTCCAGGACGAGAGGAATCGTGTTCGGGTTTCGCAGTTCGACTCGCATCGCGAACTCGTCGGCAGCGCCGCCCGTCGACACGCGATCAAGCGCCAAGATGCGCACCTCTGGAGATGTCGTGCATCCCGTCACCACGGACAGGACCAGCAGGACACATGCACGGATTCCCATGACGGTCAATCTACGCGCTGCCGCGCCTCTACGATGCTGCGATGCAACAGGCGTTGCCGACGCTGCTTTGGCTGCGGATTCTCAGTGTGATTGCTGCTGCGGTCGTGTGCGTTCCCTCGCACGCGCAGGAGTTCGCGGTCGTGGTTGTCGATGACTCGCCCACGGCGGAGCAGATGCTCGAGCAGGCCCAGGATCAGGCGCAGGGGAATCCAGACGAGTCCGCGCGGCTGATCGCACGCGTTCTCGACGAGTTCGGACGACGCCTCGTCCATGTGGACGGAAGGACAGATCAGTTCTGCGACGCGCGCGCGCGATGCGAGTCGTTCCTGCTCGCCGAGCCACGAGTCTTGGAGGAGTTTCGCTCCGCACATTCGAGTGATGCCCAGCGCCAATTGGACGCTGGACTCATTCGCTCTGTGTACGACACTCGGCTGTGGACCACGGCTGGTCTCGCCGCCGCGATGCGGCTCGCGCAGGATGCCATCGACTCCGCCCGCTTTGCACAGGCACAGGCATTCCTGCAATCCGTGGCGAGTCACCCCGATTTCGCAACCGTAGATCGAGCAGTGTTCATCACTCTCCGCGCGCTTGCTGCCGCAGGACTTGGCGACCGTGAACGCGCCATGCGCATCGCGGGTGAACTGCAAGCGATCGATGGTCCATCGACGCGCGCGGTGGCAGAGCGCTTGTCGGCAGTCATCGCGGCGTTCCCGCCTGCCGAGAGTGCGCCGATCAACCCGCTGATTGCTGGTCCGTTTGGCATGGTGGCGGCGAACGCCGTGCGCCTGTGGAGCGATCCGCTCGAAAACTCCATCGCTGCGCGACTGCGTGACCTCGTGGAGGGCGGGATTCAGTCTGATCCGATTCCCGATTCCCTTTCGAGTGGGCGTCTGCTCGTTTCCATGCCCACCATCGCGGGCTCGACGGTTCTGGTCAATGAGGGCTACGTGCTGCGCGCCTACGACGCCTTTTCGATGGAGCCGCGCTGGTACCAGTTCATCGGTGCGGCCAATGCGCCCCGCAGCGACTCGCAGGTGGGCGATCTGCAGATCGTGACCGTCGCTGGTGATCGAGTGCTCGCGCTTTCAGGACATGCGCTGGGCAATGAGAGGTCGGGTGGGGGAAGGTTGGTCTGTGTCGAATTGATGACTGGGCGGCGCTTGTGGGAGTTTGGATTGGACCGCATCGCCACCGAGTACGGGCTGAATGACACATTCCTCTCTGGTGCGCCAACGGTCGTGGGAGATACGGTCGTGCTCATGGGGCGAAAGGTCACATCGCGCCTCGAGACCGTCTCATCGGCAATCGGCGTTGATCTTCGCTCGGGATTGGTCCGCTGGGTCGCGCCCGTCGGTGTTGCCCCGGGCATCCGCGCCGCATCCGCCCGTCCGTACACGACTCCCGCAGCCGCAGGAAACACGGTGTTCGTTTCGAGCGGTGCCGGTGCGGTCGCATGCCTCGATGCGGTGGATGGTCGTGTGCGATGGGTTCGGCGTGATCCCGTGCCCATCCGCGACATGCTGCTCGATGTCTCTCCGTGGGAGATGGGCGGTCCGATCCTCACCGAGCGTGGGGTTGTGGTGATTGCACCGGGCAGTCAGCGACTCCAACTCCTCGATGCGGCAACGGGTGATGAGATCGACAGTGTGCCGATCGGACGCGGGACCGTCCTCGATGTGGTGCGGTGCGTGATCGCGGATCGCACGGGAACTCGGCTCTTCCTCATCGGGGATTCGGTCGCCGCCGTCGATGTGAATGATCTCCGCCGTCCGCTCTGGCGCTTCCGCGACGAGAGTGACGAGGGTGCGCTGTTGATGGCCACCGCGCGGTCGCCGATTCGTGGTCGCGCGCAGGTCGGATGGCTTCCAGACGGTCGGACCGCGCTGGTGGTCCCCCTTGCCGGAGGCAGCGTTCTGCTCGATGCCTCGAACGGCTCGCGCCTGTTGACGCTGCCCATCCGCGGACCTGCGCTCGTCACGATCCGAGACGGCATCGTGACGGCGGTCGGGAATGAGTCCATTGAAGTGCTGATGGACCCGACGCGAGCCCGCAGCATTCTCACGGACTCGATCGCGCGCAGCCCGACTGACTCGGATGCGCTGCTCGGGTTGGTCGAGTTCGCGCTTCGGAACAAGGATGTCGATGCGCTGCGGCTCGCGACGCACGCCACGTCTGCCGCGATCGCAGGTGTGGGCGACCAGCCGGAACGCCGTTCGCAGCTCATCCAGTCCTTCATCGATGCGGCTCGCAGCGGCCTGCTCGGGCGCGAGGGGACCGACGCGCTCTTTGCTCAGTTGGCCGCATCGCAGTGCGCGCCATCGGACCGTGCACTTGTCGTACTCGCGCAGGGTGACTGGCTGGAGCAGTCGGGGCGCATCGATGCCGCGGTCGCCGCATGGCGGCAGGTGCTGACATCCACGGACATGTCGAGAGCGATGGTGGTTGCGCAAGGGGAAGATGGCGCGCTTCGAATCGCGAGCTGGCATGCAGTTCTCACGCGCCTGCGCGAGGTGATTCGCCGAAGCGGTCCGATCCGTGAGACGACGCCGATGCCCACGAGGGGATCGGCTGCCGAGTTGACCGCCTGGGCCGCTGCGCAATCGGGCACCGTGGAGTCGGCGCGCGCGTGGCTGGAGGCCGCGCGCCTGCAGATTGGCGGCGGCGAAACGGCTGTCGCCGCTGCATCGTGTCTGAGCGCCTTGGAGGCATCGATCCTGTGCGGACAACCGGACGCGCTGCTGAAGACTCTGCGTGCTGCGCTCGAACTGTTGGCCTCTGCGGATCTGCACGTGGCTCGCGCGCAAGCGGTCGACCGCGTTCGATGTTGCGGCGTCATGCCGACTGATTGGGATGCCGCCGCGGAACTTCGTCCCGTTCCCGAGTGGGCGCGGTGGATCGTCGATGGGATGCCTCGCCCCGAGTCCGCATCTGCGGACTCGTCACGCGGCGCTGGACCGGAAGCGGTTGTGCTCCGCGGCAAGCTCGTTCCCACGGGCATCGGGCACGATCAGAGTTCACTGCATGGGCAAGCATTCCTTCAGGACGAACGCGCGCTGGTTTGTGTGGAGGGACCCGCACTGACCGAACGGTGGTCCCTCGAAATGTCTTCCGAGGCAACCTTCGTGATTCCGTCGGGGGAGGGCGCGATCATCATTGAGCAGCCCGAGCGCGGTGTCTGCGCGCTGCGGCGCGTCGACGGAGATGGCTCCGTGATGTGGGGCATCGACAACGTGGAACTGTTCATCGCTCCAGAGCGTCCCCTGACCGGTGCGGGACTGCACCCGATCATGCATGGAACGCGCGATCTGATCGTGACGCGATATGACGGATGGATGGGCAGCATCAGCATCTCGGATGGCAGATTGCTTTGGTCGCGCGACATTGGACTTGGCGAAGTGTTCGCACTCGATGCAACGGAGGCAACGATTGCGGTCGTTGGCATGGTCGAGGCACCGGCCTCGAGCCAATCATTGATCTTCCTGTGTGACCGACAGACCGGTGAGCGATTGAGTGAGCTTGGAGTTGTGGATGACCAGATTCGATGGGTACGCGCCGCGAGCCCTGGGACGGTCCTGTTCGGATCCCTTCGTGGCATGGCCCGTTGGGATGCATTCGGTCCCCTTGGTGGAATCGCCTGGCAGTCGACTGCTGCCCGCGTGCGTGCCACGGGCAGCTGTCAGGTTCTTGGGCCCGTGTGCATCACGACCGACGTCCTGGATCGCACGGTCCCCACGGATTGGAACACGGGGCGTCCGAAGACGGACCGGTTTTCTCCGCCGAGCGGAGTGAGAGTGCGTGAACCGCTCCGGCGTTGGATGCGATCGGGCGATCTGATCATCTCGTGGAACGCGGATGGAGTCGCTCTGTTTGGGCTTGATGGATCGCTGCGGGGACTCTCTGCCCTGCATGGTGAACGCATGCTCGATGGTGTCGTACCGCAGTCATCGGCGCTGCTGGGCATTGAGCAGGTGGGGCGCGCAGCGGCGGCTCGCGGGATGGGTGCACCTGGAACATCGCAGGTCCTTCTGCATCGGCTGGGGTGGAGCGAAGGCGCGCGCCTGCTCGGCCCTGCATTCGAAGTGGATTTCGTTCAGGGGAAACTGGACCGTGCGGCTGCGCTCGATGGATGGCTGTTGCTGGGCGGTCCTCAATCCACCGTCGCGGTTTCGCTGCCATAAATCGCAGTTGACACAGTGCGGTCGGGCGGGGATATTCCCGCGTCGTCGCGCCGACGCTCCCCAAGCATGATTGTGAATCCCATCGTGAATCCCCCGAGTCCTCTGGCTGGTCTTCTGGCTGCCTCCCGCTGCGCTCCTCTCTCTGCAATGGAACGCTCTCGATCGATGTCGTTTCCGCTCCCGATGGCGTACGACGAGGAGGAGGAGAACGAGGAGGACTTCGATCTCGAGGAAGAGGATGACTTTGAGGATGAGGAGTTCGGCGATGAGGATGGCTTTGGCGAGGACGAGGATGGATCGAAGCCGAAGCAGGATCCCAACGCGGAGGAAGACGAGGAAGAAGACGATGACTTTGGTGACGAGGAGGACCTCGAGCCTCAGTCGCTCCCGAACGAGGAGCTTGAAGAGGCTGACGAGGAGGATGATGAGGAGGAAGAACGCGTTGGCGGCGGGCGTAGCAGTGGTTCGGACGATGAGGATGACGACGATGACGACGACGACGATGACGACGACG
>SYGP01000035.1 GCA_005799495.1 Planctomycetia bacterium
CGAGCTGGACTTCGAAGAGAACCTGCGGGTCGTCCGCGATGTGGTGCGATACAACAAGCGTCTCGTATTCCCGAGCACTTCCGAGGTGTACGGCATGTGCACCGATGAGTTGTTCGATGAAGAGACCAGCCCGCTCGTGACGGGCCCGATCCACCGGCAGCGTTGGATCTATTCGGCGAGCAAGCAGCTGCTCGACCGCGTCATTTGGGCATACGGCGCACAGCGCGGTCTTCGGTTCAGCCTCTTCCGCCCCTTCAACTGGATCGGTCCGCGCCTCGACTCGCTCGATTCGGCGCGCATCGGCAGCTCGCGCGCCATCACGCAACTGATTCTGAATCTCGTCGAGGGCACGCCGATCCTGCTGGTCGATGGGGGTGCGCAGCGCCGCTGTTTCACCGACGTTGATGAGGGCATCGAGTGCCTCTACCGCATCATCGCCAATGAACAGTCCACCTGCGACGGACGCATCTTCAATGTGGGCAACCCCGACAACGAGGCGAGCATCCGCGAACTTGCGGAGATGCTCGTGAACGCATTCGATCGACATCCGCTGCGGTCGCTCTACCCACCGTTCGCGGGCTATCAGCAGATCGAGAGCGCGTCGTACTACGGGCAGGGCTACGAGGATGTGCAGCATCGTCGGCCGAGCATCCGCAATGCGAGAACGCTGATTGATTGGACGCCGCGCATCGCCACGTCGGCCAGTGTCGAACGCACCCTCGACTGGTTCCTGCAACAGCATGCGCGCGAGAACGGATTGCTGCGGCAGGGCATGGGCGGCGCGAAGGAGACGCCGCGGCGCGGCAGTCCCACCGTCCGCGCGTGAAGCCGACCGTGGTGGCGGGACTGCGCATCGATGTCGACACCTGGCGTGGAACGCAGCGCGGCGTTCCCACGCTCCTGCGCACGCTGCGCAAGCGCGGGATCCGTGCCACATGGTTCGTGTCGCTCGGCCCCGACAACATGGGGCGGCACGCATGGCGAATGCTGCGACCTGCGTTCGCGCTGAAGATGCTGCGCTCCCGTGCGGCAAGCCTCTACGGATGGGACATCCTGCTTCGCGGCACGCTGTGGCCTGGACCTCGCATCGGTGCGGGACTGGCGGCGCAACTGCGTGATATCGAGGCGGATGGGCATGAAGTTGGCGTTCATGCGTGGGACCATCATCGCTGGCAGGTTGGGATCGACCGACTTCCCGCGGAAGTGCTCGATGCGGAACTGCGCCGAGCGTGCGAGGCGTTCCATGATGTATTCCAGCGCGCGCCCGAGTGTGCCGCGGCGCCGGGTTGGCGCTGCAGCGAACGCGTACTGGCCCTGCCCGCGTCTCGCGCGTTCCGGTGGCGCAGTGATTGCCGCGGACCGGCGCGCCCGTTTCTGCCGTTCGTCGAGGGAGTACCGCTGCAGCAGCCACAAGTCCCCGTGGATCTGCCCACCTTTGACGAAGCGGCGCAGCCTGGTGTGCGCGGCGATGCGCAGTGGAACGAGCAGTTGCTCGAGAGACTTGGTGATGGTCAGCCGCATGTGCTGACCGTTCATGCGGAGTCCGAAGGTGGCGCGAAGGCGCAGCTCTTCGACGACTTCCTCGCGCGGGCGCTCGCGAAGGGACATAGGTTGGGCACCCTCGGCAGTTGGCTTGCATCGCAGTCGCTCGGCGAACCAGCGGCGCTTGCCGCGGGCGCGGTCGTTGGGCGCGAGGGCTGGGTGTGCGTTGCGCATGCGGCGCGGCGTTAGGATCGGGCGGATGGCGATGCGCGCGCGCGTGTGGTGGGTGCTTGGGATCTTCGCAGCGGTCGGGCTGGTCGGACTCGGGGTGCGGCCCATGGTTCAGCCGGATGAGCCGCGCTACGCAATCATGGCGGCGGAGATGCTGGACACGGGCGCATGGACGAACCTGCGCATGGCGGGCTTCCACTACTACGAGAAGCCGCCGATGGGGATGTGGTGCATTGCACTTTCGCTCGAGATCTTCGGCAGGAACGAGTTCGCCGCGCGCCTGCCGAGCGCAGTCGCCGCATTCGCCATGGCCGCGCTCGCCGGCGTGATGGCTTCACGGATCAGCGGGAGGCGCGATGTCGGACTCGCCGCGTTTGCGGTGCAGGCAACGACGATCGGTCCAATGGTGATCGGCGGCGTGGTCACACTCGATGCGATGTTCGCAGCCTGGGTGACGGGCAGTCTGGTGGCGCTGCACGGATCGCTGTCGTCGGTCGGCGCAGCGCGCGCACGATGGCTGCTCATGGCGGGCAGCTGTTGCGGGATGGCGGTCCTGACGAAGGGACTCCTGGGTTGGGTGATCCCCGCGCTCGCCGCGGGTGCGTTCCTGATGTGGGAACGCCGCTGGCGTGAACTGCTCTGGGTGCCGCTGCCCGTGCTGGCGCAGAGCCTGATCGTCGTGCTGCCCGCTGCATGGCTGATTCACCGTGCAGAGCCACGATTCTGGGAGTACTTCATCACCGTGGAGCACCTGCGACGCTTTTCCGACCCCGACTCGAACCAACACCGTGAGCCGTGGTGGTGGCTCATCGCGCTTCTTCCCGTGGGAGGCGTCGTGTGGTCGTTGGTGTGGTGGCACGCGCTGCAGGGCGTACGAAGCGCAGTGGCATGGGCTTCGGGCGCGCGATTTTCGTTTGCATGGATTGTGGCACCGCTGCTCCTGCTGTCGCTCAGCGCCGGAAAGCTGCCGACCTACATCCTGCCGCTCTATCCCGCGGTGTCGGTGCTGGTGGCGCTCGGGCTGGTGAAGGCGTTCGAGGGTGGACTCCGTCAGTCCGCGAGGGGGCGTGTGATGGGGCAGGTCGTGCTCCTGATCGCCGCGACCGCGGTCGTGCTGGCGATTTTTCTCGGTACAGCATGGGGCGGTTTTCCAGCGCAGTTGTGGTCGACTGGAACGACCGTGCGACTCCTCGCGTTGGCGGCAGCGCTTCTGCTGTGGGCTGTTGTCGACCGATGGAGTTGGCGCGCGCGATCAGGAACCGATTGGGTGCTTCGAAGTGCAACGGCGCCTGCGGCGCTGCTCGCATTGGTGCCGTTCCTGTTTCCCGATGCGGCCGTTCGTTCCTCGCAGATTCCGCTCGATGCGCTGCGGGCGAGCGAGTCCGTGATCTGCGACAGCGAAGTGGTCGCGAGCGACCACCAGATGGCGCACTGCGTCACATGGATCTCTGGTCGCCGAGATCAACTTGTGATGGGGCGCGCAGGCGAGTTCGACAACGAACTTGGATTGCCGCAGGACCAGGCGCGGCTTGTGTCGGTGGCGCAGGTCATTGAACGCCTGCGCATCGGCGGATGGAAGTCGTTCTGCGTCGTGACGATTCCATCCGATGCGCAGGTGATTCTGGGTGCTGCAGGCATCGCGAAGCCATCGCATCATCAGGTGCGAGGCGATGTCGTCGTGCTTGCTTGGTCGAACGAGTGAGTGCACACTCACAACCGATTACACTGCGGATGAAAGCTGGAGTCGCAGGACCCGAACACAGGCATGCAACGACCCTTCATCACCGTGGTGTCTGGTCTGCCGCGCTCAGGAACGAGCATGGCGATGCAAATGCTCGTGGCGGGGGGGCTGCAGCCCCTGACCGACTCCCTCCGCGCGGCCGACGAGGACAATCCGCGCGGCTACCTTGAGTTCGAGCGCGTGAAGACGCTTCGAGAAGACAAGGCGTGGGTGTCGGACGCCGTGGGCAAGTGCGTGAAGGTGATCCACCTGCTCCTGCCCGAGTTGCCGCCTCCTTTTTCGTACCGCGTGATTTTCCTGCGGCGCGGTCTCGACGAGGTGATCCGCTCGCAGGCAAAAATGCTCGAGCGAAGCGGGCGCGTGGGCGGAGGACTTCCGCTCGATCGCCTGAAGGCGATGTACGAGGCGCAACTGAAGAGTGTGGACACCTGGATTGCTGCGCAGCCCAACTTTTCCGTGCTGCGCGTCGACTACGCGGACTTCATTCGCAGTCCGCAAGAGGCTGCATCGGCGGTCGATGCGTTCCTTGGCAGCGGGCTTGATGTTCTCGCGATGTCCGCGGCGGTTGCCCCATCGCTGCATCGAAACCGTGGTGAATCGTGAAACGACAGTCGCCGCGCGGAACAACGCCACGCGCGGCGACGGGTCAAATGGATGAAGATTGCCCTCGGTCGATTCCCCGAAGTGATTAGGACCGCCGACGACGGATCCCGCAGCCCGCCGCGAGCGCAAGCAGGCCAGCCGCCGGGGCGGGCACTGGCACCGGGATGGTCGTGATCGCTGTGTTTGCAGTCGTTTCCCACCCGAATCCAATGACCGTGCGGTCGGTGGCAGTCGCTCCGATTCGCATATGAATGAACCCGTAGTGCGTTGTTGGAGTGGAAGAAGCCTCGTTGAGGAACCTGACGCCGATGTAGCCCTCGGAGTTCGGTGCCCACTGTCCCACCGCCGTGCCCATGGCGGCGGCCGAATTGCCGTAGAAGAAGGCGGATGCACCTACCACGGTGCCAACGGGCAGATAGGTGCGGAAGGTGTTCGTCCCCGCACCTGGATTCCGCATGATTCCAGTTCCAGAGCCCGCGAGCAGCGCCACATTTGTGGCCGATGTTCCGTACGGATTGATATCCCAGCCTGGTACGCCGCTCGCAACCCCGTTGAGAACGACTCCAGTCGCGAAGTTCACCACCGTGCCTTGGGAGGTGACCGGTACTTGATGATTCAGGACTCCGCTGAAAACAACGGCAGCGGACGCGACCTGGCCGTGGAGGAGTACTCCGGCGCCAAACAGAGCCGCCACCAACCCACCGTTCAGCCCTTTCATTTTCATCTTCTTCCTCATCCCTACTCCCATTCTCGGGCGCAGCGCGTCCCGATCAACACTGACGCATCCTCGAAGATCGCGGTTTCCTCATCCCTCGTCCGCCTGTCGTCCGTAGAGACACTTCTGCGGCACATCCAACAGACTTCCTTCCCTGCCAGACCCTTTGAACGACCACAGTGAAATGGCGTTCCCCAGTCATGCAGACCTCGTAGAAAGTGGAGCAAAGGCGCTATCGCCCACTGCCTTCCTTTCCCTCAATCTTCCATCAATATGCCCTCACTTTATGGGAGTGCCAATCACGGCTTCAATTTTCTTGAAAACATTTTCTGCACAGTGACCGGTAGACGCTTCGACGCACGGCAGGGGCAAAATGAAAAACCACCGACAGCCTTTCGACTGTCGGTGGTGAGTTGTTTGCCTCAAATCGAACTTCTGACCCGAA
This sequence comes from Planctomycetia bacterium, assembly GCA_005799495.1. Lineage (GTDB taxonomy): Bacteria > Planctomycetota > Phycisphaerae > Phycisphaerales > SM1A02 > F1-60-MAGs104. Next base: position 5,218 of record SYGP01000035.1, read on the forward strand.
ATCAGCGCCGACGACGGCTCACCAGTCCGGCCACGCCCAAGAGGGCGATGGCACCTGGGGCTGGGATCGCGGTGACGGTAATCGAGCCGCCCGAGTCTTCCCAGACGAGGGCAACCAAAGTTCGCGACGCCGCGGTGGCGCCAACCTGCATGATTCCGTATCCGTAGCGAACGACTCCCGGAGTCGAGCCCGGGTTGAAGCGGAAGCCAAAGTAGTTGGTCGAGTTGATCGCCCAACCATTGCTTCCGACGCCGGTAGCACTAATAACCGCGGTAGTGCTGTTGGCGTAGGTTGAGGACCCGCCGATCACTGTTCCGAGAGCCAAACTGCTCGGGCCACCAGAGGCCTGCGTCCGCACATAGGTCGTTGATGGGTTCGGACTGGTAGCAGAGGCGAAAAAACTAAGACTAGTTGCGCCGTAGGGATTGATGTCCCAGCCAGCAACTGCTGCCCCGGTCGCACCCGAGGTCTGGGCAGCCACATTGATGTAGAGACCATCAAGGTTCGCCGGGATGGCAGCGTTGATGTTCCAAGTAACGATCGCTGCGTTTGCAGCTCCCGCCACCGCAACTGCCGCAGCAGCGACAACAAAGTGACGGTCAAGGCGCGACGAAATGTTCATTGTTGACTCTCCGAAAGAAAAGGGCAAACGGAACTCTCAGGCGCATCCAGCAGGGTTAGGGATCTGCAGGACGCGGAGGCGGGAGCACGCCCGCATCGTCACCACCATACTTCACGATCATGCGCCTGCAAATTATTTGGGAAGTTTTGTATCAAGTTCCCGTTCAGCCGGATCTCTGGTGGACCTATCGCTCCAGGCCCCCCTTGGGGGAGATAGTTGACCCCGAGCCCACCAAACCTCAAAAAGAAGGCGTATCAGCGGGACAGCTGATTGAAATCGTCGCCGCGCGAGCTGTGGAACTCCGGCAAGAACCACTTTGGTCCGATTGACTCGCAAGCTCCGATGGGTAGCTGGCGGATCAATACCGCCCTAGGAGGTAGCATCCCGCCAGCTGGCTGAGCAGACGCGGGAGCCCCATCGGAGGGACGGATCGCCCAGGTCAAGCGGACGGAGATCACTTCGAGCGTTGTGGAGTCGGCAACCAGGCGAACCGACTGAGGGCCTTCTCCACCTCGCGAATCCAGACGGCGTGCCTGAACCACGGTTATCGGTCTTCCAAGCGAGGTGTCAGCATCCGTTCTTGAATCGAATGAGACTTGGTAGCCGCGCTGCAGCGAGTCGAGAACTGAAGAGAGGGTCATGTAGCCCAACGACTCACCTGAACCAGACATCGCGATCTGTTCGCCTTCGGTGTCGAGTTCGGGGCCGTCCAGAATCCCAACTTCGACGGCACCGGGGAAGCCCTTTCCAAACGTGATTTGAGAGTCGGAACGGCGGATCGATCCGCGCGGTCCAACCAGCCAATACTGCGTTCCGTCAAAGCCCATGACGATGCGCTCAAGAACGGGGCGATCGCCAGTCGGCGGCCGGTCGGCAGATTCTCGGCGCAGCTTGGACATCGTCAGCGTCCAGCGACCCTCCGCCCCGAGTTGAAGTTCTCCAACTCGGCGAAATCCCTCCGCCCGCGCGCGGTCGGGACGGTCTCCGCGCCCACGTTCTGGGCCATCCGCGCGCCCGCGTTCTGAGCCATCCGCGCGCCCGCGTTCCGGGCCATCCGCGCGCCCGCGTTCTGGGCCCGCCGAGGGAGGGCGGTGCGGCTGAATCAGAATCTCGTAGCACCGCCCACCCGCGCGCGCGGTTGAACGCATCGAGTTCAGGGCCGCAACTGCCGTTGCCTCAGTCGACGACGGGAAGAACAGCAGCGCAAGAACAATTGCCGCCGCCATGCCGGCACTTCCGCCGATCCACGCAAGCCGCTCACGGAATCTGTGAGCGCGCGTTCCCACGAGCCGGAGCCCGCCTTCCTGCGCACGAACGGCGGCGGTTGCGCGGTCCACACGGGCCACAACGCGCGCAGATTCGCCCTCGTCGAGCATGCGAAGGAGCCCATGAACGACGCGCGCATCAGCCTGTTGGTGCGGTGCATCATCTTGGCCGAGGTCGAGCGCGCAAGGGTCGGGAGGAGTTGGGAGGTGGTCGTTGTTCATGCAAAAACCTGCTTGGTTTTCAGGCATTCCGCGAGCCAGAGTCGGGCGCGATACAGTCGCTTTCGGAGGGTTTCTTGGGCGGCTCCTACCGTTTCCGCCGCCACGGGAACATCCACGCCACGGATGTAGACCAGTTCGATCGCTTCGCGCCCTTCGGCGTGCAGGCGTTCGATGCACCGCTTGAGTTCAGCGATGCGTTCGGCGAATGAGTCGCCCGACTCGCGGTCAAGCCGACCAAACTGCTCCTCAATGCGATCTTCGAGCAACCCGTGCAAATGCGCCCGGTAGCGCTTGTTCTTTCGTGCCGCTGCAAGGATGTGGTTGCGCGCGATTCCGCGGAGCCACGGCGCGAAGGGTCGCGATGGGTCGAAGTCGTCGATTCGGGTCCAGGCGCTGATGATCGTTTCTTGAAAGATGTCGTCCACCTCGGAACGGTCAAAGGACATTGAATAGATGAACGCGCTGAGCATGTCCGCGTGCTGGCGGATAAGGATGTCGAAGATGTCCGATGCCTTGGGAGTCATGAGTGATCGCCCGATGCCGCTGCCTCTATTGAACCTCCCGTGACCCTTTGGGACCGCCGAGCCCCGTTCTTTTTCAGGAGTGCGAGGAAGAAGCCCTCGAGAGGCGGCAGCACGCGCTGCGCGAGTGCAAGGGACGGGGGCAGTGCCCGCCCTCGCACCTCCGTCAGGGCAGGGCGGGCGTGCGGCAGGGTGAGAGGCAGCGGTTCAAGCGTGACTGCTCCCTCGGCGTGGTCCATGGCTCTTTCCACCACCAGTTCGTTTTCGTCGACGGAGAATGTGCAAGTGGAGTAAAGGAGCAGCCCACCCGGTTTGAGGGTCTCGATGGCGGCGTTCAGGAGCGATTTCTGGAGAGACGCAAGTCGCCGCACCCTGCTCGGGGACCACGCCGCCGCCGCCGCCTCGTCCCCGGAAAGGATCCTCCCCTCGGCAGAACATGGGGCATCGACGAGTACGCGGTCGAATACCTCCCGTTGTCCGCGCGCCCAGCGCTCGCCATGGGCCGTGATGCAGTGTGCGCGAGCGCCGAGCAGCCGAAGCAGCTCCTGCATGCGGAAGGTGCGCGTTCGGCTTGAGTCAACCGCGACCAGGGTTCCGCTGTTCTGCATCAGCGCAGCGATGTGCGAGGTCTTGCTGCCTGGGGCGGCACAGAGGTCGAGGACAGAGTGACCCGGGCGCGGGTCGAGGCACAGTGCCGCGGCGATGCTTGGCAGGGACTGCACATGAACCCGCCCTTCGCGCCATGCGGCGCACGCCTGCACACTTCGCAGTGGGGCATCGGTCGTGAATGCAAGCGCAAGGGATGGCTCTTCCCGCAGTGGAACGCCCGCGGCTTCGAGCTCGCTGCGTGTCTCTTCGGGTGGTGCGCGAAGAGGGTTCAGCCGAAGCGACAGTCGCGCCGGGGTTGCCGTGTTTTCTGCCATGCACTCCGCCGGCACAGTTTCGAGCAACCGCTCGAGGAGGGCGGGGTGGACGGGCGGCACGGTCATGAGGCAGTCCGCGGCGCAAGCAGCGCGATGCGCATCGCGGATTCCTCGGGGTGGTGGTGAATGGGGTCGATGCCGAGGAGCCTTTCCATTTCCATCGGGTGGAAGCACCGCTCGACCGATGCGTGTGCTGTCGTGGCGAGCGCGTGGAGGTCGACTGTCGTGAGGGCGTGAGTGCCGACGATTTGACGGATCAGGGAGTGGTATTCGCGCGTTTCCTGGAGTGCGCTGTCGCAGAGCGGCGATTGGTCGCCGCTGAACTCGACAATTGCCCGCGATGCGGGGTGCGCTGAAAGGGCGAACCGCAGAATCGACGCAAGCGCATCCTGCGTGATGTAGTAGGCAAGACCCTCGATCACCCACAGGCTCGGCGCGTCATCACGCCAACCAGCTGTGCGCAGCGCGCGGCGGCAAGCAGCGGCGTCGGTGAGATCGCAGGGAATGCACTCGATGCGCCGAGCGAGCGAAGTGTCGGCGACCTGATCGATGACGCGCCGCTTCTGCACCATGTGATCGATGTCCAGTTCGAAGGCGCGTGCTTCGGGGTGCTCCACGCACCAATCCAGCGCGAGCGGGGAGAGCCCAGCGCCTGCGCTCACGAGCTGAAGTGCGCGCGGCTGGTGCTCCGTGGCGAGCGCGTTCAGTTGCATGCGGATGAACGGCTTCCGAACGAGGATTCGGCGTTGGGCAAGCGGGAACCGGATTCGGACTGCATCTGCGAGCGCCTCGCCCGCGCGGAGGTCGAGCAGTTTCAGGAGTGCGCTGCCCTGAGGCGTGACGGCGGCATCGCTCCCCGCGATAAGCATGACCATGGCGGCGGTTGGTCCTGCCTGAAGCGGTTCGGGGCTTGCCATGATGCGCAGAGTAGGAGTGGAGCGATGCCGAGTGCTTCTGGTTTCGGGCGGCGCGCGCGTAGGATGCAGAAATGCGAAACTCTTGGCTTGTTCTGGTGGCGGCAGTGTTTGGAGCGTCGCTCGCGGTCGGTGCGCCTGCGGATCGCGAGCCTGCACAGGGTTCGCCGAAGCCGACGGAGGCCGCGCCAACTGCGCCAGCCGCGCCAGCCGCGCCTACCGCGCCAGCGCAGTCCCAGATGAAACTCGGGAGCGATGCGTTCAAGAGCGGTGAGGCGTTCCCCGTGAAGTTCACTGCCGATGGTGCGGGAGTTTCGCCAGCGCTGCAATGGGAGTCTGCCCCTGAGGGAGTGAAGTCATTCGCGATCGTGATGGATGATCCCGATGCGCGCGGATTCGTGCACTGGATCGTGTGGGGGATTCCAGCTTCGGCGCGGAGCCTGCCCGAGGCGATGCCGCGCGATCTTGAACTCAAGGAGCCTGCTGGCGTGCGGCAGGGGGTGACATCGTGGGGGCGGGAGCGGCCCGGCTACTGGGGATCGGCGCCGCCACCTGGGAGCGGCGTTCATCACTACACATTCACTTTGTATGCGCTGGATGTTGCTCTTGATCTCGCGCCTGGCGCGACTGCGAAGGAGTATCGCAGGGCGATCAAGGGGCATGTATTGGCTGAAGCAAGGTTGATCGGTTTGTACGAGCGGAAGGCGGCGAAGCCATGAGCGCGGATGCAAGCGATGTGGTCGGCTATGTGTTCGCTGGACTGGTTGGTTTCTCCCTTGCTGCGGCGTGCGGCATGCGGATCTTTGCGCCACTGGCCATCCTGTCCGCTGCGGTCCACTTCGGGTGGATCAGTCCCGGCGACAAGTTGTCCTGGATCGGTTCGACGCCTGCGCTCGTGTGCTTCTCGCTCGCCTGCGTCATCGAAGCGCTCGGGATGATGGTTCCTTGGGTGGATCACGCTCTGGATGTGGCTGGTGCGCCCGTTGCGGCGGTCGCGGGAACGCTGGTGATGGCCACGCAGTTGGCGAGCGCTGCGGGTGTGGATACCTCGGCGGTCCCTGCCTGGGTGACATGGGCCCTTGCCGCGGTCGTTGGGGGTGGCGTAGCAACGGGTGTGCATGCTGCAACGGGCACGATGCGCGCTGGATCCACCGCGGTGAGCGGCGGACTGCTGAACCCGTTCTTCTCTCTGGCGGAGACCGTGTCGTCGTTCGTGCTGTCTGCGTTGGCCGTGGTGCTGCCGATTGTGGCAGTGATCATCGCCTTCGTGATCGTCGTCTCTCTGTTCGTGGTTGCTGCGCTGGTCTGGCAGTGGCGCAAGCGCGCTGCGGGGCGTGCGCAAACGCAAACGGATTCGGCTGCGGGTTCGGTGGGCGCTGCGAGGGGCGAAGTTCGCGGCGCGGCGAGCGGCGGCTGAGGCGCAAGAAGTTTGGTGTGATTTTTCGGATTCCCCGCGCTGCGGGATAGGTTGTGCGCCGTTGGTGCGGGGGCGTTTCCTGCACGGGTTGGCTGGCGCATTCGGGTGCGGCGCTCGCGAACGCGGCGATGTGGTTTTGATTGCATCTGACGGCTTTGCCGCGCGAGGCGGCGGGAGGGATTCACACATGACTTGTGACATTTCGGGGAACTTGCAGAACGCGTTGGTGGTGCGTTTCGTCGGCGCGGTGGTCGCGCTGATGTTTGCTGTGGGTGTGCGCAGTGCGGAGGCAAGCGCGGCGGTGCAGATTGCCGCGTGGAACTTCAACGGCGCACAGGGCACGCTTGAACCGTCTGCAGGTCAGGGCACGGCCGCAACGGTCGGAGGAACATCGGGGACATTTTCCGCCGGCGACCCAACCGACGATGGCAGCGCGAAGCCTGCGGAAAACAAGGCGTGGAACATCGCATCCTTTGCGGCGCAAGGAAGCGGCAGCGGTGAACGCGGCGTTCGCTTTGATGTGTCGACCGTCGGGCGGGGTTCGCTTGCCGTGTCGTGGCGCGAGCGGCACAGCAACTCTTCAAGCCGCTTCGTCCAGTTTCAGTACTCGCTCGATGGAACGACATTCGTGAGCACAGGGCTTGCGAACGATGGCATCTTCGAGGCGGTCCTTGGCGGTGAAGTATGGCAGCCGCAGCGGACCGTGGACCTCTCGTCAATCACTGGTGTTGCCGACAACGCGAAGTTCGCGGTACGGATTGTGAGTGTGTTCGCACCAGGGACGAGCGGCTACGCAGCCACGGCACCGGGAGGGAACTACTCGGCAGCTGGCACGCTGCGTTTCGATCTCGTTGCGTTCTCGGGTACTCCGGTCCCTGCACCCGCAGCGGCGGGGCTCGGTGTCGCGAGTGGAGTCCTTGCACTCAGCGGCGGTCGACGCCGCGACTGATGATCTGATTTCAGCGCGAGCGGGTCTGCGCTGCGGAGTTCGCACCAATGGCAGTCTTGGCGATCACCTTGGTCTGCCGAGTCTGGAGCGGCTCCGCGGCGCGTCCGCCGCGTTCGGCGAGATAGAGCACGAGGTCGACTTCGCCAGGGGCTGTCACCTCGAAGGTGAGGATCTGCGTGTCGAACTCCTGTTCCAGTGGCGACTCCTCGATGGTGTCACCGATGAGACCGATGAACGGGGGTAGTTGTCCGGTCGGGCGCCATGAACGCCCGGTTCTCGGTTGAATGGGGAGGACAAGAACGAGCGACTGCCCGACCTCCACTTTCGTTGTCGCTGGAAGTGGTTCGAACTTCGTTTGGGGTGGCAGGTCGGTCGTGGGCTTCGACTTGCATGCGCTCAGTCCGCTGATGCAGAGGACCACCACGAACGCGAAGAGCCCGAGGGGTCGTGGTGCGGGAGTATTGAGCATGCGCTGAGGAGAACGCTACACCTCAGGTGCGTATTGCAGCAACCTTGCAGGGCGACTTCCTGGGCAACCACTGTGCGGTCGGTTCAGTGCTCAGGACCATGCACTCAGCACGACTGCCAAGTCAACGCCGTCCACATTTCCGTCTTGGTTGACGTCCGCAGTCGGCAAGTCAGATCCCCAAGCTGACAGGACGATCGCCAAATCAGCGCCGTCCACGCTCCCATCGCCGTTGACATCCGCGGGGTCCGTCTGCTGGCTGCCACTTGCCGCGAGCGAGAGATTCAGCGAAGTCGTCCCCGTCGATTCCCCGAAAGTGCCAGAAAAGAGCAGACTTGCCGTTCCACCCGTGGGAATCACCGTGGGCAGAGCCACGGGTTGATTTTCGAGAGGCGGTAAGGGTGGCAGCGGTCCGATTGGGTCGTTGCTGCTCGCCGAGACAGCGAGGGAAGCACTTGATCCCTTGACAGTCAGTGTTCCAACAAGGGCAAGCACTCCAGGCAGTGGTCCCGGATCGGCGGCTTGGCCGGCGACAGAGCCCACGATGGTGATCGTCACTGGCACCGCAACATTCACCGAGTAGGTTCCTGCAGATGTTGCCACCGCAATGCCGATCGCCTTTCCTGATTGAACGGCTGTTGCTTCGGTGATCGATCCGCTCCCGAGAGGAATGGTGATCTCTCCGACGGAGGGGAAGAGCGAGCTCGGGTTCACCGTCCGGAAGGTCGAGTAGGTGAGCAATTGTTCGAGATCGACCGTGCCGGGGATTTCGTTGAGCAGATCAAAGGTCAATCCCGACACGGAGCACGCATCACCACCGAGCAACGCGAGTGAGAACGAACCTGCAGGGTTCGTGGCGATCGACTGCGTGATGCGAATCGTGCTGGAGTACGGAATGGGCTGGTTGCCAGATCCTCCAAAGAGACCGGGCAGTGTTCGAGTGCCCGTCGGATTGGTCGCGTCGTTGTAGTTGCCGATGAGCGTTCCCGTGAGCGGCGTGTCGAGCGTGAGGATCTGCTGGACCGTGCTCTCGGGGAGCACGGTGAAGTCGAAGGTCTGCGCGCGTGCGGCGGTGGCCAAGCCCAGCGCGGTCGCGAGGGCGGCTGCGAGGGTCAGGTGGAGGCTTGGGGAGGTTCGCAACATGCCTGAATGTAGTTCGACAGTCGCGGCGCGCAACTTCGATCGGACGGATTGACGACAACTTCAGAATCGTGACCGAAGAATCACGAACAGGGCGCGGATTGCATCGCGCGGGCCGATCTTTTTTCCGGCGCTTTTTCCCCGTGGCGAATAGGACACGGGAACCTCGATGACCGATACTCGCGCCGCTGCCAGCGCCGCCGCGATCTGCGGTTCAATGCCGAAGCGCTGCTCAGTGAGGCGCGGCAGGATGCTGCGCAGATCGCAGCAGCGCATCAGTTTGTAGCAGCACTCCATGTCGCTGATGCGCAGACCTGTGAGTGCGTTGCTTGCGCGCGTGAGCATTCGGTTGGCACGGCGATGCAGTCGCGCATAGTGGCTGGCGGGAGCGTGGTTGGCATGCCAACGATTGCCAAAGACCGCGGTGCGCGGCGGCGCGGCATCCAGCGCGCCAAGAAGTGCGATGTAATCCTGAGGGTCGTACTCAAGATCCGCGTCCTGGATGATGACGGCATCTCGGTCGCCACTGGATTGGCGCAGTGCCTCGTGCATTCCCGTCTGCAGGGCGGCGCCCTTTCCTTGGTTGTGCGGATGTCGCAGCAGATGAACGTGCGCGTCCTGGGCGCTTGCAATGGACTGCGAAGCGGCTTGCGTGTGGGCATCCGATCCATCATCGATCAGAACCACCCTCATCACCCATGGTTGCGGCAGTCGGACCGCGAGCACACGCTGCACGCACGCTGCGAGCGTTGCCGCCTCGTTGAAGACAGGCATGATGACGAACAGCGTGCTCACGCTCACGCGGGCGGTATACCGCATGCGAGGGGCAAACGCACCTCCGGGATCGGAGGTAGCGTGATGCCCTGATGCGCTTGCTCCTGACGGGATTTGAGCCCTTTGGCGGGAGTGATGTGAACCCCAGCGCGCGTCTCGCCGAGCATCTGGCGCACGAGCAGTGGCCCGGCATGTCAGTGGCGTTCAGGCTGCTGCCTGTCGTCACAGGAACCGAGTCAGGCTCCGCGCGTGCAGCGCTCGCGGAGTCGATTGCCAAGGTGCGGCCCGATGTGACTGTCTGCTTCGGCGAGTCCGCGCGTGCAACGCATGTGACCTTTGAGCGCGTGGCGGTGAATCTGCGTGATGGTCCCGAAGACAATGCGGGGGTGCGCTGTGCCGATGTGCCGGTCGATGAAGGTGGGCCCGCTGCGCACTTCGTGACGCTGCCCGTGCGCCGCATGTCCGCCGCATGTGAGGGGGAGGGAGTACCAGCCGTTCTGTCGACATCCGCGGGAACTTTCTTGTGCAATGAGGTGCTCTATGCGCTGCTCGAGGGCGCAGCGAGTGGACGCTGGCCATTCGTGCGCGCCGCGGGGTTCATCCATGTGCCGCAGTTGCCCGAGCAGGCGCGCGTGCGCGGCGGACCCTCGATGCCGTTCGATCATGTTGTTCGCGGAGTCCGCGCGAGCGTCTTCAGCCTGCTGGTGCCGCTTGGCTGATGGGGGGGGGCGAATGGACCGACTGCCTACACTGGGCGTCGTGCAAGGGTGCGGCCAACCATGACGGGCAGTGACCTGAACGACCGACTTCGGCGTGTGAGGGCTCTGGTGCTCGATGTGGATGGCACGCTCACGGATGGTTCGATCCTGATCAACGATCTTGGGCATGAGACCAAGAGGTTCGATGTCCGCGATGGACTTGGACTTGAACTCTGGCGACGCGCGGGTCTCTCGGTGGCGGTGGTGACGGGGCGACGAGGACTGGCGCTCGAGCATCGGTTGCGCGAGTTGAAGATCGCAGTCGCGCTGCACGCGGTCACGGACAAGGCTCGCGGATTTGCCGATGCAGCGGCGCAGCTCGGTGTTCCGCGGGAATCCTGCGCGTTCATGGGGGATGATCTTCCGGATCTCGCCGCGATGCGATTCGCCGCCGTGGCATGCGCTCCTGCGGATGCGGCAGCGGAGGTGCGGGAATCGGCGCATGTCGTGACGCGCGCCCGCGGCGGATTCGGCGCGGTTCGCGAGTTCATCGAGATGATGCTGAAGGCGCAGGGAAAGTGGGACGAACTCGTGCGCGTTGGTACGAGCTAAGGAGCAGACGACGGCGCGGTCGAAACGGAATCACTAGCTGGTGGGGTGGCTGTCGGCGGTGGATCGCCTGCGATTGCCGCGCCGCCACCATGCGGACGGCGCCCGCCGATGCCGAGCCGCGTCGAGAGCGTCATCAGAATCACGAAGAAGACGGGTACGACAAGCTGATCCATCGATGCGGATCCGAGCATGCCGCCGATGACCGTCGTGCCGATGGACTGACGGCTGTTGGCGCCCGCGCCCGTTGCCACCACAAGGGGCACGACGCCAAGGATGAAGGCGATGGCAGTCATCATGATGGGACGCAGGCGTTGGTGCGACGCGTTCACTGCGGCATCGATGATCCCCTCGCCTTGGTCGTAACGCATCTTGGCGAACTCCACGATGAGGATGCCGTTCTTCGCGGCGAGCCCAACGAGCATGACCATGCCGATCTGTGCGTACACATCGAGGTTCCGCCCGCGCAGGTGCATGAAGATGAGTGCGCCGAGGACCGCGAAGGTGACCGCAAGCAGCACATTCAGCGGCAGCACCCAGCTCTCGTAGAGTGCCGCGAGCAGCAAGAACACTGCGACGATCGCGGCTGCGAACACGTAGGGCGCGTAACTTCCTGCTTCAATCTCTTGATAGGTGGTCCCTGTCCACTCGTAGGTGATCCCTGCCGGCAGCGTCGCGGCCGCGACCTCCTCGATTGCGTTGATCGCGTCGCCGGATCCGTAGCCCGGGCCTGTTGCTCCGTTGAGCTGGATGGTGTTGTACAGGTTGTAGCGGGTGGCATTGTCCGTGCCGACGATGAACGATGAAGTCATGAAACTCTTGAGCGGCACCATCTCACCCTGCTTGTTCCGCACGAACAACTTGAACGCCTGTGAGAGGCGCATGCGATTGGGCGCATCCGCCTGCACCATCACGTTGTAGACCTGGTTGAACTCGTTGAAGTTGTTGATGAACGACTGACCGAGCGTTTGCCCCATGGCGTTGAAGACATCGCCCATGTCGACGGCGAGTTGAAGCGCCTTTGTTCGGTCGATGTCGATGCGCACCATCGGCACCTGCGACTGGAAGGGCGTGCTGATGTTTGCAACCTCGGGTCGCTTGGAGAGCGCTTCGATGAAGTCGAAGGCGGCCTCGGAAAGCACATTGAAGCCCTGACCGTTGACATCCTCGATCTGTAACTGCCAGCCCGCCACCGTGCCGAGCCCTGGGATCGGCGGCGGTGGAAAGGCCAGTGCTGTCGCCTCGGGGATGGCGCGGATCTTGGGGACGATGCGGGTGATGATGGCGCGGGCGTTCTCCGTGACGGGGTCGCGCTGGTCCCATGGCTTGAGTACCACGATGATGAAGCCTGCGTTGGTCGTGGGCACGCTCGTGAGGAAGTTGAATCCGTTGATCTCGATCACGTCGACGACCGATGATTCCTCGCGCACGATCGAGAGCACCTTTGCGCTGACCGCCTCGGTGCGCGAGAGGCTCGCCCCCGATGGAAGGCTGACGCCGACGTAGAAGTACCCCTGATCCTCATTGGGGATGAACGCCGTCGGCGTTCGGGAGAGCAGGTGAACGACGGCGAACACGCCGATCACGAAGGTGATGATGATGATCGACCAGCGGTGCGCAAGGAACCGCACGAACGCCGAGTAGCGGTGCGTCGACCAGTCGAAGCCGCGGTTGAAGAGCACAAACGGTGTGAAAGTGGTCTTGTGCGGTTTCTGGAGCAGCACCGCACACAGCGCAGGCGAGAGCGTCAGTGAGTTCACCATGCTCAGTGCGATGCTGAACGCGATGGTGAGTGCGAACTGGTTGTACAGCTGCCCCGTGATGCCGGGCATCAGCGCAGCCGGGATAAAGACGGCAAGCAGCACCGAACTGGTGGCGACGATCGGCGCTGCCACTTCGTCCATCGCGCGCTCCGCTGCAACAACGCCGTTGGGCGCACCAAGCTCCAACTGTCTGTAGACATTCTCCACCACGATGATGGAGTCATCGACCACGAGTCCGATGGCGAGCACGAGCCCGAGCAATGTGAGGGTGTTGATCGAGAAGCCGGCTGCAAGCATCACCGCGAAGGTGCCGACGATCGACACGGGGATGGCGATCATCGGGATGAGTGTGGCGCGCCAACTTTGCAGGAAGATGAAGATGACCGCGAGCACGAGGACACCCGCCTCGATCAGGGTCTTGATGAGATCATGGATCGATGCCGAGACGAATGCGGTGCTGTCGTAGGTGACCTGCCACTTCACGCCCGGGGGAAAGAGCGGCGCAATGCGCTCCATCTGCTTCTTTACATTCTCGACCACGTTGTAGGCGTTGGCAGTCGGCAGCTGATAGATGCCGATGGTGCCCGTGGCTTTCCCATTCAGTTTGGAAGTGCTGCTGTATTGGAACGCACCCAGTTCTGCGCGCCCCACATCCTTCACGCGGACGACGGCGCCGCTCGGTCCCGTACGCACGATGATGTCCTCGAACTCCTCAGGCTTCGTCAGCCGCCCAGTCGTGATCATCGTCAACTGGAAGGATGGCGCACCGACCACGGGTGCAGCGCCCACACTTCCGATCGATGCCTGTTGGTTCTGATCCTGAACGGCGCGCACGACATCCTGCGGCGAGATGTTCATGGCCGTCATGCGATCGGGATCGAGCCACACGCGCATCGAATACTGCAGCAGACCGAAGATCGTGATCTGTCCCACCCCGTCCACTCGCGCGAGTACCGGCTGCACGATGATGTTCGCATAGTTGGAGAGGAACACGCTGTCGAACGATCCATCGGGGGACTCGAGCGACACCACGACCGTGAGGTTGGTGGACTGCTTCGTGATCGTGACACCGAGCTGCTGCACCTGCTGCGGCAACTGTGGCGTGGCGGATTGGACACGGTTGAGCACATCCATGGTCGCCGTGTTCAGGTCGTAGCCCACCTCGAATGTCGCGGTGATGTTGCAGTTTCCAAGGTTGGTGCTGTTCGATGAGATGTAGATCATCCCCTCGGCGCCGTTCACTTGGTTCTCGATCGGCATCGTCACCGTCGATGCAACGGTCAGCGCATCCGCCCCGTTGTAGGTCGCTGCGATCTGGACGGTCGGCGGCACCACATTGGGGAACTGTGCAATCGGGAGTACCACCATCGCAACAGCGCCCGCAAGCGCCGTGATGATGGCGATCACGCTGGCGAAGATCGGCCTGTGGATGAAGAATCGGACCATCGTGCCTCTTCGTGACTGTCAGGGAGTTGAACTGGGGGCCTTCTGGACCGGAGCAGGGGCTGCCCCCGTGTCCTGCACGAGAGCACCTGGCTTCAAGCGTTGGATGCCGTCAACCACGACGCGGTCACCTTCGGCAATGGACCCGGTGATCGCGAGCAATCCATTGAATCCCCGCTGGAGTTCCACGAGCACGGACTCCACTGTGTTGTCACTCTTGACGCGCCAGATGTAAATGTCGGCTTCGCGCGCGAAGACCGCCCGCTCTGGCACGACGAGCGCATTGTCGAGCGTGCCCAGGATGACATCCACCTCGGCGTAGGTGCCCGGACGGAACACCATGTCCATGTTGGCGAACTGCGCCCGAAGCATCAGGGTGCTGGTCGTCGTCACGACTTGGTTGTCGGCGAAGATGATCGTGCCCTTGGTCTTGAGCGTCTCGTTGCCGTCGTAGGTGATGTCGACCGTGAGCGGTCCCTTCGCCATCAGATCGCGGTACTTCGGCCACTCGGTGGACGAGGGGCTGAACTGCACCCAGAGTGGATCGAGTTGGACGAGCGAGTTCAGTTTGGTGGACGATGGTTGTCCAACGACATCGCCCTCGAACTGCTCGCTCGCGCCGATCATCCCTGGAAATGGTGCTGCGACGGTGCAGAACGACAGATTGAGTTCCGCTTGCGCGAGATCCGCCTTGGCGGTCAGCACTGCACCTTCCGCAGCCGCGAGTTTGGCGACAATCTGGTCGTATGACAGTTGGCTGATGGCGTTCACGGCCACCAGTGGTTCGTTGCGTTGCTGGTCGATCGCTGCGTAGTCGCGCTCGGCGATTGCTTGAGCAAGCTTGCCCTGGGCCGCCAGCACGGTGGCTTCGTATTGGCGCGGATCGATGCGATAGATCACATCGTTGGACTTGACGACTGCGCCGTCGGCGATGACCTGCGGGAGCAGGAAGCCCTCGACGCGCGCGTTGAGCTGAATGTCTCGCGGCGAATAGACGATGCCTGGATAGGTACTGCGCAGCGGGATGTTCTGTCGCTGGATGGTGGTGGTGGTGACGGGGAGTGCGGCAGGGCGCTGTTGGGCGGCTTCTGGATTCTTCGTGCATGCGACAACTGCCGTGCAGAGCAGCAGGAGTGGCAGCAGGCGTGGGCTCGGATGGAACGAAGGACAGTGCATGGTTTGGGGCTTCACTTCGGTGCGGCGGTGGAGGATGCCATGTCGGCTGAACGCAGCGCAGACTCGTTGACGGCTCCTTCGTCCCAGCCTCCGCCGAGAGCGCGGTAGAGCGAGACGATGTTCTGCGCGACCGAGCCGTCAGCGTCGGCCTGCATCCGCTGCGCTTGCAGCAGCCTGTTCTGCAGGTTGACGAGCCGATCGATGTCGATCGTGCCTGCGCTGAACTGCTTGTTGGCGAGGTCGTAGGCAGTTTGATAGCTCTTGACCGCTTCGGCGGTGCGCTCGGCTGCCTGCTTGGAATAGACGAGCATGCTTGCCGTCGTTTCGACATCGCGTACTGCGTCAAGCACCGTGCCCCGATAGGCCGCGAGCGCCACCTGCGCCTGCGCTCGGCTCTGCGTGATCATCGAGGTCACATAGCCGCCCGAGAACGCGAGCCAACTCACGGTGGGCCCGAAGCCGTACGCGATGTTGCTGGAATTGCCGAGCCCCGAGAACTGGTTCGCCGCGACATAGATGTTCCCGCTGAGGGCGAAGACGGGCAGGTTGAGTGCCTCATTGGCGCCGATCATGGCGACTGCCGCGGCAGCGTTTCGTTCGCTCGCGCGAACATCGGGCCGTCGCCGCAGCAGGTCGGCGGGTATGCCCATGCCGATCCGTTCATCCATCGTCGGCAGAGGGGCAGGGGCCTCGAGCAGCGCCTTGATCGGAGCTGGCGCGCTCCCGCACAGCTCGGCGATCGCGAAGATCGCGGCATCGAGGTCTCCCTCGACATCCGGAAGCATCGCCTCGAGCGAATCAAGCTCTGCTTGAATCTGCGCGACATCCAGCGCAGTGTTCGTTCCTGCCGTGAGGCGGCGCTGCGCAACATCGAGCGTGATCTTGACATTCTCGATGCCCGCCTTCAGCAGTGCCAACTGCCGCTGCAGCGTGCGCACTGCCATGTAGCCGGTGCCGACCTCGGAGCGGATCGTGATGAGCGCCGCGCGCAGGTTCTCGATGTCGGATTCGAGTTCCGCCTTTGCTGACTCCACCATCCGGGCAACGCGCCCCCACACATCAATTTCCCAGCTGGCCATCACTGCGCCGGCACCCCACACGTCGTACGGCGATGTCTCCACGCCCTGTGCGGCCAGCAGCGAGATATTCGTCTTGTTTCGCTCGTACATACCGACAACGGAGACTTGTGGCCAGAATTGGCTCTCGCTGACACCGAGGGCGCCGAGCGAGACACGCACACTCGCGAGCGCTTGCTCAAGCGTTGCGTTGGACTGTTCCGCCTGACCGATGAGCTGGTCGAGGATCGGATCGTTGAAGTTCCGCCACCACTCGCGCAGTTGCGGCGTGTCGTCACTCAGAGGCGCATCGCTCCGACGGGACCACTGCTCGGCGGGCAGCACTTGGGGCGTTTCGTAGTTGGGTCCGACCTTGCAGCCTTGGAGCGACACAAGGACCAATGCCAGCGCGAGGCACGGGGCGAGGGCGTGACTCAGGATGTGGCGTGGCTGCGCATCCATGGGGGTGCGGGAGACTACCACCCGCACCGCGTTACACCGCTCGGTCAGCGAGGCTTGAAGATGCGGAACAGCCGAGTGAGCGGATCGTAGAACTCGTCCACCACGCGCTCCTTCATCGGGATGATCGCGTTGTCGGTGATACCGATGTGCTCTGGGCACACCTTCGTGCAGCACTTGGTGATGTTGCAGTAGCCGATGCCGTTCTCCTGCTTGAGATCGGCGATGCGATCCTCCGTGTCCAGCGGATGCATTTCGAGTGCTGCGGTGTACATGAGGAAACGCGGGCCGATGAACTCATCGTGCTTGTGATGGTCGCGCAGCACATGGCACACATCTTGGCAGAGGAAGCACTCGATGCACTTCCGGAACTCCTGAACGCGGTCGACATCCTCCTGCATCATCGTCCACGAGCCGTCAGCATGGTCCGGCTTGCGCGGCTTGAATGGCTTGATGCGCCGCTTCATGCGGAAGTTCCAGCTGACATCGGTCACGAGATCGCGGATGGATGGGAATGACCGCATCGGTTCAACGGTCACCGGACGGTCCGCGGGCAGCGCATCCATCCTCGTCATGCACATGAGCTTCGGGTGCCCGTTGATCTCCGCCGAGCAAGACCCGCACTTTCCCGCCTTGCAGTTCCAGCGGACGGCGAGGTCATTCGCTTGATCCGCCTGGATGCGATGGATGCAATCGAGCACGACCATGCCTTGCGTGACTTGCACGGAATAGCTCTGGAACGCCCCACCCGAGCGGTCGCCACGCCAAACGCGGAATTCGACCGTGCGGGTGGCTTCGTGGTTTCCGTTGTGGGAGGCGGGGGATGGCATGCTGTTCTCCTTCGTGTCTTTCACTTCATCTTCTCGACGATGGCTTTCAGGTCGTCGCGCATCGGTGGGAGTGGGCGGCGCGAAACTTCCATGGACCCGTCCGCGGCCTTGCGGCAGACCATGTTGAAGGTGCTGCACGCGTCGTCCTTCTTCGGGAAGTCCTCACGGAACTGCGCGCCCCGGCTCTCCTTGCGATCGATCGCGGATCTCGCAATCGACTCGGCGACAGTGAGCAGACAGCCGAGATCAATCGCGGTGTGCCACCCTGGGTTGTACTCGCGGTGACCACTCACTGCGACATTTTTCGCGCGTTTCTTGAGGTCTTCGATGATGCCGACCGCGCGCTCCATCTCGTCATGCGTCCGCACGATGCCGACAAGATCCTGCATCGAGTCCTGCAACTGCGACTGGATGGCGTAGGGGTTTTCACCCGTCCGACGCGCGAAGGGTTCTTCGAGCGCTGCCGTCTTCGTGGCGACCTCCGCCGCATCGATCTCCACGGCACGGTTCGCCTTGGCGTACTTCGCAGCGTGTTCGCCCGCGAGCTTGCCGAACACAATGAGGTCGGAGAGCGAGTTGCCCCCGAGTCGGTTCGCGCCGTGAAGTCCAGCGGCGACCTCACCCGCCGCAAACAGTCCCGGCACGCTCGACGCCTGCGTGTCGCCATCGACGAGCACGCCGCCCATCACATAGTGGGTGGTCGGACCAACCTCCATGCGCTCAGCCGTGATGTCGACGCCTGCGAGCTGCTTGAACTGGTGGTACATGCTGGGGAGCTTGCGCTGAATGTGCGCGCCCGCATTCGGGAGTTTCTCCTTGATCCACGCGATGTCGAGGAACACCCCGCCGTGCGGCGAGCCGCGTCCAGCCTTGATTTCGCGGTTGATGCAGCGCGCAACATGATCGCGCGTCAGCAGCTCAGGCGGGCGGTTGGCGTTCTTGTCGCCGCACACATAGCGCCAACCCTCTTCTTCGTCCTTGGCGACCTGATTCCTGTACGCATCTGGAATGTCATCGAACATGAAGCGGCGGCCCTCGCTGTTGCGGAGCACGCCACCCTCGCCACGAACGCCTTCGGTCACAAGCAGCCCGCGCACGCTCGGCGGCCAGACCATGCCGGTGGGATGGAACTGCACGAACTCCATGTCCATCAACTCCGCCCCCGCGTGGTACGCGAGAGCGTGTCCGTCGCCCGTTCCTTCCCAGCTGTTGCTCGTGATGCGGAACGCCTTGCCAATGCCACCGGTGGCGAGCACCACGGCCTTCGCCTTCCACACATGCATGCGACCGCGTTCGCGGTCATAGCCGAGTGCGCCGTTGACGCGACCACCGCTCTTGAGCAGCGACACGACCGTCATCTCCATGAAGACTTCCATCCCCTGATGAATGCCGTGATCCTGCAGCGTGCGGATGAGTTCGAGTCCCGTGCGATCGCCGACATGGGCGAGCCGCGGGTAGCGGTGACCGCCGAAGTTGCGCTGCAGGATGCGCCCATCCTTGGTTCGGTCAAACACGGCGCCCCACGCCTCGAGTTCGCGCACGCGCTCGGGTGCTTCCTTGGCGTGGTGCTCGGCCATGATGGGATTGTTCAGGTACTGCCCGCCACGCATCGTGTCGGCGAAGTGCACCTCCCAGCCGTCGCGATCATCGACATTTCCCATCGCGGCGGCCATGCCGCCTTCGGCCATCACGGTGTGCGCCTTGCCAAGCAGCGACTTGCAGATCACGCCGACCTTGACGCCCGCGGCTGACGCTTCAATCGCAGCACGAAGGCCTGCGCCGCCGGCACCAATGACGAGCACATCATGTTCGTGAACGATGAACGAATCGGGAAGGCTCACAGGATTCTCCAGTCTGTCCACACACCGCTCGCGCAGAGCCGAACATAAATGTCGGCGAATGCAACGCCGAAGAGGCTGATCCATGCGAAGAGTTGATGCCGTTCATTGAGCCACGTCACCGCGCGGTATCGGGAAATGCGCGCCTGACTGCACGAGAGGCAGTCATGCTTGCCGCCCACCAGATGACGAAGGCAGTGGCAGCCGAAGGTGTACGCGCCGAGGAAAGTCGGATTGAGAATCAGCACGATCGTGCCCACGCTTACGCCAAGACTTCTGGAGCCATCTTCGTTGTAGTGCCAGAGCGCCTGCCACGCATCCCACGCAAGCAGCCCGATGAAGAGGATGGCGACATACAGGAAGTACCGGTGAATGTTCTGAAAGATCAGCGGGAACTTCTGCTCGCCTCGGTAGTTCGTTCCGCGGAACGCGGGTTCGCCGACGGCGCAGCTCGCTGGGTCGCCCCAGAATGCCTTGTAGTACGCGCCTCGGTAGTAGTAACACGTGAAGCGGAAACCAGCAGGGAAGGGGAGGATGAGCAGTGCGGGCGAAAAGAGGAGCCAGGCTGGCCACCACTGTGGCAGCGATCCAAGCCAAGCGTGCCCGGATTCAATGCCCGGCGGATCCCACAGCACGGGCGAGTAGAACGGTGACAGCAGGACTTGGATGCCAGGTTGATCCTTGCCTCCAATGAAGAAGTTCTGCCCTTGGAACGCCGCCCATGTGCTGTAAATGACGAATGCGCCGAGACCCGCAAGAACGAGCGCGGGCGTAAGCCACCAGTTGTCGGTTCGCTGCGTTTTGAGGAAGCCGCGGGCTTGGGGGAGCGGGAACGGTGTCTGGCTCATGCTTTCGTGAAGTCCTTGCTGCTCAGAAGAATGCGAAGTTCCCAACTATAGGGCGGCACGGCGCCGACTGTCCAACATGCGAGAACTGCCCGATTTGACTTGCGTCGCGGTCCGGTGAATCGCATGTTTGCCAGGTATGGAAAAGGGAAGCTCCATCAGCAAAGTGCACCAAGTTCTCGTCGCGGCATTCAGCCTGTTCGTTGGAATCCTGCTCGCTCGGGCGATGGGATTCTGAGATCAGGCATCCCGTTTGAGGATCAAGGGGGAAAAAAGCGCCCTCGGTCGTCAACCGAGGGCGCGGGAAGTAGGCGAAACTGGAGTGGTCGATGGGGGGCGACTGGACAGCGAGTCAGGGGACCGATCCCCAGCGTGCGAGCAGGGCGCCAAGGTCCTCAGGGCCACAGGAGCCGTCGCCGTCGAGGTCGCCGAACTGCGGCGATGGAATCCCCCACCACCCCAACAGGATGCTGACATCTTGCTGGTTGACGGTGCCGTTGAGATTCAAATCCCCGTAGGCGAACTCGCACTGGTCGAGTCGACCGTCCGAATCCGAGTCAGCGGCGCCGGAAGCGATGTCTTCGGCATCATCGATGCCGTTGCCGTCGCAGTCATTGATGACTGACTCCTGTGACTCGTCGGCGGCAGCGCGCTCGTCCGCCAATCTCTCGCGCGCGTCCACCGTTGCAACAGCGTCTTCAACCCAAACCGTCCCGGCCTTGCGAAGGACCGTCGTGGACTCGGCTTCGAGCGATGCAGTGTCGACCCTCGTGATGACCTTCTTACCCGCGGACACAGTGGTCAGATCGACTGTGTCTGCGAAAACCCAACCCTGAGCGATGAGGGTCGCGGAAATTGCGGCGACCACAGATGAAGGAGAAAAACGCATGTCCCACTCTATCGGTCATGACGCTCTGAAGGGTGGAATTCATGTGGTGATGCGGTTGAGCGCGTCCGATCGAAGCCCAATCGGCGCATTGAGATTTCGGCGCAACTCATGGCGAAGCAATGGCTTGCCATCCCATGACCATCAGGAGCCAGTACGCGATAACTTCCTATTGCGTGACTGCCAAGTCGATGACGAAATCGCTCACCAGTTGTAGAAGGCTCGTCCCATTCTTCGTCTTGATCTGTATTGTCTGATGCTGGTTTGGTGCCCTGATCTTGTTTGGGCTCGTCATTTGGTCAACCTCAATCGGGCTGTCTGCAGAGATGTGCAAACTGGTGCCGTTCCACGCGACATCCCACTCCTGGTCCGAGCCAGTGATGGTGAGCGGCTGGGAGCTGCCCGTATGAAAGCGGTAGATCTCTGCGCCCGCAGGTGCGGCTGCAGCCAACGCCACATTGTCGATGACCCGCACATTTCCCGCGGAATCCCACGACACGTTGCGTGTGCAGGTCGACCCAGGGTATGCAGCCGATGTATTGATGTCGACATTCCCACCCGCTGGACCGAGGGTGTTCACGAACATGGGGGCGTTCACTGGTTGGCTCGTTGGGAGGAGCTGCCCGATCTGCATCAGGCTCTTGCCTCCGACTCCCGCATAGCCAGACAAGTAGTCCGGCGCGTTGTACTCAGCGGTTCCACAGTTCGACAGAACGATCCTGTTTCCCACCACGATGGTCAGGTGACCTTGCTCGCGGTGGATGTGGTTTTCGCGGACGGTCCCGCCCTTGACCCACAGAGCGAACGCGGTCTGCGGTCCCACGATCGGTTCGAATCGTGAACGCCAAACAACCATCTCTTGCTGAGGGAAGTGCGCGAAGGTTGACAGTTGACTCGGCGCGGCAGACCCGTTTGACGCGAGGAAATCGGCGTACTTCAACGCATCAATCGAACCAATCGGGGTGGGGTTGGGGTACAGGAACTTCAGGTCCGACGCCGCTGTCGAACCGACAGCCAGCGCGCCAGATGAAAACGCACTCAGTGGCACCGTGATGCTGTAATCAGGCAACACAGACATCTTTGAATCGTTGCAGTTCACGAGCAGCCCACCGGGCAGATGCATCTGGGCGAACCACTTCCAATTGTTGGCACCGAAGCCAGAGCCGGCAGCTCGAGTATCACCCGACAAACGCATCAACTCTGATACCTCGTGCAGCCCGCGAAGCGACATCTCCGCGTAGGACACTCCCTCGAGGAACTCGCCTCGCTCTCCATGAGCAGCGAGGCTTGCCAGCAGGTTCTCGACACCCAGGTTGTATGCGGGCAGCAGATCAGGATCGCCGAGAAACAGGCACGCGCGCACGAGACCGATGTTGGGTTCGATCCACTGATTGGTCACCGAGTTGTTCGACTTGACAAACCAAGGTCGGCGATCTCGCCAATCCACGCAGATGCGCTTGATTTCCTCGCGCGCCTGATCCTTCAGTTTCGCCAACAGGTCTGGGGGCACTGCGTCACCCAAGATGGAGCACATCTCGGCCATTGCCGTGAGCCCCCAGCCAGTCGCAAGCCAAACCCCATCGCCGTCCGCGGGAATCGGCACCGATGGATCGAACGATGTCCAACCGGTCCGCTGCATCGGCTGATACTTGTTCAGTTCTCTGAGAATGTTGAGCGCGCGTTCCAGCAGGATGGGGTCGGATGAGAACTTGGCAGCCACCGCTGCCATGGCCCCATTTGTCATCATCCAGTGAGTTTGGGTCGAGTCCACCGTCGCGAGTGCGAACAATTCCTTGCGAGCCGCAGGGGTGCCGTTCACCATGGGGTCGATCAACTTCTGCGGCATGGAACCCAATGTGTCGAAGCGGCGGTAATTGTCGGGGTCGATGAAACCCGTACGACCTCCAATGTCGACGATTTGCGTCAACATTCGGAACATCATGTCGTTGTTCGCGGCGCGCGCGAACAGTGCGTTCCAGTCTGTGCCCACATACTTCAGCGGACCGCCGTAGGGCTGGGATTTCGGGCCGCCGGGAATCTGGGCGAGCGCTGCATTCGCCGCCTCGATGGTCAGGCGGGTCACCTCAGGCATGACGATCGCTGGTTGCGCTGGAGGGTTCTGCTGATCGGAGCCGGCACCATCGAGTCCGATCGTCTCGCCTGCGAGTGCGGCTTCCAGATCATCGCCCGAGATTCGGCCCGCTGCAAAGTCCGCTATGGCTTGATTGAGATTGGCATCAGACGGAGGCGCGGGCGGCGGCTCGATCGCTGGCTGTTGAACCAACGCAGGCGGAGGGGGCGCGGGCTTCGGCGGCGTAGGGGCGCTCGGACCGGTGGTCGCAACAGCAGTTGCATCACTCCTTGCCGAGGACTCAGTGGGGCGGGGAAGGCCACCTGGAGTGGGGGCGATCGACTTACCGCCAGTCGACTCGCCGACCACCGTCTTTGCCTCCGAAGGTTTTCTTGCTGGGGGTGCTGCTTGCACCTGCTTCGTTACCGGCGCAGGCGGCGGAGTGGTGGCAGGTGGCGCGGCCTTCGGCGCTGGCGCAGGCGGCGGAGTGGTGGCAGGTGGCGCGGCCTTCGGCGCTGGCGCGGGCGGCGGAGTGGTGGCAGCGGGCGCAGCTTTCGGCGCAGATGCCGCGGGCGGCGGAGTGGTGGCGGCAGGCGCAGCCTTCGGCGCTGGCGCAGGCGGGGGAGTTGTGGCAGCGGGCGTGGCCTTTGGCGCTGATGCCGCGGGCGGGGGAGTTGTGGCAGCTGGCCTAGGCGGTGGAGTTGTGGCAGCTGGCGCGGCCTTCGGCGCTGGCGCAGGCGGCGGGCTTGTTTTTTTGGGCGGGGTCACGGTCTTTCCGCTGGTCTGCGGACCCGACTTGCTGGACCCCTTCTGCTGAGCAAACGCACTTGGGGAAATCGCGAGGGCGAGCACCAAAGCGAAACAACATCCTGCTGAACGCTTCCACGTTGTCATCTTTGTTGCCACCTCATGACGACTTCCGAACCCACAGCGCCGAACACCACACGCAGATTGTCCCGGTTTCACCGCAGCCATCGGCACCTTTGTGCCATGGCTTGAGTTCAACCGCACGAACACTCGGATTGACTTCCCGAATCCGCAGAGTCCGCGCCAAGGCAGACTATGCCATCGGCAATCCTGCGTGGCAAGCAGTTACGGGACAAAATGTGATCGAAATTCCTGCTCCATGGATCCATCGCCGCTCCTGAAGCCACCTGTGAAAGCCACAAGTCCGCCTCGACCCTACCTTCGAGGCGTGATGCGTCTTCTGGGACTGCTCCTGCTCGTTGCGGTGTCGTTCACGATGGCCAGCGTCGTTGGTCTCGTGACGGTGATTGCGATCGCGTCCTTCCCGAGTGAGTTGCACGATGTCCCGACCCGCGTCGCGGAGGTGATCTTCCGTCGGCTGCCGACGGACATCGAGTCTTGGTGGCCCATCTGGATTGGAGCCGCGTTCATTGCCATCACCCAAGGCGCATTTCTGTTGCCGACCTTTTCACCCATCGCGCGATCTGGACGCCCCCGATCGCTGCGGTGGACAGTGTTCGCGGCAAGCGGCATCGCAGCGATGCTCTCCGCTGCATGGCTGTTCGCCCTGTTCGGCACGATCGCGCACTTCGCCGCAAACAATGCGCCCCAACTCTCGGCGGGAACCGTGCTCGCCATGTTTGCTGCTCAGTTGATTGTGCCATGGATCGTGTGGCACCGATGGATCTCGCGGCGTGCGATGCGCCACGATGTGCCCGAGGCATGGATCGTCCGCCGCGTGCTCGCTGGCACGGGACTGCTGGTGGCGGGCACGATTCCGCTTGATGTGATCGTGCGGCGCAAGACAAACTGCTACTGCGCGGAAGGCAGTCTCTTTGCGTTGACATGGGGCATCGGTGGCGCGTTCTGGTGCTTTGGTCCGGCGATCTTGCTTGGGCGAACCCGCCGCATGCGCCGCGCGCTGCGCGGTGCGTTCTGCCGAGGCTGTGGACACGCGCGCAGCCCCGCGGGCGAACTCCGCTGCCCAGAATGCGGACTCGAACATCGGATTCCACTCGACGACGCGGCGAAATCGGGGTGACCGGATTTGAACCTGCGGCCTCTTGGTCCCGAACCACGCGCTCTACCAAGCTGAGCTACACCCCGCGCTCATTCCGACTCTGCGCGGCGAACGGACGAGAATAGCCGCGCTCGCTGCGGGCGGCAATCGAGGCGGAATCCATCATCCCGCGCGGTCGTCGCCGTCCATCTCCTCTTTCGCCCTGCGTTTGGCGCGTCGGAGCCGCGAAAGTGGATCGCTCGTCTCCTCCTCCGCAGCGCGCGCCGCGGAATCTGAAGTCGTTGAAGTTCCGTTTTGGATGGTGGGCGTCTCGGGCATCTTCGTCGTGGGTGCTGCGGGCGCTGTCGGCATCACGCGAGATCGGCTGCGGGCGGACGCTGCTGCAGGAGTGGCCGAGTTCGCGAGCACCGTGCGTTCACCGCTCCCGTCGCCGCCACCCGCGGATGCCGCGCGCGCACGCTTCCACGCAGCGATCGTCTCACCGCGGCCGGCACGCGAAACACCCGTGACGCTCAAGAGCCCATCCCGCAGCACGCCTGAATCGAGCACGAGCCGACGCGACGCCACATCGATCACCAACAACACGGCCGCGATGATGGCGAGGATGTCCCAGATCTGACGGATCGAGCGTGGCCTTGTCAGCCCTGAACGGTCGAAGAGGTCTTCGCTCGCCAGCGATGCAGCAGACAGCACGCGCCCTCCCGTCTGCTCCGCAGTCTGGATCAGCAACATCGAGTTGTCGCGCGTCATGCGATACTCCCGTGAGTAGGGAACGCTGACGCTCGCCTGCACCGAACCGCCCGCGCGCGCCGCACCGCTCTCGCTCAGCCCAGCGTCAACGAGGTATGACCCCGTTCCCTCGCAGGTGAAACGCCCCTCGAATCGACCAAGTCCCTTCTGCACCATGGGCAGTCGCTGCACGGTGCCATCGGGCATCACAATCCGCGCCTCCGCGCGACCAAACGGCGCAGACCCAGAGTTCATCCCGGTTGCATCCAGCTCGACAACGGCATCATCGCCGTCGATCCGAGTGCGGAGCATCAGGGTGTCAGGCGCTGCGGGACGCATGAGCCAGCGCACCACGCGCTCCCAGAAGGGCTGGAACCCGCTCCAGGAGACCCACGCGGATCCCCAGCGACCCGTCGTATCGCTCGTGAATGCAACGACCTTTCCGAGTCCGTGGTTCCAATGCGCCAAGATTGGATCGGTTCCCTCCTCCGAAACCCGCACGATCGGATACTGCGACAGCCCTTCGCGCGGCACCGTGATCACCGAACCTCCGAGCGGTGGAAGCGCAGTGAGATCGGGTGCCACAGGGCCCGCCGCATCGCGACGCAGTTGCGGTTGGAAGCTCCCCTCAGCGATGAGATTTCGCGAGCCGATGGACATCTCACGAATGAACATCGCCGGCAGGCGCCGCGCGGCTGCAGGGGAGTCGATGGAGTAATGCTCGCCGCCTCCCTCTTGCGCGAGGAACATGAGCAGTTCATCGTTGCTTCCATCGCCCACGCCGATCGTCGAGATCGTGATTTTGTTGCGGCGCGCTGTCTGCACGATCTGCTTGCCCAGCTCCTGATCGCCCGTGGTCTGTCCATCCGTGAGGATCACCATGTGCCGCGTTGCAGCCTTGGACTTGAGCAACTCCTCGAGCGCAAGCTCCATCCCTGCGAACTGATTCGTCCCGCCGCCCGACTGCATGCTCAGGATCGATGCGGCGATTTTTTTGCCGTCGCCAACTTGCTGGCGTGGTACACGAACTTCCGCATCCTGATTGAACGGCACGACGATGATCTCGTCGAGGCGAGTCATCGAACGAAGCCCTGCAACGGCCGCGTCATTCGCCTCTTCCTGCTGCGTTCGTCCCGTCCCAGAAACCACATTGCACATCGATCCGGAGGTGTCGATCACCACGGCAACACAGGCGCGCATCATCTCGCGCGAGGCTGGCGGATCCAGTTTCACGGGAAGCGCATCCGCGAGTGCGCTTCCGATCCAGCCGCCTGCGCCGAAGGAACTGTCGCCGCCTGTCACAAGCAGCCCGCCGCCGAGATCATGCACATAGGAGCGCAGCAGCCTGTCGGTGGCGTTGTCGATGGAGTAGCGGGGAACATTCGACAGCACGACGGCGTCGTACGCGGAAAGCGACGCCATGTCGCCCACCAGTTGATCGCTCGAGATGGTGTCGACGGTGAGTCCGCCGCGTTGCAGGGCCTGCACGAGCGAAGCACTCTCCGCCTCGGCATCGTGTATGACCAGCACGCTGCCTTCGCCTGCAACGAATGTGGTGGTGGCGCCGCGGTTGTTCTCGACGACGCCATCGCCAGTCGCAGCATCCGGCTCGAACAGCGCACGGAAGCGGCGTGCACCAGAGCGATCCAGTGACAACGGCACCTCGATGGTGCTCGGGCCCGCGGGCAGCGTGATGCGGCGACCCGAACCAGGCGATGCGGAATCCAAGTCGATGGGCTGGTCGTTCTCCCACACCAAGAGCGTGCCACTGCCACCGCCTTGGCTGCGCAGCGCGATGCGGAGCGATGCGGCCTGTCCCGATCGAACGCGGGAGGGCAGTCGGATGCTCTCGATGAGCGTCTCACGCGAGTGCGAGTAGGTGATCGGCAGCACATCGATGGGCACACGGTTGGCGGCTGCCAGATCTGCTGCGGCGGCAAGACTCCCCGCCGTCTCGTTGCCATCCGAAACCAGCAGGATGCGGTTCATCGTGTCGGGCGGCAACACGGCGAGCGCGCGCTGTACCCCCTTCGCGAGATCCGAGCCCTCGAGATCGCTCGGCCGGGCGGTGAAATCGATTCGCCCGCCCACTCGCGGAATCTCCGTGACTGCTGCGTTGCGTCCGACCGCCACCACGCCGATTCGATCGTTGCGGTCAGTCCTGCGCTCGACGGCGCGCTCGAGTTGTTCCTGCGCCTGCTGCAGGAGTTCGGTGGGAACCGACTTGCTGACATCGGCAACGACCACGAGCGTGACCTGCTCACCCGTGCGGCGGATGGCGGGCTGCGCGAGCGCGAGGGCAAGGAGTGCCAACAGCAGTGACCGCGCCGTCGCCGCCATGGCGGCACGACGCGTGCCTGTGAAGCCGCGTCGCCTCCACACCGACCACCAGATCAGCGGCAGCACCGCGAGGATCAGGAGCGCAATCGGACGATCGAAGTGCGGCACGATGCCGAGAGGCTAACGGGCGAAGCGCTCTTCCGACTATGGGCTGACCGGTCGCGCACCAAGCGACTGCCCAATCACATCGAGGAGCTTCTGATCGCGGTCGGCGGTGATCTCCCAGAACATGGCACCCGACAGTCCGATCTCGTTCGCCCACTCCAGCTTCAGGGCGATGGACTGTTGGTCGTCGTAGCCGATCCAGTGTCCGCCGTGAGCGGTTGCGCTGTACAGGAACGGATTCTTGGTCACTGGATCCCAGTGCCGCTGATAGCCGCTCCCTGATGCGAGCAAGGTGCGATCGATCTCCGTGAAGTCGTTCACGCCCGTGGCGCCGCTCGACCAGTCGTCCCACGTGCCTGGCGGAACGCCGGTGCCTGGCTGATGCAGTCCGAATCCCGTTGCAGGAACACCGCGCCATGCACGCCCGTAGAAGGGGAGCCCAAGCACAACCTTGTCGGGCGGAGTGCCGGCAGTGAGATACTGCTCCACTGCGTGACGAGTGTTGTACTTCGTCCGCAGCTGCTCGTTTGCGCTCGGGAGTCCGAGATCCGGCTCGAACGCTGCGTGATTTGCGGTGTAGGCAAGTTCCCACGCACCGAAGTAGTCGTAGGTCATGATGTTGATGAAGTCGAGATGCTGGTGGATCTGCGACGCCTCCAAGTTCTCGAACTTGTCGTAGCCCGCGGGAGCCGCAATCGTGAGGAGGTAGTGCTTCCCATCCTCCGCACCCGCTGCATTCAGCGCGAGGCGTGTATCCCGCAGCAGCAGGGTGAAGTTCTGTTTGTCCGCAGGGCGGTATGTATTCGAAGGCAGCCCACCGGCAACGGGATATTCCCAGTCGATATCGACACCGTCGAATCCGTAGGTACGGATGAAATCCACGCAGCTCTGCGCAAACACTGCGCGGCTGCTCGGGGTGAGCGCCGCATCGCTGAATGCCCCGCTCAGCGTCCAGCCGCCGACGGAAATCAGTGTCTTGATGTGCGGGTACTGCTTGCGAAGGACCGTGTTGAGTTGGTGGTAGGTCCCGCGGATCGGCTGATCCCAGGTGTCACCCGGGTAGTTCTTCTCGATCGCCGCATAGGTATCGAATGGCGCGACTCGTCCCTGCGAATCAATCTTGGCGAAGGCGTAGTTCAGATGCGTGATCTTGTGCAGTGGCGTATCCGAAGGCTGGTAGTTGCGCCCGTAAATGCCCCACTCGATCCAATAGGCAACGATGCGTCGCTCGGGCGGGCAGGCCCCCCAATTCGACAGCAGCATGCTGAGGTCTGTCCCATCGATCGATCCGTTTCCATCCAGATCCGCCGCTGCAGCGCCTCCTGCTTGACCCCACGATCCAAGCATGACGGCGAGATCGCTGCCGCCCGTTTCACCATTCCCATCCATATCGCTGATGCAGGTGAACGGGCCGCGTGGGTTTTCCGGTGGAGTACCGCCACCACCACCGCTGCCACCACCACCACCGCCGCCGCCCCCGCCGCCGCCACCGCCGCCGCCACCGGTGCTGCCTTGATAGGCAACCTCAGCTGAAACGCCGTTGACGGAGCATTCACTGACGTTTTCAAGCAGTGTTCCCACGCCCGTGTAGCCCACCGTGGCACTCGCTCCTGGTGCAATCGTTCCGTTCCATCCCGCGTTGATGAGTGTTGCGTGTCCGCTCGAGAAGGAGTAGGTGCCGTTCCATGCCGAGGCAACGCTGGGACCGTTGTCCCACTCGGCGCGCCAGTCCTGGATCGCCGTTGCCGCGCGGTTGGTGATGATGATCGAACCGTTGTAGCCACCGTCCCACGAGTTGTTCTTCACGAAGGTGACGAGCGGCGGTTCAGCAGCCGAGTGAAAGGCTGAAGCGAGTGAGAGGACCCAAGTGAATCCGATGAATGCGCGCTGCATGAACACCTCCTGCTCGCCCTGAGTGGACAAGTCGGTCCACGCAGTGGAATACGCGCCGCGCGCGTCGGCAGTTTCGCGATCGCGAAGAAAGAAAACCCGCTGCGCGACAAGGCGCAAGTCGTTTGCAAAAGTGAAACGCGGGGTGCCCGAAGGCACCCCGCGGATATCGGCAACGTCTTGAAGCCGTGACTTACTGGCAGGCACCCCAACCGCTGAGCAGGATCGTCAAATCCGATCCGCCCGTCACGCCGTCGCCGTCGAGGTCGGCGCCCGATGAACCCCAGTTGGAGAGAAGAATCGTCAGATCAGAGCCTCCTCGCACGCCATCGCTGTCGAAGTCGCCAGGACATGGAGGCGTTTGTGGCGGACCATCGATCACCAAGTTGGCGGAGATAGCTGCCGTCGTTGAGCCGTATCCACCGATGACGAGCAGATAGGACTGGCCCGCCACCAAGTCTTGCGTCAGCGGGATACCTGTGTTGGTGCCATTGAGGCGACTTGAGAAGTTCGACTGCGTGGTGGTTCCGCATCCGGATGTGCATGCGCACGCATCGTCGTTGTACGCAATCGACTGGAGCGTCGCATTGACCGCAGGACAGTCTGATGCAATGGCCATCTTGGTGTCATTGACTGACCCGCAGGCGCTGAAGGTGTAGGGCCCCGTCACGGTCGGCGTGAAGCGGTACCACCGAGCCTTGTAGACAACCGCAGTGGCGGTGGGTGACGAGCGCACCGTGAGATCGCCAGTGATTCCAGCGTTGTCGACGGCGTTGTCGCCAAACTGAAGGGCTGTTGCGCTGGCGCAGTTTGGGTTCGGCGGCGGGGGTGGTGCCGTCACATCGATGGAAAGCGGTGACGCCAGATCGGATCCGCCTTCGCCACCGACCACCACATACACAATCTGTCCGCTGTTCAGCGACAGATCGAGCGACGATGAACTGCCGCAGGCATCGTCGTTGCACGCAAGCTGATTGGAACCAGCCGCGCAACCATCCAAGACTGCCAAGCGCGTCGCGGCCCCACCCGAGCATGTGCTGAAGGTGTAACTACCCGTGTACGGCGCCGTGTACTTGTAATAGTTTGCCTTCGCAGCCGTCCCGCAGCCGCTGAGGGCGAGATCCTGTGCCGTGTCCACATTCACAAAAACGCTGTTGGCACCGCTTGCGAGCACTGGGTTGAACGAGGCGCACGGGTCGTACGCCGGCGGTGGACCATCGGGTCCCACCGTGATCGGTGCACCAGTGTCATCCCACTTGATGTAGAGCAGGGTGCGCTGCGCTGCGGTGGCGCCAACCTGCAAGGCACCGAACCCGTATCGAACCGTCCCTGCAGTGGATCCTGGGTTGAAGCGGAATCCGAAGTAACCGATCGAATTCAATGCCCAACCGTTGGCGCCAACGCCGGCTGCACTGATGACCGCTGTCGTGCTGTTCGCGAAAGGACCACTCGAACCGACCACGAAACCCTCGGACAGGTTGCTTGGTCCGCCAGTGGTCTGCGTTCGGACATAGGTCGTTGCTGGGTTCGGGGATGTCCCAGACGCGAAGAAATTCAGAGTGGTAGCGCCGTAGGGATTGATGTCCCAGCCGGCCGTTGCTCCGCCGGTTGCGCCGGTGGTCTGCGTCGCGATGTTGATGTACAGACCGTCGATGTTGGCCGGAATCACTGCGTTGATGTTCCAAGTGATGACTTCGGCCTGCGAAGCTGCAGCGATCGACAGCGCGGCTGCAGCGACTGCAAAGTGACTATTGAGACGAGCATTCAACATGGCGACGTTTCCCTTTGTGAAAAACTTGTGCGATGAATGGAGAAACCTTTGTGAGCTGGGAACCCTCCCCAACCCATGGACAACATGCCCGCAAATCTCATGCAAGGCAAGCCAGGAGTGGAAGATTGATGCAATCGCATCGGCAACGGCCGTGCGGGGAGCAAACAATGGGCGAAGTAGGATTCGAACCTACGAAGGCAAAGCCAACAGATTTACAGTCTGTCCTCGTTGACCACTTGAGTATTCGCCCAAAACGAACCAGATTCTCGTCCTCTCCCGCAGCACGAACTCGAGCGGACGAGGATTCAAGAGTCTAACGATCCTCGATCGGATCGGCAACGATCACCCTCCGTCGTGGAGGCGGGGTCGGGGGCTTCGGCGCATGGATGGCGTACCGCGCAGCGACTCAAGCCAGGAGACTTTCGCACGGGGCTTGCTGGCATGCTTGGCTCGGCGGGCGATGATCAGATGCAAGATGAACATGCCCAGCACCACGGCAAGGGTGGCGCCGATGTAGAGCATCCATCGGTGCGCATCGCTCTCGAACTGACGCCCAAGTTTCGCCACTCCGACGCCGATCAGCATCTGCAGGGGAGCGGTGAAGACGACGCCGCTCATTTCCACGGCCAATACCTTCCACCAAGAGAGGTGCATCAGTCCGCACACCGTGATCATGGGCGTGCGCGCGCCTGGGATGAAGCGCGCCGCGAGCAGCGCCCACGCTCCACGGCGATCCACTTCGTACTTCATTTCCAGCAGCGTTCTCGGTCCGACCAAACGCAGGAACCATCGACCTGCCAATATCCGCGCACCGAAGTGCCTGCAGATCCAAACCCACCCGACATCCCCAACGATGATGCCCGCCCAGGCCGCCACTCCGAACTCCACGAAGAGGGGCCAAGAAACATTCCCCGTGGCAGCATCGACCGTCAGGATGCCGGCTGGAATGAGGATGAAATCCTCCGAGAGGTGCAGTCCGATTCCACAGAGGACGAACGCCACGAAGATCGCGAGTGCGCCGTGGCCTGCCAGCCACGCGCCCGCTTCGCGCAAGAGTCCGCTGGCCGCGGGATCCGCGCTTGGGGCAACGGCAGCGACCGCGAGCAGGGCAAGAGAGGCGAACATCTCTCCGACAGTCTAGGTCGGCAACCAGCGTTCGGTTGACTCGGTGTTTGTCCGTTCGATCAGCGCTTTGCGTTCGTCGGGATGCGCATGCCGTAGAAGCTGCGCCAGACGAAGAAGCACGCCACCAACGCACATCCCACACCGATCCACACGCGCGCCGGGTTGTTCTTCATCGCGATGGCGATCTCCACCGCGAGCAGTCCAAACAGGGTCGTGAACTTGATGACGGGATTGAGAGCCACCGAACTCGTGTCCTTGAAGGGATCGCCGACGGTATCGCCGACGACCGTTGCCGCGTGCAGCTCCGTGCCCTTCGCGCGCAGGTTGACCTCAACGATTTTCTTCGCATTGTCCCATGCACCGCCCGCGTTGGCCATGAAGATCGCCTGATAGAGCCCGAAGAATGCCATCGACACGAGGTAGCCGATGAAGAAGAACGGATCGAAGAAGGGGAGTCCGAGCGAGAAGAAGAAGACCACGAGGAAGATGTTGGTCATTCCCTTCTGCGCGTAGACCGTGCAGATTTCCACCACCTTCTTGGCGTCGTCGATGCTTGCTTCAGCCTTGTCCAGATTGATGTTCTCCTTGATGAACACCACGGCTCGGTACGCGCCCGTGACAACGGCTTGCGTTGCCGCGCCGGTGAACCAATAGATCACGGCGCCACCGATGAGAAGCCCAAGCAGAATCTCGGGTGTCACGATGGATAGCTTGCCGATCACCATTTGGCTCGCTGCCTGCAACTGCTGCAACGTGGCGTCGGCAGGCGCCTCCGACTTGATCAGCGCCAGGATGATGCCGAACACCATGGTGGTTGCGCCGACCACGGCCGTGCCAATCAGCACGGGCTTCGCGGTCGCCTTGAAGGTGTTGCCCGCTCCGTCGGCCTTCTCGAGCGTGTGCTTTGCAACCTCGAAGTCTGGATGGAAGCCGAAGTCGCGCTTGATTTCCTCCCGGATGCCGGGCTGAGCCTCAATGCGGCTGAGTTCGTACACGGACTGCGCGTTGTCCGTCACTGGACCGAAACTGTCGACGGCGATCGTCACGGGACCCATGCCGAGGAATCCGAATGCGATCAGTCCGAACGCGAAGATGGGGCCGGCAAAGGCATACGCGGCGGGCATCAGCGCTGCGATGTCCTTTTCCGTGGAGATCCACCAACCGATGCCCATGAGACCTGCGATGACGAGTCCCTTCCAGAAGGCGCTGTAGTTGCCGGCCACGAAGCCAGACAGGATGTTCAGCGATGCGCCACCCTGCTTGCTCGCGTTGACCACTTCGTCCACATGACCCGAGCTGGTGCTCGTGAATACCTTGGTGAACTCCGGGATGACGGCGCCTGCAATCGTCCCGCACGAGATGATGACGCTGAGCGCCCACCAGAGGTTTTCCAGTTTGACGCCGTTGTATTCGATGTTGCCGAGCAGCCACTTGCTTGCCACGAATGTGACCACGATCGAGAGAATCGAGGTGATCCACACAAGCCAGGTGAGCGGCGCTTCCTCGTGGAAGTCCTTTGCGGTGGCGAACCGGGCCTTGCTGATCGCCTCATTGATGAAGTAGGAGGCAAGCGAAGTCACGATCATCAGCGCGCGCATGGCGAAGAGCCACACGATCAGCTTGCCGCACATCTCGCCTGCGTTGCCGACCGCTCCGAGCGAATAGGCAAGGAATGCGATGAGCGCCACGCCGGTCACACCGTAGGTTTCGAAGCCGTCGGCAGTCGGACCGACGGAATCGCCTGCGTTGTCTCCCGTGCAGTCGGCGATGACGCCGGGGTTCTTTGGATCGTCCTCCGGCAGCTTGAAGACGATCTTCATCAGATCGGCGCCGATGTCCGCGATCTTCGTGAAGATGCCGCCGCAAATGCGCAGCGCGGATGCGCCGAGCGATTCACCGATGGCGAAGCCGATGAAGGATGGCCCCACCAGTTCCGGCGGCAAGAAGCAGAGGATGCAGATCATGAAGAACAGTTCCACGGAGACGAGCAACATGCCGATCGACATGCCCGACTTCAGTGGAATCCCCAGTACGGGGAGCGGGTAGCCCTTCAGGCTGGCGAACGCTGCCCGCGAGTTGGCTTGCGTGTTGATGCGGATGCCGAACCATGCCACGCCGTAGGAACCGAGGATGCCGAGCACCGACGCGAGCAGGATCACGATCACATCGCGGGCACCCTTGTGCTCGAGATAACCGAAGTAAAAGATGATCGCGCCCGCGATGAGGATCCAGAGCACCGAGAGGTACTTGCCTTGCTGAATGATGTAACTCTTGCAGGTCTCCCAGATGATGTTGGAGACTGCGAGCATGCTCTTGTGCGCAGGAAGCGCCACGGTTTGGCGGTACTGCAGGACTCCAAAGAGCGCACCGACCACGGCGATCGCGAGTCCGCCCATCATGAGTTTCCATCCTGTGAGTCCGCCGCCGAAGTCGACATCGGCGACTTGCGGGAGCTTCAGGTCCGCCTCGCCCGCAAGGGCCGTGGAAGCGGTGGCGAGCAAAGTGAACAGGGCGAGCGGAGCGAATCGCATGCAGTTTCCTTCCTGAGTGGTTGCCTGTGAAATGAAGGGGGGAAGGTAGCGTTCCCTGCGTAAATCGGCAACGCGCCGAGGCAACCACCCGCATGCTCGATAACCGACTTGCCAAGCGATTCAAGCACCTTTCCAAGTGGTCGCGTCGCACGGGCACGCCATGTTTCCGTGTCTATGAACGGGATATCCCCGAGTATCCGCTGGTCGTGGACTGGTACGACGGGGATGTTGTCGCGTGGCTCCATCCGCGGACGCGCGACGACACGCTCGAACTGGAAGAGGCCCATGCCCAAGCCTGCGTGGAGCACATCCTGCGCGGACTCTCGGTGGAGCGTTCGCGGCTGTTCCTGAAACGGCGGCAGCGCCAGCGAGGTCTCGCGCAGTACGAACGCGTGGACACGCGCGGCGTCGTGCGAATCGTGCGCGAGCAGGGGCTGTCGTTCGAGGTGAACCTTTCCGATTACCTCGATACTGGACTGTTCCTCGATCACCGAACGACGCGGAGCCTGGTGCGTGCGCGCGCGAACGGTCGGCGCGTGCTGAACCTCTTCGCGTACACGGGGGCGTTTACCTGTCACGCGGTGGCGGGTGGCGCCGCGCAGACGCGCACCGTGGATCTCAGCAACACATACCTCGGATGGGCGCAGCGCAACATGGCGCTGAACGGTTTCGGCGGCAGCTCGCATCGCTTCGAACAAGCGGACTGTCTCCAGTGGTTGGAGCAGCCGACGCGAGGCGAGTCATTCGACATCATCGTGCTCGATCCGCCGACCTTCTCCAACAGCAAGCGCATGGCGGCAGACAGTTTCGCGGTGGAACGCGACTGGCCCGCGCTGATCGCATCCGCCATGCGTTGGCTCGATCCGCGCGGGCAGATCTGGTTCAGCACCAACGCGCGTTCGTTCGCGCCCGATCCCGCGTTGGTGCCGGCGGGAGTGGTCATGCGCGACATCACATCATTCACGCTCCCAGAGGACTTCGCCGGTCGCACGCCGCACCGCGCTTATCTCGTGGCACACGCGGGTTCCCCGGGTGCGGTGGACTTGCGCCTGCAGCGCGGCGCCTAGCCGCCCGACTTGGCGTTGCGCTGCGAGTCGGCGGGGAGAGACGCGTCCGGGGATGCTTTGATGATGGACGCCGGGATCATGAACTCGGGGGCATCAGGCAGCTTGTCGACGAATGCGTCGTGGGACCGCTCGCCAGTCTCTGTGTTGAAACGCAGGATCTGCATGCGCTTGCGGTCGCCCACATAGAGGTGCGTGTCGTCGAGGGCGAGCGAACTCGGCAGTTCGGGGCAGCCCGTGCGGGCGTTGGCAAAAAGGATGAATTCGCCCGTGCGCACATTCGTGCGGAAGATTGCGGGCGCGCCGTTGTCGCTGATGTAGAGCGTTTCACCGTCGGGTGCGAACAGCAGTTGGATCGGGTGCTTGAGCCCCTGCGATGCACCGGCCACGACCGAGTGGCGAAGCCCCGTCTTGCAATCGAAGGCCAGGACCTGCGATGCGCCGCGGTCGGCGACATAGAGAAGTCCATCCGCACCGATTGCGATGCCACGAATCTCCGTGATGCCTTGCGGGGAAACTCCTGCTCGCGGAACGATGGTGCCTGGCGGGAGTCCGAGTCCGGCAATCTCGGGCGGAACGGCAATCGGTTGCCCGGGTGTCGCCGTTCCGATGCCGCTGTATCGAGTGACCGTGTTGGTGTCCTGGTTGGAGGCGAACACGGTTCCATCGATGCCCACGGCGAGTGCGTAGGAGTGAACCATCTCCGGGTTGGTCAGGCGCTTCGCCGTAAAGGTGGAGCTGAACGGCAGAATGCCGTCAGAGTTTGGTGAGCCGTACCAAAGGATGCGCGTGTCCGACATGTTGGCGCTGACGAGCAGCAGCCCATGCCGCCCCGTGTGCAACATGCCGCGAACACCCTGCGCTTCTCCGCCGGCCGATTCGGGGACATCGCCGAGCACGCTGCCGAGCAGTTCTCCCTTGCTGTTGATGCCGTGCACGGTATTGCCCGCAGGCTTGCCGTGCATGGTGATGTACCAACGGGGATCCTTTGCGGTGAGATCGTGGTCGTGCGTTCGCTTCGTGGCCTGATCCGCTTCCTTCGAATGATGGGCGTGCTTCGGGAATTCGCCCTCGCGTCGATCGAAACGCTCCTCGGTGGGCTCGGTCGCAGACCTCCCGTCGGGCGGCGGTTCGCACCCCAAGAGGCTCGTCAGGAGGACTGCGGCGCCCGCCAACAGGCACCCCACGGCGCCCGAGCCAGAGCGGCGACGGAATGGCAGGTTGCGCACTTCCATGGTCTCAGGCGAGAATACTCCCACATGACAGTCCTTGATGCGCTGCAGCGTGTTCCTTGCCTCCTCGCAGAGAAGGGGCATTCCTTGATTCCGTTGTTCGAGCAGCAGCAGCAGCGGGATCACCAGCTGAACTTTCATGGGGTGCAGAGTTCGCTCAGTCATTTCACGAATGGATGGTTCGTCCTGTCGCTGCTGTTGGGACTGGTCGTTGCTGCGCTCTGCGGATTCGCCATTGCATGGCATCCGCGCCGATCGGGGAAGGGAGATCCCGTGGAGGATCTCGAGCAGCGCAACACGCTGATCGTGCTGGCGCTCGTCGGCGCCGTCGTGTCGGAACTGGTGCGCGTCGATTCGGCGATGGCGCTCGTCATCTTCGGCATCGGTGGATTGATCCGTTTTCGTACGGTGCTCGAGAATCCGAAGATCACGGGCAAGGCGATCATGGTGGTCGTCATCGGTCTCGCCTGTGGGCTCGGCGAGTTGGCAATGGCGGTCTTCTTCACCGTGTTCTCCTGGCTGCTGATCTTCTGGCTCGACTCGACCGTCGGGTTCCGGCTGAGGATGAAGCTGCCGAGCAAGTCGGATCCAAAAGCCGTGATGCTGACGGCGATGGAACTGATCCGCAAGGTGGGCGGCAAGATCTCGTCGGCGCAGGAGTACGAACATAAACGGCAGGTGATCATCGTTGGAAAGGTGCCATCGTCCGCGGATCCCGTGAAGTTCCAAGCATCCCTGATGCATCGCCTTCCGCCGGGTGAAGACATCGAGATCGACCTGAAGACTGGATGACCCGTCTGCCGCCGACACTGCAGTTCGATCGGGTCGCTCGCGAGTTCGCAGGTGGAGTGCGTGCGGTCGATGGCGTGACGCTGTCGTTGGCGCCTGGGTCGTTGACGGCGGTGATCGGCCCGAGTGGTTGTGGAAAGACCACGCTGCTGCGGCTTGCAGCGGGGCTGGATGTGCCGACGGCGGGTCGGGTGGAGGCGGAGGGTGCGAGTGGTTCGCGGTCCGCGCGGTCCGTGTGCTTCCAGGATCCGCGATTGCTCCCGTGGCGACGCGTCGTCGACAATGTCGCGCTGCCGCTGGAGTTGGCGGGCGTTCCCCGCGAGCAGAGGCAAGCGAGTGCGTTGGAGGTTCTGCGCGCAGCGGGACTCGCTCACGCATCGCGCATGCTGCCCGCGCAGTTGTCGGGGGGGATGCGCATGCGCGTGGCACTTGCGCGCGCGCTCGTGACGCAGCCGCAGGTGCTGTTGCTCGATGAGCCGTGCAGCGCGGTCGATGAGTTCACGCGCATGCAACTCGACGAAGAGATCCTCCGCACGTTTCGCGCGTGTGGCGCCACAACGATGCTCGTCACGCACTCGGTCAGCGAAGCGGTGTGGCTCGCCGACCGAGTCATCGTGATGGCGCGCGGGCGTGTTCATGCAGATCATGCCGTTCGAGTCCAGCGGGACCGGCGCGATCGTGGGGATGTGGGGTTCCTGAGCGAGGTGGAGCATTGCATGCGCTTGCTCGCCGCCGCATCGGGGAGGGATGCCGCATGAATGCACTTGCTCGCCAAGTCCGCGCCGTCGTGTGGCCGCTCGTCGGCGTGGCGATCGTGCTCGGCGCGTGGCAAGTCGGCGTCCTGATCTCTGGGGTCGCGCCGTATCTGCTTCCGCCGCCCACGGCGATCGCGCGCGCCATGTGGGAGAGCCGCGACATGCTCGCCTCAGCCATGGGACGAACGGCTCTGGGTGCGACGATCGGTTTTGCCTGCGCCGCCGCTGGGGGAATCCTGATCGGAAGCGTGATTGCGCTCATCCCGATCCTGCGGCGTTCGCTCTACCCGCTCGCGACGGTCCTGCAGATGGTGCCTGTTGTGGCGGTGGCGCCGCTGCTGCAACTCTGGGTCGACAATGGGTTGCCGATGGCGATCCTGTCCGCCGCGATCGTCTCGCTCTTCCCCGTCCTCGCCGCGACCATCGACGGGCAAGCATCCGTCGACCCTGGTCTGCGGGAACTCTTCCAGTTGTCGAGAGCGTCGCTGCTGAGTCGCTGGTGGAAGTTGGATCTTCCCTGGTCGGTGCCAGCCACCGTGACCGGACTCCGCATCGCGGCGGGACTTGCCGTGATTGGTGCAGTGGTGGGGGAGTTCGTCTCGGGCTACGGAGGTGTGCGCGCGCCGCTCGGTATCGTCATCCAAGCTGCGATGCGTGATGCGAGGACCGATCTCGTGTTCGCTGCGGTTGCGCTCACCACGGTGGTGGGATTCGCGCTGTTCGGTGCAGTCAGCCTGGTGGGCTGGCTGCTGGTGCGCCGCTGGCACGCGTCGGCGGTCAACGAAACGGAGGATCGGCGGTGATGCGGCGAAGTGCGATGGTGATGACGGCGGCGTTCCTCTGCGTCCATGCAGGCTGCGATGGATCGAAGGATGGCAGCGCGGCGCCCGCGCGAACGCCAGTGCGGGTTCAACTGAACTGGGTGCCTGAGCCTGAGTTCGGTGGCATCTTTGCCGCACAGCAGGATGGGCTCTATGCGGCGGCGGGACTCGATGTGGACATCCGCAAGGGCGGCTCGCAGGTGCCCGTGGCACAACTCGTGGCGAGCGGGCAGGCGGATTTCGGCGTGATGACCGCGGAGGATGTTCTCACGCTGCGCGACCGAGGTGGCGATCTTGTCGCGGTCTTCGCGATCTTCCAGGACAACCCGACTGGGTTCCTGCTGCACGAGTCGAATCCCATCACGACGATCGAACAGTTGTGGATGAGTGCTTCCACGGTGGCCGTCGACGCGAGTCCTCCATATGTCAGGCTGCTCAATCTGAAGTACGGGGGCAAGGACTTGAAACTGGTGCCGTACACGGGAGCACTCGCTGGGTTCCTCGCGTCGAAGGATGCCGTGCAGCAGTGCTTCATCA
Organism: Planctomycetia bacterium; assembly: GCA_005799495.1. Lineage (GTDB taxonomy): Bacteria > Planctomycetota > Phycisphaerae > Phycisphaerales > SM1A02 > F1-60-MAGs104. The sequence goes on from SYGP01000035.1 coordinate 45,780, forward strand.
CTGCGGAGCCCGTGGAGTGCAGGCTCCGAGGCGTGCCGACGCGTGTGCTGTCGGTGGCGACGGTGTTCAATCCGTATGCGGCAGTGCTTGCCACGAGCGCGGTGTCTGCCGCGAAGCGCCCGGAGATCGTGGAGGCGTTCGTGCGCGCCACGAGCGAGGGTTGGCGGCGTTACTTCGCGGATCCACCGAAGTACAACGTCGGCATCGCGGCACTCAACCCGTCGATGTCGCTCGAGGCGATGAACATCGCAGCGGAGTTGGAGCGTCCTCTGATCGTTCCTGCGGATGGCGCAGCGATTGGTTCGATGCGGATCGAACGCTGGCAGCGGTTGGAGCGCGAACTGGGGCAGGTGGGCACGATCGAGTCAGGGCGCACGCCTTCATCGGGAGTGCTCTGGAGCGCACCAACCGGAACGCCGAGTGGCGCAGCAGCCGGCGCGACACGATGAACCGCCCGCCGCTTCGGATCGCTCCCACCACGCTCTGGGAATACCCGAGCCAGCACTACACCGCGGCCGACGGGGCGCGCATGCAGGGCGACAAGGCCTATGTGGGAGCGACGCCGTCCTGGGTCATCTGGCAGTTGTTGCAGCGATACACGCGCGAGGGAGATCTGGTGCTTGATCCGATGTGTGGCAGCGGCACCACGCTGGATGTCTGCGCCGATCTCGGGCGAAAGGGAGTCGGATTCGATCTGGTGCCGTCGCGTCCCGACATTCGCGCAGCCGACGCACGGGAGATTCCGCAGGGCGATGGGACGGCAGATTTCGTGTTCATCGATCCGCCGTACTCGACTCATGTGGATTACTCCGATGATCCGCGCTGCATCGGAAAGCTCGATGCGTCGGGCGAGGATGGCGGCGCCGCGTATTACCGCGCGATGGAGCGAGTGATCGGGCAGATCGACCGTGTGCTGAAGCCGCGTCGATACATGGCTCTGTATGTCAGCGACTCGTGGCGCAAGCGGCGGGGTGCGGCAGGCGGTGGCGGCGGGGTGTTCATGCCGATCGGCTTCGAGTTGTTCGAGCGCCTTCGCAAGAGGTTTCAGCCCGTGGACATCATTTGCGTGGTACGGCACAACGCTTCGCTCGGCAAGGGCAATTGGCGGCGGGCCGCGGAGGAGGGGAATTTCTTCCTCCGAGGGTTCAACTATCTCTTCATCATGAAGAAGATGCCTGCGGACGCCAGGCGGACGGATGCTCGTCGCTGAGTCAGGGGCCAGTCGACGGAGGGATGTCCAGTCCCGCATCGCGCGCCGCTCGGACGGCTGCATTCACGCGGCGCATCGAGAGTGAACGCAACTCCGGTTGCTCCGTCACAAGGGCTGCGATCGTCGCGTCGTCGGGCGCGCTCATGGGCAGCCCGGCGACCGCTGCGCGCACGGCAGCGACCACTTCGCCATCGAGCGCATCGAGCTGCGGGCTGATCGCATCCCAAGCACTGTCCGGCAGTCGATCTGCCAGGGCGCGCGCTTCCTCGAAGTCGCGCCCGAGCGGTGTCGCGCTTCCCGTGAACATCTCGGGAAAGCGGCGCATCATGCGCACACTGCGGAGCATCCGTGCATCGCCATCATCGGAGAGCACGGAGCACACTTCATCCACGATGCGGTCCTCGATCCGCTCCCAGATGGCTTCGCTGCTTCGGTAGCGGCGAAGGATGGCGGCGAGTGCGGTGCGCGCTTCGGGGGAGGGCCTGTCACTTCGGTGGACCAGCATGAGCTGCAGGATGTCCCGCAGCGCTTGCTCTCGCGCGACGGATGCGTCTCGCATGGCCGGGAGAAGTTCATCCCAGTACTCGGCCATCATGCCGCCGAGCAACTCCCGAGTGTGCTGCGGCAGTTCTTCGTCGATGACCAGGAGCGCAATGCACCCTGCAGGAAGCGTGTCGAACACCACATGGAAACGGAACCAACCGCCCTGGAGGCGGCGGCGGATGGACTGGGGACTTGGTGCGCCGGAGACACGCAGCGCCTCGAACAACATGGTCGCGGGTCGGGCGGGCCGCCCCTGCAGCGCACACCGAAGGCGGAAGTCCTCGAGGAGTGCGGTATCCGCATCCGTCACGAGTCGTCGCGCCGACTGCAGATGACTGAAGTAGGTTTGCACAGCCACTTGCGCTGTTCGCGCCCGGTCCTTGTCGGTTTCCCCTCGGTCGTGCTTCATCGCCTCGGTCTCACCCTGTTCGACTCGCACCGCGAGGTCTTTTTCGAGTGCGCGGTAGCGCGCATCGCCCGCCGCTGCGATGAGAAGAGATGTGTCCCTGTCCAAACCGGCCGCAGTGCCCACGGCACAGACTCGGTTCGTGTCGATGCGGTGCGGCAGCAAACCAAGATCGCGCCACACGCTCAGTCGGACTTCTTCCTCCAGTTCATCCGGCTGCGGCACGGAAGTCTCGGGTGGGTCCATGGCTCTGCCGTGTTGGAGCGCGAACTGCACTGCCTTGGCGAGATCCTCGTTGCCTTGGACCTCAGCGCTCAGCGAAACCGATGCACGCTCCAGTGTGCTCCGCAGTGAAGCGAGCGATGCATCGCCGCGCTGAGCGGCATGGATGCGTTGACGGATCTTTCTCAGCGCCGCGCGCGTGGACGCGCTGCACTTGGGGTGCTCGGTGGCAACGCGGATCGCGATCATCACATTGGCCTGGACAAACTGCGCCGCGTTGTCGAGCAGCGCTTCGGTGGTGGCCGCCCTCGCGGGGGCGGGAAGGCTGGACGACTGCGAATCGATCGCGTCGGCCACGGCACGGTGGTATTCGATCAGCCTGTCTCGGGCGCGCTCCCCTGCCTGCTCGGTGGTATCGGGCAGCGGCGGGAGGTCTGCATCGGGCGCGGCAGGTGGCGCTTGCGCATCGGCGTCGGCGTTCTGCGCCTGCTGCTGCAGATTCGAAAGGAGGACTGCGCGTTCGTACTCCAACGCGGCCGCCATGCTGAATGCACCGACGGACTGCCACCACCTCTCAGCCGTCGGTTGTGAACGCCCCGCAATCTCCGTGAACGCCGTGCAGAGACTCGGCGTGGAGGGACGCGCACCACCATCGGCACCCGCGCGTCGCAGTTCGCTCGCGAGCAGCGTCAGGGGATCCTCGCTTGTCGCAGCGTGGAGATTGCCAGCGGTGTGGCTCGCGCCTGCGAGTTGGTGGATCCGCTCGAGTCCACGGCGTGCGACAAGCATCGGAGGGATGCATGGGGCAACTCCTCTCACCGACCGAAGTGCGGAGAAGAACTCCTCTTCGAGCGCGCGGCTTTCAGCGAGCAGCCGCGTCTGAATGGATGCCGCTGCGCTTGCTTGCGCCGGCAGGAGTTGCGGCCAATCCACATCGGCGAACTCGTAGTTGCACGGAGCGATGCCGCGGAGCGCAAGGGCTGCAGCAGTTCGGACACGCAGGATCTGTCCGAGGTGCACATCGTGGAGGCGATCGATCTCCGTCCAGTCCAGATCGGTTCGCGGGACGCCCGCATCATCGAACCAGCGCACCAAATCGGATGCGCGGATTTCCTGCGGCATCGCCATCTGCGCGGGTCGATCCGACCCGCTGCAACTGATCCCTCCCGCGCCGAACACCAGCGCGGCAAGTGTGGCGATCAGGCGGCGCATACTCATGTTCGGAGGGTAAACGCCCCAGAATGCCTGCCGTGGGGGTGGTGGAGGGCCTTTTCCCATCCAAAGTTGGCGGAAATCACAGGTTGGACAGAAGTGGGGATTCCCACGCGCCGACGGAAGCGGCATGTTCGTTGATTTTCGCCTTCCCTCGGTTGCAACTGCGCAGGGGGAAACGGATTGTTTGGAAGGCTCTGCGAGGGCAACGCAGGTCAGGAGGATTCACCACATGGAACGCAGGACGACGACAAGGGGCGGACAGGGAGGAAGGCGTTCCAGGAAGGTGGCCCTCCTGGCTTGCGGTGGGATTGCCGTGGTCTCATTTGCCCACGGCGTGTGGACCACGCCGACTTCCGCGAACCCCGATCTCGAGACGGAGACCACCCCGGTCGTCGCACCCGCGTCTGTCCGTGGAACGCTGCGTGTGCCATCGGAGTTCGGCGATCTCCAGTCTGCCATCGATGCAGCAGCCACAGGTGCCACTGTGCTCGTGGCACCAGGCGTCTACAAGGGCAACTGGACGATCCGCGACAAGTGGATCACGCTTCGCGGCGAGGGTGATGCAGCGGCGCCCGCGGCATGGCTGCAGGGCGAGCGGGCCAACACGCCCGTGCTGGCCATCGAGGGTCTCGCCGCGTGCGGGACGGAGATCGACAACCTGCTGTTGTTCGGTGCTGCAGGCAAGGACGGCGTGGGACTCCTCGTGGAGCGCGCGGACATCAGCGCGCGGCGATGCGCGTTCAATGGGAATGAGGGCGGCGGTGTGGTGCACCACCATGGCAAGAGCGAGTTCTTCTCCTGCCTCTTCGAGCGCAACGGCGCGGATTTCGCGGGCGGTGGACTGCGCAACGAAACCGGCAGTGTGACGCTCATCAGCTGCGTGGTACGCGGCAACAGCGCGCGAACATTCGGTGGTGGCATCTACACATCACAGGGCAGCGTGACGCTCGTGGAGGTGACCGTCAGCGGCAACTTCACGCGCAGCGGAGCCTGGGGCGGCGGCATCTACTCGGCGGAGAGTTCGCTGTTGGCACTCGATGCGTCGATCGAACGCAATGCATCCGCCGCATCGGGCGGCGGCGTGTTCGTTGCAGGCGGCGACGCATCGCTCCATGCCTGCCGTTTCACCGCCAACCGAAGCGCAGAGGCATGGAGCGTGGATGGTCGCGATGCCAAGGTGCAACTCGACACATCGCTCGTGTGCGGCGACGACCTGTCGCCCAATCTGGGCGCGTCGATCAGCCGCGCCGGCGTGACATTCCTCGGCGAGTGCTTCCCAGACCGCAATCGCAATGCCATCGATGATGCGCAGGAAATTGCCGATGGCAGGGTGTCTGACTGCGACGGCAACGGGGTTCCCGACCCGGCCGATCCGGATTGCAATGAGAACGGGCTGGTGGATGCGTGCGAGATCGCTTCGGGTTGGGTGCGCGATTGCAATGGCAACGGCATTCCCGATCGGTGCGAGATTCGTCTCGATCTTTCCGAGGATCGCAACGGCAACGGTCTGCTCGACGAGTGCGAGTCCGTCGCCGAGTGAACCGCCCCGCTCGAGGATCGGCGCGGTATCCTTCCGCGTGACCCGCATGCGTAGCTCAGTTGGATAGAGCATCGGTCTTCGAAACCGAGGGTCGTTGGTTCGAGTCCAACCGCGTGCGTTCAACACTCCGCGTGGAGCGAGGGGAGCGGGCAGCCCGCGCCGCCCGTCGGCGTGCCGCGTGTGGTGGCGCGCACTGCGCGGAATCGATCGCTTTCCCGTACTCTCCGAAGGCATGAGTTCCATGCAGGGAAAACGCGGCCTCGTCATCGGCGTGGCCAATGAGCACTCGATCGCAACGGCCATCACGCAGGCGCTGATGCGCGAGGGCGCACACTGCCTCTTCACGCATCTCCCGGGTGAAAAGAGCGAACGGCGAACGCGCCGCGCCCTCGAGGAGAGTGGCGTCGTCGACCCATGGCTGATGCCACTCGATGCGGGCAGCGACGAGCAACTCGATGCGGTCTTCTCCCGCGTGGCATCGGAGTTCGGCACGATCGATTTCCTCGTCCACTGCATCGCCTACTGCGACAAGGAGTGGCTGAAGGAGGGCAAATTCACAGGAACGCCGCGCGGGGTCTTTACGCAGGCGTGTGATCTCTCGGCGTACACCTATGTGGCGATGGCGCAGCGTGCAGCGCCGCTGATGACCGCGGGCGGCGCGATGGTGTCGCTCAGTTACCTCGGCGCCGAGCGCGCTGTCGCCGCGTACAACGTGATGGGAGTTGCCAAGGCTGCGCTCGAGGCGAGCACGCGCTACCTCGCGGCGGATCTTGGTCCCAAGAACATCCGCGTGAACTCCGTGTCCGCGGGACCCGTCCGCACCATGAGTGCGATGGCGGTGGGTGGGTTCAACGACATCCTCGGCTGGATCGAGCGCACGGCACCGCTGCGGCGGAACATCAGCGCCGAGGAAGTCGGCGAAGCGTGCCTGTTCCTCCTGTCGCCGCGCGCGTCGGGCATCACGGGACAGGTTGTCTATGTCGATGGCGGCTATTCGTGCGTGGGCGTGCCGAGCGGGTTCGGCAGCGGCGCAGCCGGCTGAAAGACCCACGGGTCGTCGCACACGAGATCTGCATCCGCGATCAGTGCGCGGCGCACGGCAACTGCCAGTGCATCGAGTCCCGTCCGCTCCGTACAACTGACGCAGACATCGGCGACCTTCGCTTCCGCTGATTCGCGTGCGGTATCGCGGTCGGCATGCGTACAGACGCGCAGTCGCGCTGCGGTACACCCGGCCGTGCGGATGGTCGGGCAGGGTTTTCCCGGCGCCGACACCTCAATCAGCAGATCCGCGCGGCGGCGCAGTGGTTCGAGCAATGCGTGCGCGGCGCGTTCCACCGCATCGGCATCGTCGCGGATGCCTGGTGTATCGAACCAGTCTGCGACAAGTCCATCGAGCGTGAGCTGGGCTGCCACCGCATCGCGCGTGGTGCCCTCCGCGTCGAAGGCGATCGCGATGCAGCGACCGGCGAGCGCGTTCAGCAGCGATGACTTGCCGACATTCGTCTGTCCCACCGCCACGATGCAGGGCGGATCGATCCAGTGCATGAGACGGCGCGAGCGCGAGAGATCGTCGGTCGTCGGTTGCCAGCCGGGGCCGACCCGACGGCGGCACATCGACTGCGCGAGCAGCAGCGGCACGGCGCGTGCACTCGCGGCGTGAGCGAGCAGTTGCAGCGCCGCCGCTTCCGTGTCATCGGCTGCTTCTGGGAACGCGTCGCGCGGCGATGGGTTCTCATCGATGGCTGCGCCACGCGAGCACATCCACTCCCGAAGGCAGGTGCAGGAGTAGGGACCGCCATGAGGAAAGACCCACGCGGAACAGGAACTGGAACGCGCGACGATGCCATCATCGATCTCGGCAAGCGTGCGGTGAACGATCGCGCCCACCGGGATGGCGCGTTCGTTTGAACCAGCGGCGGATCCGGTGAGTGCACCGAGCGCGCGTTCCAGAGCGGTGGCATCCGATGTGTGCAGCCGTGCCATCGCAATCGCGCCGACGCCTCGCGCGGTTTCCCAGTGCAGGCGCACACCATGAAAGGGCGGCAAGCCCGCTTGCACTGCGACTCCTTCAATCTTCTGCGGCTGGTTCATCCACACCTGAGGCAGCAACGGACGATGCAATGCCAAGCAGCAGCAGCTCGGGCACGATGCGGTCCACGAAGTCCTCGTGTTCGAAGATGCTCTGCGCATCACCGCCAGTGACCACCACCATGGGGAATGCACCTTGCGCGTCCGCGTAGCGCTCGATGAGCCGCTGCGCCAGCCCACGGATCCCGTGGAACACGCCGTGCAGCATCGCTTCACGCGTGTTGCGACCGAACGGTTCGTCCGGCGGAGGCTCGAACGCGATCTCCGGAAGCGCATCGGTGTGCTCATGCAGGGCGCGAAGCTGCATGGCAGCGCCTGGCGCGATGGCGCCGCCATGGAATGTGCCTTCGCCATCGACGAAGTCGACCGTCACGGCAGTGCCCACATCGATGACAACGCATGCTTGCTTCAGTCGTGCAAAGGCTGCTGCAGCACAGAGCAGTCGGTCCACCCCAGTGGTGGCATCTGGATCGAGGCGTGTCGCGACCGCAGGCATGATGTCCTCGCCGATCACTCCGATCTCGATGCCCAACTGTCCCTCTGCGCGCGCGCGGAGAGGGTCGGAGAAGGATCGATTGACGCTCGCCATCACCACGCATGCATCGCCGCTCTCCACCTCATGGAAGGCGTGTGCGATGCGCGCGACAACCGTGTCGATCTCGCTGTTGGGGATGCTTTCGCTGGCATCGAGATCGCCACGCAGATCGCTGAAACGACCAATCTGCGTGCGGGTATTGCCGACTGAAATCGCAACGAGGGCGTTCACGCCGCAAGTATAGGAGTCGCCGCGTCACGCAAGCCGAGAGTCACTTCCTCGCGCAAGCGGTTCAGGAGTGCGGCATGGGCGCGTCGTGCGAGAGGGCCGACCGATCCATCGCCCACGGCGCGGTCGCCCAGCCGCGTGACGGCGGAGTACATCCGCTTGCTGGCCGTGACGATCACTTCGCGCGCGGCGCTCAACTGCGCTTCGGTGACGGGATGCACCGCGCATGGCACGCCGTGACGGATGCACGCTTCGAGCAATCGTGTCCGCATCACGCCGTGCAGGATGGAAGACTCGCCCTCCACAGGTGGCGTGACAAGGACGCCGTCTACTTCGACAAACACATTCGTGGATGTGCCCTCGCTGACGAATCCGTCGCGGATCAGGATGACTTCCTCCGCGCCTGAAGCCGCGTGCTCCACCATGGGCAGCACGCTGCCGAGCAGCGATGTGGACTTGATGGCGCAGCGCAGCCAGCGTTCATCGCGTGCCGTGGCGCAGTGCATCGTGGTGATGCGTTCGAGTTCGCCCCATCCGCCGCATGGCGTGGCCATGGCAAAGATCGTCGGCTCCATGTGCGCGGGTGGGATGTGGCTTCGAACGGCTGCCGTTCCGCGGCTGACCTGCAGGTAGATCGCCGCGTCCGTCAGATGGTTGGCTGCAAGCAGGGCATGCGAGATCGTCCGGAGGCAGTCGGGGTCCACGCCGCGGATGTGCACCTGCGCCAGACTCGCTCCGAGTCGCGCCTCATGCAGATCGAGCCCGATCCCAACGCCGCCGAAGAACCGCACCACCTCGTACACGCCGTCACCAAAGAGAAACCCGCGGTCGAGCGGACTGATCCGCGCCTGCGACAGGGGTACGAGCGTGCCTCCGAGCCACACGAGCGCCTCACGATCCTTGCATCCTTGCGTACTGCTCGACATGGGGTGAACGCACCTCGATCTACGAACGGAGACTGTCACGAGCGCGCACGAGCGCAGCGACTCGCGCCGCGTCGAGTTCATTTCGCCACATGCCGCCGCGCTTCAGCGTGCTGCCCACGATGGCTGCATCGGCAACCGACAGGATGTCCGCCACATTTTCGGGGGTCGTTCCACTGCCCACGAGCAGCGGTCCGCTCGCAGCGGCTCGGGCACGCCGCAGTTCATCCATGTCAGGTGCCATCGCAGTCTCCTCGCCCGTGACGATCACCCCGTCGGCGGCGAAGAACTCGGCGGCGCGGATCCACGCCGCGATATCCAGGTCCGCCGTCAGCGCATGCGAGGCATGTTTCTTGCGGCAGTCGGCGAGCACGCGGATTCCCTCCGCACCGAGGCGGCGGCGTTCCCGCAGCAGGGGCCCCGCGCATCCCGTCGCCACCAGACCCTCATCCGCCACGGCAGCAAAGACGAATCCCTCCGCGCGGATGAATGCCGCACCAGCGGCATGGGCGATGGCAAGTGCAGCGGCGTTCGCGTTGGAAAGCACCTGCAGCCCCACGGGAACTTTCACCGCGTCGACGACCGCCGCCGCTGCCACGGCGAATGGTGCGACGGTATCCGCCCCCGAGGCATCCGGCAGATAAGGCACATCGTGCATGTTCTCCACGAGCAGCGCATCGAAACCGGCGGCCGCGAGTTGCCGCGCCTCGGCAACGGCGATGTCGACGATCTCACGCACCGCGAGGCGGCCGTGCGGCGTGCCAGGTAGCGCGCGCAGATGAACCATGCCGACGAGCGCATGCGGGCGAGTGAAGAGGGGAGATGCGTTCATGGGAAACGCCGTTCGCGGCAGTGCAAAGATAGCCCAGTGCGCCCCGTGCGAGTTAGGCTCAACGCATGAATGCGCCGATCGTGCTCGAACATCCCCAGCATGCGCAGCGCCTGACCGTGCATCCTGCGGCGGGTTGTGTGGCGGTGTCGTGGGTCGTGTCGGGGCGCGAGTGCCTTGCGCTTCCCGATGCGCTCCCCGCATTCCTCGCGTCCGCGCGCACGGGCGGCATTCCGCTGCTCTACCCCTACGCCAATCGGCTGTCGACGGACCGTTTCGAGGCAGCAGGTCGGAAGGTCGACCTCACCCAATTCCCCGATCTCAAGCGAGACGGCAATGGACTGCCCATCCATGGACTGCTGCTGCGTTGGTCAAGGTGGGAACTGGAGCAAACATCACCAAGCGAACTGCGTGCGCGCATTCGATGGGGTGAGCATGCCACGCTGCTTCAAGCCTTTCCGTTCCCGCATTCGCTTCTGGTGTCGTGGCGATTGCGTGCGCAGGATGTGAACGCAGTGCTCGATGTGGAAGTGCAGGTGCAGGCGGATGGCGGATGCGATGTTCCGATCGCCTTCGGCTGGCATCCTTACTTCGCTGCGGAACCACATGCCGTGTCGGCAACGGGCGCGGGCGAGGACGCTCACAGCATGCCGAGCATCGATCTCCCCGCGGCGCGCCAGTGGGTGCTCGGTTCGACCGGTTTGCCGAGTGGCAGGAGTGCAGCGGATCCGTTGCCGCCGCGCAGCGAGCGGGTTGGCAGCGGGCAGGATGCGCTGCTCGAGTTGCCGCCGCAGAGTGCGGGTGCGATCGCTTCGCTTCGCTGCGCCGAAAGCACCACGGAGGTCCATCTGCGAAGCGGCTGGCGATTTCTCCAGGTCTACTCGCCGCTCGGCGCCGCCTTCGCGGCGATCGAACCCATGACAGCTGCAACGAACGCGCTCGTCACGGACGCGCCGACCGTACGCAGTGGATCGGTCTTCTCCGCTGCGTTCACGCTGAGGCATCGCCCGAGCGATGCACGGCTACGCTGACGGTGATGGGCAGGATCCTGACTGGACAGGTGGCGATCGTGACAGGCGCGTCGAGCGGAATCGGCGCTGCAACGGCCATTGCCATGGCGCGCGCAGGAATGGATGTCCTGCTGGCGGCGCGCCGGGCGGATCGTCTCGAAGCGGTGGCACTGGAGGTGAAGTCCCTCGGTCGGCGTGCATGCGTGGTCGCCGTGGACGTCACGCAGCCTGGTTCGGAGTGCATGCTGCTCGACGCCGCGGAGCGTCAGCTCGGGCGATGGGATGTCGTGTTTGCCAACGCGGGCTATGGACTCGAGCGCGATGTGCATCTCACACCCGAGAAGGAGATCCGAGCACTTTTCGAAGTCAACTTCTTTGCCTCCGTGGCGCTCCTGCGCGAGTCGGCGCGGAGGCTCCGCGGGGCAGGGCGGGGTGGTCATCTGCTGATGTGTTCGAGTTGCCTGTCGAAGTTCTCCCTGCCGGGGCATGGTGCGTACGCGGCATCCAAAGCGGCACAGGAGTCCATCTGTCGTGCCATGCGCTTCGAGCTGCTGCCTCATGGAATCGAAGTCGCAAGCGTGCACCCCATCACGACCACCACGGAGTTCTTTGCCGAGAGCGCTGCGCGAAGTGGCTTGCGTGGCGGAGCCGTTCCAGAGCACGCGCCGCGCTGGGCCGTCCAACCGCCCGAGCGTGTTGCGGATGCCATTGTGGATTGCCTGCGCCAACCGCGTTCAGAGGTCTGGACGAGTGAGATCGTGCGCCTGTCCGCCGCCCTCTTCAACGCCTGCCCGTGGATCTTCGATCTGGTTCTTCGCCGCGAGGCCAAGCGACGCGCACGCCAACTGGCGCGTGAGTCGGCAGATGCCGCTCCGCCGTCACAACACTAATCTTCCCCGCTCACGGCACATGCGTGCCGTCGTCTGCAGTCACCCGCCTCGGCATCGGCGAGGCAATACTTGGAGGAAACATGCCCATTCGCGTTGCCATCAATGGATTCGGTCGCATTGGCCGCCTCGTCTACCGCATCATCGCCTCTCGTACTGACATGGAAGTGGTGGCGATCAACGATCTGGTGCCAGCCGACAACCTTGCCTACCTCCTTCGCCACGACACGATGCATGGGCGGTTTGGATCTGGCCTCCGCGCAGAGGGGTCAACGATCGTGGATGGTTCCAAGCGCACCGAGTGCTGCGCCGTCAAAGATCCAGCGCAACTTCCATGGAAGTCACATCAGGTGGATTACGTCATTGAATCGACGGGGTTGTTCACCACGATCGAGGACGCACGAAAGCACCTCGATGCGGGCTGCCGACGCGTACTGATTTCCGCACCCACCAAGAGTGAGCGGGAGGTTCCAACGCTGGTGTACCGCGTGAATCACGAGCAGTTCGATCCCGCCGCGCACCGAGTGGTGTCGAACGCATCCTGCACCACGAACTGCCTTGCCCCTGTCGTCAAGGTCCTGCTTGATTCGGTGGGGTTGGAGGAGGGGCTGATGACCACGGTGCACGCGGTCACCGCGACGCAGCCCACCCAGGACGGTCCGAGCAAGAAGGATTGGCGAGGAGGGCGCAACGGCTACATGAACATCATCCCAGCGTCGACGGGTGCAGCGAAGGCTGTCGCGCTGTGCCTGCCAGCCACGAAGGGCAAGCTGACTGGGATGTCGTTCCGAGTGCCGACCGCCACGGTGTCCTGCGTCGATCTCACATTCAAGCCGTCGCGCGCCACCTCCCTCGAGGAGATCACGGGGTTCATGCGGGCCGCCGCTGAGGGGCCGATGCGCGGCGTCCTTGGGGTGACCGACGAGGAAGTTGTCTCGAGCGATTTTGTGGGCGATCCGCGTTCATCGATCTTCGATGTTGGGGCGTGCGTTCAACTGAACGACCGTTTCTTCAAACTTGTTACCTGGTACGACAACGAAGCAGGCTATGCGAACCGCTGCGTCGACATGCTCGCCTACATGTCTTCCAGGGAAGGCATCCGCTGAAGCAAGGTGGGGGGCAAGATGCGGGGTGGGCTGAGAACGCTGAGGAAACGATAAAAGGGATGCTCCGGTTAGGGAGCATCCCTTTGAAGACTGACTCAACTCTCCTGCGGCGGCCTTCGCTCAGGCGCGCCGCGGGGCGAGTGCCGACGCGCTCCTTAGCGGCGGCGGCGACCCGCGAGACCTGCCAGGCCGAGCAGCGCAAGCGCGCCCGGGGCTGGAACCTGATTCACGCCGATCAGCGTGACGGAACCTGTCCAGGTGCCTGAAGTTCCTGCAGCGCCGTAGCCGTTTCCGATCCAGACAGTCAGATCAGAGGCCGAGCCGCTGAAGTTGACAGCCGTTGTGAAGTTGACTGTGCCGACGGAAGTGGTGCCCGGTGCCGACGAGCCGCCGTTTGGCCAGAAGTACCGCTGACCTGCGCTCAGGTTCGAAAAACCACCGCACTGGAGCGCACCGCCCGTGGCGATTGGGTTTGGCCCAACGTAGACGCAGAGATCATCCGCATAAGTGAACGACGTCGACGCATTCAGCGTCACATTGATCGATGCACCAGACAGTGAGCCCTGCAGCGTGCCAGCCGCAAAAGCCTCATTGAAGTTGAACCCTGTCCAAGTCTGGTTCGTGAAGGAATAGGTGACATCCGCAGATGCGGCTGCACCAACGAGAGCGGCGAGGGAAACGCCAGCAAGCACAGTCTTCATGTTTCTATCTCCGAAGGTGAGTAACTCTCGAAGAGCGGAAATACGGCTTCCGACTCGACCCCATTGCCCAACCTCCAGACAGCGAGACCATGCACCAGAATCATCGCGTGTCAAAGAACACCGCAAATAATTGCCAAACAATATGGCGGCGTGGCGCTGAAATAGTCCTATAACTAATAGGGGTGCGTCGGACCATAGGTCGACTGGTGCTTTGGCGGGCGCGTCAGGAGTGAAGCAACAACGCCGCACCCCAAAAGGGAGGCAACCACCCCAAGGAGCACCAGGTTGAAGTGTGCGCCAATCGCTGCCTTCAGCCAGTCAGCAAAGAACATCTTGCATCCGATCAGAAGGAGGATTGTGGCGAGGGAGTAGCGGAGGGCATGAAAACGGTCGAGAAGCCCAGCAAGAAGGAAAAAGAGCGACCGTAGCCCGAGAATCGCGAATATGTTGCTGCTGAAGACAAGGAACGGGTCCGCAGTGATCGTGAAGATCGCCGGGATTGAATCGACGGCAAACACCACATCAGTCGTCTCCACGGTCACAAGGGCAACGGCCAGCGGAGTCAGATGCAGCGCACCGCCCTTTTCTGGCAAGCGGATCAGAAAGCGGTTTCCGTGGTATCGGTCCGAGACAGGGATGAACCGTTTGATGAGCCTCACGCTCCAGCTGAGGGTTGGATCGGAGTGAGAGTCCTTGCTGAACAGCAACTTGAGTGCAGTCAGCACCAGGATTCCGCCGAACACAAAGAGGAGCCAGTGGAACATCTGGATGAGCTGGATGCCCACCCCGATCATGGCGCCGCGCAGCACGATGGCGCCGAGGATTCCCCAGAAGAGCAGGCGATGCTGGTTTGCCGCAGGCACTGCGAAGGAGCTGAAAATCACTGCGATGACAAAGAGGTTGTCCACGCTGAGCGACTGCTCGATCAGCCACCCTGTGAGGTACTTGCTCGCGGCCGCCATTCCTGTCAGAGCGACACCGTCGACAGGATCGGGCCTTGATCCAAGCCCAAACCACTGGCCCTCATAGGCAAACCAGACAAAAACGCTGAAAGATGCGCCGAGCCCGAGCCAGACGGCGGACCAGCGTGCAGCCTCTCGGAAGCCGACGGGGTGCGCGCCACGGTGAAAGACGCCGAGGTCAAGCGCGAGCAACAGCAGGATCAATGCGACGAATCCAGACCAGAGAAGGATCACTTGAGTTGGACCGTGCCTTTCATCCGTGAGGCGGCGTGTGTCGCGGCGGGAGAGAGTACCGCCCGCGTATCCGCTGCGTAGGCTTCTGACCAAAGAGAACCCCTCCGTGGACCATCAACCCCTCCCTAGCGATGCCCGCATCTTCCGCATTGTGGCCGTGGCGGAGGCGTGGTCCTGGATCGGGCTGCTTGCCGGGATGTACTTCAAGTACTCCGATTGGGGCAATCCAGTTGGTGTTCGAATCATGGGGCCGATCCACGGACTGCTGTTCGTGGCGTATCTCGTCGCAGCATGGCGTGTCGCTGGCGCTCGCGCCTGGCCGATCGGTCGCCTGTTCTGGGCACTTGCCGCGGCCGTTCCACCGCTCGCAACATGGGTCTTTGAACGCATCGCCTTGCGGCGGGGATGGCTCACGGCGCCGCAGGCAGCAGGACCTCGGCCGTAAGTGCAGCGGCAGGGTCGGAGCGTTCGCCGAGCATCTTCGCGATGGTGCCAATCGTTCGCGGTACGGGGGCGTTCAGAATCTCCCGCCCATTTCGAATGATGCGCACGGGTCGGTCGAGGTCGAGAAGCCTGTCATCGAGCCGAACGCGAATCGGGCTGTCCGGCGGTGCCTCTTCGATTTGAATCTGCTGATCATCGCACACGGCGACAATGCGGGTGCGCTCGCGAGGGCTGTCGACTGCGAGCCAGTAAGAGCGCTGGTGCAGCACATCATCCTGCAGCCACACGATGCGTTTGGGCAGCACAGTTCGATTGAACTGGGACATCCAGGCGAGCGCCGTTGCATCCTCGCGGTCCATCCAGTGACCCTTGCCTTCGTGAATCTCGACCAGGTGCGGGTAGCCCCCCGGATCCGCCGCCGCGAGCGAACGGAGCATGTTTGCCCAATCGGCCGCCACGGCATTTCTCTTGAACGCAGCGTCCTGCGCCCCCATGTGAAGGGTGAAGGGGAGATTTCGGAGGCCATCGGGTCGAGTCTCGTTTGGGTGACCAGCCATCATCGCCGCAGCGGCAAATCGATCCGCCATGCGCGGCGCGAGTTGAAAGACACCATCACCACCCGCGCTGTAGCCCATCAGGTAGACCCGGTCTGCATTCACGCCATGGGCGATCACCATGCTCTCGATCAGACGCGAGAGGAGTTGATCGACCGGCGCACGATGCCAGAGATCCCAAGTGTCGCTCGGCGCGCGCGGCGCAACATAAATGCCCTCCGACGGTTCATAGAGCCGCTGCTGGTTCTTCCATTGCTGGTCGTTCACCTCGCTCGGCGCACCTCCGCCACCGTGCATGGAGATGAAGAGGCTGTGCCCGCCCGTCGGCGGTTGACCGAATGTCTTGAACCAGATTGGCAGGCGGGCGCCGTCCACTTCGATGATGCCCGAGGCGATTTCCCGCTGACGATCCGCGCGCTGTTGTGCAGCCAAAGCGTTCCACAGGATGTCGCGCGCGGTCGATGCGTCAGCCTTGCTGAGCGCAACCGAGGCGAACGGCTGCTCACCAACGCTCGCCGCGAGGGGGCGGTCGCCAGGCGCACGGGCGATGAAACGGCGCAAGTCTGCGACCGCGCTTCGCGATGCGGTTGCCTCCATGCGCACCGAGATGAGTTGCCCGTCCGCCGCTGCCGTGAACGCCATCGGCGCGAACGCATCAGAGCGAAGTTCGCATGCCGCCCCGAGCGGCAAGACCGCGGTGAGGTGGTCATTGGCATCGAACCCTTCACCGTGGGTCGTTCCCTCGAACAGTGACGCATCGTCGGCGCCGTGCACCTCGACGCGCACCGCGATGCGTTCATCCCCGTCGAGCGCGCGAATGCGGATGCGAGCCTGTCCCTGCGCGATGGGTGGTTCTGGTCGAAGGTAACGAGCGGTGACATTGAACGCGCGGATGTTCGCGTCCGCACCCTCGCGCCAAGCGATGGGGAAGTGCACGGGCGAATCGTTCCAAGTGACGGCATAGACCGCGTGCAGCGGCTCGTCCCCGATGCAGTCCGCTGCACGGTCGGTGAACCACGCCTCGTCGAGGCGGTCTCCCGTCGGTTCTGCTGCGCCTGTGTAGTGCCAGCCGCCGTCCCATACCTCGACCCAGGAGTGGTTTCCGCTGCGGTCTGGCCAGAGGGGAGTCCCTACGAAACGCGCTGGGATTCCGACAGATCGACATGCGTCGACGAGCAGGATCGCCAGACCTGTGCAGGATGCCATGCCCGACTCGATCGACTGGCTCGGCGACTGGTCGGCGCGTTTGCGCTGGGTCGAGTACTGAACGCCGACGGCGGGAAAGAGCCGCTGATTGATCAGCACGGTTGCCATGCCTGGTGTTGTCGCTTCCCCGATCAGGGGCCGGCAGCGCGCGCGCATTGCGTCGAACCATGCCTCGCGCGGTTCCGTGATCGATGCGTAGGGCAGGATGCAGTCGAGGAAGAGTTCTTCGCTCACGGCGTCGGCCCACGGCGCCGATCGCCACGCGTTCCATGCGCCATCGCAGTGGCGCAGCAGAAAGTCGCCCGAGAGTTCGCGGAGGTCCGAGTCGGGCATGTGAACGATCAGCCATTCGATCGCGCGCCGCTGCGCGCTCGGGGCGGATCGCAGCGCTGTTTCCAACTCGCTCCGATTGTTGCCCGCAGCGTCGAGTGCGCGTTCGATCTCAGTTTGGATCGTGATGCGAGAGGGTGGTTCGCTTGCATCGGGTGCAGCGTGCGTTTCAGGTGCTGCGTTTACCTCGCTTGCTCCACGCATCGGAATGCCGCCGCGGGAGAGCCAGACGAGAATGCCGCCAAAGAGCAAGGTTGCGCCACAGATGCGGATGAGCCGAACGCGCTTCATGTCGCGCAGGAAGGGCGCCGGCAGATGGGCTGCTGCCATGCTCCGTGCGAGCGCGAAGGAGCCGAAGATGGTCTGTGCGAGGAGCAGTCCGAGTGCCACGACCGTGGCGGGGACGATCCGTTCGGGGCGAAGGAATACGACCACGGTGTAGACGAGCGCGAGCAGCAGGGGCACGGCCAGCATCGCGATGCGCCGAGACGCGGTGACCGCGAACAGGCGGCGCTTGTCTTCGTCGCTCAGCCGATTCAGCGCAGCGCGGAACTTCGTGGACGCCGCGACCGTGCAGATGAGGAAGAGCCCGATGAGGATGCCGACCGTGTGATCCATCTCAGGGTGTGGCCGGGGATGGTGTCGGGCGAGCGGTCGTGAGCTGCGCAACACGCCGCTCGGCTGCATCAACCTTTTCCGCGAGGTGCGGCGCATGCGTCTGCATGATTTGCACATGCTCGCGCGCCACGGCCAGTGCAGTGGCATCATCGCCGCCCAGCTGCGCAAGAATCGACAACAGCGCCAGCGAGTCGCAGAGCTTCAGGAAGGAGCGATCATCGATGCGGCGCCCCTCGATCGCGGCGCGAACCGCAGCCGATGCCTCGTCGAGGGCCGCGCGGTCAATCACCGTGGCATCGCCTCGCACATTCCCGCCTTCCACGGCCAGTTGCGCAAGCATTTCCGCGAGCCGTTGATGCCCGTTGGTCGTCGTGGCATGGGTCGGGCCGTAGCGACCGATGAGCAGCGCGGGGACGCGCCGCTGGTGCTTGACGGCAAGATCGAGTCGCTTGTCGACGATCTCGAGGTCGGCCAGCGTCGAAAACACGCGGCCGAGCCGCCAGTCCGTCGGGCCGGATCCCTTGATGATCGCCTCGGCACACTCGTTGAGGAACAGTCGACAGGCGGCGTACTCCTTCGCGCGCCACAGGTTGTCGGCTCGGTTGAAGAGGGCACTGATGAGTCGCTCTTCCTTGTCATCGATCAGGCTTCGGAGAACGCGAATCGCTTCATCACTCAATGCTGCGCCGCGTGCGGCATCGCCTTGGCGGTACAGCACCGAACTGAGATGCGTCTTCGTCGTGGCAAGCAGGGGATCATTCGCCGGAAGCACCTCGCTGCGCAGGGCAAGTGCTTCCTCGTAGGCGCGCCGCGCGTCGTCGAGCCGAGAAAGGAAAAACTGGGTGCGCGCGAACTCGAAGAGCGCGTTGGCAAGCGCAAGGCGATCAGCATCCACTCCGGAGCGAGCGGCTTCGCGTCGGTAATCGACGGCAGCCGCGAGCTGCCTCGCCGCCACCTCGTACTCCGTCAGCGAGGTCAGCGTCTCCGCGATCTGCTCGCGCAGTTCGGTATGGATGTCCGGATCACTTTTCAGGTCCTCTTCTGCATACTCGAGAGCGACCTTCAAGAGGTCGGCAACTCGGACGGACGCGCCCGCCTGGCTGCCGAGCACATTCGACGACTTGATGGACTGGAGGAAGACCTCGAGTGTCTTCTGGGCGCGCCGCTGCTGGTCCACGGCACTTCGCCAGAGAAATCCCATCTGCACGGTCAGCACGAGCAGTCCCACGAGCGCAATCGACGCCGAGGCAACGGCAATGCGGTGCTTCCGCACGAACTTCTTGATGCGGTAGGTGCGGCTGGGAGGGCCCGCAAGCACCGCTTCGCCGTCGAGGTAGCGCCGCAAGTCGTCCGCCAAGCTGCTTGCACTCTCGTAGCGCCTCGTACGGTCCTTCTCGAGGCAGCGCATGACGATCCAGTCGAGGTCGGTGCGCAACTGCTTCAGCAGTGGCGCTGGATCCGTGCGGCGGATACGGGCAGTCTCAGCTTGCTTTGCCGCGTCGGACTGCTGGAATCGTGCGCTCGGTCGTGGGCACTCCGTGTCGACGATCGTTCGGTGCAGGCGGGCGATGCCCGATGCCTGCAGCGTCTTCGCCTCGATGGGAGTGGAGCCCACGAGCAGTTCGTAGGCGATGACACCGACGGAGTAGATGTCGCTGCGAGTATCGATGTCGACGGAGCCGCCCTCCGCCTGCTCGGGGCTCATGTACACGGGTGTCCCGACGAACTGTCCGAATTGGGTCTCGTGCAGATGCTCGGTCGCGCTCGCGGAAAGAGTCTTGGCGATGCCGAAGTCGATCACCTTGGGGCGCAGACCTTCGTCTGTTTCAGTCACCAGAATGTTGCTGGGCTTCAGATCGCGGTGCACGACGCCCTTCATGTGCGCATGATGGATCGCGTCGCAAACCTGAGCGAGAAGCTCGATGCGTTCTCGAATCCCAAGTGTGCGCCGGTCACAGAGCGACGCGAGCGGCTCGCCGGGGGCGAACTCCATCGCAAAGTAGGGCTGGCCTTCTGGGGTCGTTCCCGCATCGAAGACCTTTGCAAGGCCGGGGTGATCCATCATCGCGAGCGCTTGTTGCTCCGCTTCGAAGCGGGCAACGATCGATGGGGATGACAGTCCTATCTTGAGGACCTTCAGGGCTACCTTTCGGCGAATCGGCTCGGTCTGCTCTGCGAGGTACACGATGCCAAAGCCGCCTTCGCCGAGTTTGGACAGGATGCGGTACCGCGACCCTGCTGGGGTTGGTTGCTGTCCCGCCCCGCCAATGGATGCGCCCGCCCAGGAGCGGGAGTCGCCCGCGAACACGGCGCCATCCCCGGCTGCGTGTGGTTGTCCCACGGAGGACTTGTCTGCGCTCGTGGACGCACCATCCACGCCGAGCGTGTGGTCGGCGTCTTGGGACTCGTCCCTCGGCGGAGGGATGGTGCGGTCATCGCTCGCTGCCATGGGTGCCCATCCTATGGCGATCGGGTGGGGTTATCCCTGCATTCTCCGAGCACATGATCGAACGGGACTGTGCAAAATCCCGACTTCTTACTTGCAGGGAGCGTCTACTCGGCGCACACTGGAGGATCCTTCGCACGGTGCGGCGTGCCGGCGAGATGGCTGCTTCCCCTTCGGTTGGGGGAGCAAGATGAGCGTCTCACGCCGCAGACTGGATCATTTGTCATGTCACAGTGCGCCTCAAATCTCCCCAAGATCTTTGGGATGCTCTCTGGCTTGTTGCTGTCCGTCGCGATCATTCCAGTGGCGACGGGCGGACCCGACTTTGGCGAGGAGAGTGACGCAGGAGGATTGCCGC
Organism: Planctomycetia bacterium; assembly: GCA_005799495.1. Lineage (GTDB taxonomy): Bacteria > Planctomycetota > Phycisphaerae > Phycisphaerales > SM1A02 > F1-60-MAGs104. Next base: position 66,378 of record SYGP01000035.1, read on the forward strand.
CCACGGCAAAGACGATCAGTACGTCGAGTTCGCGCCCCGTGGGGCGAGTGAGTGGTTCCACTGCTCTATCTGCGCTGACGGGTGATGGAGACCGGGTAGACATGTTCCTGATCCGCACGGGCTCGGATCTGTCGCAGTTCAAGTTCATCGGACCAAGTTGGGGCGCACGGCTGACGCTCTTCAAGAAAGACTCGAAGACATGCCCGACGACTGGAACGACGTTGGTGCTTGGTCGACCGATTTGCACTGTCTCGAAGGCCTCGGTTGGGCAGGCGTTCCCGGTGCTCAGTGGCGCTGCGTCCGTGACGAGCAGCAGCACGGGCGGGAGCTTGGGAGCCCTGTCGTTGTATCTCGAGCCGAACAGCGACTACTACGTTGCCGTTTCGGGAGTCACGAATCGGCCCTTGTGTGACCGTGACCCCTGCAGTTCCGATCCAAGCGACGATTTCGATGTCTTCAGCTCTGCCACAGGCTTCGGACAGTACTTGGCCGATGCCAACTATCGAACGGAGTTTCGCATCGGTCGCTGGCTCGATCCTGATGGTGAAGCCACGGGCGCGTACGCGATGGACACATTTGGCACATTCACTGCACCGGCGAGCACCTGCAGAGAGGTGGAGGTCGTTGTCGGCAATCCGACCGAGGAGAGCTTTGACTTCACCTTTGCCCCCAATGTTCCGACGGGAACTGCGAATGTTCCGTGTGCGCCTGGGTACACCGTGACACGGCAATTCTTCTTCCTCTGGTCACCGCAATGCTCAGGGGAGGCGGAAGTCACCACCTGTGGTTTGACGGTCGCGGATTCTGCGATTGAAGTGTTTGATGTCGATGCGTGCTCCTTGGACACATGTGCGGCTGCCCAGACAGTCGCTGTCGCCTGCAATGATCAGTGTGGCTCTTCGAACTCCTCGCGCGTGACCTTCGCGGCGTCTCCGGGGAGCACCTATCTCGTCCGGCTCACCCGACTCGTGACGACGGGCTTACAAAGCGGCACGATCCGCTTTTCCTGTTTTGAACCGCCACCCTCGGCGGACCTGAACGGCGATGGCACCGTCGACGGTGCCGACATGGCGATTCTTCTCGCGCGCTGGGGTACTGCCGGAAACTGACGCGTACTGCGATCGCTGGATGCGGATGACCAACGACGCGATCCGTCGCTCCATTCATCGTTTCGGTCGCTTGGGTCCGTCCATCGGTTGATGCGGTCCCGCCATCGGCGCATGGGGGCCAGCACCATCACCAGTTGGGCGCGGCTGGAACTGCCGCATGGCTGAACCGCGCCCCAGCGCAAAGGCGAGCACGACGAGTCCGACGACGAGGGAGATCAACAACCAGCGCCGCACCTTTCGGACGGAGCGCTCAAGACGCTCGAGGCGGACGGAGGTGTCTGATGAGGGTTCATCGCTCATGCATGGTTCCTTTGCAGTGGAGTGGCTTCAGATTGTGTTGGCCGATCGGAGAGGGTACGGGACGGGATAGGATTGACAAAGATGTGCGCGCTTCCCGCCTTCGCCCTGCTGCTTCTCGCGATGGACGGCCCTGCGGCCGTTTCGGGTGCGCCCGTCCCGCGGACGACGGGCGGCGGACCGCGCGATGCGCCAGTCGCGACGCGGATTCCCTACACGGTCAAGGGACCTGTCGGCGACCGGGAGGATCCTTATTACTGGATGCGCGATGACGATCCGACTTCAAAGCGCGCAGAGATCATGGACTATCTGCGAGCGGAGAACGCCTTTACGGAGGCGTTCATGCGACCGCTTGCAGCGTTGGAGTCGCAGCTTCTTGCAGAGATGCGAGGGCGGATCAAGGAGGATGATGGAACGCCGCCGGCCTTTGAGCGCGGATGGTGGTACTGGACGGAGTTTGCAGCGGGCGCCGAGTACCCCCGATTGATGGCGCAGGCGGGCAAGCCGAGTGGTCCTGATGCAGCCGCGGCGAAGGAGCTGCTGCTCGATGAACCGGCCCTGGCAAAGGGAAAGTCCTACTTCGCGATCACGGGCAGTGCGATCAGTCCGGATCATGAGTGGCTCGCTTGGACCGATGATGTCACGGGTCGGAAGATCAGCACACTGCACATCCGCAGTCTGCGCACGGGTGAGATCGCACGGGAGGAGATTGTTGGTGTGCTCGGCGACCTCGCTTGGGCAGCGGACAACCGCACGCTGTTCTATGTGCGGCAAGATCCGGTGCTGCTGCACTCGGGACCCGTGTGGCGTCATGTGGTCGGCACGGATCCATCCACGGATGTGAAGGTGTATGAGGAACCGGACAAGACGCTGACCTGCGGCGTGTCGGCAAGTGGCGATGGTCGCACAATCGTGATCAGTCTGGATGGGTTCGACCAGACCGAGGTGCGGGCGTTGCCGGCGGATCGCCCCGCATCGGAGCCTCTGGTGGTGGTGCCGCGCATGCCTGGAGTCCGCAACTATGCCACGGTCCACGGGGATGCATGGGTGATCCAAACGAACCTGCAGGCACGCAACTTCCGTCTCGTCGAGGCGACCGCGACTGCGACGCAGGACCCGACCAAGTGGAGGACGATCCTGCCCGAGCGCGCCGATGTGGCCATCGAAGATGTGGCGTTGTTTGATGGCGCAATCGCGGTTGTGGAGCGGGCGCAGGCGAATGCGCGAGTCCGCGTGTTGCCATGGGGACCAAAGCCCGTGTGCTCGGAGCAATGGGTCGTGGAAGCAGACGCGAGCGCGTTCACCATGACCCTCGGGGCGAACTTCGATCCGACGCTGCCATTCGTGCGGGTGGATTATCAGTCGATGGTGACTCCGCCGACCGTGTGGGATGTTGATCTTGCTTCTCGCGCACGCCGCGTGGTGAAGGTGCAACCCGTGATTGGGTATGACTCGGCGAAGTATTCCACGGCTCGCCTGTGGGCGCCTTCGCGCGATGGCAAGTCCATTCCATTGACCGTTGCATGGCGCACGGATCGCTGTCGCCGGGATGGGACCGCCCCGGCGTACATCGAGGGATACGGTGCCTACGGCATCTCGCTCGATGCGCAGTTCAGCAGTGCGCAGGTGTCGCTGCTCGACCGAGGGTTTCTCGTGGTCTATGCGCATGTGCGCGGCGGCGCCGATTTGGGGCAGGATTGGTACGAGCTCGGGCGCATGATGAACAAGCGCAACACCTTCACGGACTTCATCGATGCGACGGAGTGGTTGGTGCGGCAGGGCTGGTGCGCGAAGGATCGCGTCTTTGCGACGGGTGGATCCGCCGGGGGACTGCTGATGGGTGTTGTGGCGAATGAGGCAGGTGAGCTCTACCGAGGCATTGCGCTGCATGTGCCATTCGTCGATGTGTTGACCACCATGCTCGACGAGACGATTCCGCTGACCGTGAACGAGTGGACGCAGTGGGGCGATCCTCGGCGTCAACCCGACTACGGCTACATGGGCTCGTACTCCCCGTATGACAATCTCTCGGCGAAGCCCTACCCGGCCATGTTGGTGACGACGGGACTGTGGGATGCGGCAGTGCAGTACTTCGAACCAGCGAAGTATGTTGCCAAGCTCCGCGCGCTGCGCACCGATGACAATCCGTTCCTGTTCCGCGTGAACCTGGAAGCGGGGCACGGCGGCGAGTCGGGGCGGTTCAACCGCCTCGAACAGATCGCCCTCGAATACGCGTTCTTCCTGGACCTCGCTGGGGCTGGCAGGGGATCACCTGCGCCCGGCGGCTGAGAGGTCTGCATCGTCAGCGGAGAAAGAGGCTGGCAACTGCGGCGGTTTGCCAGCACGCGAGTGCGCCCGCGATCATCGCTCGCGGAGCGAGTCGGGCGAAGTCGCTGCGTCGCTCGGGTGCGAGCGCGCTCAGGCCACCGATCTGGATGGCAATGGAGGGAAGGTTCGCGAAGCCGCAGAGCGCGAAGGTGGCGATGTGTGCGCCGCGCGGCGTGATGCTTCCCTCTGTCTGCATGCGCGCGAGGTCTGCGTATGCGATGAACTCCGTCGCGATCACTTGCTGCCCCATCAGTGAAGCGACTGCGCGCGAATCTTCCGCGCAGCCCATCGTCCATGCGATCGGCTGGAGCAGCAGGCCCAGGATGTTCTCGAGCGTGAGTTCAGGCAGTCCTGCGGAAACGAGCAGGCCAGCGGCGAACTCGGTTCGGCTGATCGCGGCGAGCGGGAAGTTCACGAGCGCAATGAGCGCGACGAACGCCACGAGCATGGCAGCGACATTCAGCGCAAGTCGAAGCCCATCCATCGCGCCCTGTGCAGCGGCATCGACGATGTTGACGCTTGTGCGAGGGAGCGCCCGGAGCGCATCGAGCGATTCATTCGGCGGATCGGCGGACTCGGGCAGCATGATCTTGGCCATGACGATGGCCGCAGGCGCGCTCATCACGCTGGCAGTGATGAAGTGCTTCGCCACCAGGATGCGCTGGGCCTCTTCGTTGCCGCCAAGCAGCACGATGTACGCAGCCATCACGCTGCCGGCGATGGTGGCGAAGCCTCCCGTCATCACGCAGAGGATCTGTGAGCGGGTCATGCCGGCGATGAAGGGGCGCACGGTGAGTGGTGCTTCGGTCTGTCCGACAAAGATGTTGGCGGCGGCGGAGAGCGCTTCCGTTCCTGTCACGCCGAGCGTCGCGCGGATGCAAAGCGCGAGCGCAGCGACGACACGCTGCATGATGCCAAAGTGGTACAGCACCGCCATCAGCGAGGCGAAGAAGATGATGATGGGCAGGACCTGTACTGCAAAGAGGAACCCCCACGGCCCGGATGCATCGGCGACGCTGCCGAAGAGGAATCGCGTGCCAGCACCGGCGAAACCGATGACCTTGGCGACGGCAGCGGCAAAGAGATCGAATGGCACAGCGATGGGGGGAAAGCGCAGCATCAGAAACGCCAGCGCCACTTGCAGCGCGACTCCCCCAGCGACCGTTCGCAGGCGAATGTGGCGTCGATCGCGTGAGAGTGCCAAGGCAATCAGCGGCAGCAGCAGAACGCCGATCAGACCTGTGGCGGAGTTCACCCGACGGAGGCTACCGATGGACTTCTGGGCGCGAACAGCCCGCAGAAGAGAAACGCGCCCGAAGGCGAGATCCTTCGGGCGCGTGAGATGCGGAAGCGGGTGAAGGGACTTGAACCCTCGACATCAACCTTGGCACGGTTGCGCTCTACCACTGAGCTACACCCGCGGCTTCAGGCGATCACGCCTGATGCAGGAGGCGAATGGTATCAGTTTCACAGCGACTGACAACCGCGTCATCAGGCTGTCAAGATCGTGCAGCACATCCACTGCGCGTGGCGTGTGAATCGAAAACGAGCGGTCGATTGCTAGCCTGACTTCCATGTGGAGCATGCTGTCGGTCCTGGTGTCCGCCACGTGTGCGTTGTGCCATGGCGCAGCGGACGGCGCGATGGGGGACTCTCCCGCCATTCGTCATGTGGTGGTGTTGAGCGTTGATGGACTTCGCCCGGAGCTGCTCGCTCCACCGCTCGATCGCGACCATCCGGGACTCCTGCGTGTGCTGCGAGGCGCGCACACGCTGCAGGCGCGGACCGATCCCGATGTGACGGTCACGCTGCCCAATCATCTTGGGATGGTGACGGGCCGACTGCAGCGCGGGGGCGATGGGCACAACTGGATCGGGAACGATGATCCTCCCGCACCTGGCATGGGTGGAACGCTGCGCGAGATGCACGGGGCCTATGTGCCGACCATGTTCGATGTCGCTCACGACCACGGACTCACGACATGGGTCGTCGCGACCAAGAGCAAGTTCGTGCTGCTGGACCAGTCGGCGGACGACCGCGAGGGACCGCGCGATGAGGTCGATGCGGATGATGGACGCGACAAGATCGACCGCTGGATCTGCGTCGAGAAGTCGGCGGAGGTTGCGCAAATCGAGGTGTCGCTGTTGCGCCAGGCTGCGCAGCGCGGCAAGCGCAGCCTCTCGCTGATGCACTTGGGTGAGACGGACGTTGCGGGGCATTCGGGCGCATGGGATCTCGCCGAGGGGTCGCTCTACCGCGCGGCTGCGCGCCGTGTGGATGATGCACTGGGTGTGATGGTCGCAACCATCGATGCCGATCCACTCCTGCGTGGGCGGGTCGCGATCATCCTGACCGCGGATCACGGCGGAGGTGCGCCACCGCTCAGTCATACGGTGGCGACTGCGCCGATCAACTTCACGATTCCCTTTGCGGTGTGGATCGGCGGTGATGGAGCGCCCATGGACCTCTACGATCTCAACGCCGCCACTCGCACGCGCCCCGATCCTGCGGTGAACCCGGCGCGCGATGCGAAGGGGCGGTCTGCGCCGATCCGCAACTCGGATGCGGGGAACGCAGCGCTCGCGCTGCTCGCACTTCCGCCCGTGCCCACTTCCACCGTGAACCCTTCGCAAGACCTGCTGCTCGCTGGCGTCTCACTCCCGCGCGTCTTCGGCGATCACATGGTGCTGCAGCGCGATCAGGAGGTTCCTGTGTGGGGAACCGCTCGGGCTCGCGCGCCGGTCACGGTGCAGGTGCTCGACGCGTCCGGCGCGGTTCGGGCGTCAGGTGAATCCGTGGCGGAAGCGGATGGTCGATTCAAGGTGAACCTGCCCGCGCTCGCGGCTGAACGCTCGCCGCTGCGCCTTCGTGTCGAGTGCGCGGGCGCGCGTACGGAGCGAAGCGATGTGCTTGTGGGCGATGTCTGGATCTGCGGCGGGCAGTCCAACATGGAGTGGTCTTGTGGATCGAGCGATGGCGCAGCCGAGATTGCCGCCAACTTGCCGCCCACGGTTCGATGTTTCCAAGTGGCGCAGCGCATGGATTCGATCGAGCGAAGTGATGTGGAAGCGCGCTGGGTTGTTGCCGGCAGGGACTCGACTCCCGAGTTCACGGCCGTGGGCAGCTGGTTTGCGCTGAAGCTCGCGCGGGAACTTGGCGTGCCCGTGGGACTGCTGTCTGTGAACTGGGGCGGATCGCCGGCCGAGTCATGGACCCCGCGCGCTGCGCTCGCGGTGGAGCCGCTGCTGGCGGGTGCGGCGGCGAGCCCGGCATCGGCGGAGTGGGGCGCGTATGGATCGATGTGGAATGCCATGATGGCGCCGCTCGCGCGCTATGGGGTTCGCGGCGCACTCTGGTACCAAGGGGAGTCGAACGCCGACCGAGCCGAGGCATATGCGGTGCTGTTGTCGACGATGATCCGAGGTTGGCGAAGCGCTTGGGGGCAAGGCGATTTTCCCTTCGGGATCGTCCAGCTCGCTGGGTTCCGCGAAGCGAGCGACAACCCTGTCGAGGGCGAATGGTCGCTGCTCCGCGATGCGCAACTTCAGGTGTCGCGCGCAGAACCCAATTGTGGGTTGGCGGTCACGATCGATGTGGGCGATGCGGCGGACATCCATCCGCGGAACAAGCGAGCGGTCGGCGAGCGGTTGGCCGCGTGGGCACTCGCGGATGTGTATGGCCGCGGTGGTTCACCTGGTGGACCGCTGTTGCGGACGAGCGAAGTGCGGGGCGAAGAAATGGTGCTGTCGTTCGATCGAGCGGAGGGACTCGCAGCGAAGGGTGGCGGCGCGGTCGGCGGCTTTGCGCTCGCTGGCGACGATGGCGCGTTCCGCTGGGGGGACGCCCGCATCGAGGGGACGCAGGTGATCGTTCACGCGGATGGGATCACACGACCGACCCGCGTGCGTTACGGTTGGAGCAGCAACCCAGTTCGCGCCAATCTGGTCAACGGCGCGGGACTGCCCGCGTCGCCATTCGCAAGCGACATCCCCGCATGGCCGCAGGGCAAGCCCAAGGACATGCGAAAGTCGCAGCGCATCCGCGGGGGGTGACCTGCGCGGATCGACGGCGAAGTCGATGGCCGAAAGAGTCAGCGGTCTGCGGTCGGAAGTCCCATGCCACTACGATCGGGGTAGGGCGGGATCGGCACTTGCTTGTGTGGACGATCGCGGAGCGCCTGTTCCATCAGTTCGATCGCCTTGTCCATCTGCGGATCAACGCCGCCGCGTGATGGACCGCCGCGCATCAGACCTGGGTCATCGGTGACGGGGAAGTCGGGATCCACTCCATGGCCCTCCACGCCCCAAGTGCCATCCGATTCGTAGAACGCGAACTTCGGCACGCGAATGCCCGCGCCATCGATGAGCGATGGATTCCCTGAAATGCCGACGAGTCCACCCCATGTGCGAGAGCCCACGAGCGGGCCGAGCTTGGATTGGCGGAAGAGCCAGGGGAACATGTCGCCGCCTGAACCAGCCAAGCCATTGATCAGCATGACCTTCGGTCCAAAGTGTCCGTCGGGCGGCCACGGTTGCCCATTCACATCGCGGCGCGCCCACCAGTTGGTGACGGGGCGGTCGAGCAGTTCGATGAATCGCGTGGGGATCTGTCCGCCGCCGTTCCAGCGATCGTCCACGATGAGCGCGTCGCGCCCGCGCTGACCGAGGATTTGCCGAACGAGTTCCGTCTGTCCATCGACGCCCGTGTTGGGTACATACACATAGCCGACTCGTCCGCCGGAACGGCTCTCGACATACGCGCGGTTGCATTCCACCCACGATCGGTAACGCAGGTCCGCTTCGCTGTCGAGCAGTCGCACCACCACCGTGCGTGCGGACGGGTCCTTGTAGGGCTTGTCGGAGACCAGCAGCGAAGTGGTGCGGTCGCCGAGTCCTGCAAACGCAGCCCAGGGCGATTTGCTGGTGTCCATCGGTGTGCCGTTCACCTCGAGGATGTAGTCGCCCACCTTGACATTGACTTCCGGCGCACGAAGCGGATTGCGGGCGTCGGTGTCCCATGGAGCGCCTTCGAAGAGTCGGGCGATGCGGTAGGCCTTCGCCTCGCTGCCGTCGGGGCGCGTGCCGCTGCCGAGCGCGTAGTCGATGCCAAGCATGCCCGTGTTCGATGACGGTCCCGATTCGCTTTCGCCGCCTTGGTAGTAGGCGTGACCGACGTTCAGCTCCGAAATCATCTCGGAGATGATGAAGGAGACATCTTCGCGGCTGTTGGCATCGTCGACCAGCGCGAGATAGTTGTCGAGAACCTTCTTCCAGTCCACTCGGTGCATGTTGGGGTCGTAGAAGAAGTCGCGGAAGATGAGCCACGCATCGCGGACCATCTGCCGCCACTCCACGCGCGGATCGACCTCCACTCGCATCGGCCTGTTGACCACTGTCTTCGATGCCCCACCCGCGGCTGCGTCGACGATGCGCGCGCCGCCACCCTCCGGGACGAGGATCTGCTTGCCGCTCGGGGTGATCGTGAACGACCCGCCGCCGGTCACGGCCTTCTCCGCTGGTTTCTTTTCGCGCACATCGATGATCTTGATGCCGCCGTTCTCACTTCGGCGCACGAAGATCAGGTGCCCCTTGTCATTGACCGCAAGCGTCCCAAACGCACCGCGTGAGACACTCGGGACTCGGACTGTTCGCTCGATGATTCCGTCGAAATCAATCTTGAAGCCCTTGCGTTTCGCCTTCGGGTCCTCGGGCTTCGCTTCCTCGGCCTTCGCATCGGCTGACTTCGAGTCATCCGCTGGCTTGGAATCTTCCGCAGGCTTCTCCGTCGGCTTCGTATCGTCCGTGGACCTGCTGCCGGTGATTTCGTACTTCTTTTCACCCTCGTCCGTCGTCACGGATGCGCTTCCCTTGACCGAGTCGCCATCGATGGTGAGTTCGAGCAGGTAACGCGCACCATCCTTCGACCCTTCGAGGCGAAGCGTCTTGTTTGCGGCGTCCCACGATCCGGCAAGGTCGCCGGAGAGGCGCTCACTCGAGAACGTTGCCGCGAGCTTGTCGCCATCGGTCACGGTGATGACCAGCGTGAACTCCACCGCATCATCGGCAGTCTTGGCGGAACACTTCCATGCACCCGACGGGGTGGGTGCCTTGGCGGATTCCTGATCCGTACTCTTCTTGTCGCCACTCTTCTTGTCAGCAGTTTTCTTCGGTTCCTCTGGCTTCTCCTCATCCGTCTCGAGCACCTGCCAAGCGGCCTTCACATCCGCGCGCAGCGGCACCGCCAACAGCACCTCCGAGTTGTCGTAGATCCAGGTCGTGTCGAGCGATCCATAGCGCGCCGAAAACTCCTGGTCGCTCGGGAAGTAGAGCCATTCGCCCGCACGGTCAAAGGTCGGCGTTCCAGCGGGGAACATCGGCGACGAGATCGTGCGTGTTTCGCCGCTCTCCACATCGAAGACGGAAATCTGGTTCGACCTGCCGCTCGGATCGCTGTGCGCAAAGGCGATCCAACTCGAATCGTGACTCCAGCGCGGACTTGGTGGGTTGTCGTTCCACGCCTCACGCATGATCAACTTGCTTTCACCGGATGCGAAGTCCAGGAGGAAGAGCGAGTTGTTGCTCCCCGCGTACGCGATCCACTTCGAATCGGGGCTCCAGTTGATGTCGCTCTTGAAGGCGCCATCCTTCGTCCATTGCTTCCGTTCGCCCGATCCGTCCGCCGCGAGCGTGAAGAGGTCGTATCCCCCCTCGGCGTTGTCGCCGCAGTAGGCGATCCACTTGCCGTCGGGGCTCCAGGTTGGTTCGCGCTCGAAGACGCCATTGGTTGTCGTGAGGTTGCGCGGAATGCCGTTCTCTGCGGGCAATGTCCAGATGTCGCCGCGTGCGCACACGACCGCACGCTTGCCCGAGGGGGAGATGTCCCACGCATCGATGAAGTTGCCCGCTTCCACGACCTGGGGTCGCAGACGCGCGCGCGCGCCAGGCACCTGCACCGGCACCACACGGACCTTTCGCGTCGCAAGGTCGAGTACCTGCAGGTCGGCGCCTTGCTGAAAGACGATCTCGCCGCCACTGCCATCATCCGGTCCAACCGACGGCCACTTCACATCGAAGTCGCTGAAGTTGGTGATCTGCTTCCGATTGCCGCCGCGTGCATCGCAGCTCCAGATGTTGAGGCGGTGCTCCGGTCCCGCATCGCTGAGGTAGTAGAGCGTCGACCCGTGCCACATCGGGAGGGTGTCCGTGCCCTCCCACTGCGTCACGCGCTGTGCGGTGTTCTCCTGCAGGTCGTACACCCAGATGTCCGTCGCCATGCCGCCTCGGTAGCGCTTCCATGTACGCGTGTCGGTGGAGTGCGGCGTGTACGCGAGAAAACGCCCATCCGCACTGACCGTGGGATTTGCGCCGTAGGGAACTGGAAACTCATCGGGCAATCCGCCCGCGGCGTTCACCGCGAAGATCTGTGGCGCGCGCGGATAGGTGCCCATGCCGCTGGCGCTGAAGAGGATGCGACCATCCGCCATCCAGTCCGTGGGCAGTTCGGTGGTGGGGTGGTAGGTCACGCGCACTGGAATGCCCCCCGCGATCGGCGTGACGTAGATGTCGCGGTTTCCCTCGTAGTTGCCGAGGAATGCGATCGACTTTCCATCGGGCGAGAACCGTGGGAACGCTTCGGTGCCCGGCGGATCTGCGACAGGCTGCGCGGTGCCACCGTTACGGTCGACTGTCCACAGACCGTTGGCATACGCGAACACGATCCGATCGCCGCTGATGTCGGGGTAGCGCAGCATGGCGGCCGCGGGTGGCGCCGAAGTCGGATCGGATGACTGCAGGAACGCGCATGAGGCGACGAGAAAGGCGTGTGTGATGATCATGGGAGGGGTTCAGACGAGCCAGCGATCGAGGTGCGGAGAGCACTCGGTTGCTCGGCGAGGCGAAAGCGGTGGGGGTGGGATTCGAACCCACGATGCCCTTTCGGGCATACCGGATTTCAAGTCAGGCGCGTTCAACCGCTCTGCCACCCCACCAAGGGGAGGGCAAAGTCTAGCAATCGCTCGCAGCGATGGTGGGCGAGCACAAGCGCAGAAGCTGGGCACGCGGCAGGGGCAAGACCCCATGATCATCGAAGCCCGCCGCGATGCAGCGATCGCGGTCGTCGAGGGCGGGTTCCTTGGTGAGTGCGATCAGTCTGCCGCGGTACCCGCTCGCGCGCAGCTCGCGCGCCGTGTCGTAGCCGGCAAGGTCAGGCAATCGCATGTCGATGAGGATGGCATTGAAGCGCTCATGGTGGCTCGTGAGATCTGCCGCCGCGAATGCCTCGGATGGAGTATTCACCGACAGCACGGATGCACCGGACTGCTTCAGGACTGCCGCGATGTCTCCCGCATGCTCCTGCAGACCCAGGAGAAGGACATCCCGGCCATCGAGGCGGATCGGCTGAGCCGCATCCTCGGGAGCGACTGCGATTGCCGCAGTGGTCAGTGGTGCGCGCATGGAAAAGGTGAAGGCACTGCCGCTGCCGAGTTCCGAGTGAAGCGTGATGCTCCCATCGAGCAGGTGGGCCAACCGCTGCGAGATGGCGAGACCGAGTCCCGTACCACCGTGACGTCGCGCCGTGGACGGAGTCGCCTGTGCAAAGTCCACGAAGAGGGACGCCGCCTGCTCGGGGGAGATACCGATGCCTGTGTCGCGCACGATGAAGTCAGCGCACAGGTTGTCGCCTTCGATTCGCGTGCGAAGGGAGACGGTCACGGATCCTCGCTCGGTGAACTTGATCGCGTTGCCGATGAGGTTCACGAGCACCTGCCGGATGCGCAGTGGATCCGTCAGCACCGCGGGATCCTCCGGCGACTCGCGGTGGATCGTGAACGCAAGTTGACGCGCCTTCGCGCGCGCGGACATCAGCGTGCTCACTTCATCGAGCACCTCGCCGAGTTTCACCTCGATTCGTTCGATGCGCAGGCGACCCGCCTCGATGCGGGTGATGTCGAGAATGTCATTGAGCACTTCGAGCAGGTGTTCGCCATTCCGGCGGATCGTTCGCGCGAACTCTGCGCGTTCCAGCTCGGGCGCTCCCTCTTCGAGCAGAAGATCCGCACAGCCGAGGATGCTCGTCATCGGCGTGCGAATCTCATGGCTCACATTCGAGAGGAATGATGTCTTCAGGGTGTTGGTGCGTTCCAAGTCGGTCCGTGCGCGGTCCAGTGCGCGCATGGCAGCTTCGCGCTCGGTGACATCGACCGCGACGAGCAGGTAGCCGAGCAGTTCGCCGCGGACATCGCGCCACGGACTCGCCGCCACATTGACGCGTCGAGAGCCACCAGAGGGGCGCTGCCATGTCCAATCGGCGGAGAAGCCGCGCACTTCCTGCGCGAGCGCGGCGAGCGCCTCCCGCGGCGACGCGTTGACATGAGGCTCCAACGCCTTTCGCAGTTCTGCTGCCTCGAAGAGATCAGCCGCGTCCATGCGACGGATCACTTCCGGTGCGGTGCGACCCGTCAAACGCTCGGCGCCGCGATTGAAGATGGTGATGCGGCCGTTCGTATCGGTGGCGATGATGCCCACCTGTCCACCACCTGCGATGAGCTGCTCCAGTTGACTTTGGACGCGGGCGCTGCCCCGCGCCTTCTGCGCAGAGACCTGGGCGAAGTAGGTGGTCGATCCGAGCAGTGCAGAGGTGGCGAGCATCGCCGCGAAGAGCAAGTTGGGGAGACTTGACGCTTCGCCTGCCAGCAGCGATTCGGTCGGCGCAACCCGAGCCTGCAAGGCGCTGCTACCGACCGTGATGTCCTGCCCTGGCGTCGCGATGGACGGACCATCCTTGCCGCCGCGTTCCCACACCATTCGTCCCTCGAAGAACACCTCGGTTTCGTAGGGTTCGTTGAATGATGTGGTCCAAGGTCCCATGCCACGGCGCACGCTGATGAGCGCCACGAGACTGCCGCGCGACCCAGCAGGCGTTGCGGCCACGAGCGCCGATCCGTCACCGCCCGCGCCGATGGGGCCGACGAATGAAACCTCCCGCGAGGAGTGTGCGCGTGCGATCGCCTCATCCGCCGAGGCGGCAGGAACGCTCGTGCGTGCCGCGGCGACATCCTCATCGGCCCAGGTGATCTTTCCATCGTGTTCGACCCACTGCAGCATCACCAGCGAGGGATGCGCGCCGCGGAGCAGGGTGGACTGATGCTCCAGATCGCCCTCCTCGATCGAGCCCGGCGCATCGAGCGTCTTGCTGAACTGCAGCATCGAACTGGCGAGCCGCGAGAAGTTCTCGCGGATGAACGCGGCGAGCGCACGCTCGTTTGCCGCCGACTCGCGGCGAATCGAGCTGAGCGATTCGGTCTGCAAGCGATGCCATGCGGCCGTCGACAGCGCGGCGAGCAGGATCACGAGGCTGAGTCCTGCCCACCGCGGAAGTCCGAGGCTTCGTTCGGGAGCGTTCACCCAACTGCCCAGCAGGAGCGCGAACCCCGCGGCAAGCGCAGAGAGCGCGATGGCGCCGTGCATCCTGCCCAGCAGATCGATGGGCGAGACCGCGAACGGAGATGGCGGTGGCGCCAGCAGCGACAGCGAGCTGATCGCGATCACGCCGCTGGCGAGTGCGGCAGTGATCCAGCGTCCGCGCGCCGCATCCGTTGCGGCAAGCATGCAGGCGGCGCTCAGGAGCCCCAGCAGCAGTGCCAAGGATCCACCCGCTTGCCCCGTCGCGATCCAGCCGATGGTTGCCGCCGTCAGGGATGCCGCAAGCCACGGACGCAGCAGGATCCACGCGCGCCAGCTGGGGAGGGCGACGAGCGCGCACGCAACGATGAGCTCCAGCGCGAGCAGCAGGCGACCGAACTGCGAATCGATGCCGGCGACGCGGTTGGTGTTCCGCGCGGTCAGGAGAAAGGACGCGCCGCCGATCAGCGCGGCACCCGCGGCGCATCGGGCGATGAACAGCACCAAGCGGTTCACGACGCGGCTCCGCGCCGCCCGAGTTGTCCGATGAGCCACGCGACCATGGCCGTCCATCCAGTCTGGTGCGATGCACCGCAACCGCGCCCCGTGTTGCCGTCGAAGTACTCGTGAAAGAGCAGCTTGTCGTTGAAGTGCGGATCACCCTGCAACTTCGGGTGCTCTGCGAGACATGGGCGCATTCCCGTTGCATCCTTGCGGAACAGTTGCAGCAGGCGATTCGCCACCTCGCGTGCGGCGTCGGCGAGCGTCACCATTCGGCCGGATCCGACGGGGCACTCGATCTTGAAGTCATCGCCGTAATAACTGTGGAACTGATGCAGACTCTCGATGAAAAGGAAGTTGACGGGCATCCAGATCGGTCCACGCCAGTTGCTGTTGCCGCCGAAGGTCGCCGTGATGCTCTCACTTGGGGAATAGCGCACATCCATCGTCTTGCCTTGATGCCAGAAGACGAAAGGATTGTCTTCGAGTCTGCGCGACATCGATCGAACGCCGAACGGAGAGAGGAACTGCGACTCATCGAGCATGCGGCTCAGCAGGCACTTCATGCGGTGTCCTCGCAGCAACGAGAAGAGGCGAAGGTCTCCGCTGCCGCCGACATTCCAGTGCGAGACGAGTTTCGCCAAGTCAGGGTGCGTCGCGAAGACGCGCTCGATGTGCGAGGCGAAGACGGGCACCTGGGCGATGCGACGCGGATCCATCACCGAGACGGCGGTCATCGGCAGCAGCCCAACGATCGATTGCAGTCGCATGACCAGGACCGATCCATCTTGAAAGCGAAGTCGGTCGTAGTAAAACTTGTCCGTCTCGTCCCAGAGTCCCGTGCCCGTCCCCGCGAAGTCAGCCATGGCGCCGGCGATCTCGAGGAAGTGATCGAAGAACTTGATCGCCATGTCCTGATAGACAGGTTCGTGCAGCGACAGGTCGATCGACAGTCGCATCATGTTCAGCGCGAACATGCCCATCCAACCCGTGCCATCCGCTTGCTGCAGCGTGGATCCCGCCGGCAGGTCCGAGCTGCGATCGAACACGCCGACATTGTCGAGCCCGAGAAACCCCCCCGCGAAGAGGTTCCGTCCATCCATGTCCTTGCGGTTCACCCACCAGGTGAAGTTCAGCAGCAGCCGATGGAACGCGCTTCGCAGAAAGACGAGATCATCCGGTCGCCCCGCCGCACGATCGCATTCCAGGATGCGCAGCACTGCCCACGCGTGCACCGGTGGGTTCACATCGCTGAACGCCCACTCATAGGCGGGAACCTGTCCGCTCGAGTGCATCGAGCCCTCGCCGAGCAGTTGCAGCAACTGGCGTTTGCTCTCGACCGGATCGATGGGCGCGAGTGCCGCGCAGTGGAACGCAAGATCCCACGCTGCATACCAGGGATACTCCCAGGAGTCAGGCATGAGGTACACGCCGTCGCTGTCCAAGTGCCGCCACTCGGCGTTCCTTCCCTTTCGGCGAGCATCGGGTGGTGGTGGGAGTCCTGGATCGCCATCGAGCCAGCGCGCCACATCGAAGTGGTATGCCTGCTGCGACCAGAGAAGTCCCGCCCACGCTTGCCGCTGGATCAGTCGCAGTTCCGCATCGTCGATGCCGTGTTGGACCGCCGCGTAATAGTCATCGGCATCCTTCGCGCGCGCAGCCCGAACCGCATCGAAGTCCGCGAACGCATCCATGGCAGCATCGGGATGCAGCCGAACGCGCACGGTGACGGACTTGCCCGCGGGGATGTCGAACACATGGTGCGCCGCCATCTTGGTGCCGCTTCGCGAGGGCGCCACGCCCTGCTGCGCGCCAGAGATGACGAAGTCGCCGATCCCATCCTTGAAGGTGCGCCCATCGCGCGGCTTGCCGTAGAGCCGCTCGATGTTGGTGTCGTTCTCGCAGAACAGGAGTTCCGGCGAACCATCGAAGCGTGCGCGCATCGGTGCCCATCCATCTCGCTGCACCAGCACATCCTTGCCGTCGGCGCGGAGCACAGGACGCTCGGCTGCGCCGTTCCATGTCCATGTGTTCCGCCAGACGATCGTGGGCAGCACATGGATGCGAGCGACCTCGGGCGCGCGGTTGGTGATCGTCACCGTCATGAGGATGTCGTCCGGAGATGCCTTCGCGTACTCGACCTCGACATCGAAGTAGCGATCGTCATCGAGGACGCCGGTATCGAGCAGTTCGAACTCACGCTCGAGCTTGCTGCGGGCAGCGTTCACCCGCACCAGTTCGTCGTAGGGGAAACGCCGCTGCGGATACTTGTAGAGCATGCGCGCGAATGCACCACTCGGAAGCGCGTCGAGGAACCAGTAGAGCTCCTTCACATCCTCGCCGTGGTTGCCCTGGCCGTTGGTGAGTCCGAAGAGGCGTTCCTTCAGGATTGGATCGCGACCATTCCAGAGCGCGAGCGAAAGGCAGAGCAGCTGCTGACGGTCGCAGAAGCCTGCAAGCCCATCCTCACCCCATCGATAGGCGCGACTGCGCGCCTGATCATGCGGGAAGGAGTCCCACGCATTCCCTTCGGGCGAGTAGTCCTCGCGCACGGTTCCCCACTGGCGATCCGCGAGAAATGTCCCGAAGCGGCGCCAAGGAGCGCGCCCCGCATCCGCGTCCGCGAGCCTCGCATGCTCCGCGGAGGCGTGTGTCGCCGCCGCGTGCTCGAATCGCTTTTCATCACGCTTCGCATCCTTCATGGCTTCCCTCCCGTCATCGACCGTGGTGTGGACTGCTGCGTGCTCCCCGCTGCAAAGCTGCTGCCGACGACATCGACGATTTCGAGGAGCGATGCAACGCTCCACGCTTGCCACGGGCAGCCGCCTGGCTCGTGGGGAGGATCGCCGCTGAAGACCTCGCTCACCGATCCGAGTCCGACTTCGCGCAGGTGGTTCAGGAACGGGTAGATGAAGTCGATGGCGCTCTGCGGATCGCCGCCCACCTGCAGGTGCGCGCGCACGGCGAGCACAAAGAGCCAGGGCCATGCGGTGCCCTGATGGTAGGCACCATCGCGCGCTGCGACATCGCCACCGTAATGCCCACAGTACCGAGGATCGCGCTGGACAAGCGTGCGAAGTCCCACCGGTGTCCAGAGTCGCGACATGCATGCATCGATCATGGCGCTGAGCTGGCCGCGGGGGAGCAGCCCGTCCAGCACCAAGCCAGCGACCAACTGATTCGGACGCACCGAAGCATCGCGTCCTGCCGAGCCATCGAGCGTGTCGAAGCAGCAGGAGCTGTCTTCGTTCCAGAACTTCATGAACGACTTCCGTGCGCGCTCCAGATCGACGGTCCATGTGCCGTCGGGCGCACCCGCGTGCGGGGCGAGATCGATCATGGCAGCAAGCGCCCCGCACCACAGCGCGTTCACATCCACTGCCTTGCCGTCGCGCGGCGTGATCGGCCGTGTGCCGACACGCGCATCCATCCAGGTGAGCTGCGTCGTCGCGTCACCTCCGCGGACCAGTCCATCCGCAGGATCGACTCCGATCCCATGCAGTGTGCCATTTCGGTAGCCCTCGATCACCGCCACCAGTGCGGGCCAGAGCGTCCGAAGCCATGCCTCATCCTGCGTGCGTTCGAAGACGCGGCGCGCCATCACCACGAGCAGCAGCGGCGCATCGATGCTGTTGCGTTCCACCTGTTCATCGGCGCGGTCGGGAAAGCGGTTGGGCAGCAATCCACCCTCCACCCAGTCCGCAAGCGTGGACAGCACATCCTTCGCTTCGTCATGACGGCCCGTGGCGAGAAGCAATCCATGGATGGACAGCAGCGCGTCGCGGCTCCAATCGGCGAACCACGGGTAGCCCGCAATGATCGAGCGGCCCATGCGAGTGCCATCGCGACGCTTGCGACGCACGATGAACTGATCAGCGGCGCAGGTGAGCTGTTCGATCGCTGGCGCTGCTGCGGGGCAGTTCGCCCGCTGCAGGATCGCATCGATTCGGGCGCGCTCAGCCTCCAAAAGAACACTGCCCGATCGCGGCTCCTGCAGTGCGGTGGATGCGCTCAGCACCACGGTGCTGCCTCGATCGAGGACGACATCGAAGCGGACGGCGTTCCACAGCTGATCCTCGAAGTCGTACCCGCGCGCTTGCTCCTCGGACAACAGCATGCGGCTCCACCAAGTGCCGATGGGGGTCGGTACGGAACGGTCGCACTGCAGAAAGAGGTCGATGGGTCCGCTGCCCACGCCCAGGGGCCAGCGCAGGCGCACACCGCGCGCCACCCGTTCAATCGAAGGCGTGGGTGCGCCCGCGCGTGCAAGCGAGTGATGACTGCGGCAATCGACGAGCATGTCCAAGGAGAGTTGCACGGGGCTCGAGGACTGCACGACGGTCCAGATGTGGCAGAGCGTGTCCTCGCCATGGACCATCACGATGCGTCGTTCGATGAGTGCATCGCGAAGGGACCAGCGCCAGGTGGGAATCGATCCATCGAGGAAGAAGCGCTGCAGCCAGAGGTGCCCACGGGGATTGACAGTGCCATCCGTCCAACGCGCCGTGGAGAGGTGGTACGCCGCATTGCGATAGTGCGCCGTCGGCACCGCAGCGCCGAGCAGCATGGTGCGCACTGCGGGCGGCTGCGTGGCCACGATGAAATCACCGTGGTAGCGCCGATTGCGCACACCGGAGATGGTGCCGCTGGCGTAACTGCCGAGTCCGTTGGTCACCAGCCATTCCTGCCGCAGTGCGAGATCGCTGTTGCAGACCCCGCGGCCAAAGTCCACGACGCGGAGGTGATGGTTGTCGTGCCGCATCGTGCTTCAGCCCGTCACGGCGATGCCGTCGCGTTCGCGTCTTCGGCGCTTGAGTTCCGCATCGATGAACGCCTCGAGGTGACCATCGAGCACGCGCTGCGGGTTGGGTTCTTCGTAGTTCGTGCGGTGGTCCTTCACGCGGTTGTCGTAGAACACATAGGAACGGATCTGCGTTCCCCAACCGCGTTCGACCTTGCCGCCCTTCGCAGCCTGGATCTCCGCTTCCCGCTTCTCCTGCTCCAGTTGCTCGAGTTTCGACATGAGCACCGCCAGCGCCTGCTTCCGATTCTGCAGCTGATCGCGGTAGGTGCTTGCAACGACCTGGATTCCCGTGGGAATGTGCACGACGCGGATTGCCGACGCGACCTTGTTGACATTCTGCCCGCCGGGACCGCTGGCACGGACGAATGCGGTGACTTCCATGTCGCGTTCCGGAATCTGCAGGTCAGTCTCCTCGAACTCGGGCGTGACATCGACGGTGGCGAAGGATGTCTGGCGCTTGCCTTCCGCGTTGAATGGAGAGACGCGCGCGAGTCGATGCGATCCCGCCTCGCACGAGTTGTAGCCGTAGGCGAACGGTCCACGCACCGCGTAGGTCGCTTCGGCAATCCCCGTCTCCGTGCCGTGCGTCCGGCTGAGTTCCTCCACCTTGAACCCCATCGTGTTCCACCAGTACAGGTACATCCGCTCGAGCATTTCCGCCCAGTCGTTCGCCTCGGTGCCACCGACGCCGGCTTGGATCGCGAAGAAGCAGTGCCTGTGGTCATGCTTGTCGGACAGCAACGATTGCCGCTCGCAGCGTTCCATCTGCTGCACGAGCGAGTGCAGCGACTCGTCCGCTTCCTTCAGGAGGTCGGCGTCGTTCGACTCGCGTGCAAGATCCAGTCCAACCTGCGCATCCTGCAGGCCCTTCTCGATCTCCACGACCGGGTCGATGGTGGCGCGAAGCGTCTTCAGTTCCGCGATGGATTTCTGCGCTTCCTTCTGGTCATCCCAGAATCCCGCCTCGCCCATGCGTGCTTCGAGACGGTCCTTGTTCGAGACCTTGTCCGGCCAGTTAAAGAGAGTCGCGGATGGCGATGATCCGCGCCGTAAGGTCGTCGATGACGGGCTGATGGCTCTCGAAGTGCATGCGGGGAATCTACTCGCGCGTGCGCCAATGCGTCAGGCGTATATTCGGGCGATGGAGCAGCCAGACCTGTCGCCGACCGATCTGCGCGCCGCGCGGCGCGCCAAGCTTGCGGTGCTCCGCGACAGGCTCGGCGTGGAGCCCTACGGCGAGCGAATCGATGGACTCACCCCGCTCGTCGAGGCGCGTGCGCGGTACAGCGCGGAGGCGCATGACGCGTTCGAGGCGGCGACCGCTGCGGCGAAGAGTTCGGTTGGGACGCCCATCGATGATCCGCGGCCCGAGGTGGTGGTGGCGGGTCGTGTCGTGCAGCACCGTGACATGGGCAAGATCGCCTTCGCTTCGCTGCGCGATTCGACGGGCGATCTGCAGGCGACCTTCTCCCTTGCGGTGCTGGGGGAGAGCGGCTTCGAACTGGCCAAACTGCTGGACTACGGCGACATCGTCAGCGTTCGCGGGCGCGTGGGGCGCACGAAGAAGGGCGAAGTGTGCGTCTGGGCAACGGAAGTGGCGATGCAGTCCAAGAACCTCGAGCCACCGCCGTCCAAGTGGCATGGGTTGGAGGACGCGGAACTTCGGTACCGCCAGCGGCATGTCGACATGTTCGCGAATCCCGATGTGCTTCGGGTGTTTGAGGCGCGTTCGCGCATCGTGAGCGTCGTGCGCCGCTTCATGGAGGCGCGCGGATTCCTCGAAGTCGAGACACCGATGATGCAGCCGATTGCGGGCGGTGCCGCGGCGCGCCCATTCGTCACGACGCACTTGGCGCTGGGGATGCCGCTGTACATGCGCATCGCACCCGAGCTCTACCTCAAGCGGTTGCTCGTCGGTGGACTGCCCAAGGAGTTCGAGATCAACCGCAACTTCCGCAACGAAGGCATCGATCGCAGCCACAATCCCGAGTTCACCGCGCTCGAGGCGTACCAGGCGTTCGGTGACTACCGAACCATGCTCGAACTCACCGAGTCGCTGGTGCATCACTGCGCGTGTCTCGCCGTCGAGCAGCGTTGGCATGCGGCGGCGGAGGCGGGACCGATTATTCCCTGGAACGGCATGCGCATCGACTATCGCACGCCCTTCGTGCAGGTTCGATTCGGCGAGCTCTTCGAGCGCGCGCTCGGATTCCCGATGGAGGATGCCGTGCGCGTTCGCGCCGCGGCGGTGGCGAAGCACCTGGCCGATGCGACCCGCAAGGATCACTGGCTGCTGGTGAACGAACTCTTCGAGCATGACGCAGAGAAACTGATCGATGCGAGCCGCCCGACCTTCGTGCTCGACTACCCCAGTGCGGTCAGCCCACTCACGCGACCGAGCCGCGCGCACCCCGAGTTGGCGGAGCGATGGGATCTGTTCATCGGCGGCATGGAAATCGGTCCGGCGTACACCGAGTTGAATGACCCCGACATCCAGTTGGCGAAGTTCACCGAGCAACTCGCGGGGGTCGGCGAAGAGGATGCGGTCTTCCGCACGCTCGATCAAGCGTTCATCGATTCGCTGCGGACGGGCATGCCGCCCGCGGGCGGTCTCGGGCTCGGCATCGATCGGTTGGTCATGCTGCTGACGGGAAGCCCGACGATCCGCGATGTCATCCTGTTTCCACTGATGCGCCCCGAGGGGCATGCCGATGCGGCGTCTTGAGTGGCGCGTGCGCTTGGCGTGCGCGGCGATTCTCGCGCTGCTGGCCACGGTGGTGCGCGCAGGTGATGCGGTCGAGCCGCGCGACGAGTGGTTCATTGTGTCGATCGCGGGGAGCGACTGCGGTTGGCTGCACGAGCAGGTGCGTGTGGACGGCGAAAGAGTCATCACGCTCTCGCAGATGCAGTTCACCCTTGGGCGCGCCGGCGCGGCAGCGGTGATGGAGGTGGGATGGGACTTCGAGGAGTCACCCGCGGGAACGCCGCGCACCTGCTCGGTACGGCAGCGTTCGGGTGATGCACGATCGGATGTGCGCTACCGATTCACCGCGGATCAGGTGGAAATCGAGGAACGGGCCGGGGGGCGCGACATTCGCCGCTCCATCCCGCTGCCACCCCGCCCGTGGCTGACTCCGGCCGAAGTGGAACGGGAGACGCGGCGGGCGCGAAGTGGCGGCGCGGATTCGCTGGCGTACCGCACGATCGATCCGACGGCGGGCTTGCGCATCGTGGACATGGCATCGACGCGCGAGTCGATCGCCGCGGATGGTTCGAGCGCCTGGGTGACCACCAACAGCGCGCTGCCGATCCCAACGCGGGAGGAGTTCGATGCATCGGGGCGGGTGATGCGATCGGTGACGCCGCTGCCGGTGGGCGAGATGATCACGCGCCGTTCCACGGAGCGTGCAGCGCGCGCCGCAGCGAAGCATGGTGCGCAAATCGATCTCATCGGTCGCAGCATGGTGGCGGTGGGCGCGGCGGGGAAGGGGCTCCCGCGTGCTTCTCGAGCCGTGCTGAAGGTTCGAAGCGTGAACGGCGCGCCTCCCGCGCTTGAAAGTTCAGGTGCGCAGCGGGCGAGCGCACCCGATGGAGGTGTTGTCGAGGTATCCGTGGATGCGTCGCGCTCGAGCGAGGCAACCGCCGCCGAACGCCAGGACCCGGCACTGCTGCGTTCATCGATCCTGATCGACAGCGACGAGCCTGCCGTGCGCGAACTCGCGCAGAGCATCCTGCGTGCGGCGGGGCTCCCTGCGGATGCCTCCGAAGCGGCGCGAGCGGAAGCGCTCCGTGTGGGGGTATTTCGTTTCATCACCAACAAGTCGATGGCGACTGCGTTCGCGGGCGCGAGCGAAGTGGTTCGGACGAAGTCGGGCGACTGCTCCGAGCATGCAGTGCTGCTCGCAGCAGTGCTGCGCGCCCAGGGCATTCGCGCGCGCGTGGCGAGCGGGCTGGTGTACGCCGATCACTTCGCAGGGGGCGACCATGTCTTCGTCTGGCACATGTGGACGCAAGCGATGCTCGGAGGGCGTTGGCATGACCTGGATGCGACGCTCGATTCGCGTGCGTTCCACCCGGGCCATCTGCTGCTCGCCACGAGCGTGCAGGATGATGCCCAGTTGGATGCGGACTTCAGCGCGATCGTGGCGGTCATCGGGAATGTGAAGATCGAGGTGATGCGTGTCGATTGATGCACTCGTGGAAGGCGTGTGCGGCGAGGACACGAACCCCTGTCCGCCCCTTCCGCCTCGCGACGCTGCGGGACACAAGGGAACATTCGGGCGAGTCCTGGTCGTGGGAGGTTGTGCGCGCCTGCCGCGGATGATGCTCGGCGGACCGGTGCTCTCTGCGCGAGCTGCGATCCGTGCGGGATGTGGGCTCGCGGAGCTGGCCGTTCCACAACCGCTTGCAGCCGCTGCGCTCGCGAGTCTCGAGAGTGCGACAGGTCATGCGCTGCCCGTGGACGAGGAGGGGAGCCTGCTGCCATCCGCCTGCGCGGAGGTGATCGATCCAATCTTGGCGCGCTCTGACGCGGCGGTTGTCGGCCCCGCCCTCGGCGAGGGATTTGCGGTGGAGCAGTTGGCCATTCGTTTCATCGCGCATGCGCAGGTGCCTCTGGTGGTCGATGCGGACGCGCTGAACGCACTCGCGCGATCGGTCGATTTTGCGCGTGACATGCGCGGCGGACCAGTCGTGATGACACCGCACCCGGGCGAGTACCTGCGGCTCGCGCAAGCGCTCGAAATCGACGGCGATCCGGTGGGCGAGGGCGCGGGCTCCGCCGCGGCCGCGCTCGCGCAGCGGTGCGGGTGCGTGGTCGTGCTCAAGGGTGCGCGCACCTCCGTCAGTGATGGCATTCGACTCTGGTCGTGCCATGCGGGCACCGCAGCGCTTGCCACGGGAGGAAGCGGTGACGCACTCTCGGGCGTGATCGCGTCTTTCGCGGCGCAGTTCATGCGGCCGCCCCATGGTGCATCGCTCTTCGACTGTGCGCGGTGGGGTGTTGCGGCGCATGGACTCGCCGCGCGGCTGTGGTCCGCGCGACATGGTTCCGCGGGGATGCTCACCACCGAACTCTGCGATCTCCTGCCCGATGTGCTGGGCGACCTGCGCACCGCCTGACAGTGACGGGTGCAACCGATAGGCTCCACGCGACATGACCCGACCGCACATGCACATCCGCGATCTGAAGCCCGGATCGCTCGTGGACAGCGTCTACAGCCTCGTCAACCCGCAGACGGGCGTCACTCGAAACGGGAAGTGCTACTTCAAGGTGCTCCTTCGTGATGCGACTGGCGAGACGTCCGCCCGCAAGTGGACCTTCGAGGAGTCGATGCTGGGCGAAGTGTCATCGACTGGTTACGCCCGCGTGGTGGGGAGGGTGGAGCTGTATTCGGGGCAGTTGCAGGTGGTGGTCGATCAAATCGAGCCCGTGCAGATTTCGCGTGAGGATCTGATCGCGCTGCTGCCGGCAACCTCCAAGGACATTCCGCAGATGTTCACGGAAGTTGCCGCGCTGCTGCGCTCTCTCGAGAGTCCGTCGATGCGGGCTCTCGCGGAGGCATATCTGAGCGACGAGACCATGATGGCGGCGTTTCGGCAGGCGCCTGCCGCGACCAATGTCCATCACGCTTGGATCGGCGGCCTGCTGGAACACACGCATCAGCTGATGCAACTCGCGGAGCGCATGCTGCCGCTCTACCCCGCGCTGAACCGCGATCTCGTCTTGCTCGGGCTGTTCCTGCATGATCTGGGCAAGACCGCTGAACTCGAGTGGGAGCGTGGGTTCAACTACACGACCGATGGCAATCTGGTCGGGCACTTGGTGCGCGGCGCGGTATGGCTTCAGGTGAAGTCGATGGTCGCCGCCCGAAGCGGGCCGAAAGTACCGCCCGACGCGCTGGTTGCCCTGCAGCACATCATCGTGTCGCACCATGGACAGCTCGAGCACGGTGCGGCGAAGTTGCCATCGACGCCCGAAGCGATCTTCGTCGCGGCGCTCGACAATCTGGAGGCCAAGACGACGCTGTCGATCGTGGCCGTCGCTCGTGAACGCCTCCGCGTCGGCAACGCCGAGTTCACGGAACGCATCTGGAGTCTCGACACGCGGCTGTACCGACCAGATCCCCTCAAGCACGCGGCGGATTCGGTGGAATCCGCGGACCCCGCCGCGCATCCTGCACCGCACGCGTGATGGCAGCGGTCAGCGCATCGAGGGCGGAGGGTTCGAGCAACAGGAAGGGCCATGTGCGGCTGTGCGCGAGCGATGCCTGCGCATGCGCGCAGCGGTGGGTGTTCTCCTCACGAAGGATCCGATCGAGTTCGTCCGTGCCGGCGGTTCGCTCGCGTGCAATCCACTCATGCAAAGCTGCGTATCGCGCCGCACGCTCCGCGGAGCGGCGTGGTGCCTGCACGATCCGCTCGACGAGCGCCGCGCGCGTGTCGTGCTGTGATCGGTCGCCCGTCAGCAGATGTGGGTTCCACCACAGTCGCCGATGGGAGACGCGCGGGAGAGTCGGCGCAGCGCTGATGCCAAGCGCGGCGGGCGTCGGCAGCATCGTCGCGGTTGCCATGCCGAACGGCGGGAGATCGATGTCGAAGAAGCGTCTCCACCACACTTCGCCGACGCGCTCATAGCGAGCGCCGCCGGTGCCGTGATAGAAGCAGTCGCAGCAGATCCGCAGCAGGCCTGAGGCGAGGAATGCTCGCGGCAGCAACAGCGTTCCGCTGCGCAGCGCGCGGCGCGCCTCGTCGGCGCTGATCCGTTCGCGCGATCCGTCCCGCGTCACGTGCCAGAGCGGCACCTCCGATCGATCGCCCGCCACGCGCAGGGGGCGTGCCGCGTGCGGATCCTCACGAAGTGCTTCGTTGAACGCCACCGCGGAGCGTTCCGGTTCCTGCAGGATCTGCTCGACGAGCGGTGCGGCGGCCTGCAGGAGCGCGGCGCTGCCGATGACGAGCGCTGGCTGGCCCGTCCACGCCTGTGCACACGAGCCGACCGACTTCGCGAACTGCATCGCTGCCGTCGCTTCGCGTTGATTCGCCTCGAGTTGCCGCAGGAACGCATCCCGCGCTGCGGTGGCCGTCTCGCTCGCACACACAGCCGTGGATGCCGTGGGCGGAAACGGCGGATACCACGCGGACGCACGGAGGTCGTTGCCGCGAACCCATGCCGCGCTGAACTGCACTGCCGATCGGCGAACGGCGCCGCCCACCTCTCGCACGGGCAGATCGATCCGCGATGGTTCGACAAGATCCTGATCGCTGATGAAGTGCAGCCAAACGCCCGTGGTGTCGGCGGGCGCGAGCGCCGCTGCATCGGCAGATGCAGCGATGAACTTCGCCAGCAGCCCTGCATGCCACACCACGGGCTGATGGCCTGCACCCGTCACCACGCCCTCGCGGACACCCGAGGGGAGTCCGAGTGCGCTTCGCATGTGCCTGCGAATGTCCGCAGCGATTCCGTGCAGGGGCGCGGGCGCCGGCGGGACATCGATGCGGAAGTCGATCGCACCAGCTTCAGCCATGAGCGGGGTTGGTTTCACGCGCAGCGCACGGCACATGTCTTTGGCTGCAAATGCCGAAGGCGTGCGGAGCACCGCTGGAGTTCCGAATCAAGCGTCGATCGATAGACCGCAAGTCGCAGCGCCGGATCGTCGAGACCGTTGCCGAAGGATCGCTTCACGTCGAGATAGATGCGCGAGACGGGAATTTCCCGCACGCGCAGGCGATGGGCTGCAGCCTGCACCCAGAACTGCATCGGAAACTCATAGCCCGACGCGGTCAAGCGCAGCGCGTGGCATGCATGCACGCGGTAGGCCTTGAATCCGCAGAAGGAGTCCGTCAGTGGTCGATCGAATGCGCCGCACAGCGCTTCATTGATCTCCGCGGTCATGGTGCGGTTGATGGCCGCCCGGTCCGACGGCGCCGCAACATCGCTCGGCAGCGAAGCGAGGTATCGGCTGCCCGAGACAACATCGGCATCGCCGAGCGCGATCTCCCGCAGAAAATCAGGGATGAAGCTT
The DNA here is from genome assembly GCA_005799495.1 of Planctomycetia bacterium. Taxonomy (GTDB): domain Bacteria; phylum Planctomycetota; class Phycisphaerae; order Phycisphaerales; family SM1A02; genus F1-60-MAGs104. The sequence goes on from SYGP01000035.1 coordinate 93,841, forward strand.
GGCTCGTGCTGATCATCGCAGTCCATCGTGATCACCCAGTCGAAGTCGCGGTGCGCCGCCCAGGCGAACGCGGCGCACATCACGGCACCGTAGCCCGCGTTGCGCGCATGGCGAACCAGTTCGACGGGATGCGCAGCAACCTTGGCCGCCGTGCCATCACTCGATCCGTCGTCGATCACCAGGATCGGCAATCCAAACGCAGTGATCCGTTCAAGAACGCGGTCGATCGTGCGCTCCTCATTGAACGCGGGCACGGCGATGAGAACACGATTCGTCATGGATGAGAGGGTAGGCGCGCGTGGCCGATCTGGCGCACGGTTGTGCGGTGGTGCGTCAGTGCGGCGCGGTCGGCGGTCGCCCTTGCACTCGGGTGGGCGGCGGATCGATGCGAACGGAGGTGCCGCGATCTCTTGGTACTGGAATCCCGAGGACCTGTACCGACGCCTCCCAGCGCTCCACCACCGGACCGACTTCGGGCACGACCCAGAGCGTGGTTCGGTGCGTCGCGACCGCCATGCCGAGAGTTGCCGTGAACACGCTCTCGACGACGGTTGCGTTCCACTCACCGAGGGGTGTGCGGATACGCTCGCCTCGAACGACCCGCAGCCTCCGGCGAGCGCTGCCCTTGTCCCGTTCGCGTTGCGTGGACATCGAGACAACCCGCATCATTGCATCGGAGATGAACTCGTCCTCGCCGCGCAACTCGCGCGGCGCGAGAAGCAGCGGGGGATCGAATGTCGTCGTCGCGTCATAGCGGGGCGATTCCGTTCGCACAAGCTGCAGAAACCCGTCGGGATTGAACGCAAGCCAGTCCACCGTGCCGTCGACGCCATCGACACGCCACCCTCCCGCGCGACCCATGCCCGATTCGCCGGCCGAAGGACCGTCGATCCAACTGGCGTCCAGCGTGGCTGGAGCCTTCTCCGTCGGACGCCAGTGTGCATCCACCTGTTGCCAGCGCATGGAGCCGATCGAGCGAGGCGCGAGGTCTTCAGCCGAGATCGGTGGAGGCGATGTGGAGGCAAGGATCTCCACGATGGGGAGTTTCTGTGCCGGTGCGTGCGGTGCGGAGTTGCACGAGATGCATGGCAGACACAGCAGCACCCATGCACCCGCGCACCGTGCCGCGCACCTTGCTCTGCACGTCCGTGCGAAGGAATGGATGATCGCTCGCATCACTGTTGGGGTAGGCCCTTCTGCCGCCATATCTCCTGCAGTTGGCGTGGCAGGCACAACTCCGTGGTGATGTCGCCGGGCTCCGTCCGCTTCACGCGCTTCCCCGACGCATCGAACCAAGTGGTTGTGGTGGGTTCGTCGAGACCGGGCTGCGTCACGAGCATCCATCGACCGTCCTCCAGGCGCGTGAAGGAATCCGTGCGTTGTGGCATGGACAGGAGCGCTGGATCGAAGCAGTAGGTCGAGAAATCGAGCGGCGAAGCCTCATCGGCGCGGGGCAGCAGTTCGCCGAGCACGAGGCTGACCGCTTGCGGCATGTACACGCCCGTCGGAATCGTCCACTGCTGTTCGTCTCGCATGCGCGACTCCTTGTTGGCGAGAACGACCGTGAGCAGCTGCATGGGATTGCCTTCGTTGCGCTCGCCGCGGATGCCAGTCTGCGCGATCGATCGGTCGGGCAGCTTCCCGCCACGCTCCGTCACTCGGCTTGTCCACGCCTCGCTGCCGTGATCCCATGCCGACCAGAATCGCGCCTCGAGATCGCTCACGCGCTGCGTGGCAGCATCCACCAGGGTTCGTCCCTGCATCACCACCAGCAAGCCCGTGGGATCGTTCGGCAAGCTCGGCGGACGGTCGCAGGACGCATCGCTCATGACGCCAGCCAGCACCGTGATGGTGTAGTACCCAAGCTCCTCTTCGCTGCCGCTTTCTCCCTTGCGCCAGACGCGGTAAAGGCGGGGCGGTGTGCCGCAGAGCGCGCGCAGTCGTTCCGGCGTGAGTGCCGTCAACATCGCATTCCCGGCAGCGAGCTGCGCACGACGCTCGTTCGCCAAGCGCTCCATGTCGGCCAGTTCAATCGTGCGGAAACTTGCTTCGAGAAGCGGGCGCACACCGCCAAAGTCGACCCCCGACGAAAGAATCGTAAAGACGACGAAATCAAACTCGCCTGTCTGCAGGATGAGCCATCCTTGCACGGCGATCAATCCTTCGCCGAGATCGGTGCTCGTCAGCAGATAGTGCGCGGGCACGCGCGCGCTGGTCCACGGCTCGTTCGCAAGAACGGTGAACGCCTGCCCGCGATCCTTCATGCCGCGCAGGTATTCGTCGACTTGTTTCGCGGGCGTTGGCGTGGCAAGCGCCGACACCAGCGCCTGCACCTGCATCCGAAAGCGCGGCGGCGATGCGCCATCGTCGATGGAATAGATGGGCATTTCGCCCACGACGGGCTTGGTCAGTCGCGATCCTTTGGGAGCGCGCAGGCGGATGCCGAATGACGCAAGATCGAGGTACTCCGCGTCGAGGTCACTCGAACCGAGCGCACGCTCGGCCGAACGAGCGGGCTTCGAATCGGGGTTCGCGGGGGCAGCCTTCGGCGCACTCGGCAGCGGTTCTTGCGGACGCGGCCGCGGCTTCGCGTCAGCGTTTGGAAGTGGCAGCGCGGGCGCTGCAGGCTGAGCTTTCTCCTTGGAACTCCCCTTGGCAGGTCCTATATCCCTTCGAGGTATCGGACGCTGCGAAGGCGCGGAAGGGGTCGACTGTGGAGTGCCGGTCTTTGTGGAATCACTCGACTGAACTGACCACCCAGTCGCGGTGATCGACAGAGCCACCACCATGGAGCTGCATATCGCAACGAGCGTTCGCGTCGTCCGAGAATCAGCGCAAGGATGCGAAGGAAGTGGCGTGTTCACGCTCGGGTGCCGCATGGCGTTGACAGAATCGCGAGGGAGAGTAGCATCGACGATTCGCCTCCACGCGAGGCTAACGACCATGAACGGAACCATTCGCATCCGACTTGAAGCGTACGACCACCAGGTGCTCGATGCGAGCGCCCGCGAAATCGTCGAGCAGACCAAGATCAGCGGCGCACGCGTTGCGGGCCCGGTGCCTCTGCCGACGCGACGCGAGATTTACACCGTCAATCGCTCGCCATTCATCGACAAGAAGAGTCGCGAGCAGTTCGAGATCCGCACGCACAAGCGCATCATCGACATCAGCGAGCCAAACGCGAAGACGGTCGATGCACTGAATCGCCTCGTCGTTCCGGCGGGCGTGTTCGTGAAGATCAAGGCCTGACGCGAGACGCAATCCGAAGAGACCCAAGCGAGCTTCACATGACAACGGCAATCATCGGACGCAAGGTTGGCATGACGCGCTGGTTCCTCGAGGACGGGAGCAATATCCCCGTGACGGTGATCGCGGCTGGTCCATGCCAAGTCACGCAGGTCAAGACGGCGGAGAAGGATGGCTACAGCGCGATTCAGCTGGCGTTCGAGGACATCAAGCCGCGCCGCTCGACCATGGCTGAGATGGGACATGATGCGAAGGCAGGAGTCTCCCCCAAGCGCATTCACCGCGAAGTTCGCCTCGCAAGCGACAAGGATGCGGAGCAGTTCACGCTCGGTCAGGTGATCGATGCGTCCGCGCTCGAGGGTGCCAAGTTCGTCGATGTGATCGGTACGTCGAAGGGCAAGGGCTTCGCGGGCGTGATGAAGGCGTACAACTTCAAGGGTTTGTGCGCATCGCACGGCACCGAACGCAAGCACCGCTCGCCTGGCTCGATCGGCAGCCACGGAACCGATCGCGGTCACGGCGCAAAGATCAAGAAGGGCAAGCGCATGCCGACGCGACTCGGCGACGAGCGCGTCACCGTGCGCAGCCTCGATGTCATCAGCATTGATGCAGGCAAGAACCTGCTCATCGTGAAGGGGGCGGTCCCCGGCGCGAACACAGGAATCCTCACTGTTCGGGCCGCGACGCGGCTCTACAAGCCAAAGGCGAGAATCCAAGCCAAGAAGGCATAGGCGTCGCAGTGCGCCGTGCCTCGTCGTGAAGGCCTTGGTGGCAGCCGCCGCCGGGAACCACGCGACAGGGACAACCCAACAGCATCCAAGTCGGTGCTTGCCCGGAGCCTGTTGTGATTGGCGATCGGGAAGCGAAGGCGAAAGACGGCGCATCGCGCCGAAGGAACACGAGACATGATTGACTTGCCCATCTACTCGAATGAAGGAAAGAAGGTCGACTCCCTGCAGATCGACCCCGCCACTCTCGGCGGCGAAGTGCGCTTTGCGCTCCTCAAGCAGGCGTATGTTGCGGTCCACCTGAACCAGCGCCAAGGCTCTGCGCGCACGCGCAGCCGAGGCAGCGTGGAAGGTTCGACCCGCAAGTTGTACAAGCAGAAGGGAACGGGAAATGCGCGCGTGGGCGCTTCACGCGTGCCCAACCGCAAGGGCGGCGGCGTGGCGTTCGCCAAGACCCGCACCCGCGAAGACCTGCGCTCCGCGCTGCCACGGCAGATGCGTGTGCTTGCGAATCGCAACGCGCTGCTGGCCAAGCTCGTGGACGGCGAGGTGAAGTGCTTCGACAAGCTCGACTTTCCAAGGCCGCGAACGGCGGACTTTGCACGCATGCTCAAGGGCGTCGGCATCGATCGCACCTGCCTCGTTGCACTCGATCCCGCGAATGAGAACGCCCGTCGCAGCGCGAGCAACCTCGCGTCGGCGTCGACGATCCGCGTCGATCAGTTGAACGCATTCGAACTGCTGAATCATCGCTTCCTGGTCATTGACCGCGCCACGCTGCGGTCGTTCCTCGACGGCACCTGCTTCGAGACCGAGACGAAGACGGAGGTCCACTCATGATTGCAACGGAAGTCATCCGCCGACCGATCATCACGGAAAAGGCGAACGCCGCCGCGAGCGACCAGAATCGCTACACCTTCGAGATCGACTCGCGTGCGACGAAGACGGATGTCAAGGACGCCGTCATCGCCCTCTACAAGGTTCGCGTGCTGAATGTGAGCGTCGTCAACCGCAAGGGCGAGGATCGTCGCAACAAGTTCGGGCTGATCCCCGGCAAGTTGACCCGCCGTGCCGTGGTGCGTGTGCACCCCGAGGACAAGATCGAGCTCTTCTGATCGCGACCGAGCAAAGGAACGAACCATGCCAATCCGCGTCTACAAGCCAATCACGAACGCTCGGCGCAATGCGTCGGTCAATCTGCACGCTGAAGTGACCAAGAAGAATCCGGAGAAGAGCCTGCTCCGTCCCTTGCAGCGCAGCGGCGGTCGCAATTCGCAGGGCAAGTTGACGGTGATCCAGCAGGGAGGCGGTCACAAGCGCCGCTACCGGCTCATCGACTGGCGGCGGCAGAAGGATGAGCAGCCTGCGCAGGTGGTCGGCATCGAGTACGACCCCAACCGCACCTGCCACATCGCGCTGCTGCGCTACCCCGATGGCGAACTCCGCTATGTGATCGCGCCGCAGGGACTCACGGCTGGGCAGACCGTCCTGAACTCGAGCAAGCAGATCGACCCGAATGTCGGCAACTGCATGCCGCTGCGATTCATTCCGACTGGACTGGAAGTGCATGCGGTGGAGATGGTGCCGGGCGGCGGAGCAAAGCTCGTGCGCTCCGCTGGCATTGCGGCGCGCCTGACCAACAAGGAAGGTCGCTTCGCCACGCTCGTCATGCCCTCGGGCGAAATCCGTCAAGTGTCCCTCGATTGTCGCGCAACGATCGGCTCGGTCGGCAACCCAGACCATGCGCTCGTGAAGCTCGGCAAGGCTGGACGCGCCCGTTGGATGGGACGCCGTCCGCGCACGCGCGGCATGGCGATGAGCCATCACCAGCACCCGCACGGTGGTGGTGAAGGTCGTTCCAAGGGTGGACAGATTCCGTCGAATGCAAGCAATACCCCAGCCAAGGGCGGGCGCACACGCGTGCGAGGCAAGGCGAGTGACGAGCGCATCCTGCGCCGCCGATTCAGCCGCCGCTACGGACAACTGAAGATCTGATCGACGAACACAGCACAGGAGAACGCAAGACATGTCCCGCTCATCCAAGAAAGGTCCTTCGGTCGACGAGAAGTTGTTCCGTCGCGCGGAGGCCGCCCAAGCATCGCAGCAGCGTCGCGCCCCACTCAAGACATGGCGCCGCGCATGCACCATCGTTCCCGAGTTCGTGGGACTGACCTTCCAAGTCCACAACGGTCGATCGTTCGTGGATGTCTTCGTGACCGAAGACATGGTCGGCCACAAGCTCGGCGAGTTCTCGCCCACGCGCCTTTTCAAGGGTCATACGAACAAGAAGGAAGGCATCGCCGGCGGCGAGAAGGTCGGAGCCTGATCGCGCGCGACCTGAGGAACACCTATGGCATTCACCGCATCACACCGTTACTGCCGCATCGCGCCTCGCAAGGCGCGCCTGGTTGTGGACATGATCCGCGGACTTGATGTCGCGAGCGCGATGACGCGCCTCGACTTCAGCCCGCGCCGCGGCGCCGCCTTCGTCAAGGTGGTGCTCAAGAGCGCGATTGCCAACGCCGAGGAGCGCGAGGCGGACATCGCGACGCTGTTCGTGAAAGAGACCAAGGTCGACGAAGGTCCGACGATCAAGCGATTCCAGCCGAAGGATCGAGGGCGTTCACATCCGATCATGAAGCGAACCTGCCACATCGCCGTGACGGTCGCGGAGCGCAAGGCCTGAGGAGCACACCATGGGACAGAAGACACATCCATTCGGTTTCCGAGTCGGCATCACCGAGGCGCACAAGAGCCGTTGGTTCGCACCCAAGGCGCTCTTCGGCGAGTTGCTCGTCGAGGATTTCAAGATCCGCAAGTTCCTCGACAAGCGGCTGAATCGCACGCCTCCGTTCGCCGCGGTCAGCGACATCCTGATTGAGCGCACGCGAGAGGAGCTCACGGTCGTCGTCAAGACCGCGCGCCCCGGGCAGGTGCTGGGGCTCAAGGGCTCGGGCAAGGAACAGCTCATCAACGAGTTGCAGGCGCTGACTGGACGCAAGGTCGCCCTGAATGTGGTCGAAGTCCGCAACCCCGAGATCGATGCCCGCCTGATCGCTGAAACAATGGCGGAGCAACTGAAGAAGCGTGCGAACTTCCGCCGCCTCATCAAGCAGCGCTGCGAAAGCGCGATGCAGAACGGCGCAAAGGGCATTCGCATCCTGTTGGCAGGTCGCCTCGGTGGTGCCGAGATGAGTCGCACCCTCGACATGCGCCTCGGTTCGATCCCGCGTTCGACACTGCAGGCTCAGGTGGACTATGCGCTGGCGCATTCGTTCACCACCTACGGCGCGCTCGGCGTCAAGGTGTGGGTCTATCGCGGCATGTACAGCGCCCAAGAGCAGCAGTCCGAATACCAGTCGACCGCCGCTGGCGGACGCGCGCGCGCCCGAGGACGCCGCTGAGTCGGGCACGGAATCACGCCATCACTGAACCACCGAATCACCGCACCATTGACTGAAAGAATGCCATGAAACTTCTCCCATCACGAGTCAAGTTCCGCAAGCAACAACGCGGCAAGATGAAGGGCAACGCGACGCGCGGCAACTATGTTGCGTTCGGAGAGTTCGGTCTGCAGTCCCTCGAGACCGTCTGGCTGAGCGGTCGGCAGATCGACGCGGGGCGCATCGCTGCGCAGCATTTCCTCCGTCGCCAAGGCAAGCTGTACATCCGCGTGTTCCCGGAGAAGCCGATCTCGAAGAAGCCTCTCGAAACCCGAATGGGTACTGGAAAGGCGGACGTGGATTACTGGGCGGCGCGCGTCAAGCCCGGCACGATCCTTTTCGAAGTGGAAGGCGTGAGTGAAGACCTGGCCAAGCAGGCGCTCGCGCGCGTGGCGCACAAGATGCCGATCCGCTGCCGCATGGTCGGTCGCCGCCTCGCTGTGTAAGCACGAACACGAATCAACGGAAGACACGAATCTCGAAGGAACACGCAGGAACACACATGGACACGAAAGAGATCAAGAAGATGAAGGACGAGGAGATCGGCGAGGAAACGGCGCGTCTGCGCCGTGCGCTGTTCAACCTCCGTGCGCAGGTGGTGACCGAAAAGGTGAAGGACACCTCGCAGTTCCGAAAGATGCGCGGCGATCTTGCCCGCGTCCTGACCGAAGCCTCTGCCAGACGGCGCGCGACGCAGCCTGCAGCGGGCACCCCCAAGGCCGGCGGCAGCCGGAGGAAGGTGAAGTCGTGAGTCGTAAGTCACCCGTCGTCATTCCCGAGCGCAGTCCGCGCCTGGTCGGTGTGGTGGACCGAGATGGACAGGATCGCACGCGCCGCGTGGTGATCTCCTACTCCGCCCGTCATCCGCGGTACGGCAAGTACATCCGCAAGCGCACCGTGCTGCATGTGCACGATGAGACCAATGAGAGCCACATGGGTGATCGCGTGGAGATCGCCGAGTGTCGCCCTGTGTCGCGCACGAAGCACTGGGCCCTGGTTCGCATCGTCGAAAAGGCACCCGTGAAGGCGGAGATTGTGTACGGCGAAGCTGCAGCGGACCGAAGCACGGACGGCAAGTCGGCTGGCAAGACAGATCGGAAGAGCGCGAGCTCGACTGCGGGCAGCAAGGCCCGCGGCAAGGGCGGCAGCAACTGACGGCCTGACGCCGTTCGAGGAGATTCCAGAGATGATCCAGAAAGAATCCAGGCTTGAGGTTGCAGACAACAGCGGCGCGCGAGAGGCGATGGTCATCGGCGTGCTCGGATCGAGCACCGCGCGTGGTCGGTTCACCCGACTGTCGATGTCGGTCGGCGATCGCGTTCGCGTGGCGATCAAGGACGCCATGCCCAACGGCGATGTCAAGTCGGGCGACAAGGCTCTCGCCGTGATCGTTCGAGTGAAGTACCCAGTCCGTCGGGCTGATGGTTCGTATGTCCGGTTCGACTCCAATGCCTGCGTCCTCATTGATGACGACGGCAATCCCAAGGGCACGCGCATTTTCGGCGCCGTGGCGCGCGAGCTCCGGGAGAAGAACTACATGAAGATCGTGTCGCTGGCGCCGGAGGTGGTCTGACCTATGCCGCAGCATGTGAAGAAGGGTGATGTCGTTCTGGTGACCGCGGGCAATCACCGTGGGTCAACTGGCGAGATCCTCGAGGTGGATCTGAAGTCGAACCGCGTGATCGTGAAGGGCGTGAATGTGCGCAAGCGCCGCGTTCGTCCGACCCAGGCACAGCCGAAGGGCTCGATCATCGAGAAGGAACTGTCGATCCACATCTCCAATGTCAGCCCCGTGGCTGGCGGGAAGGCGACACGCGTGCGTTTCGTGACGCGTGCGGATGGCGCCAAGGTCCGCGTCGCGGCGCGCGACGGAAGCGAACTGCATGTGCTTCGCAAGAGTTCCGCCGGCAAGGGCGCGGGGAAGCGCTGAGTTCCCCCACACCACATCAGAGCATCGAGGAGCATCCATGAGCAACAAGACCCATCCAGCCTCTTTCCCAGAGCCGCGCCTGCGGCGGTTCTACCGCGATCAGGTCGGCCCGCGCGTTCTGCAAGCGTTCGACCTGAAGAATGTGCACCAACTGCCTCGCATCCAGAAGATCGTCGTGAACGTCGGCGTCGGGCGTCACCTCGAGAATCAGAAGCTGAAGCCCGAGTACCGCGATGCAGTCATCGGCACGCTGGCGACCATCAGTGGGCAGAAGCCGATCATGATCGCTGCGAAGAAGGCCGTGTCGAACTTCAAGGTTCGTGAAGGCGCTCCGAGTGCGTTCATGGTCACGCTGCGTCGGGAACGCATGTGGAACTTCCTCGACCGACTGATCAATCTCGCGATGCCGCGTATCAAGGATTTCCGCGGCGTGTCAGACAAGACCTTCGATCGTCAGGGCAACTTCGCCACTGGACTGACCGAGCAGGCGGTGTGGCCCGAGATCAACATGGCCGCGGTGAACCACTCGCACGGCATGAACATCAACATCGTGTTCTCGAACAGCGATCCAAAGATGAGCCGCATGGTTCTGGCCGAGCTCGGGATGCCGTTCGTGCGACCGGACACGACAGGCAAGGGTGCGGCCGGTTCCGCTCCTGCCCAGCCGACCGGAAACTGAGCGCACCACCCAAACCACTCACCACTGAAGATCACACACCTTCTCCAAGGATCCAAGAAAGAACAACCATGGCCAGCAAGCGAGTCTTCGCCAAGATGGGTACCGCCCCAAAGTTCTCCTGCCGCAAGCGCAATCGGTGCGAACTCACCGGTCGCTCGCGGGGGTACTTCCGCAAGTTCCGTATCAGCCGCCACATGCTCCGCGAATTGGCGCTGCAGGGAATGATCCCCGGCATGCGCAAGGCATCCTGGTGATTCGATCCGCTTCCACCGTCCGACTGCACACCTGAACGAGCGCAACCTAGGAACACACGAGAAACGACCATGTCACTGCAAGATCTGACCGCCGACATGCTCACCCGGATCCGCAACGCCGTTGCGATCCGCCGCAAGAGCGTCACCTGTCTCAACAACCGCCTCAACCGTGGCGTGCTCGAAGTGCTGCGCGACGAGGGCTACATCACCGGCTTCGAGCTGGTGGAGGACGGCCGCCAAGGCCTGCTTCGCGTGCAGTTGAAGTACGGGCCGCGTGGTGAGTCTCTGATCAACCGCATCGATCGCGTCTCGCACACGGGCTGCCGCGTGTATGTGCGATCACGCGCCATGCCGCGGCAACTGGAAGGCCTCGGCATCACGGTGGTGTCGACGAGCCGCGGCGTGATGAGTGATCGCAAGGCGCGCGAAATGAAGGTCGGTGGCGAGGTCGTGTGCGCGGTCTCGTGATTGAACCGAACGACGAACAGGCGAGAACACACAGGAAGAACCTCACAAGAAGCAGGATGGAGAGACAGAGCGAAATCGAGGAACACCCATGAGCCGAGTTGGAAAGCAAACCATTTCAGTCCCATCTGCCGTCAAGATTGCCGTGAACGCCGGCAGCCGGACCGTGGATATCCAGGGTCCCAAGGGCAAGAACTCGTTCACGCACCGACCAGAGGTCGTTGTCTCGTATGACGACAAGAGTCGGACGATCTCCTGCACACTCGACGACCCCGCGCGCATCGACGAGGGCAATCGCCGCGCGTACTGGGGCTCCACGCGAGCGGTCCTGAACAAGATGGTGCGCGGATCCGCTGAGGGTTACTCGCGCAAGCTCGAAGTGATCGGCGTGGGTTGGAATGCCCGCGTGCAGGGCAAGAAGCTCGTGCTGACCGTCGGCTTCTGCAATCCGATCGAGCTCATGGTTCCCGAAGGAGTTGCCGTCACGATCGACAACAACACCAACATCACCGTCGCAGGCTGCGATGCACAGAAGGTTGGCGCGTTTGCATCGCTGATCCGAAGCCAGCGCAAGCCAGAGCCCTACAACGGGAAGGGCATCAAGTACTCGGACGAAGTCATCGCCCGCAAGAAGGGCAAGGCATTCGGCGCCTGATCCGGCGCAGAAGGAGAACCGACATGAACACCAGCGTTCAGAAGTTGCAGCGCCGCGATCGGCGACGAAAGGGCATGCGCAAGACACTGCGCGGGACTCCCGATCGTCCGCGTTTGGCGGTCTTCCGATCCCCGCGTCATATCTATGTGCAGGTCATCGACGATCTCGCCGGTCGCACGCTGGCAGCTGCTTCATCCAACGACAGCGAACTCAAGAGCTCGAGCGGCGGCAATGTGGCTGCTGCCACGGCCGTGGGTCGCGCCGTTGCGGAGCGTGCGCGCAAGGCGGGCGTGAATCAAGTCGTGTTCGACCGCGGCGGCTACATCTATCACGGTCGCGTGAAGGCGCTCGCCGATGGCGCCCGCGAAGGCGGACTGAAGTTCTGAGTAGACGAATCCAGGAAAAACCATGAGCGAATCCTTTGACGACAGTGGTATTGACGCGACGACCGTGAAGGTCTTCCGTACTTCATCCACCGTGGCTGGCGGTCGACGCTTCAGCTTCGGTGCGTTGGTCGTGGTGGGCGATCGGCACGGAAAGGTTGCCGTCGGCTATGCCAAGAGCAACCAAGTGCCCACGAGCGTGGAAAAGGCCACCCGCGAGGGTCGCCGCAAGTTGCGGCAGTATCCGCTGCAGGGTCGGACGATCCCGCATTCGGTCGAAGGTCGATTCGGAGCGTCCTCCGTGCGCCTCGTGCCGGCGAGTCCTGGAACGGGCGTCATCGCGGGCGCTTCGGTGCGCGCGGTGTTGGACATGCTCGGCGTGCAGGATTGCCTCACCAAGGCGTATGGATCGACCAACGCCAAGAATCTGGTCAAGGCGACCTTTGCTGCGCTGGACACGCTGCGCACTCGCGAGAAGGTGGAGCAGTTGCGTGGCGTAGGCCTTGGCACGACCAGCGTGGAGGATGCCATCGCGCGCGGAATGGCAGCGATGCCAAGCAAGAAGTCTGGTGAACGCGCAGCAGCTCCCGTCAACACGGTCGGTGACGAGCGTCGCCGTGGTGGCGGTGGAGGCGGTCGCGGCGGTCGTCCTGGCGGCGGCCGTGGCGGTCGTGGGGATGCGCCGAGTGCAGCACCAGTTGCAGCGCCCGCGGCACCCGCCGCGGATGCATCGAGCGCACCGAGTGCATGACCCCAGCACAAACGACACTGCAAGACACGAAACCCAACGAAGGCTTACTGAAAGACTCAGCTTCCGATTGACCGAGACAGGAGACGACCGACCATGATGATTCATGACATCACGAAGAAAGTTGGCAAGCACAAGCTTCGCATGCGCGTTGGGCGCGGCGAGGGCAGTGGCAAGGGCGGCACCAGCGGCCGCGGCCACAAGGGTGCCAAGAGCCGCGCAGGTTGGACAAGCCGCCCGGGCTACCAAGGTGGCTCCACTCCGCTCCTTCGCCGCTTCCCCAAGCGTGGGTTCAAGAACGCGCCCTTCCGAGTGGATTACCACGTGGTCAATGTGTGCGACCTGGCCAAGCATTTCACCGCGGGATCTGCAGTGGATATTGCAGCACTCGTGAAGGTTGGGCTCGTTCGCGATGCGGACATGCCGCTCAAGGTGCTCGGGACGGGCGATGTGACGCTGAAGCTCAATGTCACTGCGGATCGCTTTTCGGCGCAGGCGCGCACCAAGATTGAAGCAGCGGGCGGGTCTGCAACGCTGACGCCCAAGGCTGCTGCCGCTGCGCAGGCGGAGCAGGCCGCTGCGGAGGCTGACGCCGTGAAGAAAGCTCACACGGAAAAGGTTGCACAGTCCAAGGCCAAGGACAAGGCTGCCAAGGCACCACCCAAGGAGAGTGATGCGAAAGACTGATCACCGACTGAACCACCACTGATGCTGCAGGCATTCGCCAACATCTTCAAGATCAAGGAACTCCGCAACAAGGTGCTGTTCACCTTGGGTGTTCTTGTGGTCTACCGCATCGGGTTCTGGATTCCGCTCGTTGGGGTGGATCAGTCCGAACTTGCCCGTGCTGCGGATCGCGCCGCCGCGGATCAAACTGGGTTTGGGCGACTGCTGGAGTACGCGTCGATCTTCTCTGGTGGTTCTCTCCAGCAGAGCACGATCTTCGGACTTGGCATCATGCCGTACATCACGGCGAGCATCATCTTCCAGATTCTCCAGACCATTGTTCCCGCGCTCCAGGAACTCAAGAAGGAAGGGATGTCTGGGCAGCAGAAGTTGATGGAGTGGACGCGGCTCGCGGCGGTCGGTCTGTGCGTTCTGCAGGGGGCGATGTGGCTTGGATACCTGCGCACCCAGAATCTTGTGCAGCCCGAGTTCCAGACGGGCGGCGCCATGTGGATGTTTTACATCTCCGGCATCACGGGGCTCACCGCGGGAAGCCTTTTCCTGATGTGGCTTGGCGAGCAGGTGGACAAGTACGGCATTGGCAATGGCGTGTCGATCATCCTGACGGCTGGCATCCTTTCGCGCGTGCCAAGCGCGATTCAGTGGGTCGTCAAGAGTTTCAATCCAAGCCTGCAGGGCGGTGATGGCTCTCTTGGTGTGGCTGGGCTCGTCGTCCTGATCGCAGGCTTCCTCTTCGTCATCGGTGGCGCGATCATCATCACCGTTGCCCAGCGCCGCATCCCGATCCAGCAGGCCAAGCACACCCGCGGACGGAAGGTGTACGGCGGACAACGCCACTACTTGCCCCTTCGCATCAATCATGCCGGCGTCATGCCGATCATTTTCGCGAGCACCCTGATGATGTTCCCATCGTCGGCGTGCGCGTGGCTCGCCGCACGCGCGGCGGCGGCCGATGCCACATCATCCTGGTCGTCGATCACCAGCTTTGTTGCGCAGAACCTGCAGATCGGTTCGTACCCGTATGTGATCATCGAGATCCTGATGATCTACTTCTTTTCCTACTTCTGGACGACCGTGCAGTTGTCGCCGACGGACATGTCGAAGCAACTGCGCGAACACGGGTCGTTCATCCCGGGTCTGCGTCCTGGTCCGCGCACGGCGGAGTACCTCGAGACGGTCATCTCGCGCATCACCTATGTCGGTGCAGGCGCGCTCGCCGTCATCGCGATCATCCCGACGATCGTGACGCAGCAGCTCGGCATTCCATTCTTTGTGGCGCAGTTCCTCGGAGGAACCGGACTGCTCATCGTTGTCAGCGTCGCGCTGGACATTGCGCAGCGACTCGAAGCGAGCTTGATGATGCGCAACTACTCGGGATTCCTCTCGAGCGGTGCGTCCGAGACGGGGCCTCGCATTCGTTCCGCGCGAGGCTGATGCAAAGCACTGAGTGAAAGCAACCATGGTCACCATCCGCACAACCGCTGACGAACTGCTCGCCGACGCGCGCGCCCATTCGGGGTCCGTGCGCTCGGTGTCGCTGTCCACGCTCGTCGGCAAGACGGGTGGCCGGGCCGGGGTGCGTCGTCCCATCGTGGGCGGGGGGCGACAGGTTGAACTCCGCACATCCGAGGAGATCGAGGCGATCCGCTCCGCGGCGTTGGTGGCACGCGCCGCGGTCGATGCCGCGCTGCGAAGTGCGATCATCGGAACCAGGCCAGAGACGCTGGCAGCGATCGTGGCAGGCGTTGTCGCCGCCGCGCGTGCCGAGAGTGCGTTGCAGGTGCTTCCGTTCGATGCGCTGGATGGTGGCGAACGTCCCTTCCCGGCAGCATGCTGTGTGGCGGTGAATGAACGGCTCATTCACGCGGTCCCGACCGATCGTCCGCTTCAGGATGGCGATGTCGTGACTGTGGATGTGGCTGTTCGGCTGGGTGGTTGGTGCGCGGATGTGGCGGACTGCGTCATCGTCGGACGCGGCGATGGTCGCTCCGTCTCCATGGTGCAGGGTTGCCGCGAGATGATGGAGGCTGCCGTGGCCATGATCGCCCCGGGCGTCCGTTGGTCGCGTGTGGCATCGGCGATGCAGTCGATCGCGGAGGTTCGCAGTCTGGGGATCGTCACGAAGTATGCGGGGCACGGAGTGGGACGATCGCTGCACGAAGCACCCGTGGCCCCGTGCGGACTGGATGAAGCGTTCATGGAGCGCGGCGACTTCACGCTGCTGCCGGACATGGTTCTGTCGATCGAGCCCACGGTGGTTGCTCGTCCCGATGGACTTCGCACGATCGATGGGCGTGGCTTCGCGCTCGGCTGCGAGCTGATCGCGGATCCAGATGGTTGGACGATGTGCACTGGTTCGGGTCACCCGGGCTGCTCTGTGGAGCGCACGGTTCTGGTGACTCGCCAAGGATGCGAAGTGCTCGATGAAGAGCCGAAGAGCGTGTCGGCAGCGGTGCTTGGGCGGTACGGTGCCGTCCCCGCAGTTTCGAACTGAGGTCCCACGATGGCAAAAGAAGACAAGATCGAGTTGGAAGCCGAGGTCACCGAGGCGCTCCCCGATGCAATGTTTCGCGTGCGACTTCAGAACGGACAGGAGATCATCGCCTATGTGAGCGGCAAGATGCGGAAGTTCTTCATCAAGATCCTCCCTGGCGACCGCGTCAAGATCGAGATGAGTCCATACGACATGACCAAGGGCCGCATCACGTACCGCGCCTGACGGGACAGTGGACACAGCAACGAATCGAACGAATCCAACACAGGAACCGCAGACACTGGAGCATGCCATGAAAGTCAGAAGCAGCATCAAACGGAAGACACTCGACTGCCAAATCGTTGTCCGCAAGGGCAAGCGTTTCGTCATCAACAAGAAGAACCCTCGGCTGAAGCAGCGGCAGGGTTGATGAACTCCCGCTGACCATCCCCGATCACGCATCGTTCCACACACCAGACGCACTCAACCGAACCAGACGCCTCGACGGAGCACACCCACCATGCCACGTATCGCCGGAATTGACATCCCCGAAAAGAAGAAGATTCTCTTCTCACTGCAGTACATCCACGGGGTCGGACCCAAGATCGCCGCTGCGATCCTCACCAAGTCCGGCATCGACCCCGACCGGCGCACGAACACGCTCGGTGATCAGGAACTCGCGGCGATCTCGAAGGTGATCGACGAGAACTATGTCGTGGAGGGCGCGCTTCGCCGTCAAGTCTCGCAAGACATCCAGCGACTGAAGGACATTCATGCGTACCGCGGTGATCGGCACCGCCGATCGCTTCCGGCGCGCGGTCAGCGCACCCGAACCAACGCTCGCACGCGCAAGGGCAAGAAGAAGACCGTTGCAGGCAAGAAAGGCGTGAACGGCTGATCCCGAGCGCCCCGACGGCGGGGCGGGCACCTCTCCATCACACAACAGGCACACCACCATGTCGAAGAAGCCAAAGATCCGCAAGAATGTCATCAAGGGCATCGTGCACGTCAACGCGACGTTCAACTACACGATCGTCACCATCTCCGATACGAACGGCGAGACCATTTGTTGGGACTCGGCTGGAAGCGTCGGGTTCAAGGGCGCCCGCAAGAGCACGCCGTTCGCCGCCAGCCGCGCCAGCGAGCGCGCAGCTGGGAAGGCACGCCGCGTGGGCATGCGCGAGGTCGAGGTCCGCGTGCGCGGAGCCGGTCCTGGGCGCGAATCGGCCGTCACGGCCCTGCAGGCGAACGGGCTGAAGGTGCTCAGCATCGAGGATCAGACACCGCTGCCGTTCAATGGTTGCCGTTCACCCAAGAAGCGCCGCGTCTAACATTTGATTTTCCCCTCGCCCAAAGCAGGGACGTGGTGCCGATTCGGCAGGGCACCTCGGATCCGATCAGGGCAAGGATTCCCACCTGTTTGGAACACTGCCGACGCAAGGAGACTTGAACATGCACATTCGTTGGAGAGGTCTTGAGATTCCCGGCCGCGTGCTCGTCGACAAGGCGAGTCTGACCCCAACCTTCGGGCGATTCTCTGCAGAGCCGTTCGAGCGTGGCTACGGCACGACCATCGGCAACAGCCTGCGTCGCATCCTCCTTTCGAGCGTCGAGGGCGCCGCGGTGACCAAGTTGCACATCACCGGCGTGACGCACGAGTTCACCTCGATCCCCGGAGTGAAGCAGGACGTCACGGACATTCTCCTGAACATCAAGGGTCTCATCGTGGAGATGGACGGTGACGAGCCGAAGACCGTTCGCATTGGTGTCAGTGGGCCCGGGCAAGTGACGGGAGCGTCGATCGAGTCGGATTCGTCCGTACGCATCCTGAACAAGGATCACGTGATCTGCGAAGTCACCGATAAGGTTCGCTTCGAAGCGACGCTGACCGTTGCGCGTGGGCGTGGGTACATGCCTGCGAGCGAACAACTCGGCAACAATGAGGAGCAGGTCATCGGCGAGATCCCCGTCGATGCGATCTTCACGCCCGTGCAGCGTGTGCGTTATCGCGTCGAGGACACCCGAGTGGGCCAGCGCATCAACTACGAGCGTTTGGTGCTGGACATCTGGACCAACGGAACGGTGTCGCCAGAGATGGCGCTGGTGGAAGCCGGCAAGATCCTCCGAAAGCATGTCAATCCGTTCGTGCAGTTCGATGCGGCGGGGCAGGACACGGTGGAGGAGGGCATCGGTGCCGAGGTGGCGCTGGAAGAGGATCATTCGCGCAAGTTGGAGATGACCTTGCAGGACCTTGGACTCGGTGTGCGCGCCACAAACTGCCTGCAATCCGCTGGTGTCACCACCGTGGGACAGTTGATCCTCAAGACAGAAAGCGAACTGATGGAACTGCGATCGTTCGGCAGAACATCGCTCACCGAAATCGAAACGCGTCTGCGTGACATCGGGCTTTCCCTCGGCATGCCAGCGCAGTCGATGTGACAACAGCCACCGAAAGACCCCACCGACCTCATTCGACGCAAGGAGTTTGAACCATGAGACATCGTGTAGCAGGACGACAGCTCTGTTTGCAGAGCGACCACCGCAAGGCAATGCTGCGAAATTTGGCAGCAGGGCTGTTTGAGCATGGGCAGATCACCACCACCACGGCAAAGGCCAAAGCGGTCCAGCCGTATGTGGAACGCCTGATCACCATCGCACGCAAGCGCTCGCTCGCTTCACGGCGGCTCCTGCAGCGCAAGCTGACGGACCGAAATGTGATGGCATGGATTGCCGATGCGAAGATGCCTGAAAGCCGCAAGACCAGTGAATTCTGGACCTTGCCCGCGGCAAGCGAGATCGAGTTCAACCGCTATGGAGAGCTCCGCAAGGCCCCGCGACTCGTGCATCACCTGATGACTCGCGTTGCTCCGCTGTTCGCAGACCGCGCGGGTGGATACACGCGCATCATCAAGACGGATCGCCGCCGACTCGGAGACGCAACCGATCTCGTCGTCCTCCAACTCGTGGGCCGCGAAGGTGGCTCGCAGGTTTCAGGTGGCTCGTCGGGTCGCCGTGCAGCAGCGGACCGTCGGACCGCCTATGCCGCGAAGCTGCGCAAGGCGGCCGCGGGCAAGGTGGAGAAGTCCGAGCAGACTGAGAAGCCAGTCGATCCGCCGAGCGACACGCCGAGCTGATCGACCGACGGTTCTCGTCTCTCGCGGGAATCTCTGCATCCCAAGCGGTGGCCCAGCTTGTGGTCACGGTGGGTGGTCACCGTGGGTGGTCACCGTGGGTGGTCACCGTTGGTCGCCCCGTTGATGGTCCCGTCCGATTCAGAACTGGCGCAGGAATCGCGCGTCGTTCTCGAACAGCCAGCGAATATCGCTGATGCCGTAGCGACGCATGGCGATCCGCTCGACGCCGAGTCCGAACGCGAATCCACGCCACTGCGCCGGGTCGATGCCGACGGCTGCGAAGACATTCGGATCCACCATGCCGCAGCCGCCGATCTCCATCCACTGCCACTGGTCTCGAACGCGCATCTTCATGTCTACCTCAGCGGATGGTTCGGTGAATGGGAAGAAGCTCGGTCGCATGCGTACTTCGGCATCTTCCCCGAAGTACGCGTGAGCGAAGTGGAGCAGCGATGCCTTCAGATCGCGCATCGAAAGATCGCGATCGACGCAGAGCCCCTCGACCTGATGGAACATGGAGAAGTGCGTCGCATCGTGCGTATCGGGCCGATACACACGCCCCACGGCGACCACCTTGAGGGGTGGGGGAGTGGACTCCATCGCACGGATCTGCACGGTCGATGTTTGCGTTCGAAGGAGCCGCTTCACTCCGCCCTGATCGCCCATATAAAAGTTGTCACTGGCGTCTCGAGCTGGGTGACCTTCGGGAATGTTCAGAGCGGTGAAGTTGTGCCACTCGTCTTCGATTTCTGGTCCGTCCGCGACAGCGAATCCCATCTGCCCGAATACATCGAGAATCTCGTCGATGGTGCGCGAGAGGATGTGCCGACGGCCTTCCCCCATTGGCAAACCTGGTTCGGTGAGATCGATTCCGATCGCTTCCTCCGTGGGCGCCGCCGTCTTGCTGGCCTCCCATGCGGACTCAAGGGTTGACTTGAGGGCGTTCAGGCGTTTGCCCACCTCTGGCTTCAGTTCCTTGGGAACGCCCTTCAACTGCTGCATCAGGTCTTTGAGGCGGCCGTTCATGCCGAGCCAGGCCGAGCGCCATCGCTCGAGTTGATCCGCGGTTGTTGCGTCCTGCAGTGCTGCAAGCGCGAGGGACTCTGTTTCAGTGATGAGATCGAGCATCTGATGTCGACGGGAGAGACCCCGCCGCCCCCCCGAGTCTAATGCGGTGCTGCAATAAACGCCCCAATACTGGATTCGGTCGCATGCGGCTCCAAAATCAAGCCTTTGGCAACTCAATCATTGCCAAAAGGGCGCAGCAGCATGCGACCGAATCAACTTGGGTACGGGATTTCTCGCAAAAAATATGCGTTCAATCCGAACCTCTGACACCGAGTTTCTCAAGCCGAATCTCTCGGACCGAACTGGCGCCCCCGGAAAGGCGCCTGATCGCGCCCCCGGCAATCCCCCTCTGCAGCGAATGGAGCGAGTCAACACAAACAGAAACCGAGCAGTGATGCGTAACACAGAAGGTGAAGCAAGGCGCGAGCCCTACCCTTGTACATAGGGCAAAGCACTGTTTTCATTGGCATGAAATTCAACATTTTCTTTCGCCCAACCTTGCGAAGTGTCTCGTCAGTGGTGATCATCTCCAACTGGGCATGAGTGAATCTCCGGGAATCCCAGATGCCTTCCCCTCCACGCGTCTGCAGCCGTGGCAGGTCTGGCTTGCCAGTGGCGAGTCAGGGTTTGTCCGCGCACGCGATCATTTGATGAACGCTTATCGAATTCCTCTCGAGCAGTACTGTGGTGCGACTGGGTTGTCTCGGAGTGTGGATATGGAGGCGGCAGAAGTGGTGAGCGGATTCTTCGCCTCTCGCTTGAGCAGCATGGAGTACTTCTCGGCTTGGTCGCGCAGCGGCATGCCGCTGCGGAACTGGCTTCGCAATGGCATTCACCTGCATGTTCATGATCTGCGGCGCATGCGCAGGCGTCACAACAGGATTGAGTCGAACACGGATGCCGTGGAGGCGTCATTGGAAGTCGAGGTCGCCCGCTTTGAGCGGCTGTGGGTGCTTTCCGTACTCGATGCGGCAGTGAGCCGAGTGGCGCGCGACTTGGAGGCGCGGAATCGTTCGGCGGAATGGCAAATGTTCTGGCAGCATCACATCGAAGAGCAGTCGCACGAAGAAGTTGGGCGCGCATTCGGTTGCTCCGCGGCAGAGTCTGCGCAGTGCTGCTTTCGTGTGCGTGGCCTGCTTCGTGATTCGATCGCTGCCACGCTGTGTGCGGATGGAGTTCGCGATGAGGCAGTCTTGACGGAGATACTTGGCATGATGGAGATTCTCCGTGAACGCTGATGCCTCTCGCGCCTTCCCGCCGATGTCGCCCCAGCAGGCAGCGCAGCTGCTGAGCGCGGTCCTTGGTCGCCAAGCATCGCCGCTCGATCGCCTTCTTGCGCGGTGCGGTGCATCCGACGGCAGCGTGTGGTCATCCAATGTGCTTCGATCGCAGGACGGCAAGACGGGATCGCTCGACGGGTGCCTCGCCCTGAAGGAAGAGGCAAAAGCCGTCCTTGCATCATCGTCGGAAGAGGGAGCTGATCCCGCTTTGTTCCTCTGCTACATGCTTGCGATCGCTGCGGCGAGTGATCTGCATGGCAGAACGATTTCATCCGCAGCCCCGCTTGACGTTGTAGGCGGGCTCACTGCCATCGCGCCCCTCCTGCCTGCACCATGGAGCGGCATGTTCCTGCGCGCAGCGCAGCGAATGCGCGATCAGGTCGTGTAGTCGGCATTCAACTCGACATAGCGGCTCGTCAGTCCGCACGACCAGAAGGTGTCGGAGGATTTGCCCTGACCGAGGTCGATGAGGATTTGGACCGTGTCCTGCATGAACGCCTCGCGAAGCGCGCTGCGGTCGGTCGCCCCGGGTGACCCGCAGGCAAAGAGTGGGAGCCCGCCCACACGCAGTTCGATGTGCGCGGGATCGAAATCGACGCCGGATCGGCCGGCTGCGGCAAGGATGCGGCCCCAGTTCGGATCACCGCCCGTCACGGCTGTCCGCACGAGCAGGCTCATGGCAACGGTGCGTGCAACGATCAGTGCGTCTGTCTCTGTTCGCGCGCCACGTACCTGCACCTCTATGCCGCGCTCGAAACCTTCGCCATCGCGCACCACCATCTGCGCGAGATCCTTGGCGACGGCTGTGAACGCTTCGGCAAGTTCCGACTCCGGCACGGAACCCGCAGCGCCGGAGGCGAGTGCAAAAACGCTGTCATTGGTGCTGGTATCACCGTCGACGGAAATCCGGTGAAAGCTCCGCTCGACTGCGGCACGGAGCAAGTGGTTCAGTCGCTCGCAGGGCACATCCGCATCGGTTGTGATGACGGCGATCATCGTCGCCATCTGCGGGTGGATCATGCCGGCCCCCTTGGCGACGCCAGTCACCCTGCACGAATGCTCTTTGCCTCCCTGGCGAAAGCGGAGGACGCGGGAGGACCACTTCGGCCGAGTATCCGTGGTCATGATGGCTCGCGCGAATGGTTCGCAGGATCCCGCCTCGAGGGAGTGCACGAGTGCTGGGGCGTTGGCCTCGATGCGCTCGACCGGGAGTTGCACACCGATCACGCCAGTGGAGTTGGAGAGCACAGACTCCGCCGTGCATCCAAGTGCAGCGGCAACGCACTCCGCCGACTGCTGCGCCCGCCGCGCGCCCTCGGGGCCTGTCGCTGCGTTCGCGCAGCCTGAATTGATGAGCAGTGCGCGCACCTTTCCCTGACGCGAAACCAAGCATGCGCGTGAGCGCGTGATGGGCGCAGCCACCACGAGATTTCGTGTGAAGACGGCAGCAGCGGTGAGTTCTCCCTCGCCTGTCAGCAGGGCCAGGTCGGGCGTTCCAGCCTTCTTGATTCCACACGCGATGCTCGAGGCACGGAATCCAAGCGGCCATGGGGGAGGATCCACGGGCAGTGCAGTGGACGTCTTGATCGACTCCACCGCAGCCGCCGATGCTTCACTCGAAGGTGCGTGCATGTCGCTCATGAGCGATCGGGATGCAGGGGAGCAGCGCCGGTCTGTCGCATCATGGCAATCTCGTCACATGCGGTATTGCGTGGACACTTTGCGCAGTCCTTGAGGACCTTCTCGGGAAGGATGCTGACGGGCACCGTCGCGAATCCACAGCGCGCGAAGAAGTCCGGCGCCCGCGTGAGGACGAAGACCTTTGGGATGCCAAGATCTGCCGCCCACTTGACGAAGTAGTTGGTGAGGACGGAACCAAGTCCGCCGCCGATCCGCGATGGGATGATGCCGAGCGAGCGGATCTCGGCCAGTTGTGGCGTGTAGATCCAAAGGGATCCGCAGCCGATCACCCGATCATCCTCGACAGCCACCGCAAACTCGGAGAGCGTCTCGAGTACCTCGTCGCGCGAGCGGGGGAGATGCTCGCCCTCGCGCGCCCAGTGCTCGATGATGGCGCAGATGGCGTCGAGATCCTCCACGCGAGCTTCTCGGATGGTGATGCCATCCACGGTCTTGGACCCTGCAGGAGGTGGTGCAGCGGTCGGATCAAGCCGCTGGCGCACGGCATGGACGGATCCTGCCACGCGCTCTGGGTTCGTCCCGCCTGGGATGTTGCGCCGATTGACGGCGCTGTCGATGGTGAGTGCGACGTAGACATCACCCTCAATTCGCGGTTCCACCGCCTGCATCTGAGCGAGTGACAGTCCTTCGAGCGGCTTCGATTCAGCGATCGCCGTCCGAACGAGTCGACCGGCCGCATGATGCGCGTCACGGAAAGGAAGGCCCCGGTGGACGAGGTAGTCGGCGAGTTCCGTCGCGTTGGAGTAGCCGCCCGCCGCCGCATCATGCGCCTGCTCGCGATTGACCTTGAGCCCATCGAGCACGACAGGCAGCATGCGAAGCGACAGCGACAGATGCTCCATCGCATCGAAGAGCGGTTCCTTGTCCTCTTGAAGATCCTTGTTGTAGGCGAGTGGGAGTCCCTTGAGGATGGTCAGCATCTGGACAAGACTTCCGATGTGCCGACCGGACTTGCCGCGAATCAGCTCAAGCGCATCCGGATTCTTCTTTTGAGGCATCAGGCTCGAGCCGCTGGTCACCGCATCGGAGAGTTCCACCAAACCAGCCTCGCTGCTGCAGTAGAAGATCAGATCTTCTGCCATGCGCGAAAGATGCACGGCACACAGCGCAGTGGCAGCGAGGGTCTCGACCACGAAGTCGCGGTCGCTGACGGCATCGAGCGAGTTGGCACTCGGCGTCATGAATCCGAGTTCGCGTGCAAGCCGTTCACGGTCGACGGGATAGGCAGTCCCTGCGAGCGCACCCGAACCGAGGGGGCACACCGCTGCCCGGTGGGACGCATCTTCGAATCGATCACGGTCACGCAACAGCATCTCGACATAGGCGAGGCACCAATGGGCGAACAGGATCGGCTGCGCCCGCTGCAGATGCGTGTAGCCGGGGAACGCGGTCTCGCGCTCCCGCTCGGCAAGCGCCAGAAGAGAGCGGATGCACTCCGCAATCTCTTCTTGGCGGAGCGAGAGGTGCCGAAGTGTCCATAGACGGAGGTCGGTTGCGACCTGATCGTTGCGACTGCGCCCCGTGTGGAGCTTTTTCCCCAACGCACCCACGCGTGCAACGAGCTCGCGCTCGACCCATGAGTGGATGTCCTCATCGCAGGCGCGTTCCAGTTGCGCAGGATGGGCAAGCCCATGATCGAGTACCTCCTGAAGCGCAGCCACGAGCGAGGCAAGCTCTTCGCCCGTGAGAACGCCAGCGCGTTCCAGCGCGCGTGCCCACGCCATGCTGCCTTCGATGTCTTCCCGCAACAACGTGCGATCGAACGGCAGCGAATCGTTGAACTGGCGGAAAAGCGGATCCGCCTCCTGCGTGAATCTGCCTGCCCAAGTCACGCTCATCGAGATGCCTTCTCCTTTGCCGCGCGTGGGGCTTGCATGCCTGCGAGCGCAGCCGCGTCGCGCATGGCTCGGATTCGTGCAGGAAGCGCGAAGAGCCGGATGAACCCCTCGGCATGCGTCTGGTCATAGACCTCGTCCTCGCCAAAGGTCGCGAAGTCCTGGCTGTAGAGCGAGTGCGGACTGCGGCGACCTGCGATTGTGGCCGTGCCTTTGAAGAGCCGGACGCGGACATCGCCGTCGAGCACCTTCGCTGCCTCCTGAGCGCCAGCCCACAACACCTCGCGCAGCGGCGTGAACCAAGTGCCTTCGTACACGAGGCGTGCGAACTCGAGCGCAAGTCGCTGCCGCCATTGCAGCGTGTCGCGGTCGTAGCAGAGTTGTTCCAGACCACGCAGCGCTTCCATCAGGATGGTGCCACCCGGCGTTTCATAAGCGCCACGACTCTTCATTCCAACCAGACGGTTCTCCACCAAGTCGATGCGACCGACGCCATGGGTGCCGCCGAGCTGGTTCAAGGTATCGAGCAGTGAGACGCCATCCATGGGAACGCCATCGAGTGCAATCGGGAATCCGCCGCGGAATGTGATGGTCACCTCTGCTCCGGCATCCGGTGCCCGCCGCGGATCGGTCGTGAGCATCCATACATCCTCGGGCGGTGCCTTCCATGGATCCTCCAGATCACCGCCCTCGTGGGAGATGTGCCAGATGTTGGCATCTCGGGAATAGATCTTCTCTGCGCTCGCAGCGCAGGGGATGGACCGAACCCTCAGGTAGTCGAGCATCTGCTCGCGACTTCGGAGGTTCCACAGACGCCAGGGTGCGATGACAGGCAGGTGCGGAGCGAGCGCTGCGAATGCACTCTCGAAGCGCACTTGGTCGTTTCCCTTGCCGGTGCAGCCGTGGCTGAGGGCGTCGCATCGCTCCTCGAGTGCGGCTTCGACCTGCGCTTGCGCGATGATTGGACGCGCGATCGATGTGCCGAGGAGGTAACGCCCCTCGTACACCGCGCCGGTGATTGCCATCGGGAAGACGAAGTCGCGCAAGAACACGGGGCGGAGATCTCGGACGACGCACTTGGTCGCGCCGGACTTGAGCGCTTTCTGCTCGATTCCCTCGAGTTCGCGGGCGCCCTGGCCGACATCCGCCACGACGGCAATCACTTCGCATCCATAGGTCTCGACCAGCCATGGAATGATGCAAGAGGTGTCGAGTCCACCGGAGTAGGCGAGTGCAACGCGTTGGGGTTTGAAGTTCTGTGCCATGTCGAGGAATCCTGTCGGGTCAGCTTCAGGCGATGCCTGATGGGGGGGGCGAAGGTGGACGCACTGCACGTCCACCGAAATCAGATCTGTTTCGTGTGCACGATGTCCGGTCGCAAGAGGGAGAGCAGCAGCGCGTTCTGGACATGCATGCGGAACTCCGCCTGATCGAGCGTGATCGAGCGCGGGCCATCCAGAATATCGGTCGTGACCTCTTCGCCGCGGTGAGCAGGAAGGCAATGCATGAACAGTGCCTGGGGACCTGCGCAATCCATCAACGCAGCGTTCACCTGATAGGGTCGCAGGCTCTCCATCTTCGCTGCAGGATCGCCGCCTTCGCCCATCGACACCCAGACATCGGTGTAGATCGCATCGACGCCTTCGACCGCTGTCAAGTCATCCGTGCAGGTGATCGTCGCGCCGCTTCGGAACGCACGCGCAGCGGCAACTTGCAAGACCTCATCGCTCGGTCTGCATGTCTTGGGCGTGATCACCTGCAGGCGTCCACCCAATGTGGCGACTGCCTCGATCAGCGAATGGCAAACATTGTTGCCGTCGCCCACCCAGGCCAGATTCGCCTGGGATGGATCGATCCCATGCGCAGAAAGCGCGGCGAGATCAGCAAGCGCCTGGCATGGATGGTGCAGGTCCGAGAGCGCATTGATCACGGGGACATCGCTCACTGCAGAAAATCGGGTGAGCAGACCATGGGAGACGCATCGAATGACGACGGCGTCGACCCACCGGGAGAGGTTGCGGGCGGTGTCTTCCACACTCTCCCGCTCGCCGATGCGGGAAGCCGTGTGATCCAGGAAGATCACGCCGCCGCCGAGTCTTTGGAATCCGGCTTCGAAGGAGACGCGGGTTCGCAGGGATGGCTTCTCGAAGAGCAGCACGAGGGATCGCTGTGCCAGCGCGCCTGCGAAAGGCTTCAGATCGCCTCTCATGTGCGACGCAGTTCGCAGGAGGCGCAGGATCTCCGATGCGGTCAGATCGCGAATCTGCAGCAGGTGCCGAGTGGCAAGCGAGGAGCGTTCCAGCATGGTCATGGCTTGGATGCGTGAGCCCATGCGTGCGAAGTGCGTGGCGACTCGCTGGCGATCACGCGGGTTCCGACGTGTTCGCCGCGTTGGAGCCGCTGCAGCACGGCGGCCTCACGCCACGATGCGATGACCACGGGGGTATTGCTGCGCTCTGCGGATTCGAGTGCGCCGCGGACTTTCGGAATCATGCCGCCCGAGATGGTGCCGTTGCTGATCCAGTCCGCTGCGTCTCGGGCAGTGAGATGCTGCGCCGTCGCCCCGTTGGGCGCGCGGACACCCGAGACATCGGTGAGAAACACCAACATCCTTGGGCGGATGATGCGGGCGAGCGCAGAGGCGGCGTCATCTGCGTTCACATTGACCAGTTGTCCCGTTGCATCCGCGCCGATGCTGCTGATCACGGGAAGGAAGCGAGCGGCCAGGAGCGTCTGAATGATGGTGGGTGATCCGCCCACGACCGATCCCACGCGCCCTGGGTCGAAGTCAGGTGCCCCGCGCAGTTCGCACTGGGCGAGGAACCCATCGGTCAGCGAGAGTCCAATCGCACCGGCTCCCGCCGCAATCAGTCGTGCGACGAGCGTGGTGTTGAGTGACCCTGCAAGCACGCCCGCGATCTGCTCCATGTGGGCGGGTGGGGTGATGCGGATGCCCTCTCGCTTCTCGCTCGTCCACGAAAGCGCCGCCAGTTGACGGTCGACCGCGCTGCCGCCGCCATGCACGAGCACCACACTGCCAGGGACAGCTTGGTGCAAGGCCGCGACCGAACGAAGCGTGGCGTCGAGCGCGTCGGCATCGTCGAGCAGTGCGCCGCCGAGTTTCAGCAGCAGTGGTGCAGCGGAAACGGGTGAAGAGCATGGACGAATCGGCTTCGGTTCAATCATGGGACTGCCTTTGGGGTGATCACTGCGGAGTCGGCTGCTGCAGAGCGGACGGGAGATGGAATCCCACTCGCTCATCGAAACCGAAGCGGATGTTCATGCACTGCAGCGCCTGTCCCGCGGCACCCTTGAGAAGGTTGTCGATGGCGCTGCAGAGAACGAGATGGCGGCGAGATGCGTCGACGGCGAATCCAATGTCGCAGCGGTTGGTACCCGCGACGGCCCCGACGCTCGGCCAGACCCCCGCGGGGAGCAGATGGACGAAGGGTTCCGCCTCGTAGCGAAGCGAGAGCGCGGAACGAACATCCACTTCGGTGACATCGGCAGCAAGCGTGGCGTGCACGGTCGAGAGGATGCCGCGTGGGTAGGGGCCGAGGTGTGGCGTGAAGATGACTTCCGTCCCGCACTCCTGCTCCATCTCGGGCTGATGGCGATGCGTGAGGACACCGTACGGTTGCTGGCTCACTTCGCAGAAGAGGTTTCGCAGTGCCAGGGAACGCCCAGCGCCGCTGACACCACTCGTGCTGTCCACGATGATCGGACTTGCCGCGAGAAGTCCCGCATCGGTCAGTGGTCGCACGGGGAGGATCACACTGGTCGGATAGCAGCCGGGCACCGCGACAAGCTGCGCGCGAGCAATGCTGCTTCGGTTGAGCTCGGCAAGGCCGTAGACGGCATGCCGCAAGAGGGCAGCGTGGTGATGGGTGAATGCGTAGTGCTTTGGATACGCGTTCGGGTCCGTCAGGCGGAATGCTGCCGAGAGATCCAAGACGACAATGCCTTCACGGCAGAGCTGCGGCGCGAGATCGTGGCTGACTTCGTGCGGCGTGGCGAGAAAGACCACATCGGGCGAATCCGCAAGGATCGCCTCGAGGCTCGCAGCGCGGATGGGCAACTCGGTCCACCCGCGGAAGCTCGGGAACTCCGATGCAAACGCACTTTCGGGTTTCGCCGCGGCGCGCTGCGACGAACCGAAGAGCCCACCGATCTTCAGGCCAGGGTGGCGGAGCAGGAGCCCCACCAGTTCAGCACCGGAGTAGCCGCCCGCACCGACCACGGAGACAACCAACGCGTCGCGCTCGCTCTTCATCGGATTGCCTTCCTCCGGGCACCGCGCTTGGCATTGCCTGTCGCACGGGTCGTCCTCCGAGCGGTCCTCCCAGCGGATGAGGCATCGGACACGCTCTGCAGGCGGTGCGTCAGAGCCTTGGCCGACGCGCTGCTCGAGCATGCGACAAGGATGCAGTCGTCGCCGGCGATCGTGCCAATCTTGCCTGCAAGGTCTACGCGGTCCATCTCGATGGCGAGTGCGCTTGCTTGTCCGGGTGGGGTATGGATCACGGCGAGCGTTCCTGCCTGCTGGACGGAGACGAGCAACCGACGGACTGCCGACGACAGTCCCGAGTGCGTCGCATCCGTTTCGGGCGGGGGAGGCGTGCTCCCGTCGGTGCCGGGGAGCCGGTAGCCCGCCGCAGACTTCAGCACGCCGATCTCCGCCAAATCGCGCGAAAGCGTGGCTTGTGTCGCCTCGATGCCGCGCGCCGAAAGTTGACGAGCAAGCTCACGCTGGTTCATCACCGCGCCACCCGCGATCAGGCGGGTGATGAGCTGCAAGCGTTGGAGGCGAGTGGCCATGAACGCATCATTATGCATCTTGCTGAATAAATGTCAAGCAGTGCCTGCGCCGTCCGCCGCCGCGCGACTCAAAGAGTCGGCGATCCCGTCAGCCGTGTGCAGACGATGGTTCGCCAGCCGAAGCCACGGAGTCGGCCTTCGCGCTCTGCGGCTGGGGTGCAGTCTTCGCACCCGTCGCCGTGTGCTGCTTGTGCTTCAGCGCTTCCACCTTGGCGCGGTCGGGCACCATGATCATCGACATGCGTTTGCCCGCCAGACGCGGTGTCATCTCCACCTTGCCGACATCCGCCAGTTGCTGGGCGATTTCGCTCATGCGCTGGGTTCCCTTGGCTGAGAACGCCAGCTCGCGACCACGGAAGTTCTGGACAAAGACGACACGGTAGCCCTCGATCAGGAAGTCACGCGCCTGCGCGACACGGATCCCCACATCGTGCGGATCGATCTTCATCGAGCGTCCGAGGCGGACCTCCTTCATCTCGCCAGCCTTGGACTTGGTCTTGCTGCTCTTCTCCTTCTTCGCCTGCTCGTACTTGTACTTGCCGAAGTCCATGATGCGCGCCACGGGCGGACGGCTCTCGGCTGCGATTTCGACCAGGTCGAGCCCTGCCTCCGCGGCGAGGCGCTTTGCCTCTTCCAACTCCACGACGCCGATCATGGTGCCATGCTGATCGATGAGCCGAAGTGGCGTCACGCGGATGCGATCATTGATCCGCGGACCGTAGTCGCGCGAGTCACGGAAGGGGGGACGGCGATTGAACTGCGTAATGGCTAAGTTCCTCTGGAGGCGATGAAAGAAAGGGATGAACGAGCACGGTCCTGTCGGCTCGCTTGGCTGAACGACAGCCACTGAGCAAGTGCGGTCACGCTTGCGGTCTGCAAAGACTGGGTTGGGCTTGATGCGCTGGACCCGGCTGAACGATGGCTCGAGCCGATCGTCATGCGCGGAGGTTGAAAGACAGAGCCATGCTGTGTGGAATCTCGCAGGGGGTCTGATGGTCCAGATCGTGTGCCCGAGGACGCTCCTCGAGCACAGAACAGTACCACGGTTTCGGGGGTTTGCACACGCAAGGCACAAAAATCGGCGCTTCTGGCAGTCGTGGGGGCTGCGGAGTCAGGGTGAAACTGCGTGATTTGCCTTGCTCGCGGCAAGAATTGTCCCAATTCGGGACAGTTTTTGCCTGGAGCAGCGCCCCGCTCGATCATCGAGCGACGCCCGAGTGGCTGCCGCCCGATCAGGTCCCCATCCGCGCGCGGAGCGTTTCGGCGCCGCGGCTGCGGACTTCCCCCGACAGCCCCTCGACGAAAGCGTCGAAGCCAATCTCGCCGAGATTCGCTTCAGTACCGAACGCGCGGACGCTGACCTTGCGCCCTTCCGCATCGCGCGGGCCGACAACGGCGAGGTAAGGAACCTTCATTTCACTGGCGTCCTTGATCTTGCCTTGGATGCGTTCATTGCCCTCATCGATGCCCGCGCGAAGTCCCGCCGTCACCAACGCGCCGTGGAGTTCGCGCGCATAGGTCGCACTCTTCTCACTGATGGGCAGCACGCGGACCTGTTCGGGTGCGAGCCATGCGGGGAAGGCGCCGGCGAAGTGCTCGATGAGGCAACCGATGAACCGCTCCATGCTGCCGAATGGCGCACGGTGAATCATGACGGGTCGGTGCGGCTGATTGTCCGCGCCGACATAGGTGAGGTTGAAGCGCTCGGGCAGGTTGTAATCCACCTGCACGGTTCCGAGCTGCCAACTGCGTCCAATGACATCCTTCACGACGAAGTCAATCTTGGGTCCGTAGAACGCCGCCTCGCCCGGCTCCTCACTGAACGGAACGCCGAGCGTGCGTGCAGCAGTTCGGCAGGCGTCTTCCGCCTTGTCCCAGTTCTTCGGATCCCCGACATACTTGGCGCTGTCCGGGTCGCGTAGTCCGACCCGCACTCGGTAGTCGTGCATGCCGAGGGTCCCGAAAATCAGTTTGACGAGACTGAGGCAGCCAAGAAGCTCCTGCGCAACTTGATCCTCGCGACAGAAGAGGTGCGCATCGTCCTGCGTGAAGCCGCGCACGCGCGTCATGCCGCCAATCTCGCCCGATTGTTCCCAGCGGTACACGGTGCCGAACTCGCTGAGGCGCACGGGCATGTCGCGGTAACTATGGGGACTGCTCGCAAAAATGCGGATGTGGTGCGGGCAGTTCATCGGCTTGAGCAGATAGCCGTCGATCTCGCCCTTCTCCAAACGGTTCGCCAACTCGCTGCAACTGCAGCCCTCCTTCGCGAGCGCCGCCATCTGCTCATGCTCGATCACGGGTGGGTATTGGCTCTCGCGGTAGTAGGGGAAGTGACCGCTCGTGCGGTAGAGGTCGAGTTTGCCGATGTGCGGAGTGAACACCTGCGTGTAACCCTGCTTGCGCAGTTCATCGCTGATGAAGTTCTGGAGTTCCTGGCGAACGATGCTGCCGTTGGGGGTCCAGAGGATCAGCCCTTGCCCGACCATCTCATCGATGTGGAAGAGGCGCAATTGCTTGCCGAGCACACGGTGATCGCGCTTCTTTGCCTCATCGAGCTGCGTCAGATGTGCCGCGAGTTCCTCGGCCGTCGCGAACGCCGTGCCATAGACGCGGGTCAATCGGTCGAGCGTCTCGTCGCCCTTCCAATAGCTGCTCGCAAGGCTCATCACCTTGAACGCACCGATCCGTCCAGTGCTCGGCACATGCGGTCCGCGGCAAAGGTCCTCCCAGTGGGTGCCCGGAACGCCCGTCGCATACCAACTCAGCGTCGTGCTTCCTGCCTCGCGTGCGCGCTCTGCATTGTCGAGCTTGAACTTCGATCCTTCCGCGCGCAACTTGGCGAGCCCATCGTCGAGCGACAATTCACAGCGCGTGAAGGAGCGGTTCTCGGCGATGATCCGCGCCATTTCCGCTTCGATGGCGGGGAAGTCCTCCGTGGAGATCGCTCGCCCGCCTTCGAAACTGATGTCGTAGTAGAAGCCCGTTTCGAGCGGCGGTCCATACACGAGCTTGGCACCAGGGAAGAGTTTCGTGATGGCCTCCGCCATCACATGCGCACAGGAGTGACGAATGATCTGCAGTGCATCGGCATCGACGCCACGGTCGCGAGTGCGCGGGGTGATGAGTGCAACGGTGCAGTCGCGGTCGATCATCGACGAGAGGTCGCGAACGGTTCCCTCGATACGCGCGGCCAAGGCGGCCTTCGCCAAGCCTGGACCGATGTCCGCCGCGAGTTGCGCTGCGGTGATCGGCTGTTCATAGGAGCGGCGGCTGCCGTCGGGCAGTGTGATGGTCGGCATGCGAGCAGCGAATCCTAGCGATTGGGCTGCTCGAACAGTGAGGGATGGCCCGGAGCCGGTGGCTTGTCGACCAGATGGGTCAGTTCCTCCTGGAACTCGCTCACGCTCTGGAAGTCGTGGTACACGCTCGCGAAGCGCACATACGCCACTGGATCGACATCGCGCAGTCCCAACGCGACACGCCGCCCGATCTCCCTGCTTGGGACTTCCTGCTCGAAGTCGCGGTGCACGGATTCATCCACCTGATCGGCGATTCGCTGCTTCACCACTTCTGGCACGGGGCGCTTCCCACACGCGGCCTGAATGCCGCGCAGCACGCTCGCGGGATCGAACGGCACGCGCGAGCCATCCTTCTTGATCACCTTCAGGCGTGTTTGTCGCTCCGCGCGCTCGTAACTCGTGAATCGCTTCTTGCAGGCGAGACATTCGCGGCGTCGACGGATCCCGGAGCCATTCTCGATCGGTCGACTGTCGATGACCCGTGCGTCGGGCGTGTTGCAGGAGGGGCAGTTCACGAGAGGTCATCCGCGTGGGATGCATCCATCCCCGACCTCGATGCTGTCGTCGTCGAGCAGGAAGCGCCGCGGTTCACTCAGATCTCCTCGACTTCGGCGACCTTCTTCGTCGTGAGTTCGTCGATGCGCGCGGTTGCCTTCTTGGTCGCGTCATCGATCGCTTCCTTCGCACGCTTCGCCTGGTCTTCCGAGACTTTCGCCTTGGGATCCGTCAGCAGGGCATCGACGGACTTGTTCGCATCGCGGCGCTCATTGCGGATCGTGACGCGCGAATCCTCGGCCATCTTGCGCACCTGGGCAGCGAGTTGCTTGCGCCTTTCTGCGGAAGGCGGCGGCAGCATGATGCGAATCTGCGATCCCTCAGACTGCGGGTTCAGACCGAGTCCACTGCGCTCGATCGCCTTGATGATTTCGGTCTTCGCGCCCGGATCGAAGGGCTTGACGAGAAGTTGGGTCGGCTCCGGCACGCTGATCGCTGCGATCTCGCGCAGATCGACTGAACTGCCGTAGTACTCCACCTTGATGTACTCCAAGAGCGCCGTGTTGGCACGACCCGTGCGAACTCCGCGGTACTCGCGCTGCAAGTACTCCACGCTCTTCTCCATGCGATCTTCGGCTTCGAGGATGACCGAGTCCATGTCCATGTGTCAGCGTCCTCCTCCTGCACCCTGCAACTGCCCCTTGGAGCCGCTGCTGGTCACGCGTGTACCGATCGGTTCGCCTGCGATGACGCGCCGGATGTTGCCCGCGGTGCGATAGTCGAAGACAACAACAGGCAGATTGTGTTCCATGCACATCGTCATGGCGGTCAGGTCCATGACGCCGAGCTTTTGCTCAATCGCCTCGTTGTAGGTGAGTCGGTCGAAGCGCTTGGCGGTTGGATCACGCCGCGGATCCGCCGAGTAGATGCCGTCCACCTTTGTGCCCTTCAGCAGCACATGTGCGCCCAGCTCGATGGCACGAAGCGATGCGCAGGTGTCCGTCGTGAAGAACGGGTTGCCTGTGCCGGCGACGAGGATGATGACGCGCCCTTTCTCGAAGTGCCGGAGCGCACGCGCTCGAATGAACGGCTCCGCGACGCTCGGCACATGGATCGCGCTGAGGACCCGGCTCTCCACGCCGAGCGACTTCAGCGCCTCCTTCAGCGCCAGCCCGTTGATGACTGTCCCGAGCATGCCCATGTAGTCGGCAGTCGACTGGTCGAACGTGCCATCGGCGGCGAGGCGTGCGCCACGGATGATGTTGCCGCCTCCCACCACCACGGCGAGCTCGATGCCGTCCTGTGCGGCCGAGGCGATCTCCGCCGCAATCGCGTGCAGTTCGCCCGGATGGATGCCGAACGATCCTTCACCAGCGAAGCTTTCGCCACTGATCTTGAGGAGGACGCGCATGCGGTCCTTGCTCGAGTCCTTGCCGTCGCTGCCGAGGTGGGACGCCATGGGCACAAGACTACAATCGGCGGGCAGGATCCGCCGCGCGAGCGGCATGCCCCCGATGTCCATCGAACCAGTTGAACAAACGGCCCACCGCAGGGTGTCCTGGATCTGGATCGGACTTGCCGTGTCGCTTCCTCTTCACGCGCTCCTGCTCGCGCTTCTCTCGCTGTTCGAGGTGCCCATCGGTGTCCCGCAGGCGCGCGCCGAGGCGGAGGTGGAGTACACGCTGCTCGACCTGCAGCCACTCGAAGCGGCACCCGATGCAACGGTCGCAGGTGGCGAAGTGTCGCCCGAGATTCGTCCTGCAGGCGAGGACAACAATGCGTCGGACCCGACGCGGTTCGGATTGCCGGATCCCACGGGCAACGACGGAGGCGAGGCGGATGCCGTGAGCACGGGAGCCGAGGGTCTGTTTTCGTCGGGCGGTGGGGGAGGAAGCGGTGGACTCGGCGAGGGCAGCGGCGCGGCGACCACTTTCTTCGGCGTCAGCGGGCGCGGGAGGCGCTACGGCTACGTCGTCGACAAGTCGGGGTCGATGGGCATGCAGGGCCGCATGCAACGGGCGAAGGAGGAGATCGTCCGCAGCATCTCGGCGCTCCCCGATTTCGCTTCCGCGTGCATCACGCTGTTCGATGACAACTTCACGACGCTCGACCGAGAGCGCGGGTTCCTCAAGTGCCGCGACGATACCGTCAGACAGTATCGGGAGTGGATCGAGAAGGTCGCGCAAGGGGGCGGTACGAATCCCATTCCCGCGTTCGAGTTTCTCTTCACGAGGCCCGAACGCCCCGATGTGGTGTTCTTCATGAGTGATGGTGAGATTCCGCCCGATGCGGCGGATGAGATTCTCCGTCTCAATCGTCGGGGCCCCAACACGGTGATCCACTGCATCGCATTCGGACAGGCCGCGGCGACCGCCCCTCTGCGGCGCATCGCATCGGAGACGGGCGGAACATTCACCGTTGCCACGCACGGAGCCTCGCCATGAACGCCGCACGCCGACCGATGTCGCGGGTGATCGCATCGGCAGGTGCTCTGGCGGTCGCGGGTGCGGGCGCGTTGGGCGATCGTGTGACGATTGAGCTGCGCGATTCGATGGGACGCCGCGAAGTGGAGGCCGTCCGTGAGGACGCGGATGGAATGAGCATCCGCACGAGCGATGGGAACACGGTGATCGAGCAGTCCCTGCGCTGGGATCAGATCCGTGCAGTGGAGGGCGGCGCCCCGTCGCCGGAGCGAGCTGCAAGGCTGGCGCTGGGCGAGCAACTGTGGCGCGCTCGTACTCGGCTCGCGCGCGGCGATCTGGTGGGTGCGCGTGGCGCGTTCACCGATGCAGCGGCACTCCTGAACGCGCAGGCGACCGCGCAGGCGCGCGTGCACCGGTGGATGGTGCTGGAAGGCCTCGCACGGACTTCGGCGGTGGTGCCGGACGATGCGGCGCGTGTGGCCCAGGCGTTGGAGGCCGCAGCACTGCGGAGCCAAGTCGGCGCTCTCGACGGCTGGCTCGCTGGTGGTGATGCCTTCGATGCGCGCAGTGGCTTGATGTTGACGGTTCCGCCCGCATGGTTGGATGCACAGCGTGCGGCGGCGGCCGGCGCGTCGCTGGACGATGCCGCGGCGCTCGCGCGCAAGGCGCAGGACTTCGTCGCGGCAGGGATCCTCGAAAGTGCGGGTCGAATCGCTGCCGCAGAGGCTGGAAAGCCGCGACCTGCGGCAGTGGCTGCCACGACGGCTGCACCGCAAGGTCCGCTCCGCAAGGGCCGTCAGCTGATCGATGCCTGGGCGGATGCGCTCAGCGACAACGCAGAGGCTCGCAAACGCGCGCGTCAGAAGCTCGCACAAATGGAGCGGTCGGAGGAGGGTGCACTTCGCCTTCTCGCGATCTACGCGCAGGGACGCAGCCTTGTGCTCGAGAACGACCCGGAAGAAGTCCGCCGTGGCGTGGGCAAGATGCTTCTCATCCCCGCTGCGCATGCCGATGCGATACCACCGCTGACGGCCGTGGCTCTCGCGCAGTCGGCGGATGCACTCGCGCGGATCCGCGACGATGCTTCTG
Source organism: Planctomycetia bacterium (assembly GCA_005799495.1). Lineage (GTDB taxonomy): Bacteria > Planctomycetota > Phycisphaerae > Phycisphaerales > SM1A02 > F1-60-MAGs104. Next base: position 130,677 of record SYGP01000035.1, read on the forward strand.
CCGGCTTGCTTCGTGCGGCAGGCGCAAATCTGGAGGATCCATTGCAGGATTCGCGACCGGTTGAAACAGGAGACACTCCGTGACTTTCTTCAAGTACATCGAGGGCGGCGGCGTCATCGGCTATCTCATTCTCGCACTCAGCATTGCGGCAGTGGCCTTTGCGCTGCCAGCCGTGCTGCGAACCCGCAGGAGCAAGCTCGTGCCGCCGACGCAGATGGACGATCTGCGCATGCAGGCCGAAGCAGGCGACTTTCAGGCAGCATTGGAGCGCTGTCAGGGCGAGGAGGGTGACACATTCCTCGGTCGCATCGCTGCAGCAGGAATCTCCCGTTCCTTTCGCAGTCCTCTGGGAGGACTCGAGGCTCGTGCGGCGATGGAGGATGCAGGAGAGGATGAGACGGCTCGGTTGTTCCGCGTCATCGATCCGCTGGCATTGATCGCGAGTGTCGCTCCGCTGCTTGGGTTGCTCGGCACGGTGCAAGGAATGATCGGAGCGTTCGAAACGGTGGCAGGAACCGCCGCGCGTTCGAGTACCTACTACGAGACGCTCGCGGCCAACATCAGCATCGCTCTCATCACGACCTTTCAGGGGTTGGTGGTGGCGATTCCCTGCGTGATGGCGCACTCCTGGCTGCGGGGGCGCATTGATCGCGCCGCGTCCGATGCCGGCAAGGCACTCGAGCCACTCGCGACCTCGCTCGAAAGGGTCGGTACCGACCTTGCCGCGGCGCCGCGTGAGGGAGAGCTGGTTCGATGAAGATCGGCCGCAGGCGATACGGCATGGTGTCGCTCGACATGACGCCCATGATTGATGTCGTCTTCCTGTTGCTCATCTTCTTTCTCGTGACGGCACAGATGTCCGACATGGCGTCGACGCCCGTCACGCTGCCCGAGCAGCAGGGCACCGAGCAGGAGTCGGAGGGGGCGATCGGGCTTGTCGTGAATCTGGATGCGGCGGGAGTGATCGTGGTGGGGAGCGACGCACTGGAGCCAGCGGGCCTGATCGATCTGGCGAAAGATGCGCTCGCGCGCGATCCGACGGCGGTCCCTGTCGTGCGCGCCGATCGTCGCGCGCCTGCTGCGCGCCTGAACGAGGTTGTCGAAGGTCTTCGAAGTGGCGGGTGCCGCGCCGTACGCGTGGCCACGACGCGCCCCAAGGAGGCGCCATGAAGATCGGTGCACGCTCGCGGCAAGCGGTGCATGGGCCGATCTCGCTGAGCATGACCAGCATGATCGATGCGGTGTTCCTGCTGCTCTCCTATTTCATCTTCACCACCATGGCTGGGGAGCAGGAGTCGCACCTGACCGCCGATGTTGCTGCGATGCGCCCCGGCAGCGGCGCATCGGCGCTGAGTCCGCAGATCGTGGAAGTGCAGTCCGATGCCGAAGGAGCGGTCTTTCGGATCGGAGCAAATCAAGTGCGTCAGTCCGGGCAGCTCGCGGCGATCCTGAAGCAGTTGCCCCACGAACCGGGCGTGGTGGTTCGAGTGCACCGAGGTCCCGATGTGGCTGCAGTCGCTGCGGCCATGCAAGCCGCGCAGGATGCGGGCTTCGAGAAGGTGTCCTATGTCGCGGCAGGCAAGTGAACGCGGCTCGAGAGTCCCGTGGCCCGCGCGCCAACGCATCCCTGCGTGGTTCGCGATTCCTGCGTGCGCGTGCTGCATCTTCTGGAACACGGCCACCGCGCGCGTGCAGGATGAGGCGCAGGCTGCCGACGAGAGTGCGCTACTTGCAGACTGGCTCGCGCAGGCTGGGCTGGATGAGGTCCTCGCGGTTGTGCTCGATGAGCAGGTGCGAAAGGCAGGCGCGGCGAGCCCAGCCGCCACCGCGCGGCTCGCCGAGGTGTATGTGCGGCTTGCCGCGGCCGCGAGCGACGAAGACAGGGTCGCGGACTTGCGCCGACGGGTGGAACGATTTCTGCTGCGTGAGAAGGTGGCGCAACAATTCCGCCTGAGGTTGGCGATCGGACGCGCGGACTATCGCATGGCGCTCCGTGGGATCGAGCGACTTCGCCAAGGGCAGGGTGATCCGGAGTCACGAGCACAGACCATCGCCTCGCTCGAACAAGCGCGCATCGGTTTCGTGCGCATGGGTGAGCAGTTGACGAGCGAGGTGGAAGATCTGCGGACGCGGATGAACGGATCCGATGATGCGCAGCGCATCGGGTTGATGGCGCAGATCGATGAGAGTCGAGATCTGCAGCTCGCCGCACGATTCTTGGAGGCGTGGTGCGGGTACTGGCTGGTGTGGATCGATCGCCCGACGGCGGCATCGCCCGCGCCACCCGCGTCGGACTGGCCGCAGCGCGCCGAGAAGAGTGTGGCAGCCTGGATGGACTTGCTCGAGACGGGCAAGGCGAATCCACAGCCCGCGGATTGTTCGCTCGACCTCATGGCCGAGGAGTACTACGCACAGTCCGTGCTCGGGATGGCGCTCGCAAAGTCGCTGACGAGCGGTTGGGATGCATCGGCTCGGTGGTTCGCGCTGCTGGACAGGCCCGATGTGTGGCCTGGGCTTGCTGACCACACGGATTGGCAACTGCATGCGATGATCGATGCGAGCGCCTTGGAACAGGCACGCGAGTTCGCCGCGAAGTCGCAGTCTTCTCTCGCAGCGAGCGCTCTGGCCGGAGCGGCAATCCGCGCAGTGCAGGAGAGTCGTGGCGAGGATGCTGCGGCGATGGGACTGGCGCGGTCTGCGATCCAGATTGCCGCGGCTCGCGGTGACTTTGGGTCCATTCGGCGCTTGACGCGTCGCATTCCGGCGCTCGCACGCGGCGGCGACTTCGAAGCGAGCCTCGCGCGAGGCATTGACTTGTACGACAAGGGGCGTTCCGCCTCGAGCGAGCAGGAACGGCGCACAACGCTCGACGCGGCTGCGCGCGAACTGCGTGCGGCGCTCGAGGGGGGTGGTGCGGAGCAGACAGTGAGTGCAGCGGTGCGCGAACTGCTCGCGTGGTCGCTGCTGGGAGCCGGGAAGCCATGCGAGGCGTGCGAGTCCTTTGGGCTTGCAGCAAGCCAATCATCCGGCAACAAGGCGGACGAGGCGCTGTGGATGGCCGTGCAGAGCGGATGCAGCGATGCATGCAAGAAGGCGGCTGATGGTGCGACGCGGTGCGTTGCGCTTGCGAAGGAATATCTTGCACGCTTCGAACTGGGAAATCATGCGTCGAGTGCCGCCGCGATCGTTGGAGAGTCGGAGGGCGCTGAGCGGGACGATGCGCTCGTGGAGCGCTTGCTGCACGACACGCTGCGCGGGGGCGTTCCTGTGCAGGTCCGAGAGACCGCGGCGCTGCTGCTCTATCGGCGCTTCCGTGGGTCGGATGGCGTACGGCGGGTGCAGGAGGCGCGTCGCCTCCTTTCGATCGAACCGCTCGCAGACGATCGCTGGCCGCCCGAGAGTGTTGATCTCGTCCTGCGGCAGCAGCTCGAGGCTGCACTGGATCCTGTGGTCCTCGAGCGCGAGCAGGCTCGGGAGATTCTGGCGCGCGTCGCCAGGAAGTTCGCCGAAGGGAAGGAGCCCGGTGCAATTCGTGCAGAGCTGGCACTGCGGAGGCTTTCGCTTGCCGTGGCAGACCGCGACCAAGATCGGATGCAGCGTGCAATCGAGGCGGTTCGCCGTGCGGGCGATTCGCCGTGGCGGGGCATCGCCGAAACGACCTTGATTCGCGGTGCAGAGGCGCTGCTGCTGGATCCATCGACTCGGTCCTTGGAGGCAGTGGAGTTGCGCGGAAGCATCGTCGCTGCGCGGAGGCAACTCCAGACGCTTGCCGTGGCATCGAAGGACCCTGTGCGAATCCAGCGTGCAGAGGTGCAACTCGGCACTTCGCTGCTCGAGTGCGCGCGCGCGATGCGCGAGGCAGCCGCGGACGGCAGCACGCTGCCTCCGAGGGCGGATGCGTCGGCACTGGCGCGCGAGGCGCTCGATGTCGCCAAGGCCATCCTGAAGCAGCGACCCGATGATGCACAGGGCTTCGCCATGCTTGCGGATGCCGCGATCGCGTGCGGACAGTTCGATGTCGCCTTCGAGGCACTCGGTCGATTGGTCGGATCGCTTCCGTCGCGCTCCGACGAGTGGTTTGAACGCAAGGCGGACTTGTGCGAACTGCTCGCGCGCCAGAATCCAGAGGAGGCACGCGCGATTCTTCGGCAGCATGTCGTCCTGATTCCCGACTGGGGACCTGGCAAGGCAGGTCAGCGCTTGGCACAGGTTGCGCAGCAGCTCGGCGTGACCGCGGGGAAGTCGCCATGAGTGCAGCTCGGCGACTGCTGCGACTTCCCCTCTCGTGTGATGAACACACGCTTATTGGCGTGCGGGTCGGTGCGAGCGGCGCAGAGGTAACGGAGGCCCTTCGCGCGCGACTGCGCGCAGTCGATCAGGAGATTGGCGTTCCACCGGACATGGTGTTGAACGCCCGCCGGGAACTGCAGGATGCGGTGCGTCGGCTGCTGCTCAGTCCTGCCGCCTCGCCCGTGGAATCGTCCGCCCCGTTGCAGTCTGCGTTCATGCCGCTCGCGGATCGTCGAATGTCCGCGCCCGTGGACGGGGATTCCACGCACCAGCCTGCGCACGATCTGATTGCCGCCACCATCCTGCTTCGCCGTGATCGTCGCCGCGCACACCTGCATGTGGCGCGTCTGATTGCACAGCGACCAAGCCTTGGCGTCCTTCGGTCGACCAGCGCTCGCGCTGTCGAAGCGCAAGTGGAACGGATCGGTCGACAGGCCGCCACGCTCGGAGAGGTGGATGCACCGCGCATTCGCCGCGCGAGTTGGCTGCTGCCGCTTCTGGTGGTTGGATCGATCGTCGGGCTCATTGCCGAGGTGATCGTGCTGCGGGGCAAACTGCTTGATGCGCAGCAGGGTGCGACCGATGCAGCGGCGGCACTCCGGGCATCCGCGGAGGATGCGCAGCGTGCGCATGAGCGGGAGATGGAAGCGCAGCGGTCGCCGATGAAAGGCGCGAAGAATCCGTCCGCGCCCGATACGAAGGCTGTGGTGCAAGAGGCCGCGGTCGGGATGCGTGATGAGCCGATGCCTCGAGGAAAAGAGGAGCCTCCCGTCCCACGCACGAACGAGGCGGGTCGCCTCCTTCGTGACCGCTGGCAGCGAACCGCGCGAGCGGTGTTCGACATCGACATCGATGCGCTTCGGAGCGATCGTGATCCATTCGCAGAGCCGCTTCGGCAACTGATCGCCCTTGAGCGCATGCTGACCGTTCATCAGGTTGCCGTGCAGTTGGAGGCGGGGCAGGACAGCAGTGCGCAGTCGTTGCTCGACACGCTGCCGACCGATGCGGTCATCCAGATTCCTGCGATGCCAACGGCGCGCGCAAGAAAGAGCGGACCGAACGATGGACAGTTGAAGAAGTCACTGGAACAGCAGCGGGGAGGGAACGATGCTCGCCTGTCGCTGCTGCGTGACTACCGAACTCGTCCAGAGCCCGCGGGGCCTTTGGATGCGCGAGTCCTGGTGCAGGAGGCGCTGCGGGGACCATCGCGTGGAAGTCGGACACTGGCGCAGGCGATCCTCGTGGACCGTGGCTCTGATGCGCTCGATGTGCTGGAGGCGGTGGACGAACGCTACAAGGAGTGTGCGACGGACCTTTCGCTGCAGCCGATGATCCGCGTCCTCAGCGGAGTGGATCCTGCGGGTGCCGGCGGAGCCGCTGCCGCCCGTGCGGCGCTTGTGCGGCGCATCTTGGAGATGCGTGGATCTCGTGTGCCGCAAATCGATGATGCAGTCCGTGAGGTCACGATTCGTCTGGGGAGGATGCGGGGGCTGGCGAACGCGGAGCGATCGGATCCCGTCGACTCGCTCCGCATGCTCGGGACGCGAGCCGTGAGTGGGAAGACAGCCGTCCGATTGCAGAGGCAGGGGATTCTCGCGGCGCTCGTGCAGGCGGGCACGGCTCTGCTGCATGAACAGGCGGCGCTCGTGGAGGCGCGGCGTCCCGCGGATCGGGATCAAATCCGAAGGTTGGTCGCTCATGCGCAGTCCGATCGCCGCGCGAGTGCCAGTGCGCTCGGGCAAGCCCTGGTCAACGCGCGTTCACTGCTCGAACTGGATGCGCTGCAACTTGGCGTGACGCCGCTGCGCAGTCCGAGGACTGATCCGACTCCGCTGCTCAAGGACTACGAATGGGATCGGCCAGTGGACCCTGCGGTGCAAGATCGATGGGCATCGCGACTGGGTGAACTCGATCCGCAGCGACCTGCGGCGTACTTCCTGCTCGCGGAGGAGGTCGCCGATGCGGGTGGTGGTTCATCGGACTCCGTGCGGCTTGCCGCGCAACTCTACGCACTCGCCGCGACGCTCGATCCATCCGCACATGCCGCATCGAGCGCGCTCGGGCTTGCGGCCCTGCAGCCCAAGACGCCGGCGGGTGCCATCGCGGCGGCAGAGTGGCGCGCTGCTGCGCAGCGCTGGAGTGTGACGCGGATCGCTGCCCTGGATGCCGCGCTGCCTGACCCGTCCGCAGCCAGTCTTTCTGCGCGGCAGGGGGTCGTGGATGTCATCACGAATCTGCGCCGTGGACTCGGACGCAAGGCCATGGAGCGCCTGAAGGATGATGCGGTGCGTTCACTCTTCGACCGCGTCATGCTCAGCGTGCCAGGTGGACCTGCGGCCGTGGAGCAGTTGATCGCGCAGCATGTGAACGCGACGCCGCCCATGCTCGACCTGCCCGTGGAACAGGCGCTGCTCGGCATGGAACTTGCGCTGCTCGCACCAGATCGGCGTCGTTGGTCTGACGCGATCTTGCTCGGGGGTGACGCGCCCATCTCGGATGCGCCGCTCGGCAGCGCGTCGGAGGTGTTCGGCGCGGATCCGCAGAAAAGCAAGTGGAGCGCGGTGCAAGGTTGGTCGTCGCCGCCGGTGCAGTCGGCGCCGCAACCGTGATGCCGCTGCGGGGACGCGGGGAGTCACCGCAGCGCCTGATCCAAGTCGCCGATCAGGTCATGTACCTCTTCGATGCCCACGGACAGTCGGACGAGCGAGTCGCTGATGCCAAGCTTTGCGCGCTCGTCCGCCGGAACGCTCGCGTGCGTCATGATGGCAGGGTGTTCGATCAGGCTCTCGACGCCCCCGAGACTCTCGGCGAGCGCGAAGATGCGGACGCGCTCGAGAAAGCGCCGACTCTCCGCGATGCCGCCGCGCAGATGGATCGTGACCATGCCGCCGAATGCGGGTTCCCCGGCCAGCCGCATCTGGCGCGCAGCAAGCGCGTGATGCGGATGTGATGGGAGGCCTGGATACACGACCCGCTCGACAGCGGGGTGCCTTTCGAGATGGCGTGCGATCTGCATGGCGGAGGTGCAGTGCCGATGCATGCGGACGGCAAGCGTCTTGACGCCGCGGAGCGCGAGATACGCATCGAAGGGACCGAGCACGCTGCCGATGGCGTTCTGCATGAAGCGAAGTCGTTCCGCCAACGGCGGGCGAGAGGTCACGAGGCACCCGCCGACGACATCGCTGTGTCCACCGAGGTACTTGGTGGCCGAGTGCATGACGATGTCTATCCCATGCTCGAGCGGGCGCTGCAGCATCGGTGATGCGAAGGTGTTGTCGACGACCGTGATGGCGCCACACGATTGCCCGAGGCGCGCCAGCGTCTGGACATCCACGATCTTGAGGGTCGGATTGGATGGCGTTTCCGCCCAGATCATGGCGGGACGCGTTGCTGCAACCGCGCGTTCGAGGCTCTCCGCACTGCCGAGATCGGCGAAAGTCACCTGCAGTCCCTGTGATCGCTTGCGAACGCGCTGCAGCAGACGGTTGGTGCCGCCGTAGACATCGTCCATGCAAAGCACGGTGGCGCCTGCATCGAGCAGTTCAAGGCAGGTGCCGATCGCAGCAAGTCCGCTCGCGAAGGCGAAGCCGCCGCAGGTGCGGTCCTGAGCCTCCGTCAGCCCGCTCGACTCGAGGTCTGCGATGCAACGCTCGAATGCAAAGCGTGTGGCATTGTGACTGCGGGAGTACTCGTATCCCTTGTGCACGCCCGGCGACTCTTGGATGAAAGTCGACGAGGTGTAGATCGGTGGCATCACGGCTCCCGTTGTTGGGTCCGGAGCCTGCCCCCCATGGATGCAGCGGCTCTCGAGACCAAGAACCGGGTGACCGTGGCCGCTCGACGAATGACCGGGAGTTGTCATGCGGAGAGGGTACTCCCCTCCGCACTCACTGATGCCTCGTCGACCCATGCGATGACTCGCACGCAGCCGACGAAAGGTTGCAGTCCTGTTTCGAAGGACTTCCGCCCGTCCGTGTCAGAACGGGATTTCCTCGTCGCCTGTCGGCGTATGGCTGTCGTGGGCAGCCGATGTCGTCTTGGCGGCACCACCTGCACGCGATCCGCCTTCACCGGCTGGACCACCGATGAACTGGAAGTTCTCGATGACGACTCGCATCTTGGAGCGCTTGGAGCCATCCTTGTCCGTCCACTGATCGAGCTTGAGCCGACCTTCCACGAACACTGGACGCCCTTTGGAGAGGTACTGCTTCATCACTTCGGCCGTGCGCCCCCACGCTTCGCAGTCGACGAAGGTTGTTTCTTCTCGGTCCTCGCCTTCCTTGGTGCGGTAGCGGCGGTTGACCGCCAGTCCGATCTCCGCGACTTGTTGTCCGCCGGTGATGCTCCGAAGTTCCACATCACGCGTCAGGTTGCCCATCAGAAACACTTTGTTGTAACTCGCCATCGTTCTGTCCTCCTGCGCCCGATCCTAGCTCCTTCCCGCCCTACACCAAGAAACAGGGAAGAATTTCCTGCAGCGGATCGCTCCCCATGCCACAGCCGCACGCTCCCCACACCGCCCAAGGCGGGCGCGGGCGAGTCCTTGTCCCCTCTGGAGAGAGGGACGAGCCGCGAAGTCAGTCGATCATCGGGGCAGGGGCTGCCTCGCCCTCGCCTTCGGCACCCTCGGGTGCCTGTCGCCGCAGCTTCGCCTCGAGCGCAAGCTTCGCCTGCCCTTCGGCATCCTTCATCTGCTCGGGCGTGAGGTGATCTGCGCGCACGATGAGCGCACGGAGCATCCGTTCCGACAGGTTGCAGTCGCGCTCGATCAATGCCACGATCGACGGCGGGGCGTTGAAGTATGCAAGGAAGTAGACGCCGCGCTTGTTGCCGCGGATATCGAAGGCAAGCTTGCGTTCATCCCACTTCACGAGGCTGACGACTTCACCGCCGTGGCGAGTGATCGACTCGCGCACATGCTCTGCGGCCGCCTCGAGATCGGCAGTGACTGCTTGCGGAAAGAGGAAGAGCCCCTCGTACTGACGGGCGGCGGACGATGTGGTGGTGGCAGACATGGATACTCCTTCAGAAAAAGTGTTGGTCTCTGGATGATGTTGGATCGGAAACGATGTTTGGATCTGGAATTGTTCAGGCTTGGTCGAGGGTCTCCGACGCGGCGGAGGCTCGCTTGTTGAAGAGATTCATGCTGGCCGCCATGCCGTCGCGACACCACACCTCGCACGCGGATGCAGCCTGGTCGAAAGACTCCTCCGCCACAGGCTGCTGCTCCGGGGTGAAACGGCCGAGGACATAATCGGCGGAGGGCATTGTCGACGAACGCCCGATGCCCACGCGGCAGCGCGCCCAATCTGGTCGACCGAGGGCACCGAGAATGTCCTGCAGTCCGTTGTGACCGCCGGATCCGCCCTCCGCGCGCAGACGGATGATGCCGCATGCAAGATCGAGGTCGTCGGCCACCACGAGCAGGTCGCGGGTGGAGTCGATCTTGTAGAAGCCGATCGCCTCCGCGACGGAGCGACCGCTCCGATTCATGAAGGTCAGTGGTTTCAGCAGCAGCGTGCGCTCGCCACCCACCGTCGCTTCCACGACCAATCCGCCGAAGCGATTGCGGGCGCCCTCGGCGGGGCGATCCGCCCATCGACGCGCAAGGCGGTCCACCACCTCAAACCCGACGTTGTGTCGCGTTCCGTTGTACTGGCTGCCTGGATTGCCGAGTCCGACGATGAGTTTCATTGTTCTCCGAGTGCGACGACGGTGCAGGGGGCGCGGCACGCGCCGCGCCCCGCACCGAAGATCACTTCTTGTCCGCCTTCTTGTCCTTGTCGCCAGCGGCTGGGGCGTCTTCCTTCTTTGCCGTGAGCACTTCAGGCTCGGCCGCAGCCGTGGTGGCAGCAGCTTCGCCGACCGCTTCTTCGAGCACCGTCTGGATGCGGGCGAGCGCTGCGTGCGGATTGCTGATGGCAACGAGCCCCGCAGCCAACTTGAGCTGCGAAACGGTCATGAGCTCGCCCTCCATGGGCGTGAGATCGACACGGATCGACTCGGGGATGTCGCGCACCTTGCAGCGCACCTGCAGTTCCGTGATGTCGTGCGTGAGCACGGCGCCCACGCGGCGCGCCGCCTCGGGTGTGCCGACGAAGTGCAGGGACACGCTGACGGTCACCTCTTCATCGAGATTCACGCGCGTGAAATCGACATGGACGACATTGTCGCCGAGCCAGCCGAACTGCAGGTCCTTCACCAGGCATGTCTCGCTGGTGGCGCCGACCTTCAGGGAGAACACATGCAATCCGCGCTTGAGCGCGGAGAGGACGGGCTTCTCCTCGATGCTCACATGCGTGGGCTGCGATCCGTGTCCGTAGATCACGGCGGGCAAACGGCCTGAAGCGCGCAGGCGCTTGGCGTACTTGGTGCCCATGCGATCACGGGGCTGTGCGTCGAGAACGGGAACTTCATGGCTCATGGGAAATCTCCTTTGGGGGGTTCAAGTGTGGTTGGTTCGTGAATCAGCGCTTGGTCCCCGCACCGTGCGTGAAGAGCGCCGAGATGGACTGGTCATGGTGGATGCGGTGCACCGCTTCGCCGAGCAGCGTGGCGACGGACAGCACCACGAGTTTCGACTCGAGCGCCTTGTGTCGAATGCCAACGGGAACGGTATCCGTGGTGATGATGCTTCGGATGCTGCTCTCGAGCAGGCGTTCCACCGCCATGCCGACGAACAATCCGTGCGTGCACGCAACATGCACTTCCTTGGCGCCGTGGTCGCGCACGACGGCCGCCGCCTCGCAGACGGTTCCCGCCGTGGAGATCATGTCATCGAACATCAGCACCGTGGTGCCCTCCACGGAGCCGATGAGATTCTTGACGGACACTTTCGACCCGCTGTGGCGTCGCTTGTCGATGATGGCGAGGTCCGCACCGAGCAGGTTCGCGTACATGTTGGCGACCTTCACATTGCCCACATCGGGCGAAACGATCGTGAGTTCGCCGAGCTCGCCGCGGATGCGGCGGAAGTGATCGCTGATGACGGGCGCCGCAGTGAGGTGGTCGACGGGAATGTCGAAGAAGCCTTGGATCTGCGCGGCGTGCAGGTCCATGCACAGCACGCGCTGCGCACCCGCGGTGACGATCAGGTTCGCCACGAGCTTCGCGGTGATCGGCACTCGACCCTCGTCCTTGCGATCCTGCCGCGCGTAGCCGAGGTCGGGGATCACCGCCGTGATGCGACGCGCGCTCGCGCGGCGCAGGCAGTCGATGAACACCAGCAACTCCATGATGTTCTGGTTGACTGGATCGCTGCAGCTCTGCACCACATAGCAGTCGCGTCCGCGCACATCCTCCTCGAGTTTGACGAGAAGCTCGCCGTCAGGGAATGTGTTCAGCTGCGCCTGCCCGATCGGCAGTTCAAGGTGATCGCACATTGCCTGCGCCAGTGTGCGTCCCGTGGTGCCGGCGAAGATCTTCAGTTGCTCGCGGTCCGTTGCGCTCATGGCGTTGCCTCCTCAGGACGGTGCGCGCCTTGCGCCGAGCCAGCCGTGCGCCGCTGCTTCAGGATATCGCTGACCTCCTGCAACTGAGCGGGCGTGTTCACCGACAGCACTTCATCCGCAGGAACGGCATCCACCACATGCACCACCTTGCCGGCCGCCTTGAGCAGCGTGAACACATCGGTGATGTAGTACTCGCCCGCCGCGTTCCGATTGTCGACGCGCGCGAGGCAGTCGAAGAGATCGCCCGCTGCGAAGCAGTAGTACGAGGGATTCACTTCGCGGATCTTCAGCTGTTCGGGGCTGCAATCCTTCTGTTCCACGATCGCTTCAAAATCACCGCGGCTGTTTCGGCGGATTCGGCCGTAGCCCGACGCATCGGGGATGACGCTTGTGGCGAGCGTCGCCGACGCGTGTGCACCGTGATGCGCATCGAGCAGACGCTGGACCGTTGCGGTCGTCAGCAGCGGCCCATCTCCGCACAACACAAGCAGCGGTGTGGAGCGATCCACGCCCTGCAGCAGTGGGCGCGCCTGATCGACCGCATGGCCCGTGCCGAGTTGCGGAGACTGCGTGACGAACTCGACTTCACGGCGCGCAGCGAAGTGCTTGCGAACCACTTCCTGCTGATGACCCACCACCAGTATCACGCGCCTCGCACCCGCATCGACAACGGCATCCACGACCCACTCCACGAGCGGCTTTCCAAAGGCAGGATGCATGACCTTCGGCAGGTCACTGTTCATGCGCGTTCCCTTGCCAGCCGCGAGAATCACGGCGGTGGGCGCATCAGGACGATGGGCGGAAGCGTGTGACACGACTGTTGGGTGCGCGTCTTGCGCGACGCGGCAGACTGTTCGGCGATCCGAGGCGCGCGCATCCGTGCAGCGCGCGAGCAGTCAAATTGGCCCACCTTGATTTGAACAAGGACAAAGAGAACCAAAATCTCCTGTGCTACCGTTACACCATGGGCCAGTCGGGCTGTGAATCCCAGACCGTGCTCCACATCTTACCCGTGCCACTGGTTGGTGGTCGACGAGAAGATGTCGGTGTCGATCAAACGGTGGTGGACTGCCGAGCTGTCTTTTCTACGCGCCGCCCGAAGGCAGCGGGAACGCAGGGTGGGTCGGCGCCGCCGTGCGTTCACGGGGGGCACCGCGCCGGATCAACCGGCGACGGACACGCGCGACGCGGGGTCGGGCGCCCGTCGAGGGGACCCTGTCCGCGGCTTCCTCAAGGCTGGAGTGTCCCTTGGCCGCGCCAAGACACCCCGTGCGGCGCCGCTGTTGCAGGAGGCAGCTCCCGCATCATCCGTCACCGACGGCCCATCAAAGAGGGATCGAAATCCTACCGATTCGCGCCGCCATTGCAAGCCGTTGGAGCATGTTCCATCGTGGCAAGCGATGGCGATGCCGTGCGCGCACGGCCCGCAAAGTCTGCATGAAACGCGTCACAGCCGAGGAACTCCTGCCCATCATTCTCGATGGTTATCGCCACGGCGCATTTCCGATGGGCGATCCGGAAGATGGTTCGCTTGGGTTTTACACCTGTGATCCGCGCGCGGTGATGCCGTTGGAGGCGGGGGCGCTTCGCATCAGTGACTCGCTGCGGCGGCGGGTGAAGAGTGGTCGCTTCCGAATCTCGGTGGACACCCACTTCAGCGATGTGATCGATCGGTGCGCCTTCGACCGAAGCGACACGAACCGCACTTGGATCACGCCGCTCCTGCAGAAGGCGTATGCGCTGCTGCACGAAGCGGGTCATGCACACTCCGTCGAAGCATGGCGGGATGGAAAGCTCGTGGGCGGTCTGTACGGTGTCGCGATCGGCGGGGCGTTCTTCGGTGAAAGCATGTTCACCCGGCCGCGCGACGGCGGAACCGATGCAAGCAAGGTGTGCCTCGTGCATCTGGTGGAACGCCTTCGCGCCAAGGGATTCATCCTGCTCGACTGCCAGTACGCGAACGCGCACACCCGGTCGCTCGGCGCGGTCGAGATGCCTGTCGAGACCTACGCGGCCCAACTCGAACGCGCCGTGGCATTGTCCGTTTCTTTTTGAGGGCGCTCGGCAGCAGCCTTCACACATTGAAGAGGAAGTGGACGACATCGCCGTCCTGCATCACATAGCCGCGCCCTTCACTTCGCAGTTTTCCAGCCTCGCGGATGGCCTTTTCGCTGCCATGCTCCTCGAGGTCCTTCACGCGGAAGCACTCCGCGCGAATGAAGCCCTTTTCGAAGTCCGTGTGGATCACTCCTGCAGCCTGCGGCGCCGTGTCGCCCTTGCGGATCGTCCAGGCGCGGATCTCCTTCGGCCCGGCGGTGAAGTAGCTCTGCAACCCGAGCAGGTCGTACGCGGCGCGCGCGACGGATGCGAGTGCTGGTTCACGCATGCCGAGGCTCGAGAGCATTTCGGCGCGGTCGGACTCGGGCAACTCCGACAGTTCGCTCTCGATCTTCGCGCAGACGACGACCACGCCGCCCTCTTCCTTCTGCGCACGAGCGCGGACGCGCTGCACCATCGGCCCCTTGCCGTCGAGATCGCCTTCATCCACATTCGCGATGTACAGCACGGGCTTTGCCGTGATGAGTCCGAGCCCGCGCGCGAGCATGCGCTCTTCGGGAGTCCATGTCGCGCTCCGCAGTGCGGTGCCCTCGCGCAGCAGCGCAAAGGCCTTCTCCAAGCAGGCCACCTTCGCGATCGCCTCCTTGTCGCCGCTGCGCGCAACGCGCTGCTGCTTGTCCAGATTGGACTCCACGCCCTGCAAATCCGCGAGCGCCAGTTCCGTGTCGATCGTTTCGATGTCGCGGATCGGGTCGGGGCCGCCATCGACATGCATCACATCGGCATCCTCGAAGCAACGCACGACATGGAGGATCGCATCCACCTCCCGGATGTGGCTGAGGAACTTGTTCCCCAGCCCCTCGCCTTCGCTCGCGCCCCGAACGAGTCCCGCAATGTCCACGATCCGAACGCTGGCCGGCAGGATTCGTTCGGACTTGATGAAGCCGGCGATCGTCTGCAGCCTCGCATCCGGCACGCTCACGATTCCGACATTCGGCGCGATGGTGCAGAAGGGGTAGTTGGCCGCAGCCGCACCGGCGGATGTGAGCGCGTTGAAGAGCGTGCTCTTGCCGACATTGGGAAGTCCGACGATGCCGCATTCCATGGGGAGGGGAATGGTAGGGAGATTTCTTCCCATTGCACCGAACCTTGGTGCGTTCGCGTGCGTGCAGTGGTAGCATCTCATCACGCGCGGCATGGATCGCTTGCGCGCCCGCCGTCACGGAGGATTGCATGGGCTATGCGAGCATCCACAGCGACCTGCGCAAGAGGATCATCACCTTGGCTGCATTGGTGGTGTTCGCTGCGGCGGTGCTGATGCTCCGACTCGGTCACCTCACGCTCTGGCAGGGCAACCGGCTTGCACGCGCCGCGGAGGAACGGCTCGACACCGAGGCGCTGCTGCCGACGTGGCGCGGCAGCATCCTGGACAGGACGGGGCGCGTTCTCGCGGAGGATGTCGCGAGCTATGACCTTGCCGTCAGTTATCCGCTGGCAAGCGGGACATGGGCGACCGACCGCGCGCAAGAGCAAGTGAAGCGCGAGTCAGGCGGATCCTGGCGCAAGATGGATGCTGCGCGGCGTGCCGAAGAGGTGAACGCACGGTTGCCGGAGTGGCAACGGCGCGAGCGTTCGCTGATGAAACTGCTTGCAGCGAGGACCGGCATGGCGGAGTCGGAGCTGCGTGAACGCCTCTCCGGGATCGCCGCGCGCATCGACCGGCAGCGTGCTGCGGTGCATGCCCGCACGATCGAACTGCGCAAGCAACGCGGGCAGTCGCTCGATGTGGCGCCCGAGCCGATCCGCGAAATGCGCGAGATGCATGTGGTGGCCCGCGACATTCCAGGGACGACCGCCTTCGAACTGCGCAAGGTCGGTGACGACTCTCCAGGGGCCATCGAGGTCCTGGATGCTGCGCGACGACGCACGCCGTGGGACACCGCGGAAGTGGAAGTCGCGCGCGATCATCTGCCGCGAGCCATCCGCACTTCGGTGCCGCTCGTGATGCGGCTCGATGGCGCGCTCGACGCGATCGTCGGGTCCGTTCGCACCGAGGCATGGAGGGAGGACATCGAGCGGCGACCCTTCGAGCGCGTGACGGACGATGGTTCCATCGAGGTCGATCTCGGCGGGTACCGCGCGGGTGCCGAGGCGGTTGGTTCCCGAGGTTTGGAGCGACGCTTCGAGGATCGGTTGCGTGGGCTGCGCGGGCGCGTGATCCGCCGGCTCTCCACGGATCAGGAAGAACGCCTCGAGCCCGTGCCCGGTGCGCATGTGCAGTCGTCCATCGATGCGGCGCTGCAGTTGCGCGTGCAGGCGGCGCTCGATCCGCGCACGGGACTCACGCTCGTCCAGCCGTGGCACACGAGCAGCGATGCGCTCGTCATCGGCGATGCCCTGCCCGCCGCAGCTGTCGTGATCGAGATCGCCACGGGTGAGATCCTGGCTGCCGCGACGACACCTCGTTCGGGGGATGCCGAGCGGGGGGGGCGACCGCCCATGGCCATGGAGACTGCAGGCATTCACCGGGCGTTCGAGGCGAAGTATCCGCCCGGTTCGCTGGTGAAGCCGCTGGTGTATCTCGCCGCGGTGGCGGAAGGAGTCGCCGCCGAGGATGAGACGATCGAGTGCAATGGTCACTACTTCAAGGAGCGCTCCGATGCGGCTCGCTGTTGGATCTTCCGCGAGCGTTACAAGTTCGCCACGCACACCAAATCGATCGGTGGCCCGCTTGGCATCGAGCAGGCGATGGCGCGTTCCTGCAACATCTACTTCTACACGCTCGCGGATCGCCTCGGCGCGGAGCGGCTGTGCGAGTGGTACAGGCGCTTCGGCTTTGGGCGGCTCGGCGGTGATCTGCCATCGGTGGACGCGGCACGACTGCTCGAAGGGCGCGGAGATCGGTTCGCCACTGTCTCGCTCGGCATCGGTCAAGGTGCGATGGCTGTGACGCCGCTCGAAGTTGCGGCGGCCTATGCGATGGTGGCGCGCGGCGGATCGTGGGTGGAGCCGACATGGCACAAGGGAGGTGGCCGAGTCGCCTCCGTGCAACCCTTCTCGTCCACGGCGGTCGCGCGGGTGCTGCGCGGGCTCGAGCAAGTGACGAGCGAGTCCTATGGAACCGGCAACCACATGGATCACGGTGGCGGCGTGCGGGAACCGATCATCGAAGCGCCGGGTGCGCGCTGGTGGATCAAGACGGGAACGGCGGAGGCGCCGCCGCTGCGACTGGACCGCGACGGCGATGGCGTGATCGAGAAGATCGTCACGGACGCGGATCATGCATGGTGTGCAGGCTTGGTGGGCAGCACGGTGGATGGTTTGCCGCGCTACGCCGTTGCGGTGATCGTCGAGCATGGTGGTGGAGGCGGGCGCACGGCTGGGCCCGTCATGGCCGCTGTCATCCGAGCACTGGTGGACGAGGGCTCTCGCGGTTCGGCTCGTGCGTCGAGCGCTCCTCGGTCGGAGGCGAGTCGATGAGCGCGTTCGTTCGCGCGCCGGCGCGCGCGGTCAAGTCCGCGCCGAATCGTCCCGTGGTGTCGCGGATGCTCGGCATCTCCTGGCGCACGATCGGTTGGGTGCCGATGGCCTGCGCCGCACTGCTCACGGTGATCGGCATTGCCGCGATCGCCACGACGGAGCCGGGCATGGCCGCACGGCAGGCGGCGTACGCGTTCGTGGGTGTGCTCGCCGCTGCGCTGATCGTGATTCCCGCGCCAGCCGTGGTGGAACGGTGGAGTCCGCATGTGTTCATCGTGATGCTGCTCCTGCTGATCTTGCTCGTGTTGCCTGGCGTGCCGCAATCGCTCGTGCGACCGCGCAACGGCAGTCGCTGCTGGATCGATCTGGGTCCGATCGACTTCCAGCCGGCGGAGTTTGCGAAGGTTGCCTGGATTCTTGCATCCGCGTGGTGGCTGCGGCGGGCCGCAGACCTGCGAACGCATGCGGGATTGCTGCTGCCGATCGTGCTGACGGCCGTTCCCGTGGTGCTGATCCTGCTGCAACCCGATCTGGGGACCGCACTGCTGTTCTTTCCGACGCTGCTTGCCATGCTGCTGATGCAAGGGGCACGGCGGAAGCACCTGTTGGCGGTCATCGCGAGCGCTGCGCTGCTTGCGCCCGCCACCTATCCCGTGTTGAAGCCGCACCAGCGCGCGCGCATCGATGCGCTCGTCGCGCAGTTGACGGGCGATGATCGCTATACGCGTTCCATCGGCTTTCAGGCGGACCGCGCGCGAACGCTCGTGGGTGCCGGCGGCCTCGCGGGCAACGGTAAGGACGACGCGCGCGATCTGATCCGCTACAACGCGCTGCCGGAAGAGCACAACGACATGATCTTCGCGGTCGCTGCATGTCGCTGGGGGTTGCTCGGTGGATTGCTGCTGATTGCGCTCGAAGTTGCGCTCGTGGGTTCGGCCCTTGCGATCGCGGTGATGACTCGAAGTCCCTTCGGACGCCTCGTGGCCACGGGCATCGGATCGATGGTCGGGTTCCAGTCGTTCGTGAACATCGGCATGACCATCGGACTGCTGCCGATCACGGGGCTGACATTGCCGTTCGTCTCCTCAGGGGGAACGAGTCTTGTGGCCTGTTGGGTGGCGGCTGGATTGTTGTTCTCCGTGGCGGCTCGTGATGCGCGCGTTGCTGGCGGCATGATGGGCGGCAGCGCCGCGCGGGTGGGAGGCTGATGGTGAACGACGCCGCGGCGGCGCCCGGTGGTGGACGCGAGGCGTGCATGCGTGCGCTGTCCGATTACGGGATCGAAATCTCGGGCGACGAGATGGATCGACTCGCTCGGTTCCTTGGGCTGCTGCTCGATGCCAACACGCGCATGAACCTCACCGCTGTTCGCGATGTGGATGCCGCCTGGATGCGGCATGTCTTCGACGCGCTGACGCTTCTTCCCATTCTGCAGCAAGCGGATGCGCGGCGCGTGGCGGATGTCGGGAGCGGCGGGGGAGTGCCCGGACTGGTGTTGGCGATCGTGTGGCCGCAGGCGACGCATCTGCTGATCGAGTCGACGGGGAAGAAGGCGGCGTTCCTGCGAGAGACTGCGGATGCGCTTTCGCTGCGATCGGTGGAGGTACGGAGTGAACGCGCCGAGTCGCTGGCCCGCGGGCCGCTGCGCGAGAGCATCGATGTGGTGACATCGCGCGCCGTGGCTCGCCTGCCGATCCTGCTCGAACTCTGCCTGCCGCTCGTGCGCGACCATGGTCACATGGTCACGATCAAGGGGGAAAAGGCGGCAGCCGAGGTGAACGAAAGCGCCCGCGCCCTCGGCACGCTCCGCGGTGCAGTGACCGATTGCATCCGCACGCCAACGGGAACCATCGTGGTGATCGAAAAGGTCGGGAAGACGCCGCGTCGCTATCCGCGGCCAGCGGGCGAGCCGCAGAAGAGTCCGCTCTGACTTGATGTCTCGCTGCGCGCAGGCTTGGAAGTGCCTGCCCCCGCCGAGCCACTGCACGGGTTGTGCATCAGGGATTCTGCGGAGCAGGCGGCTCGGCATTGGGCGGCGAAGTCCGCTCGTTCATCGACTCATCCTCGCCGCCGCGCGCGGGCGCCCTGGCTGCGGCAAGGAACTGGTTCGTTCGCAGTGGACGGCTGCCGATCGACGCATCGCGGTCGCAGCGCGTATTCGGAGTCAGCTCCGCGTCGTGCATGCGCCAGTTCTTCCAGGTACGCCGCACAGCCTGCGCAGCATCTCGCGCAGTCGACTCCGCGCGGAGAATGCGAAGCACCGATCGCTCGGTCGTGAAGGGCCGCCATCCGCCTGCAGGCACGGACTGTTCGAAGGACTCTCCTCGGCGCCGATAGACGCGACCGTCGAGACCGACGAAAAGATTGTCCCGCACCGAATCAGGTTGGAACGCATCTGAAACATCTGGCATCGGCGGTGTGATCGTGTGATCCACGGGCACATCCGCGGGGAGTGTCGGCGCTGAAGCGGTGCATGCGGCGACCCAGCGAAGACTCCATGGGTTCCACCACCAGTCCGTGCCGATGCAGGGCGGGTCGCTCGGCGCAGGAATGGGTGATGCGATCTGCCGAGCGAGTTCGGCGATGCGACTGTGCAGCGTGCCTGGTACCGCGGCAAGCGCACTGCCAAAGCGGGAAGTCTCGCTGATGTCTCGCAGGACTTCGGGTACTTCATCCGATCCAATCCATGTCCACAGCGGCGCGGTGATCGAGCGAGCTTCGAGCCACCGACCCGCGTGCAGGAGAAGGTGTCGTCCGTTCGGTTCACGCAAGAGGAGCGACGAGCTGTTGACCGCGCCCTCGAGTCGTCCTTCGATCACGCGCTCGAATGTGGGCTCGCCAAGCCAGCGAACGGCGATGGTGCCGTCGGGCGGCGGGGGATCGTTCACCTGGAGCATCAGGACCGAGCGCGTGCCGCTGCAATCGGGAAGTGGTGTTTGATCTGGGAATGACTCGGTGCGCATGACCGCGATGAGGTCGTCGAACGCGACGGTGATGGTGACGCCCGCGAGCGCGCTCGAGAGGGCCCTGTTCGCAGCTTCCGCATGCTCGGGCGCGGTTTCGACCCGCGTGGCAGGCACCGTGATGGGGCCGATGCGAATGGTGCGCGCAGCTCTGTCAAGAACCGCGTCACCCGTAAAGTTCGCCGTGCCGCGAAAGTCGGGCACACCACGGAGGGCGCTCACTTCGATCGCCATCTTGCCGCGCACGGCAGCGCCCGTGAAGTCATCGACATGCGGTTGGCTGATGCTGACGATGGCGTCGGTCGTCTGGCGGATCCGCGGCCAGGAAAGCGCGGATTCCCGCTGCGACTGCTGCGCCCAGCCTGGCGCTGCACAGGCCAGGGCAACGATCGTGGCCCAGAGGGTGGCCCAGAGGGTGGCCCAGAGGGCAATCATGGTGTGCGTTCAGTGAGCGCCGAAGGTGAGTTCGTCGCCCGTATTGAGGTCTACGAACTTCCAGTGAAGGGTCTTGCCCATGCGCTCGACGACGAGCCAGCCGATGTCCTCATCGCTCACCGTGAGGATCATCTGCGTCACAGGATCCTGCTGCGGTGGCAACTGCAGTTCGACACCGGGACCGAACAGCACATCGCCGCCGTTGCGGTCAGGTCCTGTGTTGAGATGGGAGAGCCGCTCTTCCAGTGACTTGCGCGATCCGAGATGGGGCGCTGGACTGGATCCGTTGGCAAGAACGACAAGTGAGCGCATGAGAGGGAGGAAGAATACGGCGGGGCGGGAGGTGCGGGTTCAGATGCACACGAGCGGTTCGATGCGCTGCTCGAGCCGTTCGAGGTCCGCGCCGACCATCCAGGGCAGGCTGCGGAGTTTCTCGCGGAGCCGCTCGGGCATCGGCTTGCCGGCGCGCTCATGCGCGGGGCGACTCTTCCAGCGGCGGTGCATCCAGAGATATTGGTCCGGCGCTCGGCGTACCGCCATTTCCATCGCACGATTGAAGCGGGCGGTGATGTAGAAGAGCGGATCGGGCTGATCGCGCCAATCGCTCGGGCGGATCACATCCACCCCATCGAGTTCGTAATCGAAGCGCCCTCCGATGCGCTGCGCAGCACCGACGACGATCGGCACCTCATACCGCATGGCAAGCAGTCCGATCGACTTGTAACTCGATGCGAGTCGGCCGAAGAACGGCACGAACATGCCGTCCTCGCCCGCATTCTGATCGGCGATGAACCCGACCCGTCCGCCGGACTCGATGATCCGCTGTACTTCGGTCGTCGCACCCCACTTGGTCAGCACCGTCAGTCCGCGCGCCTCGCGAACGCCGCGCACCCAGCGGTCGAGCCATGGATTGTCGAGCGGTCGCGCGAGTGCATGCAGGCGGAAGCCGAGCAGTGCCAGCGTGAAGCCGAGCAGTTCCCAGTTCCCGCAGTGCCCCGTCACGAAGATGACGGGATCATTGCCCACGAGCAGCCGCAGCGATGCTTCGATGTTGCCTGTGCGCACATGCTGCGGCCAGGAGGTCGGCGTGAGGAGGCGGGGGACTGCCGTCGCCTCGACGAGGAACATCTGGAAGAGACTGCGCAGCGAATCATCGGCGAGCTTCGCCACGGCGGGCTCGTCGAGTTCAGGGAAACTGCGGCGAATGTGCCCTCGAGCGCGTTCCCGGTGCCGATTCACCAGCCGCCCGTAGAGGCTCCCGAACTGCGCAGCGGTGCGCATGTTCTGCGCAGGCGGGAACATGTGGAACGCCCCGAACAGCCCTCGAAGCGCCGCGTACTGTGCGAACGCCGCCGCGTGATCGATGAAGCTCTGCGGTCGCACGCGCTGATCAGCGCTCCGCGGAACCCGTCAGGATCTGAAAACGATTCCAGTTCAGCACGGGGACCTGCGCCGCGCTCGCCGCGGCAACGAGAGCCTGGTAGGAGTCGTAGGCACGGCTTGCTTCGAGTTGCGCCGCATAGGCAGCGTCATCGGCACCGATCGAGCGAATCTGCGGGCGCACGGGGACGCTGCCGAGCACGATGAAGTCGATGTCGGGCGTGATGTCCGATCCGTCCACCACCACGCCGCCCCACTCGCGGATCTTGGCGCGGATGTAGTCGCTTTCGGAATCCGTGACCTTGCCATCACTGTCCACATCGAACTTCCCGTGGACGAGGAACTTGTACTGATAGTTGGGGCTGTAGACGGCATTCGCAAGCACATTGCCCTTCGCCACCGTGGCGCGCGGGGCCTTTCGGGTCACGCGGGCCGTACTCGTCGTATCGCCCACCTTGATGATCTCGATGCTCGCGATCCCCGGGGACTGCCGATCGGTCTTGGGGTCGTACAGGATTGCCGACGGATCGGGATAGACCTCGAAGGTCATCCCAGCGCGGACTCGATCCTTGTTGCCAAGCGAGATGAAGACCTGATCCTTCGCCGTTTGCGAGAGGTCGATGACACGCCCGTCCACCAACAGCGCAGGATCCGCAGGCTTGATGCGGAATTGGTCGACCTGCTTCTGCAGTTCCTGCACGCGTGCCGTCAAGGCTTGATTGGCGGCCACAAGGCTCGCTTGCTTCGCGCGTTCTTCCTCGATCTCGGTCGCGTATTCGGTCTTGGCACTCTCTCGCGCGGTGGCCAGTTCTGCCTTCAGTTCTTCGAGCGAGGCGAGTGTGCGTTCGGTTGCTTCGGCGTACGGTGCGATGGTTGCCTGCAATTCACGAACCTGCTCTTCGGTCACCCGTTTCGCTTCGTCCGCTTGCGCCTGAATCTGAGAGACCTCGGCCGACGCCTGTTCGACTGCCCGCTCGAGTTCCGTCGCCTTGTTGACTGCATCCACTCGTGCCCGCTCCAGTGACTGCAGTTTCTGCTTCACCGTCTCATCCGGCTTGAGATTGAGTGCGCCACGGAGCGTCATGGCATCGCCCGATGTCTCGCCCGTCACCGCGGACATCAGGTTGGCGTTTCGTGAAACGAGGAACTCCACCAAGCTCTTGCCTTCACCCTGCGCAGCCTGCTGCGCTTGCATGCCCGCGTCCTGATCCAGATAGCCGGGCGGAACGACCGCCGCGAGATCGCGCTTCGCCTTCGCCTCCGTCGCAGCGGACTTGTTCCACTCGGTGAGCAGGTAGACGGAACTCGCCGCAGCCAAAACAAAGAGGATCACAAACACCACCAGGCCGATGAGGGGCCCGGCCGTTTTTGAGGGCATCGCCATGGAACCGCGTAGTGTCGCTCCGCGAGCGGGGTTGCGTCAAGTGGAGGATTCGGTTGCACTTGCACAAGCGGACGCGATCTGCGATACTCCGCGGTCCCGCTGATCGACCTGCGCGTGCAGGTCGATGCAGGCGGCAGACGAGGATCATTCCAGTGCCCAATACCGAATCAGCGAAGAAGCGAGTCCGTCAAGGCGTCGAGCGCAGCGCACGCAACCGTTGGCGCCGCACGAAGGTCAAGGATGAGACGAAGGTCTTCCTGAAGGCAGTCCACGATGGCGACAAGGCAGCAGCGGAGAAGTCCCTGCGCGCGCTGTCGGGCATGCTCGATCGCTTTGCGCTCACGCCGACCATGCACCGCAATACTGCGGCGCGTCGCAAGAGCCGTCTCGCGCGGCGACTGAACGCGATGACCGCTGCCAAGAGCTGATCGAGTTCAACGTCGACCGAAGGCGCCATGGCCCAGCGCAAGGCTGCGCGACGAGGTTCCGCCCCAGCGAACGGGGGGAAGGGTGGCGCGCATTCCTCCCTGGCGTCGAACGGATACTTCGAGCGTTCCAAACAGCCCCTGGAGATCCTGACGCTTGTTGCGCCGCTGATCGTCCTTTACGAGATCGGGCTGATTTTCGCACTGCGGACGCAGGGCGGGACCCTCACGAACTCAGCGCATGAAGGACTGCTTCGACTGTTCGACAGTCTCGGCATCGATGCCGGGCGCTTCAGTCTGCCTGCGCTGGCACTGCCCGGGGTTGGCGTGATCGTGGTGTTGGTCGTCTGGCAGGTGCTGTCGCGCCGCGTGTGGACCGTTCACCTGCCCACGGTGGGAGGCATGATCATCGAGTGCGTGCTCTTTTCGCTGCCGCTGCTGGTCGCGGCGCAGATCATCACGCGCATCTTTCCCCCCGCGGCCATGGGGGAGATGGACGGACTCGGCACCTTCGGCAAAGTGGCGATGAGCGTGGGCGCTGGTGTGTACGAAGAACTTCTGTTCCGCATGGTGCTGATCGCGCTGCTGCACACGCTGTTCGTGGACTTGCTGCGGTGGCGAGAGGCGTGGGCGCTCGGGATTTCGGTCCTCGTCGCCGCGGTGCTCTTCACGCTGTACCACCCGCTGCGATTGCCGAGCGGCGCGCTCGACCTTCGTCGCGTGGTCTTCTTCCTTGCCGCAGGCAGTGCGTTCGGTGTGCTCTATGTGGTGCGCGGCTTCGGCATCGCCGTGGGAACGCATGCGTGGTACGACATTGCGGTCGTGGTGCTGCTCGCGCCGCCGGAGCCCTGAGAGGCGCGAGCGCGATCCGCGCCGCGTCTACACTCGAGGTCCCTCATGGAAGAGCGGACTCGGCGAAGCATGATCATCGCAGTGGCGGTTGCGCTCGCGGCAACGCTCGCCGTGGGTGCGTGGTTCATGGACCGAAATCTGGCGCCGTCGCGTCAGTCCCGCGGCGTGCCCGTGGAAGATCTCGTGGCGCCGTCTCCGCTCACCGCGGAGGAGCGTGAAGCTGCGCGTGAACGGGCCACGCAGAGCAGCAGCGTTCAGCTCGAGCAGGGAGCGTGGGTGCAGGTCGCGGCGCCCGATGGCCGCCTCGCGCAGCAGTACAGCGCGCGCAAGTTGGACCCGGAGCCGGGCGCGTTCCTGTCGATGGATGGACCGCAGACGGTCTTCTTTTTCGACGATGGTCGCGTGGCGACGCTGCGCGCGGATGCGGGGCGGGTTCGCGTGCCCAACCGCGCGCTGGAGTCTGGCGTGTTTCGCGGCGATGTCGTCATTCGCATGTACCGACCAGCGGCGGGAAAGCAGGTGGACCTCGGGAAGGACCAGCCGTCGCTGATCCTGGAATCGGAGGAGCTGGACTTCGATCAGACGCTCGGGACGATCCGCTGTCCCACGGCATTTCGTCTCACGACCGATGTGCTGACCTTCGATGGTGAGGGGCTTGATCTGCTCCTCAGCGGTGATCGGCGCACCATCGAGCGTCTCGTGGTGGAACGCCCCCTCGGGCCGATCGTGATCGACCGACAGCGGCTCCCCGCATCGCAGGCCATGGGCGGTGAAGCCGCGCCGAGCTGGCGTGGCGATGCGCCTCGCCTGCAGCGCGCGGCTGCACCGCTCCTTCGCCGCGCGCGCTTTGGGCGCCTGCATGCTCGCTCGCTCGGGTCTCCGTGGACATCTCCGTCCGCGCAGGGTGCTGCCGAGTCTCCGTCGTTCTACCGATTGGAGCTTCACGACACCGTCGAGATCCTGCGGCAGTCGCCGAGTGATCGCGCCTGGACGCGCGGCGATCTGCTCGTCGCGGTGTTTGCCCTCGAGAACGATCTCGTCAGCGGCGGCATGGTGGATGCGCGTGGCAGTCGTGCGCCTCGCGCCGTGCAGCGCGTCGATGCGCTCCATGCCGTGCGTGCGAAGCCGATCGGCTGGCGTGGTCAACTGGCGCAGTGGGCCCTCGCCGCGACAATGCCGCGCACACGCGTGGATGACCTGCTGATCGTGCGCTACAAGGGTCGACTCGAGATGCGGCCGCTCGCTGCGGACGCACCTCGACCGCCCGCGTCCGATGCGATGATCGTGGAGGTCGATGGACAGCGAGTGGAACTTGCGAATCAGGCGGGACTGGCGCTGCGTGCGCGTTCCGTGGATATCGATGTGCGCCGGACTGCGGGCGGGCAGAGTGCGCCGCGGCACTTGAAGGCCGCGGGAGGCGTGGAGGCGACCGACGTGCTGCAGACGCTCTGGTGCGATTCGCTTGATGTCGCGTTCACCGACATGCCCGCAGCGGCGCAGGCGGCGGCTGCGGCGGATCCCGCGCTCGGCGCGGTGGAGGCATCTCAGGTCGATGCCGTGGGAGGCGTTCAAGTGCGGTTGAAGGATGGTGCCCGGATCTTCGCGCAGTCGCTCTCGGCGCAGCCGACGGCTGCCACGGCGGTCCTGCAGGGGCCTGGGCTGAGCGTGGTGCGTGCGGGCATGCTGCTTGATGGCATGCCGCAGGTGCAGGTCGCGGAGCGCGAGCGAGATGTGAAGGCGCCGGGTGGTGGCCGCGCGCGGAACTGGAAGCAGCCGATTTTTCCCGAGCAGGCGCAGGGGAAGGTGGATCCGCCGACGGTGCCCACGCAGCGCCCCGAACTCGATGCGAAGTGGAGTGGTGGCATGTCCTACCGCGACCGCGCCGCCGACGGCGCGCTGCTCGAACTTGCGGGTGATGTGCGTGTGCGAGCGGAGCCGCGAGCGGAGGAGTTCGACGCGCTGGACGGTCAGTCGGTGCTGCTGGAGTTCGAGCCGGTCGCGAGCGGTGTTCGAGGCGGCGAAGGCGAGACTGCCGCCAGCGCGGACATGCGTGTCCGCAGGCTGGTCACGGTGGGTGATGCGCGCTTGGAGAATCAGGTGTGGGCGAACGCCGCCCGCGCGGGTGCGCCGCGGCTCTTCCAGTTGCGTTCACAGCGAGTGGAGTACGACGCGCGCAGCAGCGAACTTTCGGTGCCGGGCGCGGGCACCGTGCTGGTGCATGTGCCCGCGGAGCTTGCGGGCGATGCCGCCGCACAGGCGAGGCAGCAGCGCGACAAGGGCATTGCCGGTGGCGGCGTGGAGGGCACGAGCCGCTTCCGCTGGGGTGGTTCGATGGATCTCAAGCGTGTCGTCGATCAGCGATATCTGATGACGATGCAGGCGTCCGTCGAACTCGTGCGCGCGGGCGACCGGCCGGATCAGGCGTTGACGATGACCTGTGATCGACTGGAAGCGACCGTGCTACGGAGCGAACATGCCGTCGCACCTGCCGAACCGTTCTCGCTTGGCGGAAGCATCGAAGTGCAGCGCATCCGCGGTATCGGGCGCTGCTTCATCCGCACGTCAGACTACGACATCGAGTGCGAGGAGTTCGATTACAACGTCGTCACGCAGGTCGCGGAGCTGCGCGGCCGCGCGGGTCGCCTTGTGCAGGTGTTGCCCAAGGGACAGGGCGAGCCGCTCAAGGCGGCATCGATGCTGTGGGACATGCAGTCGGGACGGATCCGGGTGCGTGCAGGATCCGGCGGGGCTGGGCTGTGAACGCGGCGCGTTCAGATGCGGTCGCGGATGGACCACAGATCGGGGAAGAGCGGGCGGAAGAGCGTGGAGCGCAGGTATGCAACGCCGCTTGAACCGCCCGTGCCCACCTTCGTGCCGATGGTTCGTTCGACCATCTTGACATGGCGATAGCGCCACTCCTGCATTCCCTCATCGAAGTCCACCATGAGTTCGCAGATCACGCGGTCATCGCGGTGGTGGTGGTAGACATCGAGCAGCACATCCTGCAGCGCTTCATTCGGCTCTGGGATCGCCGTCAGCTTCGCATCGATCAGTGCCTGTGGAACGGCATGGCCATCGGCGCGCAGTCGCATGAGGAAGGACTGCCAGAGTGTGCGACCTTCGAGTCGTCTGGTGAGCGCCGCGCGTTCGGGACCGCCCTCGGGATAGCGGGCAATCGCCGCTGGATTCCGGTTTCCGAGAATGAACTCGAACTCGCGGAACTGCACGGATTGAAAGCCGCTGGCGTTGGCAAGCAGGGAACGGAACGAATCGAATCCGATGGGGCTCATGGTCTCGAGCACATCGATCTGGCCGACCATCGTCTTGAGGATGGTCAGCATGCGACGCAGCGTGGCATGCGTCGCGGGATCGTCGTTCCGCTCGAGGGCCTGCTGAAGATGCAGGACTTCGTGGATCTGCTGCTTGAACCAGAGTTCGTAGACCTGATGGATGATGATGAAGAGCGTCTCGTCGTGCTCGCGTCCGCCGGAGAGCGGTTGCTGCAGCGAGAGCAGTTCGGGAACGCGCAGATATTGTCCGTAAGTCAGCGTCACGCCGCCGAGGATAGGTCAGCGGGCAGCGGCGAGTGGTGGAACGCCGCCGCGAGACGGAGCGTTCGTGCCTGCACCGAGCAACGACGACGCGTGGAGTGCCCCGGGAACGGGCGCATCGAATGGATGGACACGCCCATCGAGTTCGCAGATGTGCCGCGATGCGATCGTGGATGAGAGGAAGATCACGGGCAGCCCAGATCCGGGGTGCGTGGCACCGCCCACGAAATGCAGCCCCGCCAACTTCGGATGGGTGTGCGGGATGCGCTTGTGGAGCATCTGCCCGAAATTGTGCGCAAGGTTGAAGGTCGCGCCATGATTGATCCGCTCGCGCTGCCAATCGAGAGGGGAGACGAGGATTTCCTGTTCGATGCGACTTCGGATGTCGCGGATTCCAAAGGGACCCTCGAGTTGCCGCAGCGCATCCTCGCGCAGGCGCGGGCGTTCACGTTCCCAGTCGATGCTGCACTGTCGCGGATCGTTGTTGGTCACGGGCAGGAGCACATAGAGCGCACTGTTGCCCGCGGGCGCGAGCGTCGGGTCAAGCGCGGAGGGATTGTGGACGTAGGTCGAAGGATCTTCGCTGAGCCGTCCGAGCTGCGAGATGTCGCGGAAGGTTGCCTCGTACCGCCCCGACATGTAGATGGTGTGGTGAGGCAGGTCGATCATCCCGCGCACACCGAGGTACATCATGAATGTTGAACACGAATAGCGACGCGCATCGATGGCTGCGTCCGTGTCGCGCCCGCGCAGTTCCTGCGGAATCAGGTTCTTTATCGCCCAGGTGCCGTCGGCGTTCACGACCACTCGGTCGTGACGGCGCAGCGAACCTCCGATCTGCACACCGACGACGGATCGACCGTCGAACGCGATGGCGTTCACGGCAGTGCCCGTCTCGATCCGCACTCCCATCTTCCTGCACGCGTCCGCCATCGCACTCATCAGTCGGTTGCAACCGCCTTCGGGATGCCAGATGCCGTACTCGTACTCGATGAAAGGCAGGATGCTGAAGAGGCTGGGGCACTCATAGGGGCTCATGCCGAGGTACTTCGCTTGGAAGCAGAGGGCGAGCCGAGTACGGCGGTCATGGAAACTCCTGCTCAGGCATTGATGGACCGACTCCCACGGGCGCACATACGGCGCAGCTGCGATCCCCTCGGGCGTCATGAGGTCGAGCAGCGATTGAACGCGCTGCTTCAGGACCGGTGTCAGGCGCGCGAGCTTCCGCCGATTCTCATCCATGAAGCGGTGGAACGCCGCGCCGTCGCGCGGGTCGATCCTTGCGAGGCGCTGTGCCATCTGTGCGACATCCTGCGTCGTGTCGAGCACCGTCGATTCGCCGTCGCGACTGCCGATGATGAGGCGGTACATCGGGTCGAGCCGGCGAAGCGTGGCGAAGTCGCTGAGCCGAAACCCGCAGGCAGCGAAGATCTCCTCGAGCACGTAGGGCATCAGGAAGAATGTGGGACCACAGTCGAAGGAGTAGGGTCCTGCGGTCAGTCGCCTCGATCGTCCGCCCACGACGGATTGCGCTTCGTACACCGTCACGTCGAATCCCGCGGCCGCGAGTTGCATGGCCGCGGCAAGTCCGCCCGGACCTGCCCCGATGATGCCGATCGATCTGCCGGGGATTCCTGCAACGGGGGAGGTGTGGATCATGAATGCGACTCGATTCCGACGCTTCGGAGCGGCGCGGGTTCTATCATGAACGGTAGGCATCATGGCGGAAGGCGTTCTTGAAAGTCAAGGTTCGGCGCATGCGGCGCGCGTTCTCCAATCGCAGCCGTACGCACTCGAGCGAGCCGGGGGCGCGGAGGGGAGGATGG
Organism: Planctomycetia bacterium; assembly: GCA_005799495.1. Taxonomy (GTDB): domain Bacteria; phylum Planctomycetota; class Phycisphaerae; order Phycisphaerales; family SM1A02; genus F1-60-MAGs104. Next base: position 160,772 of record SYGP01000035.1, read on the forward strand.
CGGCGAGCGTCTGGGACCTGGACGATCGACTCGGCTGGCTCGCCGGGTTTTCCGCCGCGGTGGAGGTGCATGCGGACGAACTGGCCGCCGCCGTGTGTGCGGACTGCGGGAAGAGTTCCTGGGAGGCATTTGCTGCGGATGTCCTGCCCCTGCTGGCGTGTGCGAGGTGGACCGCCGCCAACGCCCCGCGCATCCTGGCGAGTCGACCCGTTCGCGGCAAGCCGTGGTGGCTGGTGGGACAGCGGCACTGGACGCATCGCGTGCCGCTTGGCTCGGTCGCGCTGATCGCCACATGGAACTATCCAGTCCAGCTTCTCGGCATCCAGTTGGTGCAGGCAATCGTTGCCGGCAATCGGGTGACCGTGAAGCCATCGGAGCACTCGCCGCGTTCACAGGGATTGCTGCTTCGGCTTGCCGCAGATGGGTTGCCTGCGGATGTTCTGCGGCGCACGCCTGCGACTCGGGAAGCGGGAGCGGATCTGCTTGTGCGCGAGTCCTTCGATCATGTCGTCTTCACTGGATCCACGGAGGTGGGGCGGCAGATCGCGGTCGGTTGTGCGTCTTCGCTGACGCCGACCACGCTCGAACTCTCGGGCTGTGACAGCGCCATCGTGCTGCAAGGTGCCGATCTCGCGTTGGCCGCGCGCACGATCTGGCAGGCGCTGTCGATGAACGCTGGTCAGACCTGCATGGCGCCGCGCCGCATCCTCGTGGATGCGGCGGTGCAGCGGCCGTTCCTCGCGGCTTTGGCGCCGCTGGTCGCGGGCGCCGCGCCCCGAGCGCTGATTTCGGAGGTGGCCGCGCGCCAAGTGGATGCGTGCGTTCGCGAAGCGGTCGCTTCGGGAGGTCACTCATTGAGCGGCGTGGTCGAGGCGCCCGAAGGGCGTCGGGTGCGTCCCGCGATCGTGAGCGGTTGTTCGCCGCAGTGCAGACTTTCGCGCGGCGATCACTTCGGTCCCGCCGCTGCGGTGCTCGCTGCCCATGGTCTCGATGCGCTTGTCGCGCTGCACCGCTCGTTCCCGCAGCATCTGGCAGTGTCGTTCTTCGCGCCTCCTGCGCAGGCACGCGCGCTGGCTCACGATCGCGCCTTCGTTGCATCGCTCGGCGCAGGGTTCGTGACCTTCCACGATGCGGTCCTGCCGACTGTTCATCCAGCAACGTCGATCCGTGGCAGAGGACTCAGCGGATGGGGCGCTTCGCGCGGTGAAGACGGACTGATCGCCATGACGCGGACGGTGACCGTGTCGCAGACAAGCGTTTCTCGGCGCATTCCGGCGGGGGAACCGCAGGGACTCACTCGGCGGCTGCTGAGGGCTATGCTTCGCTGATCGTTCGTTCCGACGGAACGCCTCGCTTCCATGATTCACCGCGCGTCATCGTCGTCACAACCATCCGCCATCGTGGTCGGAGGAGGACTCGCCGGGCTGTCGTCCGCGGTGGAACTGTCGACCCATGGCGTTGCGGTCACGGTCGTGGAACGCAACCAGCATCTCGGCGGCAAGATGAATGTGCTCTCGGAGTCGGGCTACCAGTTCGACATGGGGCCGACGATTCTCACGCTGCCGCAGGTCGTGCGCGGAATCATCACCCGATCGGGTCGCCGTGTCGAGGATTACATCGACCTCGTGCGGCTCGATCCGCAGTGGCGCTGTTTCTTCGAGGATGGCACGATCATCGATCTGCGCGACGGCGTCGATGAGATGGCCGCTGCGATGGACCGGCAGTTCCCGGGGCGCGGCGTCGGACAGGGGTGGCGTGATTTCCTCGCGTACAGCCGTCGCATGTTCAGCCTGAGTGAGCGCGTCTTCTTCTTCAAGGACCTCGAAGGCGTCTCGGATCTCATGCGAAAGCCGCCGGCGAAGGACCCTGGGTTGCTCCGTGATGTGCTCGGCATGCGGATGCATGCGACCGTTGCGGGCACGGTGCACAAGCATGTGCGTGAGCCGCATCTCGCACAGGTGTGCGAACACTTCCTGCAGTATGTCGGTTCGAGCCCGTTCCTTGCCCCTGCGATCCTCTCGCTGATCGCGGCAGCGCAACTGGATCACGGCTGCTGGTACTCGATGGGCGGAACGCGCTCGGTCGCCCGCGCGCTCGAGCGCATCCTCGGCGAGCAGGGAGCGCGCGTGCGAACGGGCGTGGTTGTGCGGCGGATCTTGGAGGAAAGCGGACGCGCGTGCGGAGTCGAACTGGAGTCGGGAGAGGTGCTGCGCGCAGATGTCGTCGTGTCCAACTGCGATGTGCAGCGCACCTACCGCGACTTGCTGGGCAGCGTTGCTGCGCGGCGCGCGCAGTCGGCGATCGCAGCGGCGTATCGGCCTGCCTGCAGCGGCTTCGTGCTGTATCTCGGGCTCAAGCGGCAGTATGACCACCTGCGCCATCACGACTTCCTGTTCAGCGGGAACTCCGCGCAGGAGTTTGATGACATCTACGCCAAGGGCATTCCCGCGCGTGATCCCACGATTTACCTGTGCGTGCCGAGTCGCACCGATGCGGCCCAAGCGCCGGCTGGCTGCGAATCGCTGTATGCGCTCATCCACACGCCGTTCTTGCGAGCGGGGCAGCGGTGGGAGGGTGTGGGCGGCATCGCGGAGCAGTACCGGCCCGTGATCATCGAGAAACTCAAGCGCTTCGGCATGCCCGATTTGGAGGAGCAGATCGCCGTGGAGCGTCATCTCACGCCGCAGTCCATTGAGCGCATGTACAACGCGGAGGGCGGAGCGATTTACGGGCTCGCGTCGCACGGACGCCTGCGGGGAGGGTTCAAGCCGCGGAATCGAAGCCGCGTGCTGCGAAACCTGTACATCGCGGGCGGCAGCGCGAATCCAGGTCCTGGCGTTCCGATGGTGCTGATGAGCGGGGTCACCGCAGCGCGCAGCGTGTGCGAGGATCTGTCGATCCCGCTGCACGGATCTGTCCAGGCGGGCAACGAGTCATGGCGTCCCGCGATGGTCACGAGCTGATCTTGGCCGATTGCTGGAGCCCGCGCGTTCTGCGAGGCTTCCAGTGGTATGTGCGTCGCCTGCTGCGCAAGAGGTTCTTCGCCGTGCGAACATCGCGCAGCGGCGTGCCGAGTGCGGATGCGTGGCGTTCTCATCGGGGTCCGCTGCTGCTGCTGTTGAACCACGCATCGTGGTGGGATCCGATCCTGCTGGCGTTCCTGCAGGGAGAGTGGTGCGCGGACCGCCGCGTGGTGGCGGCGATGGACCGCGTGCAGCTCGAGCGATTCGCCATGTTCCGCAGCATGGGAGTCTTCGGTCTCGATCCGGATGATCCTGCAAGCCTGCCGGCGATGGTGGACTATGTCGGGCAAATCGTGACGCGCGAGCCGCGCAGCATCGTCATGCTGACGCCACAGGGCCGATTCACGGATGTGCGCGAACCGCTGCGATTGCGCCCGGGCGCTGCGGCCACCGCGGCGCGACTGCCGAATGTGCGCGCCGTGTCGTTGTCGCTGGAGTATCCCTTCTGGCTCGATGCGAAGCCCGAAGTCCTGCTGCGCTTCACGGACGTGCCATCGCCACGCGTGCCTTCCACTGCCGCATGGCAGCGCACATTGACGGAGGCGATGCAGGCGAACGCCGACGCGCTGGCAGCCGAGTCGATCTCGCGCGATCCGACGCGCTTCGACGCGATTCTGGGCGGCGGCGCTGCGCAGGTCCACCCCTTCTACGACGCATGGCTCCGCCTGACGGGTCGAGGAACCGCCATCGATGAATCGGGGCGCGCTCATCGCGGAGCGGGCGGCGCGTCATGAGCTGGCAGACCACACTGATGTCGGTGGCGTTCGCGTGCAGTGCGCTGCCTGCGCTGCTTGGTGCGATCAACCTTCGTCGGTACCGGGTCGTGGATGCGGGTGGCGATCGAGGGGGAGAGCATCCCTCGGTGACGGTCTGCATTCCCGCACGCAATGAGGCCGCCAACATCGAAGGGTGCGTTCGCTCGGCGCTCGCGAGTACGGGGGTGGTTGTGGAAGTGATCGTGCACGATGATGCGTCGACGGATGAGACGCCGGCAATCCTTGCGCGGCTGTGTGAGGAGGACTCGCGTGTGCGAGTGGTGGAACGCCAGTCGTTGCCCGATGGTTGGAATGGGAAGCAGTGGGGCTGTCAGCGGATGGGATCGGCTGCGACGGGTGATTGGTTGCTCTTCACCGATGCCGATGTGCGGCTCGCACCGAGTGCGCTTCGAAGCGCGTGGCTCGCTGCGCGCGGTGGCGGCAGCGCGCTCGTCTCGACCGTGCCGCGCCAGGAGACGGGGTCGTGGATGGAGGATGCGATCATCCCCCTCATCCACTTCGTGCTGCTCTGCTACTTGCCCTTCGGACAGATGCGTTCCACGCTTCGCCCTGCGGCGAGCGCAGGGTGCGGTCAGTTTCTCTTCGTGGATCGCGTCGCATGGCGTGCAGCGGGCGGACATGAGACATTCCGCGCATCGATGCACGATGGGATCAAGTTGCCGCGCGCGGTGCGCCGCGCAGGACTGCGCAGCGATCTCTTCGATGGAACGCCCGTCGTGTCCTGCCGGATGTACCACGGAGCGGGAGCCGTCTGGCGTGGCTTCGCCAAGAACGCATTCGAAGGGCTCGGATCGTTCGGCTTGCTGATCTTCATCACGGGCGTTCACGCGCTCGGGCAGATCCTTCCCGTCGCCTGGATCGCGTGGGCACTCCTCTCGGCGAAACCGTGGAGTGCAGCGGAGTGGCTGGCGGCGTCTGCGATGACCATCAGCATCGCGCTGCGGATTGCGTTCATGCTGCGCTTTCGACAGTCCTGGCGGGCAGTCTTGTTGCATCCGATCGGGATCGCACTGCTCACGCTCATCCAGTGGCACAGCGCTTGGCTTCACGTCACGGGGCGGCGGAGCTGGAAGGGACGGACTTCGGGGGGTGCGGCTGCCCCCGCTGCGGGGTAGCCGCGGGCGTGCCGATCGCCTTCGGAGCGGCGGGCGGCGCGGTCTGCAACAGGACCATCTGTCGATAGCGGTCGCTGTGTTCCATGAGGTGGTGGTGCGTTCCGGATGCGGTGATGGATCCCCCTTCGAGCACGATGATCTGATCGGCGTGCTGGATCGTGCTCAGGCGATGCGCAATCACGAAGGTGGTGCGGTCACGCAACAGTTGCGCGAGCGCGGACTGGATGAGCCGCTCCGATTCCGAATCGAGACTGCTGGTTGCCTCGTCGAGAATCAGGATCTTGGGATCGGCAAGAAGCGCTCTCGCAATCGCCAGTCGCTGCCGCTGACCACCGGAGAGGCGCACGCCACGCTCGCCGATGCGGGTGTGCAGACCCTGTGGCATCGCATCGATGAAGTCGGCGGCGTTCGCCCGTTCGATCGCATCGCGTAGCGCTGCTGCGCTCGCCTCGCGCGTGCCGTAGCGGATGTTGTCCTCGACGGTGCCATCAAACAGGAAGACATCCTGCTCGACGATGCCGAGGACACGATGCCAGGAGCGCAGTTGGATGTCCCGCAGATCCGCGCCGTCGATGAGCACGGAGCCCTCGGTCGGATCGAAGAAGCGCGCCACGAGATTGCAAAGCGTCGTTTTCCCGCTGCCCGAGGGACCGACAAGCGCCACCGTCTTGCCGGGCGGAGCCACGAGTGAGATGCGATCCAGGACCGGTCGATCGGTCTGCGGATATCGATAGGAGACGGCGCGAAGTTCCACATGACCAACGATCGCGGGCTTCGCCAGTCGGATCGCCCCTGCACGATCGGGCATGTCGGGCTGCTCTGCGAGCAGGTCGAGCAGGCGATCGAGCCCGGCCAGATTGGTCTGGAACGCCGTTGCACTCGATGCGAGCATCTGGATGGGCAGCAGCAGCATCATCACATAGGTCAGGAACAGCACGAGATCGCCCGCGGTGAGCGTGCCGCGCAGCACTTGCGTTCCGCCGTACCACAGCAGTGCCGCGCTCGCGCAGGGAATGAAGAGAGCCCACGCCAAGTCGATGCCGCGCGACCACCACCAGACATACATCTCCTGGCGCGACATGAGGTGGGAGGATCGGGCTGCGCGCGTCGCTTCGGAGCGTGTCCGATCGAATCCCCGCACGACACGCATGCCGCTGAAGACTTCCGCAGCGTGCGCGTCGATGGACTCGCGGGTTTGCTTGATGTCGCGGTAGATCGGTCGGATGCGCCCGATCCAGGTGCGGTGCGACAGGACCACCACCGGCAACACGATCAGCGCTCCGAGGAGCAGCCGCCAGTCTGTCGCGCCAAGCACGGCCAGGCTGCCGATCAGTTGGATGACCGCACGCCACGGGTTGTACAGCATGCTGAACACGAGATCGCCGACCCCCGCCGCATCTTCGCGGAGCGCCGTCACCATGCCGCCTGCGCGGATGTGGTGAATCCGCGAGAGCGGCAGCTTCATCGCATGACCGAGCACGCGGCGCCGCATGCGGGTTTGCACGGACTTGACCGAGCGCGTCGCGAGCAGCCTGCCCGTGATGCTGAGGAGGACGGCGATCACCGACAGGACCACGATCGTGACCGCGAGCATCGCAAGCAGCGAGTGCGGATCGGCAAGGACCGCATCACCCACGGGCAGCCAACGACGAAGCGCCTCGGGGAGGGGTGCGCCGCCAAAGACATTGTCGATGGCGATCTTGGTGGCTGCCGGCGGCAGGAGTTCCAGGATGCTGCCAACCGTGGCGCATGCGAGCGCAATGAGGACCTTTCGGCGATCGCGGCCGAGCGTTCCTGCAAAGGAGCGAAGCAGCTCGCCGAGCGAACGGTTGCGGCGCGCACTGACTTCGCTTCCGTGTCGAGTGACGATCGTCCGCTGTGTCCTGCTCTGCGCAAGACGCTTCGTTGCTTCCTCGCGATAGGCGCCGTACTGCTTTCGACTGGAGAGGAACGCCACTGGTCGAGAATGGTAGGTCCGCGCGGTACGCTGCCACTCATGCTCCCGTCGAACTGGTCGGTCGTTGCCCTTGCGGCGTTCATCGTTTGCTCGTCCCTTGCGCAGTCGCAGCCCGCGCAGCCGCCCACCCAGGGAAGCTCGCCTGCAGCACAGGGCGCAGGAACGGAGGACAAGGGTGCGCGTCCACCGAAGAGGCAGCGGGAAGCGGGCATGCATTACGGACTGCAGCAGGCGCCACCGAAGGCACAGGGTGCCGTGCGGCTCGCCTGCTACAACCTGCAGAACCTCTTCGATCACGTGGATGACCCCAAGCTCTCGGGCGAGTGGGAGGACCTGAAACTCGCGGTGAACGATGACCGCGCGAAGTCACTTGCGGCGGTCATACGGCGGCTCGATGCGGACATCCTCTGCCTCGAGGAGATCGAATCGAAGGAAGCACTGACATGGTTTCGGGACACCTATCTCCAGGGGCTCGGCTACGACCACATCGAGAGCATCGATGCGGGCTATTACCGCGGCGTGGAGCAGTCTGTGCTGTCGCGGTTCCCCATTTCGTCGCCGACGGTCTTCGTCGGCACCGTGCTGGACACGCGGGGCGGCGGAAAGAAAATGGAAGGCAAGCCAGCGGGCGACAAGCCCGACTCGAAGGAGAATGCGAAGGAAGCTGGCGGTGCTCCCGATGATCCGACGAAGTTCCAGCGCAGCCCGCTCGCCTTCGATGTGCAGTTGCCCGGCGGCTACGCGCTGACGGCATTTGTCATCCACCACAAGGCGGGTGGCGAGAAGTTCAATGACCACCGCGAGGCGGAGGCTGCGAAGATCATCGAGTTCGTGAAGCAGAGGCTCGAGAAGGATCCCCAGGCGAACATCGTGGTGGTTGGCGATTTCAACGCCACGCCGCTGAGCGATGTGCGGCGCATGTACAAGGACGCGGGAATGCAGAACGGCTACGACTTTCGAAACGGGGATGATCAGGCAGCGGGGCGCAATCGCAGCACACCCGAAGCGCAGAAGCAGCAGTTGTACGACCGCTACACAACGCACGAATCTGGACGGTCGATCGACTACATCCTGCTTTCGAGCGGATTTGCGGATGAGATCGTTCCCGGCTCGTTCTTCGTGCTTTCGTCGCTGCATCCCGGCGACAGCTACGACTGGCGCAAGGACACGCCCCCGAGCGGTTACGCGAGCGATCACTATCCCGTGGCGCTCGACTTCATCCCGCGCGAGGGGGCGGCGAAGACGAACTCGAAGCGTGGTGCGCAGTCCGAGGCGCAGACTGGGCGCCGCTCGTCGTGAGCAGGCTGATCGCCTCCGTGACATCCTTGTCGCCGCGCCCGGACACATTGATCACCACGACCTGATCCGCACGCATCGTGCGTGCGGCATGGACGGCAGCATGCACGGCGTGCGCGGTTTCGAGCGCGGGAATGATCCCCTCAAGCCGAGCGAGCAACTGAAACGCCTCGAGTGCCTCCGCATCGCTGACGGCGCAGTACGCCACGCGCCCCGCATCACGCCAGAAGGAGTGTTCGGGACCGACCCCTGGATAGTCGAGCCCTGCGCTGCAGGAGTGCACATCGGCGGTCTGTCCATCGGCAGTCTGCAGCACATACGAGTAGGAACCATGCAGAACGCCGGGCGTTCCAAGAGAGAGCGGCGCCGCATGTTGCCCCGCGCCGAGCCCGCGACCGCCCGCCTCCGCGCCGATGAGGCGGACCGAACCGTCCTGCACGAAGGGCGCAAAGATCCCCGCTGCATTCGATCCGCCGCCGACACATGCCACCACTGCGTCGGGGAGTTTCCCGAGTTGTTCAACACACTGTGCGCGGCACTCCTGACCGATGACGCTCTGGAAGTCCCGCACGATGGTCGGGAACGGATGCGGGCCGACCACGCTGCCGATGATGTAGTGCGTGTGGCCGACGGAACCCATCCAGTCCCGCATGGCCTCGTTCGTCGCATCCTTCAGTGTGCGCGAGCCTGACGAAACTTCGTGGACCGTCGCCCCGAGCAATCGCATGCGGAAGACATTGAGCGATTGCCGCCGGACATCCTCGCTACCCATGAAGACTTCGCAGGGCAATCCGAAGTGTGCGCAAGCGGTCGCTGTCGCCACGCCGTGTTGACCTGCTCCAGTCTCCGCGATGATCCGCTTCTTTCCCATCCGCAGGGCGAGCAGCGTCTGCCCCATCGTGTTGTTGATCTTGTGGGCGCCCGTGTGCGCGAGATCCTCGCGCTTGAGCACGATCCGCGCGCCGCCCGCATGCGCCGTGAGTCGTGGTGCATCGCACAGTGCCGTTGGTCGCCCGACGAAATGGCGAAGCAGTCCTCGGAGTTCCTCCTCGAAACCGGCATCCCGACGCGCATCGATGTAGGCGGCCTCGAGTTCCTGCAGTGCAGCAATCAGTGTCTCGGGGACGAACTGCCCGCCATACGGACCGAATCGCGCTGGCAAAGCGGTCGCGGGGGAGGGATGCGTCGGGGTGGCTGTCATGCCGCTTCCGAGCTGATAGGACGAGGTGAGCGAATCCGCAGCAGGACCGTCAGTGGACCCGACAGCGCGTAACCGCAGAATGCGATGGCAAGCGCGACTTGGAACCACCATATGGCAAATGCGATCGGCAGCATGAGCCATGCGACGAAGGCGAAGGAGTGTCTGCCACGCAGATAACGGTTCACGAAGTGTCCATACGGAACGCGGGAGATCATCGCGAACGAGGCAAGCACGGTCGCGAGGGGCAGGAGCAGTGCGGATGTCCTCTCGAATCCGTCGGGGGGGACTTCATGAAACCGGATCACCGTGAGATGCTGGTGCAGCAGCGTGAGACTGGCGATGGCACCCGCCGAACCCGGGGAAGGCAATCCACGGAACACGCGGTGGTCCGCTTCATCGGTGGAATCCACCTCCGCGTTGAAACGCGCGAGGCGAAGGGCTGTGCAGCAGATGTAGAACGCCGTGACACCCCAGATGATCTTCCCGTACACCCCTTCTGCATCGGGGCCGAGGATTCCCGTGTAGTGATCGGGACCGCCGTAGTAGTAGCTCACGAGCCGCAACACCATGAACGCCGGCGCGACGCCGAAGGTCACCATATCGGCCATCGAGTCGAGTTGCGCGCCGAACTCACTTGCCGAATTGGTGATTCGCGCGGCGAAGCCGTCAAAGGCATCGAACAGCATGCCGAAGAAGACAAGGCTGCCCGCGATGGTGAGCGTGCTCCAACCAAAGATGTTGCTCGGACCGATCGGCTTGCTCGCGTAGTGAATCGCCGCGAATCCGCAGATCAGGTTGCCGAGCGTCAGGAGCGTCGGAAAGACAGCCACCGTCAGCAGGCGCTTTCGGTGACGGTGTGTCCGCACCTGATCGGGCAGAATGGGAGGCGAGGCAGTCATGGAGGTGCGCGCAGTGCCTTGGATTCTACGGCGCGACCTCCGCAAAGTGACGATCGGCGATCAGCGGCGCGATCACCACGATGGGGCGAAGTCGCAGCAAATCCCCGGGACCGCCTTGCCGCCCGAGCAACAGTTCGCCCAGCGTGGCAGGCGGGAGGACCGGCGGACCCGCCGAGGGGCCCTTGCCGATGCGATGCGCACGCGGCGGCGCGCTGGTCACGAGCAGTGCCGTCCCGCGTTCGAGCGCAAGGGAGAACCCCGCGCCGGCAAAGTTCTCTCGCGCCGACGCACGCGCGCCAGGCACGGCACCGCCCGCGAGGAACGCCGGCTGCAACTCCACATCCGTCACCGCACCATGCTCGAGTGGCACGGTCCAGCCGCGCACGAGCAGCTGCAGCGTGCCGTTCGAGAGGCGACGCGTGCTTCCATCGATGAGCGCCGCACGCTGCCCGCGCACCGGCAGCGCGTTCACGGGCGTCCACGCATGCGCCTGACCGAGCCACAGGCGAATGCTCGATGCGGTTCCACCGAGAGCGTCCAGGGACTTTCCGAGGTCCTTCACCGAAACGGCAGCCACTCGGATGCCGTTGCCGAGCAGTCGATCCTGCGCGCCGTCGGTCAGCATGGTCGGCTTGTGGGCCTCGAAGAATGTGTGGATCGCATCCGCTTCGTCGGGGACTTGCCAGCGGAGAACGACCACGCCGTCGGTCGATCCATCCTCCGACGGAATCCACACATCGCGAGTCGGGATCGATGCGGCGATCTCGGCCCATTCCCTGCTGATGTCGCCTGCATCGGTCTGCTCATCCGCAGCACGCTCCGGGCGAGCTCCATCGGCAGTTTCACCTCCGCTGCTCGCTGTGGCCGCGGGCTGCGTGGTCGGCAGCGCACTGCATGAGAGGAATGCAAGGGAGGAGGCGGCGAATGCCAACCGCGGCAGGCATGTGATCATCCGGCGGATGGCGGAGGTTCCGGTGGCGTTCATGAGGCAGCGTGCGGGAGAGAGTTGATGCGGTCAATCAGTCGCCGAATCAACCCGAACAGCCTTCGATTGTGGTGGAACCATATGCGCGGCGTTCCTTCGGGTGCATCGTCGCCCTCCAACGAATCGCCTTGCTGCATCGTGCCGGAATCCAGCAGGGGCGCAAACTCCCGTGCAAGTTCCTGGAGTTGGGCGGGGGAGAGCGGCGCATCGATTCGCAGCACGAGCAGGTCATCGACGTATCGGCTCGATCGGTAGCGGCGGTAGAAGGTGGTGATGATCTCCACCGCCTCGGCCGCGGATGATGCGCGCGTGAAGAGATCCGTGTCCTCGGGGCTGATCCAGTGCGTGCGTTCCATGCATTCGTTCACGAAGGAACGCCAGCGTTCCCAATAGTGTCCGGATTCGCCCTCCACGAGGACGATGGGAACCACCAGACTGCGCCCGCACTGCACCAGCGTCAGCGCCTCGAAGAGTTCGTCCTGCGTGCCATAGCCGCCTGGAAACGCTGCGACCGCATCCGCGCTCCCCATGAACGCGAGTTTGCGGGTGAAGTAGTAGCGGAACTTCAGCAGTTTCGGGTCGCCTGCGATGACGGGATTCGGGCGATCCTCGAACGGGAGTCGAATGGAGAGCCCAAACGACTGGTCGGGTGTCGGACCCTCGTTGCCCGCCTGCATGATGCCGGGGCCGGCGCCCGTGATGGCCATCCAACCTCGTGCGGCGAGGGCGCGCGAAAAGTCGAGTGCTGCGATGTAGTCGGGGTGGTCGCGAGGCGTGCGTGCGCTGCCGAAGATCGCCACCTTGCGCAGCGAACGAAAGCGTTCAAACATCGTGAACGCAGCTCGCATCTCGCGAAGCGACTGGCGGATCAAACGCAGTTCGCCCATCGTCAGGCGGTCGTTCGCGAGGTGGAGCGCCGTTGCAACCATCTCGGAGATCAGATGTGCGCGCGATGGCTGCTCATCGTCGCTCGGACGGTCGGCGAGCGCGAGCGCGACCATCTCGTCGATCGCTCGGCGCAGGTGTGGCGCGAGGCGCTGGTGTTCGCCCTTCGGCTTCATGGATCCCTCCGCGCGATCGGCGAGGTGGGTGCGGCACTCGCGGGAAGTTCTGGCGCGGGAAGCAGCAGCGGCAGCGGGACGAGGGATCCCTCTGGCTTGTCCAGCGTGCCGCGGACATCGATCTGGAAGATCTGGTTGGAGACGCCGCCGAGCAGATCGCTGACGAGCGGAATCGTGCCCTTGTTTGCAAGCCGCAGTGCAATGGCACGCGTTTCGGTATCGAGGCTGCCCGAGCCCTCGAGGATCATGCTTCGCGAGGCGAGATCGAAGCGTTCGAAGTGGATGGTGGGACCATCGATGGTGAACTCAAAGTCGCCGCGTTCAATGACAGGGTCCAGATTGATGCTGGCTTGGCCGAGTTGCAGGAGCGCAATGGCGATCGGCAACCGCGTCAGCTCCGTCCGCTCGATGACGGCGCCGCCTCGTCCGCGCCGACCTGTGAGGCCGCGTTGGTCGCCCTCGACCGTGATGCGCGCATCGACTCGTCCCGGATCCGATCCTGCGGCGTTGGAATCCACGGATGCCGTGGACTGCACCCCGGCAAGCAACTCCACCGGAACACCCGACACTGCACAGTCCGCGACGATGGAGTAAGGAGGGGCAAGTCCAAAACGCGCCGACGCAGAGAGGTTGCCGCTTCCGAGTCGCCCTTGGCAGTCGAGCAGCTCCAGCACATCACTGCCCTGCGCGACGCGCATTCGCATCGACACATCGTGGATGGGGCGGTCGGCGATCTGCATCGATGTATCGCTGACGATTGCCTCGAAGAGTGGACGCAGGTTGCGTCCAGTTCGGCTGCACAGGAATGCGGACGCATCCGCCTCCGCGATGCCGGGGCCGATCTGGAGCGAGGCGTTCCAGACACGCAGGTCGACGCCGACATCCGTGACCAACTCGCCAGCCTCGCGAAGAAGCGAGATCGATGCATCCGCTCGCAGCAGGTCGCGCACGCCGAATCCGTTTCGATCCAGCACCTTCGCGAGACTCTCGGGGATCACCCCATACAAGCCTTGCACGGGAGCCTGCGAAGTCACCCGCGCCGAGAACTCGCCCTGCATGACCTGTCCCGATGCATCGCCGTCGATCCACCCGCCGCCTTCCAACGATCCGCCGATGATTGCAGCGGAAAATGGATGCAGCAGCAGATCGCCGTTGCTCGCCGTGATTCGCAGAGGCTGCGACAATTGCAGAGCCGTTTCAAAGGCGCCATGACCCACGCTGAGATCGGAAAGTCGGACGTCGAGGTCGAAGTCACTGAAGGAGACATCTTGGTTGCTCGAGACGCTGATGAACGCGTCGTAGCGGCCCTTCGGCGCAAGGTTTTCCTGGACAGCCCCGAATCCGCCGGCATCAACCCTGTCGGCGATCTCGAGCAGCAGTGGTCCTTGCAACAGCCCATCCTGCACGTGCGCCTCCATGTCAATCGATGACAGATCAGTCCCCACGCTGCCGTCGATGCAGATGCGGGTGGCGTAACCATCCCGCGGTCCCACGGTCATGTTGACTCCATCGCAGGTGAGATGCGTTCCCTCGACCGTGATCGTCCCGGAATGAAAGACCGTGAAGACCTCTCCCTGCGGCAACTGCAAGAGCAGATCGTGCGGCGCGATCGTGACGGAACTGCGCAGTTCGCCTTCCCATTCGCCCTGGAGCCGCAGGTCGGCATCAAAAACGCCTTGTGGTGCGTAGCGATTCCACAGTGCATCGGCTTCCGACTGTTCACGGAATGGCAGCAGATTGACCGCGTACTCGGCAAGTTGGATGTCGCGCAGATGGACCTCCACCGATGTGTGCGCGCCCCCGATGCCGACGATGCCCGCTGCGCTGATGCTCCCGTTCTGGCGGGATCCAGTGAAGTCCTTGATCTCGATCGCATCATCCGTGACGTGGAATGACCCTGCACAATCCTCGAGGCCGAATCCAACGGGCCAGGCGATTTCGTCACTGGAAAGGATTTCGCCGGCGGGAATGATCGGATAAATGCTGCCGTGCGTGAGCTCGATCCCGCAGTCGAGTTTCAACTGTCCGTTCGCGTCGCTGCGCAATCCCCCCATGAGTTTCAGGCGACCGGCTGGATTGATCTGCTGCAGGATCGATCCGCCGCGCGCGAGCGCAAGTCCTGGCCAGCCGACGATGCATTCATCAGGCTCCGGCGGGATCGCCGTGAACATCCTCGCGTTGATCCGTTCATCCGGCAGCTCGAACCTGATCTCAGGCTCGAAGCGAAGCGTTCCATCCGCTGCAGTGCTGAATCGGACTCCACCGCTGAAACTGCCGATCCCACCTGCGAAGGTGGAGAAGGGCACCTTGTCGCCAAAGTCGATGCTCGAGTCGGTCAACCGGATCGTGCCGTCGCGCGCACGCACGGGGTAGGGAAACTCCTCGGGAAGCAGATCCGCCTCGATGAGGCCGATCTCGCCGCGGACGGCAGGGGGCTCGTTCGACTGCTGCGGCTGCTTCACCGAGAGGTCCAAGCGGATGAGACCTCCGGGCATGAATGGCCCCTCTTGGATGATGCGAGTGAGTTCGCCCGCACGAGTGGAGAGAGCTGCGATCTGGACCGGATCGGAGTTTGTCGACTGCGAGAGCGCGGCGAGTGCGCGCTCCACCTGCGTCCGTTCATCCCGGCAGGCATCCACTTGGGTCGGGTCGCGCAGCAGTCCTGCGCGCTGCATCGTGAGGAAACCTCCGTACCAGAAGATGCTCTCAAAGAGCCTGCGCTCGCTGTCGGGGAAACTGCGGATCAGAGCGCCGTCGATCGGCGCGCGATCGGATGTGATCCTCAGGTCCACGCCTGGATCGCTGCCCATGCCGCGGATATCGCCGCCGATGCGGATGACTGCACCGCCGGATCCGATGCCCTCGAGTGACTCGATGTGCGCATCTCGTCCGCGGATCCGGATCGTCGACTTCACTTGCGTGAGCGGATAGGGGAAGTCCTCGAAGGCACCGCGTCCATCCAGGATGGTCAGCAACGCCTGGTGCTCGGTGTGCGCCGCTGCGAGCGAACCATCCGGCGCAGCGGTCGGTGCACCTCGGTGCGCAGACCACTCCGCGGTTGCGCGAAGCTCGCGGACCATGAAGGACTTGAGGAACTCTGCAACGGCGCGCGGTGCCTCGAGTGCGCTGGTGTCGCGCTGCGTGCCCAGTTCGAGCGCGGGAATGCGCACCTGGACCGAAAATGGAGCGAGTGCGCGCACGCTGTCCAGCCATTCCGCGCGCCGGTCCCAGTCGAAGTCCTGCAAGGGCACGGCCGAGAAATCCACCTCCATGGACGCAAAGAATGGAAGTCGCGCCACCTTCCCATCCCTCGAATCGCTCAGCACATCGAAGTCGAGATCTTGCAGCGCAATGCGCCCACCCTCGATCTGCAGTGTCCCGCTGCGCACGAAGACCTCAGGCTTCCCCTGCGCACCGAAGATCTTCAAGCCTTCGTACCGCACCCACGAGCCGAACAGATTGACCGGCAGTTTCGCGGACAGATCGCGAACCTCCAGCGTCCCGCGCAGCGGGTCGGTCGCGCTCGACGAGAGTGTCGCTCGCACCACTTGACCCGCCGCCTCGGATGCAAGCACGACGGATCCAACTTGCCGCGGCATCATGAACGCGAGGCGCTCGGTGATCGTGACGCCGGTTGCGCTCAGGTCGAACGCGAGCGACGATTGCTCCCACCAACCGCTGATCCGCATCTCGCCTCCCCGTTCCTGCAACTCCAAGCGGGAGCGCGAAGCATCCGCCAAGTCGGGAGCGAGGCTTGCCGACGCAGTGAACTCGAAGGGATTCCGCAGCACGCTGCCGCGGAGCCGACCCGCCGTCACTCGAATCTCATCGATGGACCCGCGGTCCATCCGAAGTGCGCCACCATCGCCAGGGCTCGCGAGCGACCGACGCAGGGACTGGAAGTTGTAGCCACCCTCGGCGGTGGTGCGTTCCACGACTTGGATGTCGAGCGTTCCAATGTGCAGGGAGTGAATCTGCAGCGGTCCCCAGAGCAGGGTCCACGGAGCGAGCTCCACTTCCATGTCCTGCACGGTGATGAGGTCCCGCCCGATTCCCTCCCAACCCGGCACGCGAACGACGAGTCCTTCGAGTCGCGCCTTCCCCCAACCCTGCCAGGCAAAGCGGTCGAGCGTGGCGTCACCGCCGACGGTTCGCCCCACCTGTGCCGCCACCAGCGACCCGACCCACGATGGCGTCAGCACGAGGATCACTGCGAGAATCAGCAGCGCTGCGGCACCAGCGATTCCCACCCACACGAGGCGCCGCGCTCCGCGGTACATCGCCCGCCACGCCTCGCGGAACGAGGGGCGGTCAGCGCCTTGAGATGAGGCTGTGGGTGGCTGCATGCAGCGTCGCCGATGGTAGTAGGCTCCTCGATGCGATCGGACACGCCGATCGCTGCGGAACATGCCAGAAAGACCACGAGCCATCATCACGGGCAGTGCGGCGCGCGTGGGGCGCGCGACCGCCGTCGAGTTCGCGCGCCGCGGGCTCGACATCACGCTTGCCGTCCGGGCGGACAACGCCGCCGCACGCGAGAGCGCGCGACTGTGCCACGCGGCTGCGCGCGAGGCAGGGCGACCGGAGCCCGAGGTCGCGATCGAGTGTGCGGAACTCGATGATCTTGGCGCCGTGCAAGCAATGGGTGCCCGCCTCGCTGCACGGAGTGCCGATGTGATCGTGCACTGCGCGAGTCGGTACGACCCGCAGGCGTTCGGCTCGATCACTGCCGATCATGCGCTCTCGCATCTGAGGGTGAACGCCCTCGCGCCGCTGTTGCTGACACAGGCGCTCGCGCCGAAACTGTCCCAGTCCTCGCTCCCGTCGGGCGGCGCGGTCGTGTGCTTCAGCGACATGCATGCGGCGGGGCGCCTCTACAAGAATCACGCCTCGTACTTTGCGTCGAAGGGCGCTCTCGATGCGCTCATCGGGGCACTCGCCATCGAACTCGCGCCGCGCGTCCGGGTGAACGGCATCGCGCCTGGCGTCGTGGCATGGCCCGTGAACGCCGATCCTGCGATGACGGCGCGGTACATCGAGCGCACGCCACTCGGTCGGGCAGGAACGCCCGAGGAGGCAGCGCGCTGCGCCGCATGGCTCGCGCTCGAAGCGACCTATCTCTGCGGCGAGATCATCCGCCTCGACGGGGGTCGGTGGCTGAAGTAGGCAGGGGCGGGGGAACCCAACCGCGCTGCACCGCGACGCGCCGCCAGGATGCGGCTTGGATTGGATCGCCCGCGTCGTCCCAGCGCCGAGCGGCATCGGCCGCGGCCTCTGCGGTGGAGCACTGCTCCGCCCACTCGCCCCATGCTTTCGCAGCTGCGATGCGGTCGCCGAGCGACTCGTACGCACTCGCGATCTCCCATGCGAATGCTTCGCCCGCCCGCGACTTCGGTGGCAATGCCAACAGCAATGTCAGCACATCCGCATGGCGACCGAGCTTGCGGAGCGCCTTCGCCTCGGCAATTCGGAGCTGATCAGCCTGCGGATCGAGCGTTCGCGCGCGCCGCGCGAGTTCGAGCGCAAGGGGCGCGTTCCCAAGTTGCAACTCCAGCACGGCAAGTCCGCTGATCGGCCAGGGAGACTCCGGCGCGAGCGCGCGTGCTCGTTCGAAACTCGAACGGGCGCGCGCTCCATCCCCCGATTGCAACAAGGCCTGCCCGAGATAGAGCGGATGCTGCGCGTTGGCGCCATCGGCGGACTGCGCCCGCTCGAAGCACGCAACCGCGTTGTCGAGCATGCCCGCCTGCTGCGCAGCGACGCCTGCGGCCGACTGGATTCCAGCGTGGTTCGGTTGCAGGTGCGCGGCGCGCAGGTACGCCGCGGCCGCCGCAGCGCGTTCGGCCGCCTGCAGGGCAGGCTGAACGACTGCGAGCGAACGCGCCAGATGCGTGCGTGCGAGGATTTCGTGCGCATCCGCATCGTTCGGAAGGGCCTCGGCAAGTCTGCGGGCAATGCGAAGCGCTTCGTCGAGTCGCATCGAACGCAGCGAAGTCTCGACAGCGTCGAGCGCAGCGCGGCGCGCAGCGGGATCTTCGGCGCGTGCGATTGGATCGTCCTGTGCCCCGCAGTGCACGCTCATCCATACGGCGCCGAGCGCCGCACACCATGCAGCGCAGCGCAGAAGGTCCATCCGCGAGCGCCCGCGACGCGTGGCCGGGCAGGCACCATCCCGACCGTTGGCGTGCTGCAATCGGTAGACTCGCTCGATCATGGGTGAGGTTCCGCTTGCGAAATCGTACGTACCTGCGGAACACGAGCCCGCGATCCTGCAGCGCTGGGCGGATGCGCGCTGCTTTCATGCGGAGGTCGGTGCAGCGGGGGAACCCTACTCGATCTTCATTCCCCCGCCGAACGTGACCGCGGCGCTGCATCTCGGTCACGCGCTGAACAACACGCTGCAGGATGTGCTCGCGCGCGTGGCACGAATGCGCGGGCGCAACACACTGTGGATGCCTGGCACCGATCATGCGGGCATCGCCACGCAAGCGGTGGTGGAACGCCGCCTGCAGATGCAAGGCAAGCGCCGCACCGATTTCACGCGCGAGGAGTTCGTGGCGAAGGTGCAGGCATGGAAGGACGAGTACGAGGCGGTCATCCTCAGTCAGTTGCGCTCGATGGGAGCGTCCTGCGACGAGGCCCGCACGCGCTTCACGATGGATCCTGTCTGCACCGCAGCGGTGCGGGAGGCGTTCTTCCGGCTCTTCCAGGAGGGATTGATCGAACGCGGCAAGCGTCTCGTGAACTGGGATCCGATGACCCAGACGGCGCTCTCCGACGACGAGGTCGAGATGGAGGAGGTCGATGGGTCCTTCTGGTACCTGCGCTATCCCCTCGAGGACGGCTCTGGCCACATCACGGTGGCGACGACGCGACCCGAGACCATGCTGGGCGATACCGCCGTTGCCGTGCATCCGCGTGATCCGCGCGCCGCCGCTCTGCGCGGCAAGCGCATCCGACTGCCGATCGTGGGACGCATCATTCCGATCGTCGAAGATGAGTATGTGGTGATGGCGGTCGCGCAAGGTGGCGATCCAAGCGATGTGAAGGCGCAGTTCGCGAGCGGTTTCCTCAAGGTCACGCCTGCGCACGATCCCAACGACTGGGAGATCGGCCTGCGCCATCAGTTGCCCGCGATCAATGTGATGGCTCCCGACGGATCCATCAGCGATCGCCACGGCTGGAGGGATGTATCGGACGAGGCTCGAACCTTCGTGGGTCTCAGCCGAGAGGAGGCGCGCGAGCGCATCGTGCACCACTTCCGCGCCGCTGGCCTGCTCGAGAGTGTTCGACCCTACCGGCACAGTGTCGGACATGCATCGCGCAGCCATGTGCCTGTCGAGCCGTATCTCTCCGACCAGTGGTTCGTGCGAGTCACCGATCCACGGCTCGCAGGCAGCGCGCTGCGTGCGATGCGATCGGATCAGCGGCAGTGCGCGCCTCCAGCGGCCGCAGCGTCGCGTGCAGGGGATGGCGAACTCACCTTTTATCCCACGCGCTACGCTCGAACATTCGAGCAGTGGCATGTGGGTATTCGCGACTGGTGCATCTCGCGCCAACTCTGGTGGGGGCATCGCATTCCGGTCTGGTCACGGATCTTCGGTGCGGATGCATCGCCGCCGCAGATGTCCTGGAGTGCGCGCGGCGCCGCGGAGATGCGGCGCACGCTTGCCGATGGCTCGATCGAGCTGTTCGTCTGCCTCCCGGAGCGGCTCGATGGCGAGTTGGCACCCGAACTCGAACGCGCTGGATTCCGTCAGGATCCCGATGTGCTCGACACCTGGTTCTCGAGTGCGCTTTGGCCGCTCAGCACTCTGGGCTGGCCAGACCCGGCGCGTTTCAAGATGCAGGGACTGCTCGATGCGTTCAACCCGAGTGCCGTGCTGTCGACCGCCCGCGAGATCATCACGCTCTGGGTCAGCCGCATGGTGATGTTCAATCGCCACTTCCTCGGAGGTCGCCTGCCCTTTCGGGATGTGTTCATCCACAGCATCGTGCAGGATGGCTTTGGGCAGAAGATGTCGAAATCGCTCGCCAATGGAGTCGATCCGCGCGACATCATCGCCACGCACGGCGCCGATGCGATGCGCTTCGTGTTGGTGCAGATGTCGACGGGAACGCAGGATGTGCGGCTGCCGGTGGATGTGCTCTGCCCGCACACGGGCAAGGCGTTCACGCCCACGATGACGAAGACCGATTCGGGACATGTGGTGGCCGCGCCGACGCAGTCCTGTCCAACGGATCCCACGCGTGCGATGGTGACGGGGTACGGTGTGGCGTCTGGGCTGGCGCAGCCGACCGAGGCGATGCCGCTCGCGCGCAACACCTCGAGTCGCTTCGACATCGGGAGGAACTTCGCGACGAAGGTGTGGAATGCATCCCGCTTCGCCCTCGCGCAGTGCGGTGATGGAAGCGTCGCCGTGCATGCGGATGCCGCGCAAGCGACGGCGGTCGTGCCGACGCGCCTGATCGATCGCTGGATACTGCACCGATTTTCGCGCCTGATCCGTACAGTCGATGGCGCCATCGATGCCTATCAGTTCAATCCCGTCGCGGAGGCGCTGTACGACTTCATCTGGCGGGACTTTTGCGATTGGTATCTCGAAGGCATCAAGCCCACGGTCAAGGGTGACGCAGTCCAGCAGGCGGTGCTCCGTTGCGTGCTCGATGGAACGCTGCGCGTCCTGCATCCCGTGATGCCGTTCGTCACCGAAGCGCTCTGGCCACCAGTGGCGGCAGTCCGTGCGGGCACGGTTGCGGCGCTCGATCTGCCACCATCGCTGCTCGCCGCGACGGCGCGATGGCCGCGATGTGGTGATGCGCTCACCGACGACGGCGCTGCGCAGGAGTTCGGGCGGGTCCAGTCGCTCGTGGAGGTGATTCGAAATCTTCGCGGCGAGCGCAAGGTGCTCGATCGTCGCCGCATCAACCTGCATGTCACTCCAGCGATCGCCTCGCTTGTCGCCCAGGCGGACGGCACGGTCGAAACGCTCGCGGGAATCGGCAAGGTGGAGTCGCCTTCCCAGCCAAGACCCGACGATGCGGTGGCGTTCCCGTTCGAGGGCGAGGAACTGCTGCTCTCTTCGCTCGTCGACAGCGTGGATGTGGCGAGTGAACGAACGCGGCTCGAGCAGGTGGTGCGTGACAGACAGCGCGCGATAGCAGGGTTCGAGGGGAAGCTCTCCAACGCTGGATATGTCGCGAAGGCAAAGCCGGAGGTTGTCGAGCAGACGAGGCGTATGCTTGCGGAGGCTCAGGCGGATCTGATCGCGGCGCAGCGTGCGCTCGATTCGGTGATGGCGAGAGCCTGACGAGATTCCCTCCGTGCCGCAGGTCACGCGCAGCCTTCGACAGACGCGCCGACACTTCACCCGCCGCCGCGTGACCGCCAGCGCTTTCGCCGCGTGCATCCTGGGCATGGTGGGTTGTGCCGGGTCGGGCACGGGTGGTTCGATGGCGATGACGCGCGGGCCGTGGTCGTCGCCGCTCGGCGGCATTCGTGGCGATGGTGGCGGCGCGCTGCTCGATCCAAGCGACACGACCGCCGATTCACAAGTCACGGTGACCGACTGGACAGAGGGTGGTTCTCGTGCGCAGCAGATCGTCACGCCCCACTTCACCATCCGCACTTCCATTGGCAATCAGGAACTTCGACGCTTCATTCCGATCTTCCTCGAGCGTGCGCTGCGTCAGTATGCCAATGCCATCTGCAGGCTCCCCGCACCCAACAAGCGGCTCGAGACATTCATCTTCGGTTCCCGCGATGGGTGGGCACAGTTCACCCGCAAGCGGCTGGGAAGCGATGCGGGCATTTATCTGGGGCTTGGTCGCGGCGGGTACACGACGAAATCCACCGCGGTGCTGTACGACATCGGTCCCAACGACACGCTCACCATCGTGGCGCACGAGGGTTGGCACCAGTATTCGCAGTCGGTGTTCCGCGAAGAGCTTCCGGTCTGGCTCGAGGAGGGGATTGCCACCTATATGGAAGGGTTCCGGGTGGATGAGCAGCGCGCACCCAACTTCGCGGCGTGGCGGAACTTCGAGCGATTCGGCGAACTTCGTGAAGCGGTTCGCAGCGAGAACCTGATTCCGCTGCAGGACCTGCTCGAGCGCTCACCGCAGCAGTTCCTCGGGGATGGCAAGGATCGACTGCTCGTCTACTACGCGCAGGTCTGGGCGTTCACGCACTTTCTCGTCGATGGGCTCGAAGGACGGCATCGGTCGCAGCTGGCAGAACTCCTGCAGGATGCGGTGCGCGGCAGCATCTCCGCGTCGCTGCTCGCGGCCGCGGACGACAGCGATGCACGCGACGCGCTGCAGCGCGGTCTCGCCCGTGGAGGCATCCGCGCACTGCCAGGGCCGTTGGTGGCGAGTGCCTACTTCGGTCGAGACCTCGATGAACTCGCTCGCGACTACGAAGACTTCGTCCGCCGTCTGTGTGTCCGCGGGTCTGGCGATTCGATCTGGCGCGGTCAAATGCCCGCATCCGTTCGTGGAACGTCGGCGCGCTGAACGCGCGCGGACTGCGCGGAGCACCGCTCGCGTCAGGCGGGATCCTGGACTTCGACGCCGCAGCACGCGGCAGTGAAGCGCGTGCCTCTGGACTTCGCGTCGGATGCCATCCTGCCGAACCCCATGTGCTCGTGCGGCGCATCCGTCCGTGCGTACTCGTGCAGTTCGATCGAGGCAGGATGGGCGGACTTCGCCTGAAGTGCCGCGATGAATCGCCGCTGTCCGTCCACGGGGATCCACTCATCGAGCGTCGCGTGCAGTGCGAGGACGGGAGAATCGCGCCAGCCCGCGAGATGGGTCAGTGGGTTCAATCGTTCCACGGCGGCTGCCGGGAAGCCGGGGCGACCGCAGAGCGTGCCCCAGTCGCCCGTGGTTGCCTCGAGCAGGAACCCGCGGAACGGGTGGTGCGAGCAGCCGCGCAGCGCGGCCGCCATGCCGCCCGCACTCAATCCGCCCAGGACGCTGCAACTTGGATCGAATCCAGCCGCTGCTGCGTCGGCATGAATGCCGTCGATCTCCGACGCCGCCTGTTCCACAACCTCGGCAGTTCGGCTGCCGTCCTGCATCGATGCGTCCGGGCGTTCGCCATGACCAGGAAGATCGACGGCAATGCAACCGATGCCTGCGCGGACGAGACGCAGGTATCGACCCGGGTCTGTTTCCTTGTTCACGGTTCGTCCATGGAACCACAGCAGAAATGGCAGCGGCGTTGCCGCGGGTCGCTCGGGCCGCATCACGACAACGGGAACGCTCCCATGCACGAAACGCGTCCAGGTGCTGACGCGCATGAGCGACGAGGGGAAGCGCGCGTTCAAGTCAGGCATCACGAAGGTTGTGTGCGTTCGCGGGTGGGCATGTAGAGCAGCACATGCTGCTCGCGCCCATAGTTGTGCAGTTCAGGTCCATCGAAGCCATCGATGGCGAAGTCGGCGGGGTTCACCACTTCGGGTGCGCGCAGGACAAGGAAGGACTTCGGCGCCATCACTGCCTTGAAGCCTGCGAGTTGCTGCAGCAGTCGCGCTCGGGACGCATCCGACCGCATCAACACGAAGGGGGGGTCGCAGAAGACCACATCCACGGGAGCGGGCGCTGCAGCGATCGCCACCGGCCCGAGCGCATCGCTTTGCACCCATCGCACGCGGTCGGCGCAGCCGAGCGCAAGGATGTTGGCCTGCAGGAACTCGCCGACACTTCGGTCCTGCTCCACGCACACGACCTGCGACGCGCCGCGACTGGCGGCTTCGAGCCCGAGCGTCCCGACGCCTGCAAAGAGGTCGAGCACGCGAGCGCCGTCGAACCAACCCCTCAGGATGTTGAAGAGCGCCTCCTTCGTGCGGGAACCCATCGGGCGAGTGCGTTCACTCTCGGGCACCTGAAGCCGACGCGATCGAAATGTTCCTCCGAGGATCTGGAGCATCGGGAGATCGTAGGGAGGAGGCGGGGAGTTGCGCCGCCGCGCGGGTAATGTGCAGCGATGGAAACGCTGCTCGTCGCCATTCTCTTTCTCGTGCGCCCCGCGCCCACACAGGCGCAGATCGACGAAGCGATGCGCACCGCCGCGGCAGAGGTCGTGACGATGCAGTCGGGCGAGGGCGTCGGCGAATGGCCTTACGAGGGGGTGTACCGCGTGGGCGGCGACATTCCCGTGGCGTACCGCGTGGGCGGCACATCGATCGTGGGGGAAGCGCTGCTGCGTGTTCCGGGGCTTGCGGACGATGCGCAGCGGCAGCAGGCGATCCGCCGGGCAGTGGAGTTTGTCTGCGGCGCAATCGACGAACCGCTGCTGCAGGTCGAGACGTACAAGGGCGGCTACGACGTGCGCGCCTGGGGGGCGTGCTACGGCGCGCGGTTCCTGCTCGCGCTGCAGCGAGCGAACGCAACGCCCGATGGACTGGGCGATCAGGTTCGCGCGGCCACCGAGTGGTATCTCGGTGCGCTGCAGAAGTTCGAGATTCCCGAGGTGGGTGGGTGGAACTATGCGCGCGATCCCGGCGCGGAGACACCGAGCGCGGCGAGTGCGTTCATGACGCCTGCCTGTCTGCAGACGCTGTTCGAGGCGCGTGCGGCGGGCTACGCGGTCGATGCGGCGGTCGTCGAGCGCGCGCTCGTGGCGCTCGAACGCTGCCGCACGGATGACGGCAACTTTGCCTACGCGGCGCAGCAGCAGGCACGCAGGCAGTCGCGCATGATCCCCGGGGCCGTCGGGCGCATGGTCAGCGGTGAAATGGCGCTGTTTCTCGCGGGACGCAGCGATACGGCGCGCGTGCAGGCGGCCGTGGAGGCGTTCATCCGCTTCTGGCGGGAACTCGAAGTCCGCCGCGCGAAGGGCGGAACGCACCTGCCACCCTACGGTGTGGCGCCGTACTACTTCTGGTTCGCGCATTACCACGCTGCGCAAGCGGTGGAGGCTCTGCCGGAGCCGCGCCGCAGCGAACTTCGCGCACAACTGAACTGGCTCCTCTGGCAGACGCGCGCGACGGACGGCACATGGAACGATCGTGTGTTCCGCCGCTCCGCCGCGTACGGCTCTGCGATGGCGATCCTGTCGGCGCTGATGCCGACGAGTGATCCGCCGAGCAAATGGGAGTGAAAATATTCTGGACTCCGCGCGCGCGTGGAGTACGATTGTCCCTTCGATGCCCCCGACCCGACTGCCTGACGCTCCCCCTTCCGCACCCTCCGTCAGCACGCCTCTGATCGCTGGAAGCACGGTTCCCTCGGCGGAGCCCTTGCGTGCCAAGGCAGGGCAGGTCACCCTGAGCGGCGGTTGGACGGTCGAGGACTCAGCAGATCTCTACCAAGTTCGATTGTGGGGCAAGGGATTCTTCGATGTGAACACGAAGGGGCACGCCGTCGTTCGTCCCACGCGAGTGGCGGGGCACGAAGTGGATTTGTGCGAAGTGGTCAACGGAATGCGTGAGCGGGGACTGCACACGCCCGTGCTGCTGCACTTCACCGATCTGCTCGAGCGGCGGATGCGCGACATGCGCGAGGCGTTCGCGCAGGCGATCGAGGAGAACGCGTACAAGGGTGCGTACCTCGGCGTCTACCCGATCAAGGTGAACCAGCAGCGCCGTGTCGTCGAGGAAGTGCGCCGCAATGGCATGGAACTCGGCTTCGGACTCGAGGTGGGATCCAAACCAGAGCTTCTCGCGGTCATGGGGCTCACCACGGACTCGCCCGACCGATTGATCATCTGCAACGGCTTCAAGGAAGAGAAGTACATCGAGTTCGTCACTCTCGCCGCGAAGCTTGGACGGAACATCATCCCCGTCATCGAGAACATCGGTGAACTTCGGTTGATCGTCGAGGCTGCCCAGCGCTTCGATGTCCGACCGAAGATCGGCGTTCGCATGAATCTCTCCACGCCAGGGGCGGGGCGTTGGCGTCACTCGTCGGGGGTCAAGGCGAAGTTCGGCCTGTCGCTGAGCGAAGTCCTCGAGACACTGGAGTATCTCAAGTCGATCGGCATGGCGGACTGCCTGCAGTTGTTGCACTGCCACATGGGGAGCCAGATCCACGACATCCGGCAGGTCAACAACGGCGTGAACGAACTCGCCCGCATCTATGCAGACCTGACCAAGATGGGTGCGGGGCTGAAGTACCTCGATGTGGGCGGCGGTCTCGGCATCGACTACGACGGCAGTCAGACATCCTTTGAGTTCTCGATGAACTACTCGCTCATCGAGTATGCCAACGCGGTCGTGTACAAGGCGATGAGCGTCTGCGATGAGGAGGGCGTCCCGCATCCGACGATCGTCACGGAATCCGGGCGTGCCATGGTCGCGCAGCAGTCGGTGCTCATCTTCGATGTGCTCGGCGCCAATCGACCAGACCGCGTGCGGGTCCCCAAGTCGCTCGACGGCGTTCCGCCGGTGGACGGCGAGATTCCGCGTCCCGTGACGGATCTCTGGGACCTGCTCGGATCCATCAACGCGCGGCGTCTGCTCGAGCAGTACCACGACGCGCTCGAGGCGCGTGAAGAGGCGATGCGGCTCTTCTCCGTCGGCTACCTGCCGCTCCAGCACCGCGCGCTGGTCGATCAGCTGTTCTGGGCGATCTGTGCGAAGGTGCGGGATGTGGCGCGTGATCTGGGCGATCGCAAGCCGGAGGAACTGGCGGATCTCGATTCGATCCTCAGCGATACCTACTTCTGCAATCTGTCCATCTTCCAGAGTTTGCCGGACATCTGGGCGATCAACCAGCTCTTCCCGATCATGCCGATTCACCGGCTCAACGAGAAGCCCACGCGCAAGGCGACGCTGGCGGACATCACCTGCGATTCGGATGGCAAGGTCGACCGTTTCGTCGACGACCATGACATCAAGCGATGCCTCGAGGTCCATGACTTCGAGGACGGCACGACCTATCTGCTGGGCGCGTTCCTCGTCGGTGCCTACCAGGAAACGCTCGGCGACCTCCACAACCTGTTCGGTGACACGCATGTCGCGCACATCCGCCTCGATGCGAATGGACAGTGGTGGGTCGATGAGATTGTCGAAGGCGACTCGATTGCCGAGGTGCTGAAGTATGTGCAGTTCGATTCGACGGAACTCGGCGGCATGATCCGCCGCGAGTGCGAGCGAGCCGTGCGCAAGAAACTGCTGTCGCCGAAGGAGAGCAAGTTGCTCATGAAGACATATGAAAACGGTCTCGCGGGCTACACCTATCTCGAGCCGCAGCGCACGCCGCTCGAAGACTGATCCCGGTAGTCAAGGACTGATCGGGGATGGGGCGGGCACATCCCTGCGATCGCAACCCGCTTTGCTCTGCCTTCAGCTTTCGTCACTCGCGGGCTGCTGCGCCACGGGAGGCGTGGTGCCTGGTTCAGGCGAAATCTGCAGAAGTTCGATCTCGATTTCGTCGTCGCCATCATCCTGACGCACGGTGATCTGCTGCTGTCGCGCCAGCTCGAGCAGTGCAAGGAACAGCCCGATCATCTCGCCGCGTGAACGCCCCTCGAAGATGCGGCGCATGCCCAGCCGCCTGCGTTCACTGCGGGCAAGCCGATCGATCAGATCCGCCTGGTGCAGCGAGATCGGGGTGTCGTCGTACTCGACGCGGTGATCGCCCAGGCGCGAGACATCCACCGACTGCATGATGCGCTCGAACGCCTCGATGAGATCGAGCACATGAGCATCATCGATCTCGACGGCGAAGTCTTCGGTCGCGGCAAGGTCCTCGCCACCGTGCGATCCAGCCGTGAAGCGCCGCGCGCTCTCGTCCCGTAGGCGCTCGAGAGCTCCTGCCGCGGTGCGAAATCGCTGGTATGCGAGCAACTGCCGCACGAGATCCGACCGAGGATCAGCCAACTCGTTTCGCGGCGCGTTGCCCGCGGATTCACCCGGCGCAGCCGCGGGCGCGAGCGTGCGGCTCTTGATCTCGACAAGCGTGGCAGCCATCACGAGGAACTCGCCTGCGAGTTCGACGTCGATGCGGTGAATCTGCCGCAGCAAGTCGAAATACTGCTCCGTGATGAGCGCGATCGGGATGTCCGCGATGTCCACTTCCGCACGTCGAACGAGATAGAGGAGCAGATCGAGCGGTCCTTGGAAACTCGAGAGCCGCACCTCATAGTCATCCTGATGTGCCATGACTTGGC
Source organism: Planctomycetia bacterium (assembly GCA_005799495.1). Classification (GTDB taxonomy): domain Bacteria; phylum Planctomycetota; class Phycisphaerae; order Phycisphaerales; family SM1A02; genus F1-60-MAGs104. The sequence continues at coordinate 189,202 of SYGP01000035.1, forward strand.
AGGGTATCCAGTACCCTTTCACTCATGAAGTCCCAGACGGTTTCCGCGGAACCGATTTTCATGGCGGAAGTGATCGAGGCTGAAGCGCGGGCGCTCAGCGCGCTTGCCGCAGATCTGCGTGGCGCGGCGGGCAGCCGCTGGTGTGCAGCGATCGATCTGCTCGAACGGTGCGAGGGGCATGTGGTCGTCTCGGGGATGGGCAAGTCCGGGCTTGTGGGAATGAAGGTGTCGGCCACGCTCGCGAGCCTCGGTCAACCATCCCACTTCATCCACCCTGCGGAAGCGCTTCACGGCGACCTCGGACGATTGCGCAGCGGCGATGTGGCGCTCTTGATGTCCTACAGCGGCGAAACATCGGAACTTGTCGACTTGGCGCTGCACCTGAAGGCCGATGGCGTGGTGCGGGTTGGCATTTCGGCGCGGCACAGCACGGCGCTCGCGCGTTTGTGCGATGCGCACATCGCGCTGGGCGACATCGTGGAGGCATGTCCGCTGAATCTGGCGCCCACCGCGAGTACCACTGCCATGATTGCGGTGGGCGATGCAATCGCGCTCGCTTTGGCGAAGCGGCGTGACTTCCGTGCGGACGACTTCCATCGCCATCACCCTGGGGGACTCCTCGGTGCAGGACTCCGGCCGATCACCGAGGTGCTTCGGTTCAAGGTGGGCGTGAATCTCCAAGTGGTCGGCGACGCCGCCACGGTCCGCGAGGCGCTGGCGAAAGCGGGGCAGGATCGGCGTTCTGGTGCGATCCTGCTCGTCGATGGTGGCGGTCGTCTCTCGGGCATCTTCACCGATGGTGATCTGCGGCGACTGGTCCATCAGGGTGAATCGGGCTGGATCGATGGACCCATCGTGAAGGTGATGACGGCGCGCCCGATGTGTCTGACGGTGGACGCGGTTGTTCGCGATGCGGTACGACTGGTGCAGGAGCGCCGAGTCGACGAGGTGCCGGTCGTGGACCGCGAGGGCAAGCCGATCGGCATGGTGGATGTGCAGGACCTGATCGCCCTTCGGGTCGTGGAGAACTGAACCGTGGAGTTGGTGATCGGCGAGATCGAAGGCGATGTCATGGTGATCCGCGCGGATGGGGGACTCAACCAAACGACTGCCAAACAGATGTCCGAGCAGGTGGGCGCGCTCGTGGCAGGGGGCGTGCGCCACCTGATCGTGGACTGCTCCGCTCTCACGGTCCTGTCGAGCACGGGGATCGGGGTGCTGCTGATGCTGCACACTCGAATGAAGAGCCACGGGGGCGATGTCCGGCTCTGCGGACTCCAGGGGCTGATCGTGCAGGTGCTGCAGTTGGCGAAACTCGATCGCCTCTTTCAGCTCTATCCCGATGTCGGGCAGGCGAAACTGTCCTTCCGGCCTCAGGCGTCTTGAACCCCCGTCATCCACCGAGCGCACTGCGCCGCCCCGCCAGCTCTTCCGCCAGCAGCGCGCAGACGCGGTCCTGCAGTTTCTTCGCCTTGCTGACCGCACCCGCTTCGCTGAGTCCGTTGGCAAGCACGCTGAACGCGTAGCGCGTTCCATCGCTTGCGGTGACATAGCCGCTGAGGCAGCAGACCTTGTCGATGTAGCCGCTCTTGCAGTGCACCAGCGCCACGGCAGGATTGATCTCCTTCATGCGCTTGCGCACCGTGCCCGATCGACCTGCGACCGGCAGCGTCTCGATGAAGCGGTGACCGATGCGATCGTCCTGTGCCACGGACGCGAGCCAGGATGCCAGCCCGTCCGCCGTGACGCGGTTGTCGCGGGAAAGTCCCGACCCGTCCGAGACAACAAACGCCTCCGACGCGCGGCCCATCCGTGCCCGCAGTTCGCCTTGCATCACGCGTGCACCGACGGGCCAAGAGCCCGCTGCACCCGTCTTCGCGAACGCGATTCGCTTGAACAGGCACTCCGCATAGAGGTTGTCGCTCTCGGAGTTGCAGTGTTCGAGCACGGTGGTGATCGGCGTCCGGAGCACCGGGCCGATGGGCTTGCCGGATGGCGTGGCGTCCGCTGCCGCCGCGATTCTCGCCGTCGCGACCGCCACGCCCGCTGCCCGCAGCCGATGCGCAAGACACTGCGCGAGGAACAGCGACGGATCTCCCACGGGGACAAGAATGGGACTCGCGAGCTTCGTCCTCACATTCCCGTAGAGCGTGAGATCGCCCGTTTCCGGCGTGCGCGCGAACCAGACCGTGTTCTTGTCGTTCTTGCCCGAGCGCGATGTGCCCTTGTTGGTGATCGATACCCACGGGGCTTGCGGCGTGATCTTGGTGATCTCGGGGGCGGCGCCTGCGCGGGGCGCAACGGAGAGAGCGATGCTGTTCGCATGGAAGTTGAGCCCGAACGGCGGCGCGCAGTAACTCTCATTGAGTTGATCCTTCGGCCACGATGGATGCGCCCCCTCGCGCACGAAGATGCGGTCATCCACGACGATTTCCCGCAGACTCCGAACACCGGCGGCCCGCAGCGAAGCGACCCATGTGTCGAGCAGCCCTTCGATGTCCATCCCCGTATGAACCTTTCCCGACGCATCCGAGAAGGTGGATGCTGCAAGCAGTTCGGGATCTCCAAGCGCGGGATCGCCATCGCCGACGATGGTGAGCCGATCGCCGTTCAGCAACATGCGCGTGGAGAACGCAAAGTCCGGTCCCAGCACGGTCATCGCGGCAGCCGTCGTCAACAACTTCATGTTGCTTGCCGGTACGAGTGGTTCACCACCGCGCACGGAGACGATCGACTTGCCAGACGATGCATCGCAGACGCTGACCGCAATCACAGCCTTCTTCAATCCTGTCGTCGCGACTGCCTCGCGAATCGCTGCGCTGATGCTTTCGTTGCTTGCAGCGGCGGATGGAATCGCGGCGAAGAGAAGCGAGGCGGAAAGTCCAAACGACAGCCAAGGCGGGTTCTTCATCTCCCGTGTGGTATCGGCAAGATGCAGCGTTGTCCCGCACTCAATCGGTGGCAGCGTCGCGCTCGGTGCCTATTCTTCTTCGCACATCGAAGCACCCGCGTCGGACCCATGACATCCACTCCCACTTCGCATCAGGACACGCCGCGCAGGCAGGAGCCGATCATCGCCGTCACGGGCGCCACCGGCTATGTCGGAGGTCGTCTCGTGCCGCGATTGCTCGAAGCGGGATACCGCGTGCGCTGCATCGTGCGGGAGCCTCGCAAACTCGCTGCGCGCCCCTGGCGTTCGCACGCCTCCGTGGAGGTCGTGCGGGGGACCCTGACCGATGTCGCGACGCTCACGGAGAGCCTCAGGGGCTGCCGTGCCGCGTACTACCTGGTGCATTCCATGGAGAGTGGTGGACATGCCTACGCCGATCGTGATCGCGCGCTCGCGAGGGCGTTTGCCGCTGCCAGCTCCGCGGCTGGCGTCGAGCGGATCGTCTACCTCGGAGGGCTTGGCGAGCTCGGCCCCGGGCTCAGCGAGCACCTCTCGTCGCGGCGCGAAGTGGAGCAGGTGCTCGCGGCGTCCGGCGTTCCGCTCACGGTCTTCCGGGCCGCGATGATCATCGGTTCGGGCTCGGCATCGTTCGAGATCCTTCGCTACCTCGTGGAGCGTCTGCCGATCATGGTCACGCCAGCCTGGGTGAAGACGGAGTCGCAGCCCGTCTCCATCACGGATGTGCTGTTCTGGATGGTCCAGTGTCTGTCGGTACCGGAGACTGCGGGCAAGACGCTGGAGATCGGCGGCGCAGATGTGCTTCCGTACCGCGAGCTGATGCGCATCATGGCACAGGAACTCGGGCTGCGCGAGCGCGTGATCATTCCGCTGCCGGTCCTGACGCCTCGGCTCAGTTCCGGTTGGATCGGCCTCGTGACGCCGGTGTCGTACCGCATCGCGCGTCCGCTGGCGGAGGGGCTGCGCAACCGAGTGGTCGTGACGAATGACCTCACGCAGCGGCTGATGCCGCACCCGGCACTTGGCGTGCGCGACTCGATCCGTCGAGCACTCGAGCGTGTTCGGCACAATGAAGTCGACACGCGATGGTCCGTCGCTGGTGTGATCCCGGGCGATCCCGACTGGGCTGGTGGAACGCTCTTCACGGATCAGCGGTCCATCTTGATCGCGGCATCCGCCGATGCGGTCTCGCGCGCTGTGTGCCGCATCGGCGGCGGACACGGGTGGTACGCGGGCGACATCCTCTGGAGGATCCGCGGGTGGATGGACACCATCGTCGGCGGACCCGGACTGCGCCGCGGGCGACGCGACTCCGACGAGGTGGAGTTCGGCGAGGCACTCGATTTCTGGCGTGTGATCGGCGTGGAGCGGGGGCGTTCGCTCGCACTTCTTGCCGAGATGAAACTGCCGGGCATTGCCACGCTGAACTTCGACATCGCTCCTGCACCCGCGGGCGGGAGCGCACTCACGATGACTGCGCGCTTCCGCCCCAAGGGCATCCTCGGCTTGCTCTACTGGTACAGCGTGCTTCCGCTGCACAACATCGTCTTTGGCGGGATGCTCAGCGGCATTCGGCGCGCGGCGGAGAGTGAGCGCAGCACGACCTCGCCGACGGTGAACGCGGTTGAGCGCAGCGAGCGGTGAATGGGGCGGTCAGGCGCCGACGCGCAGGCGCACGAATGAGGTGATCGTCACGCCCTTGGGCAGGATCTCGCGCACGGACTTCTTGTCGTCCTTCACGAACTTCTGGCCGAGCAGCGTGGTCTCCTCGAAGTACTTGCGCAGCTTGCCGCCCGCCATCTTCTCGACGATGTCCGCGGGCTTGCCCGACTCGGCCGCTTCCTTGCGGGCTTCCTCGCGCTTGGTCGCCACGAGATCCGCGGGCAAACCATGCTCGTCGACGGCCATCGGGGTGGGCACGGCAGCAGCGATGTGCTGGCAGATGCCCGTGGCCAGTTCCTCGGTCAGCGGACCGTCGAATTGCAGCAGTACACCGAGCTTGTGGTCATGATGGATGTACTTCGCGAAGGAACCGCCATCGAGACGGGTTCCGCGCGCGAACGAGATGTTCTCGCCCGTCTTGATGCGCACCGTATCGAGCCGTGCGGTCATCGGTGCGGTGATGGACACCGCGCCCGCGCCGAGCGCAAGCGACATGGTCGCCAGTTCGCCAGCCATCGCACGAAACTCCTCGTTCTTCGCAGTGAAGTCGGTTTCCGCGCGCACTTCCACGATCGTTGCCTTCGAGCCTTCGATGGCGATCGCGATGCAGCCCTCGCCCGCGGCGCGGTCGGAGCGAGCATCCATCTTGCCCTTCAGCCGCTCGCGCAGCAGCGCTTCGGCCTTCGCCAGATCGCCGCCCGTCTCCGTGAGCGCGGCGCGGCAATCGCCGAATCCGAGCCCCGTGTTGTTGCGGAGTGCCATCACCAACTTCGCATCGATGTTCACCGTTTCCATGTGTGCTGTCCTTGTGTCTCGACTTCGTTCCTGGTTTTCAAAGGGGCGCCCGAGCCAGCCCCTTGCTGCCAATCCATCCTGCCAATCAAATGCTGGGAGCCGATCAGGGAGTGGTCTCAGGGGGCGTGGCGACGGCGGCTTCCACCGATGCTCCGTCGGCTGGCAGCCCACCACCGACATCATCAACGCGGAAGCGACTCCGCACGCTTCGACGGCGCGGCGCCGCAGGAGAAGCGCCATCTTCCGAACCGCCTGCGGAGCCCTCCGCGGGGCCCGGCGCAGAGGTTTGACGACTGACCTTGCCTTCTTGAACGGCGGCGGCGAGCTCGCGCAGGATCAGATCAATCGAGCGCATCGAGTCGTCGTTGCCTGGGATCGGAATGTCTGCGAAGTCAGGATCGCCGTCCGTATCGATCAGGCAAATCGTCGGGATTCCCAGATTCTTCGCTTCCCGCACCGCATTGGACTCGCGGTTCACATCGATGACCACGAGCGCGGCGGGCAACTTCGACATGCTGCGCACCCCGTTCAGGTTGCGGTGGATCTTCTTGAGTTCGCGCGCAAGCTGCGACTCCATCTTCTTCGAGTAGTCCTTGATGCCGCCGGTCTGCACCAGGCCTTCCAGCTCCTCCAGTCGGCGCAGACGCTCGCGCACCGTGCGGAAGTTGGTCAGCAGTCCACCGAGCCATCGCTCCGTGATGTACGGCATCTGGCAAGCCGTGCAATGTGTTTCGACCGCGCCGCGCGCCTGCCGCTTCGTCCCGACGAACAGCACGTCCTTGCCTTCGGCCACGGTGCGGGTGATGAACTTCTTGGCGAGCAGCAGACCCTTGATGGTCTCGCGAATGTCGATGATGTGGATCTGATTCTTGACGCCCTGGATGTAGGGCCCCATCTTGGGGTTCCAGCTCGACCGTCGTTGGCCGAAATGGATGCCGGCTTCAATGAGTTCGTTGACAAGTGACATGGAGGACTCCTCTTTCAGGCATCTCCGCGATCTGCGGAGACAGCGACACCCGAGCTTCGGCCGGTGACCTTGCGGTGCCGAGCGCTCGAACAGGGCGCTTGCGGGGGGGAAAAGACGTTCGCGGAGCCCACCCACCGAGGTGAACGCCGTCTCCCATGACTCCACCACAACGATGTGGCGGTTGGAAACGGGAAGCCGAGCAGGGTAGCAGGGCGCCTGCATCGCCGCAAGCCGTTCGGTCACCATGCGCTGAGAAGTCCAACCACCATGCGGGGAAGCATTTCTATGATCGCGCCCTCTCATGATCGACAAAGTCTTCAAGGCGTACGACGTCCGGGCGACCTATCCACAGCCGCTCGACGAAGGCATCGCCTGGAAGGTCGGGCACGCGGCCGCGGAGTGGCTGACGGAACGGGCGCAGCGCGATGGTCTCGATCATCCGCGCATGCGTCACATCGTCGTCGGGCGCGACATGCGCAAGAGTTCGCCGTCGCTTGCCGAGGCACTCAAGCGGGGCATCCGCGATTTCGGTGCACATGTCATCGATGTCGGGATGGTCGACACGCCGATGACCTACTTTGCGATCAATCACCTGCAGTGTGCGGGCGGCATTGAAGTGACTGCGAGCCACAACCCAGCGCACTACAACGGATTCAAGATCAGTCGGGCGCAGGCGAAGCCCGTCGGCACGGGCAGCGGACTTGAAGCGATCCGCGAACTCGCGCGTTTGGCGGTCGAGGGTGCAGGCGAACGCCACGCGGGGCGCGAAGAGTCGGTGGACCTGTGGGATGCCTACCGCGATCACCTGCTGCGCCTGCTGCATCCCTCGGTCCTGGAAGGATCGCGCGTGCTCCGCATTGGGGTCGATGCAAGCAACGGCATGGCGGGAACGATGGTGCCGCGCGTCCTCGGCGGCGTGCCTGGATTCGACATCGTGCCCCTGCACTTTGACAATTCGAGCGGATCATTCACGCATGAGCCGAACCCGCTCGTGGAGGCGAATCTTCGAGAAGTGCAGGAGGTCGTGCGTGCTCGGAAGCTGGATTTCGGCGTGTGTTTCGATGGCGATGCAGACCGCTGCGTCATCGTCGATGAGCAGGGAGCAACGGTGGGGTGCGATCTGCTGCTTGCGGCACTCGCGCAGGATGCGCTGCGTGGAAAGGCGGGAGCTGCGGTGGTGTACGACCTGCGCAGTTCACGCAGTGTGCGGGAAGCCATTGAGGAGGCGGGGGGCGTTCCAGTGGAGAGCCGTGTGGGACATGTCTTCATGAAGGCCAAGCTGGCGGAGACCGCGGCGCCGATCGGCGGAGAACTGTCTGGGCACTTTTACTTCGCGGACATGTTCAATGCGGACAGCGGCATCCGAGCTCTCCTGGCCGTGGCGAGTCTGGTGGCCGCGCGCGGGCGTGCGCTGTCGGAGATCATCCAGCCGTTTCGGCGGTACGCGCAGTCGGGCGAGATCAACTTCGAGAATGCGGACAAACTCGGAGCGATCGATCGGCTCAAGGCGGCTTATCCGGGTGCACCGACGAGCGACCTCGACGGGCTCTCGCTCGATGCGGGCGAGTGGTGGTGCAATGTGCGCCTGAGCAACACGGAGCCGCTGCTTCGCCTCAACCTGGAGGCGCGCGATCAGGCCACGGTCGATCGACACGTGGCGATGCTTGCGCCCATCCTCGGGCACCGCGTGGATCACTGACGTCTCGCGGGGTGTTCGGCGGTGCTTCGTCCCCGGGCCGTGCGGCCGCGCACTATGCTTGCCCTCGTCATGGCCACTCTTGAGCGCGATACCGCAGTCCTGATTCTCGAATCCATCTCCGGCACCAAGGCTCGAGTCAGCGTGCCGAAGTCGAACTACGAACTCGAACTGCTGGTGGAGGGCGTGACCGACGGACTCGAGCCGGGCAAACGCCTGCGAGGCGTCGTGCGTGCGAGCGCGCTCCGCATGCACCGCGCCACGGCGGGTGGCACCTTCATCGAACCGGTGCAGGGAACGCCGCGCATCGTGCAGGGACGGGTGCTTGCGACGGACACGCAGTCGAACTTCGTTCTCCTGCATGCGGGAGTGCCTATGTGGGTGCGTGTTCCGCAGGGACAGGCTGCGGCGGACTTTGCCACGGGTGAACTGCTCAACTTCTACGTGGAGTCGGGCACTGCGCTTCGCCGATCCGCCGCGGATTGCGCGTGAACCGAAAGCTCAGGGGGGGGACGCGATCGCGCTGAGCAGACGCTTGCGCGTGCCTGGGCCGTCGTAGACGGCGACCTCACCCGCGCCGATACGGTCCACACCCACTCGAACGAGCGTGGAGCCCGCGCCACTTCGTACCGAGATGGCACCGCCATCGGCGTCGCTCGCGGCACCTGCGATGATCACGCCCTTGCCGCTCGCATTGGAAAGATTGAGCAGTCCACCTGCGGAGGAGCCGCCCAGACCAGCCACGCGAGTGCCGCCTTGCAGGAAGGAGAGGATCGCCGAGTCATTCGCGGCCACTTCGATCATCGCTGCCGGCATGCGCTGATTGTTCGTGAGCGTGATGCGTGCGCCCGCCTCTGCGCGAGCCGTCAACGAAAGCGTTTCCGCACCGCCCGGTGCAAAGAGCGCGAGCGTTCCACCGCTCGACTCGGTGGGCGACTCGAGAAGGGCGGCCCGCGATCCATCGCGTGCGGCAACGCCGATCGATCCGCCATGCGGCAGCGCAACGGCCTGCACGGCGACACTGCCGTCCTCCTGCGCGATGCGAATCAATCCGCCGTTGATCGGTGTCGCTCCGAGTGCCGCGATTTCCTTGCCCTCCGCCGAGCGGATGCTGATGCCACTCGATGCGGGCGTCGTCGTTGCCGCGATGCGCGGATTGCCCTGCGCGTCCGTGATGAGCAGCGCCGGAGTGCCGCCCTCGGTTCGCAGCACGGCACCGCTGCCATCGGCTGCGGTGGCTTCCACGCGCCCACCATCGGCGGTCGCATACATGCCCGCGATGCCCTGTTCCGCGCCATTCCACACGGCGATGTCACCACCGTTGGGGTTGGCCCCGAGGCGGAGTGCGTTCTTGCCGGAGTTGCCCCACACATCGAGTTGTCCCCCATGCTGGCCGATGCCGGCGAGCAGCACGACCTTGTCGCCCTGATCCACCACTTCGAAGCGGCGCGCACGAACGACATCCGGTGTGCGCGTCGACTGCGCGGCGGCAAGCACGATGGCGCTCACGCCGATGCCCGCAAGCGTGATCGCGCCAGCGCGCCACCGCCGGGATTCTCGGCGCGCACTCGACAGTTGCGTCTCGACGGCATCGAGCCGCTGCGCGAGGGAAGTGACGGACGCGATCTCGGACGGTTCGTTCGACATGGGAGCATCTCCTCGCGGTTAGCATAGAGGGCGGCACGGTGCGTGCGTGCGGAGTCCGACCTGTCCATGACGATCATCGATCATCCTTTGACGGCGAGTGATGGCGTGACGCAGCGCGCGAGGCGTGCGCGCGATGGTGCGCTCGCCGCACTGCAATCGCTGCAGCGAGACGATGGGCACTTCTGCGCGGAACTCGAGGGCGATTCGATCCTGGAGTCGGAGTACCTGCTGATGAAGTGGGTGCTCGGGCAGGAATCACAGCCGATGGTGGATGGGCGCCCAGGGCGGGAGACGCTCGCGCGCATCGAGCGCGTGCTCCGCGCACAGCAGCGCAGCGATGGTGGCTGGGGGCAGTACCCCGGCAGCGCGACGGACCTGTCCGCAACGGTCAAGGCATACCTCGCGCTGAAGCTGGCGGGTGACCGGGCGGATGCCCCGCACATGCGGCGTGCACGCGAGCAGGTGCTGGCGCTCGGCGGTGCGGAGCGCTGCAACTCCTTCTCGAACTTCTATCTCGCGGCGCTTGGGCAGGTGCCATGGTCAGCCGTGCCGACCATTCCACCCGAAGTGCTGTGGTTGCCGCGCTGGTTCTTCTTCCATCTGTCGAAGGTGAGCGCATGGAGCCGCACGATGATCCTGCCCCTCGCGATCGTCAGCGTGCTGCGCCCCACGCGGAAACTCGATTCGCGTCAGGGGATCGATGAACTGTTCGTGGACGCGCGCGAACGCGCGCGCCTGTATCAGCGCCCGGATGGCTCGCGTTTCTGGCGGCGCGTGTTCGGGGGCATCGACTCGCTCCTGAAGGTGATGGAACGCTTCGGCGGAACGCCGCTGCGACGACGGGCGATCCGCGAGTCCTTCGCGTGGATCATGCGGCGTGCAAGTCAAGAGTCACCGGCGCCGACGGCAGGGCTCGGCGCGATCTTTCCGCCGATGGTGTATCTGCAGATCGTGATGCACGCGCTGGGCATCCCTCGGAGCGATCCGCGCGTGGTTCGTGCCGAGCGGGACTTGGATGCGTTCTTCATCGAGGATGAAGAGGGCATTCGCATCCAGCCCTGTTTCTCGCCCGTGTGGGATACGGGGATCGCGCTGTATGCGATGAACGACTGCGGGCTCGACGCCACGGACCGATCGGCGGCGCGGGCCGCATCCTGGTTGGTGCGAAAGGAAATCTCCTTTCGCGGCGATTGGGCGGTGAACTGCGCGCCGGACGCGCCCAACGGCGGGTGGGCTTTCGAGTACGACAACGCCTGGTATCCCGACTGCGATGACACCGCGATGGTCGCGATGGCGCTCGCGCGCACGGGTGGCGCCGCTGCATGCGCGGCGGGCGAGCGGGGCGTGGAGTGGCTGCTCGCCATGCAGAACGATGACGGAGGTTGGGCTGCGTTCGACCGCACGCAGCACCGACCGATTCTTGAGTGCGTTCCATTTGCCGATCACAATGCGATGCAGGATCCGTCCTGTCCCGACATCACTGGTCGCGTGCTCGAGTGTCTGTCGTGGCATGGACTGCGGGTGGGGCATCCCGCCATCGATCGCGCTGTGCGCTACATCCGCTCACACCAAGAGATGGAGGGCTGCTTCTTTGGGCGTTGGGGTGTGAACTACATCTATGGAACCTGGCAGTCGGTGATCGGTCCGATTCGCTGCGGTGTCCGCAGGGATGAACCATGGATTCTGCAGGCAGGCGAGTGGATCCGCTCCGTGCAAATGCCCGATGGATCCTTCGGCGAGACCGCCGATTCCTACATCGACCCGCGGCTGAAGGGGCAGGGGCCATCCACGGCCTCGCAGACCGCGTGGGGTGCGATGGTGCTGCAGGAAGTCTTCGGCCCGAGCGACCGCGGACTCGAGCGCGCCGTGGCGTGGCTCTGCGAGACGCAACTCGGTGCCGCGGCAGCGACCGATCCTGCGCGCAACCCGGATGGTGATCCAGCGGGGTCCTGGAGCGAGCCGTTCTTCACGGGCACTGGATTCCCGCGCGTGTTCTATCTGCGCTACCACCTCTACCGTCTCTACTTCCCGCTGATGGCGCTCGGGCGATTCGTCGCCGCACGCGGCGACGCGCGTGGCTCCCGTCAGAACGGTGCAGGCGACTGAAACATCCGTCGCTCTCCGGTCGCGGGGTGCGTGAACTCTAGCAGCGTTGCGTGCAAGCAGAGCCGTGGCGCAAGTCGCAGCAGCTCCTTCGGCGCGTAGAGATCATCGCCGATCATCGGGTATCCGATCGTCAACATGTGCAGCCGCAGTTGATGTGATCGCCCGGTGCGCGGCTCGAGGCGAACGCGCGTGCGCGCTGGATTCGCCAGGCGCTCGAGCACCCGCCAGGCGGTGACGCTTGGTCGGCCCTGCTCGTGATCGATGCGCTGCCGCGGCGGATTCGCCGCATCCTTGGCGATGGGAAGGTCGATGACGCCATGCTCCTGAACGCAGTGACCGCCGACGAGCGCTTCGTACTCCTTGCGGACGGAACGCGCCTCGAACTGCATGGACAGCGCTCGGTGTGTGGACGCATCGAGCCCAAGCACCATCAGACCGCTTGTGTCACGGTCGAGGCGGTGCACGATGCGAGCGCCGGCGAAGTCCTCCGCCACTCGGCGAGCGATGCAGTCCGCCTTGTCCTCGCCAATGCCCGGAACGGAGAGGATGCCATGCTGCTTCTCGATCACGATCAACTGCGCATCGACATATACCGATGCGTAGCCGCGACCTACAATCTCGGCTCGATCGGCACTCTCGTCCGTCCGCTCTTCCATGCGTTCCATCATCCCATGCCTGGCCCTCGCGCACGCGCTGCTCCTTCCGAGTTGCTCCACGCCACCGGTTCTGCCGAATGCCAAGCCACCCACCGAAGATCCCGCGGTGTGGCGTGCATCCGAATCGGCGTGGCTGCAGAACCACACGCAGCTCACCTTCCCCGATCGCTTCGTGAAGGCGGGGGAGGCGTATTTCTCGCCGAGCGGTCGACAGATCATCTTTCAAGCGGTCGAGCAGCCGCCGCCCGGCCACGCACCCGATGACTTCTATGCGATGTTCATTGCGGAACTCGGTACGGATGCGGCGGGCAAACCGCTCCTCACCCGCATCGAGCGGATCAGTCCTCCCGCTTCGGCGAACACCTGCGGTTGGTTCGAGCAGTCGCGGCCTGGGACGGTGCTCTACGCGTCGACCATCACGACGCCGGCAGTCACGGACGCGCCGGGCTACCAGCGCGGAAGCGGGCGATACAAGTGGCAGTTCCCGCCCGAGATGCGGATCGTGGAAATCCAGATCGCCGATGCGGCACAGGTCGCATCGGGTCGCATGCAGCCCACGGTGATCGTCGGCGATGGGCGTGCCTATGCAGCGGAGGGATCCACCACGCGTGACGGACGCACGCTGCTGTACTGCTCGCTCGAGACCGGCCAGGGCGATCTGCGCGTGCGCGACATGCCGACGGGGATGGATGTCGCCATCGTGAACACCCCTGGTTACGACGGTGGGCCGTTCTTCTCGCCCGATGAGCGGCGTATCTGCTACCGATCCGATCGGCACGGTGACAGTCTGCTGCAGGTGCAAGTGGCTGATCTTGTGCGCGACGGCGACGGGCGGGTCGTCGGCTCCGCGAATGAGCGGCAACTCACGGACAACGAGCATGTGAACTGGGCGCCGTTCTGGCATCCGACAGGGGCGATGATCGTCTACGCATCGAGCGAGGTCGGTCACAGCAACTATGAGATCTTCGCCGTGACGACGGATCCCTCCTCGCCGCCGCAGCGCATGCGCGTGACGCACGCGCAAGGCGCAGATGTGCTGCCTGTGTTCGACGCCGTCGGGCGGCGGCTGATGTGGACGAGCCAGCGCGGTGAGGGGCGTTCCAGCCAGTTGTGGATCGCGGATTTCGTCCAACCGGTCGCAGCCAAACCGTGAGAGGGTTGCACCGATGAGCATCTTCGACGAACGCCGCTTCCTCATTCCTTTCCGAAGCCAGTTGCTGCCGCAACTCTTCACGGACACGCTCGTGATTGGGGCGGGGGTTGCTGGACTGCGATCGGCGATCGAAGCGGCTCGTCATGGAACGGTCACGGTGCTGGCCAAGGGACCGATGGATCTGTCGAACACGCAGTGGGCGCAGGGCGGCATTGCCGCTGCGCTCGCCGCGGACGATTCGCCCGCCGCGCATGAGCGGGACACGCTCGTCGCTGGCGCTGGTTTGTGCGATGAGGACGCGGTTCAGGCTCTGGTGCGAGAGGGACCAGCGGAGATCGAGTGGCTGCGGTCCGCAGGCATGTGTTTCGATGAGGGCGATTCCGGCGTGGCGCTCGGGCTCGAGGGCGGGCATGGACGCGCACGCATCCTGCACGCGGACGGCGACCAAACCGGCCGCGCGTTGATGCGAACGCTGATCGATGCGGCGGCACGCACACCCGGCATACGCGTCTTTGATCGCTGCTTTGCGCTGGATCTCTGCACGGATGGTGCGCAGCGCGTGACGGGCGCCCTCACCTGGCATCCGCGCTTCGGCTTGCAGGTGCTGTGGGCACGCGCCACGATTCTCGCTGCGGGCGGAGCCGGTCAGGTTTACCGAGAGACATCGAACCCGCGCGTCGCGACAGGCGATGCCATCGCGATGGCGTGGCGCGCGGGAGCGCAGGTGCAGGACCTGGAGTTCATGCAGTTTCATCCGACCACGCTGTATGTCGCGGGCGCGCCGCGACATCTCATCAGCGAGGCGGTGCGCGGCGAAGGTGCGCGGCTCGTCGATCGCCAGGGTGTGGCGATCATGCAGGGACGCCATGCGCAAGCGGATCTCGCACCACGCGATGTGGTGACGCGCGGCATCGTGGAGCATCTGGCCGCTTCGGGAGATTCGCACGCATTTCTGGATGCGCGCCACCTCGGCAGCGAAGGCTTCGCCCGCCGCTTTCCGGGGCTGGCCCGGATGCTGAGGGAGTACGGGATCGATGGTGGAAATGCGCTCATCCCCGTGCATCCCGCCGCGCACTACACGATCGGCGGCGTATGGACGGATCTCGACGGTCGCACATCGCTGCGCGGGCTCTATGCCTGCGGCGAGGTGGCGTCGAACGGAGTGCATGGCGCAAATCGGCTTGCGAGCAACAGCCTGCTCGAGGGACTCGTGTTCGGTCGGCGCACGGTGCAGGCAGCGATCCGGGATCCGCTGCCGGACGCCGTACCCATGCAGTGGGAGAGCAAGGTCCGCACATCGGTCGCAGGCGAGTTGGATCTGGACGATGTGCGTTCCAGCCTTCGCAGTGCCATGTGGCGCAATGTCGGCATCGTGCGCGATGGCGCGAAGATGCGCGACTGCGTGGACATGTTCGCGTTCTGGGGGCGGTACGCGCTTGGATCGGTCTTCGATGCTCCAAGCGGTTGGGAGACGCAGAATCTGCTGACCATCGGGCACCTGATGACTCGAGCCGCACTCGAACGCCGCGAGTCGCGCGGAGCGCACACGCGACTCGACTGGCCAGCGGAAGATCGGAGCGGACCGCAGCACCTGCTCTGGCGCATCGGCGATGCGAACCCTCTCTGGCGATCCGTCTTGCGCGCCGTGCGGAGCGGTGCATGAGGAGCGGGCGTGGCGCGGCGCGAGGGAGTGCGGCGTGCTCCGCGCTGTCGGTCATGGTGGGCCTGGTGCTCGGAAGCGTCTGGTGCGGTGCGCTGAGCGGGTGTGCAGAGGATCGCACCGTGCATGTCAAGCGCGGTGCGAGCAAGTTCGGCCTCGAGTCGCCCGTGGGGACGGAGACCATCCTTCCCGATGGAACGCGTGTGGTGGTCGTGGATGAACTTCCCTCGCGCGTGGCCAATGCGGATGCGCAGCCGATCGGATCGTTCATCGTGCCGCGACCCGAATACACCGTACCGCCCTACAGCCCGTCTGCGCTGCAGCCACCACCCAAGCCCAAGCCGCGCCCCACGGAAGAGCTGAAGTTGCGCGAGGAGTTGCCCGACGGCACCATCATGCTGCGGGCAGCGATGCCCGAGCATGTCGTTTCGCACTTCAGCTACGCGCTGAAGAACCGTGAATACGCGCCGTTCTACGCTCAAATGCTCTCGCGCGAGGCGCGATCCTCCTACGACAAGGCGGGCGGCGAGGCTGCCTTTGCCGAATGGGCCGAGGGCAACCGCAAGGATCTCCTCGCGTTCATCACCCGCATGGCATCCGGTTGGAACGGCGCGCTTGTTGTTGCCGATCGACCTGCGCCCATGCGACTGCGCTACAGGCTCGACCGACGAACACTTCCCGACATTCGCTTCGAGATCATCGAGATCGAGAATGAAGCGGGGGGGCTGCGCCTCGCCATGGTGCGGTGAGGCAACGCGAGCTTCGCGGGCACGCCGCCGAAGGATCACTCGAAACGACCGCGATCGAGCACATCAAGGTTGTACAGACCGCGAAGGTCCTTCGCCGACAGGTGCTCCAACTGCTCCAGTTCGCGCACGGCCTTGCGCGCCTTGCGGATGCCGAGTCGCCCGAGCATCGCGAACTTTGACGCGAGAATGTCGCGCAGGTTCGCCGTGGTGTTGCGCGCATGCCCGGCGGGATACATCACCAGCCCGCTTTCGAGCTTTCGCCCATCCGTCATCTCGATCGTCAGCGATGTCGGGATGCCGTCGGGGTATCGGCGGTCGTAGTCGGCGCCGCCGTGTCCGAAGGTGATCTTGCCCATCAGTCCGCGCGTGACGGGATCGTGGATCGCCTCGGCGGAGTAATCGTGGGGACCAAGCATGATTGCCTTCCACCATGCGTCGACGGTCGAGGGCAATCCTTCAGCGCCCGATGCCTCGTGTGCTTCGAATGCCTTCCGCAGCATCGTGGACACGATGTAGACCATCGAATGATCTGCGCTTTGTCGCGTATGCGGATCGCGCTTCGCCGGATCACCAATGATCGAGAACGCGGGCTCGTAGGCGGTGATGCGGATGGCCGCGATGCGATCAGGCGAGGCCAGCAGATCCGGTTGCGCGACCAACAGATCGATGAGCCCCTGCAGCGCACCTGCAGATTGATGTTCGTACAGACCGAGCTTGAAGTGCATGCCCATCACGGCAAAGTCATCGCCCGCGAAGCCGAGCACGAGATCGAAGGGGCTGTCACCCTGCGTCTTCTCGAACTGACGGAACATGCTCTCCGGGTTGCGGAAGATGTCACGCGGCCCGAGGAAACCACGCATCGAACGCTGCATCGACAGCACCGCAGCTTCCGTGCTCAACGCCGCAGACGCGCCCTTGGAATCCGAAAGCTGCTTGCCCGCGCGGATCGCCCGCCACGGGATGTAGTGCGCCACGGTCATGCCGATGGCACTTTCGATCTCCTCTGCCGTCGCACCGAGCATGGCACCGTACACGGCGCTGCTGGCGATCGCACCATGCACGACATGGTCGATCTTGTAGCTCTTGAGGCTGAACACCTCGGCGAGTCGTCCGCGAATCTCATCGATCGCAATCATCCCGCGAAGCGCTGCCGCACCGTCGAGCCGCGCGATCTGGGCGGCGGCGATCGCCACTGGGTAAAAATCGTTGTGACCGAACTCGCCCGCCGTGTGTCCGAGCGCCGGGTTGTAGCCAAAGTTCGTCCCGTTGGAATCCCACTCACGAACCGCGGCTGCGTTCGCCACGATCGCCTTTTCCGGCGCGACAAGCCGCCGCGATCCGAACACTCGCGCGCCACCCTTGCCGCTTGGATACGAGAGCGCCTCTTCACGCAGCAGGACGGGTGCATTCGTGCCAAGCGCCAGTGCAGACACGCCGCACAGAACGCTGTCGGTGTGGAACAGGACGGTCCGTTCCCTCACCGCGGGGGATGGATCGCCCGCATGGAGGAAGTCGATGGCGTACTGACCGATGCCGAGGGCCTGATTCGTGTTTCGAGGGAGTTGGGTTGCCGTCATGGTGTGTTCCGTGGAGCTCCGCAGTCTACGGAGCACTCGCGAACTGCGCGTCAGTTGCCGAACAACGCTTCGTACAGTTCGACGATTCCGCGCCCCTGCGTGGCAACCGTCTCGAAGATCGGCCGCCCCGACGCGATGTCGAGCAGTTCGCGAACGAGTTTCGCCTCGCCCGCATGATCCGCCTTGTTGGCGATGAACAGATCGGCGATCTCGAGGATGCCGGCTTTGTCCATCTGCACGCTGTCCCCCATCCCAGGAACGGTCACCACGGCCGTGCGGTCCACGAAGAGGCGGATCGCGACATCGTTCTGTCCTGCGCCGACCGTTTCCACGACCAGATGATCGAAGCCCGCGGCTCCGACGAGACCGATGAGCTGTTCGAGCGTTCGGTAGTCCTCGCCGATGATCGCCATGCTTCGATAGAAGACCCCTTCATCGACGGCATTGAAGTCCACGCGCAGACGATCACCGAGGAGGGCGCCCCCAGTGATCGGACTCATCGGGTCAAACGCAATGACCGCCGTGCGTCGACCGCGCCGTACGGCTTCGGATGCCATCGCGGCAACAAGCGTGCTCTTGCCCGCACCCGGCGCGCCGGTGATGCCGACCACGCGAGCGGGCCGCCGCAGGGTGGCGGTCGCCGGGAGCGTTCCCGCCGCAGCCATCGACATCAGTCTGCCCAGCTGCGCTGTGGGATGCGCAGCATGGTCGAGCGGCGCGTAGGGACGAACGCACGCGCGCACGCTTTCCACGATCTGATCCATGCCCGTTCCCGTGTGGTAGATCCGCGCCACGCCGGCTTCGAGAAGCGTGGCGACATCTTCCTGCGGAATGATGCCGCCCACATTCACGGGAATGTCGGATCGACCGACGGACTTCAACTCTTCGAGCAACTTGGGAACGAGGACGAGGTGCGAGTTGCTCATCATCGACGCCGCCACACAGTCGACATCCTCATCGCGCGCACCGATGGCAAGCCCGCGCGGGGTCTGCCAAAGTCCCGAGTAAATCACATGGATTCCACTGTCGCGCATGATGCGCGCGATGAGCTTCACGCCACGGTCATGGCCATCGAGTCCCATCTTGCCCAGCAGCACGCGTGGACGGTGCGGAAGATCCGCACAGCGGTCCATCTTCGGGATGGCTGTGGTCGGCTCGGTGAGTCCGCGAGGCATCAGGACTGTTCCGTCGGGGACGCGGCGGAATCGTTGGGCGCCACCTCGCTGTCGTCGGGTGCGGCGGTGACGCGCTTCGCCTCCGTCGTCCATTCGGCGGGGGAGAAGCGATGGGCAAAGAACCCAACCACCTTGGCCCCATCCTCGAGCATGTAGTCATCAATCTCGATGTTTGCGCCGCCCGGCCCGCGCACGACGGCGATCGACTTGCTCATCCAACGCGACATGTCAATCTCGACTGCCTCCCGAACTTCGATCGTGATGTTGCCACTGCGGAGGATTCCGGCATCGCTGAGCTCCGTCAACTCCACGCGCTTCCCCCGCAGCTTGATCAGGGACCGGAGGAACCAGGGAGCACTGAGGATGCCGCAGCCGATCACATAGACATAGAGTTGGAGGGGGCGGTCCCACGCTGCCACGGGGGTTGGCGGCGGTTGAAACCCAGCCATGAGCTTCTTGGAATCCTCGTAGGCAGTTCGCTCTTCGGCGCTCAGCGACTTGCCCTCGTCCGCCTTCTTCTGCAGCGAATCGAAGGTGCCCTTCACATTCTCAAACTCCTGGTACCGCTGCTCGTCGTGCGGAATACGGACCCAGTAGTCGTACGCGCCCCAGAGACCGAGCCCAAAGCAGATCACGGTGTACACCAGAAGCCAAACAAACCGCTTGGTTCGGAGTACACAAGTGACAGGCATCTTCCTGATTCTAGCGACTTTGTTTGGCATGCGAGAAACTTGGAAGTACCTTCAGGAAATGCCATCGTTGAGCCCCCTCGCCGCCTGCGTGAGCGTGATCCTCTTTTCGGCAAGCGCGTACGGTCAGTGCGATACCGACTTGAACGGCGATGGAACGGTGGATGCCCTCGATCTCACGGAAGTGCTCGTCGGATGGGGACAAGCTTCGGGCGGTGATGTGAATGGCGACGGTTTGGTGGACGGAAACGATCTCGCGGCGGTGGTCTCCGCCTGGGGAACCTCTTGCCCCACCGGACAGCCCACGGAAGTCAAGCTGGCGTGCCAGTCGATTGCCGTCGCTCCCTTCGCATCGTTTGTTCAGACCTTCACCGTTGGCAGTTCAGTGCGCGTGGGAATCGACCCTGCGCTGACGCCCTTCACCGCGGGTGCGGTGGCCGATGTGTGGGTGGTCGCCAACCGAACCGCAGCGGAGTGGGCGGCCAATGATGTGCTGCAGGATGTCCGCGGAGCGGCGCAGTCGATCACATTGGGTTCGACCCTTTCGGCGAATGTGTTCGAGTTGACTGGCGGAACGACGCTGTCGGGCGACGGCAATCTCGCGGTCGGTCGCGGCTACGACCTGGTCGTGGATGTGAACCGTGATGGTCGACTCGGAGCAGGCGATCTGATCGATGGTGGTGGGGACGGTGCGGGACTTTGGATTGCACGAGATCCGACCGCCACTGGACCACTGCAGGTCACGACGCTCTCGAGCTACACCGCGAGCGGCGCGACATCCGGGTTTACGACAGCCCGTCTTTGGTATCCGGCCAACATCGCCTCGCTCGGGCAGCGCCCTCTCGTGGTCATCTCCCACGGCAACGGCCATCAATACAGTTGGTACGACTACCTCGGAACGCATCTGGCAAGCTGGGGCTTCATCGTGATCAGCCACCAGAACAACACGGTGCCGGGAATCGAGACCTCCTCGACCACGACGCTGCAGCACACCAGTGCGATCATTGCGCAGCAGGCCACCGTGGCGGGGGGAGCCATCAACGGGCGGATCGATGTGTCGCGCATCGGTTGGATCGGCCACAGCCGCGGCGGCGAGGGGATTGCGCGCGCGTACGACCGCATCTTCGACAACTCGTACACGCCCACTGGCTACGGGCTCGCCAACATCAAGTTCCTGTGCTCGATTGCGCCGACGGATTTCCTCGGCGTCAATTCTGCAAACCCTCATGCTGCCAACTTCATGCTGTTGTGGGGTTCCGCCGATGGCGATGTCAGTGGCGTGCCCAACAACACCGTTGCATGGTCCTTCGATCTCGCCGAACGCTGCACGGGCTTCCGAAACACGGTGTATGTGCATGGCGCGGACCACAATGACTTCAACTGCTGCGGAACGAATGACTTCCAGGGGCCATCGGGAACGGCCATCAACAACGCGGGTGCGCAGGCGGTCGCGAAGGCGTTCATCCTTGCTGCGCTGAAGTACCACCTCGAGTCCGAGACCGCACTGGGCGAGTTCCTCTGGCGACCGTCATCATCGCTGCGTCCCGCAGGCGTATCAGCCGCATTCACGATCGTGAAGGAAGTGGTGCCCGCCGCGTCTGCCAATGTGCGCACCGTCGACAACTTCCAGACGCAGACTGGTCTGGGTACATCCAGCAGTGGCGGGGCGGTGGCATCGACCGTCACCAACATTTCCGAAGCCATCGCTCGGGACACGGACAACACCTACACATGGAGCACCAGCAATCCGCACAACGGATCGATCCGCGCGACCTCCTCTGATACGCAGCGCATGGTGGCTTGGGACTGGAATGTCTCGGCAGGCATGACGTGGGATTTGCTCCCAGCCCTGCGCGATCTCTCGTCATGGACCTTCGTCCAGGCGCGCGTCGGCCAGGGAACGCGTCACCCCAACACGGTCACGCTCAATGGCGGTGCGTCGTTCACGTGGGTCCTGATGGATTCGCTGGGCAATGAGTCGCGCGTGTCGAGCAGCGCTTCCGGTGAGGCCATCAATCGACCGTACCAGCGCACGGGCAGCGGCAATGGCGCTGGCTGGCAGAATGAACTGCGCACCGTGCAGCTTCGCTTGCGCGATTTCAAGTCCGTGAACCCGCTGATCGACCTGTCGCAGATTGCCTCGGTGCGAATGGAAGTTGGCGGATCTGCGGGCAGCGCCACCGGCCGATTCGTGATCGATGACCTGCAGTTCGTGAAGGAGTGAATGTGAAGCGGCAATCTCCAACAGTGGTCCTTCTTGCAGTCGCTGCAGCCACATGCAGCATGTGGTTGGGTGGTGGTGCCGCTGCACAGCAGTCCCCGCAGGCACCGCAGCAAGGTGCGGCAGCCGCTTCGGACGAGAAGGGCAGCCTCCCAGAGCTTCCCAAGACGCCGTCGGTGCGCAGTGCTGCGCAGCCTGTCCTCGTGCAGTGGGTCCAACTGGCGACGGCGTATCCGAGTGACTTCCGAGCGGAACGACCGCTTGTGCGTGCGGGATGGTTGGTGGTGATTCGCGCGGACGCTGCGCTGCTCACCCCGCGATCGCTCGCTGAACCGCTGCTGCTGGCGGCCGGCGAAGGTTGGACCGCGAGCGCCGAATGGTTGCAGCATGGACACACCTCGGGTCACCGGGTTTGCTTCATCCCGTTCGTCGATGATGCCCAGCGCACGGACTCGCCAACCGCCGACGGAACGGCCGGGGCAATCAAGGCACGCGCCAATCTCCGTGGACTGCGAATCTGGTTTGGCACGCCGGAACTTCCCGAGCGAGTCGATGCTGCGATGCTCACACGCGAGCGCGCGCTCGCGGAGGCGAGCGGTGTTCAGCCGATCCAGAAGGAACGGATGCCGACGCCCGCTGCAGACCTCTCGCTTGCGGACAAGGCCGAACTCGTGGCACGCATGCGGCAGCTGGCGGCGACTTGGTGCCCCTCAGAATCCTGAGGCAAACGGGGCAGCTGCAGCGTTCGGCACATAACGAAGCGCGGTCCGATCCACGGAGGAGCCGCACTCGGGGCACAGGCTCGCCGAGTCGAGGTGCGACACGTCATGGTGGCACTTCGGGCAGCGGACGTCGTTGAAGGCGATGAGAATGCGGAGTCCGCAGTGCTTGCAACTGTCGCTGCCGGACGCGAAGCGGCTGCGTTTGCCGCAGCGCGGACAGAGGACCTCGGCAGAGTCGATCGTCGCGGACCGGTCGCTGCGCTTGGCGCCAACGCGGTAGATGACGGCGACGGCGATGGCGAGGCATACGGCGATCAGCAGATCCGCGGTCAGCAATCGCTCTGGGAGGAAACTGCTCGAAACATGCGACTGTCCATCCGCCAACCAAAAGGAGATTCCGCCTGCAACGAGGAGGAGCGCCACGATGCAGGGGATCAAGCGCCGCTCGATGATGCCCATCGGAAGGGCCGAGGTCGCTCCGACCACCGCAAGGGATCCGGCCGCGAATGAAAGGGGCAGTGCCACCTGCAGCTTCCACACATCGTCGAAGAGGTTCTGCAGCACGATGACGGTCCACTGCAAGCCCGCTGCGCAGGTCAGCAGGATGCCGAGGAGGCTCGCAATGCGAACGGCGCGGCGGCGGGAGCGCTCCAAGCCACACGCACACGCCACGATGCAGCACGCGGAGCCGGTGAGCACGACCCACATCCCCATCGAACGATCGAGCGCTGTTTGACTGGTCCACTGCAGGATGGCCGCTCCGACCGCGATCGCGGGACCGAGGGCAGAGCCCCCGATGAGCAGGAGCGCACCCCATGCTGCGCGGCGTGTGCCTCGGTTCGGCGATGCGGCGTACCGCAGTGGAACGGCCAGCGTTGGAAAGGTCAGGCCGATCAGAAACATCAGGGCAACAATCGCACCCTCGCGGACCCATCCCGAAGGAATCCAAACCAGCAGCAAGCCGAGGACGGCGAGGGCGGCGATCGCCACTGCCGCGCCGATTCCCACGGGCGTCAGCGCAATGGCATCCGATCGCGGCAGGGTTGGAAGAAGCAGCCCACACCCCACGGCGATGATGGCGCATGTGCCGACCGCCTTACCCAGCAGGCTGCCGTTGGAGTCGACCAGCAGGAGCACCGCCGTGAAGATCCCTGCCGCGAAGAGCGACAGCAACATCAGGCGGATGATCGCGAGCCGCAGTGTCACGAAGTCATCGAGGGACTGGTTGCCGAGGGCGGCTCAGGCGATGCGGCCGCAGCGGGGCGCACCGTGAACACCAAGTGTTCCTTCCCCTCTGGGCGCGTTCCTTCGATCGAATCGCCGGCCTTGAACTCGCCCGTGAGCAAGCTCTCCGCGAGTGGATCCTCGATGTACGACCCGATTGCGCGGCGCAGCGGACGCGCACCGAAGTCAGGGTTGTAGCCCTTCTCGATGATGAAGTCCTTTGCAGCCTGATCGAGTGCAAGCGTCATCTGACGCTCGCCGAGTCGCTCGCGCACCTTCGCCAGTTCGATGTCGATGATCTGCACGAGGTCGTCCTTCACCAGCGGTCGGAACACGATGGTGTCGTCGAGTCGGTTGATGAACTCTGGTCGAAAGAACTTCTCGACCTCGCTCAAGAGCGACTTCTTGATCTTCTCGTAGTCCTGCACCTCGGCGCGCTTGGTGAAGCCGAAGTTCGAGCCGCCCTTGATCAGGTCGGCGCCGATGTTGCTGGTCATGATGACGATCGTGTTCTTGAAGTCGACCTGCCTGCCGAAGGAGTCCGTCAGGCGACCTTCTTCCATGATCTGCAGCAGCATGTTGAACACATCTGGATGCGCCTTTTCGACTACGTCGAGCAGCACCACGGAGTAGGGGCGTCGTCGGA